>NZ_JBXAQB010000007.1:0-293962 GCF_058806835.1 Roseococcus sp. GW821-FHT12F05
CCCCAAATCATGAGTATTTTCTTGTGGGCTGGGAGGGGTGGAGAAGAGACAGGGCCACGCGAGTGGCCGGCGCGCTGCGTTTCGTGGCTGGGTTCAGGTGGGCGGGCCGCGGCGGCCCGACCGGATCACGGCGCCGGTCGAGGCATCCAGCTCGACCGTGAAGACCTCGCCATTGGGCGGCAGGATCTTGATCTCGTAGCGCCACTGACCGTCCTCCGTCTCCAGCTCCGCCTCGATGACGCGGCCATGGAACTGGCGCTCCACCCCGGAGAGGATTTCGGAAAGGGGACGGATCTGTCCCGCCTCCAGCGCGGCGCGGGCCCGCTCGTGGTCCCGCCGCTCGCCGCTGGCGACGCGCCCGTGGAAGACAGGCGGCAGGGCGAGCAGGGATGGCAGGAGGCGGCGGCGCATGGGCGTCGATTCGCGCGCCGGGGCTGAACGAAGGCTGAACCATGTGCTCAGTCCATGTTCAGGAAAGGGTCTCTAGAAGAGGCAGCAGGACGACTAGGCCCCACGGCGTTTCACGCCCGGAATTTCGAACGGCGCCGCGTCCGGCAAGGAGTTTCGGAGTCATGCTGCTCGATCTGGAAGAACTCGCACCGCATATGCTGGGTGTGTTCATGATCGCGCTGGCCTGCATTCCGCTCGTCTTCGTCTGGCAGGACCGCGGCCGCAAGCAGGCAGAGCGGGATCGCGTCGCGAGGCTGCAGCGCGAGGCACGCCTCGCCGCGCGGCTGCGGGCCCAGGGCGCAGCCGGCGCAGAGCCCCGCTTTGCCGAGGATTGGCTGGGCGAAGCCCGGCGGTAGATCGCGTTTTCAGGCAGGTATCAGGCGCCGGCCGCGGGAGCGGCCGGCGCCTTGGCATTTCAGCCGGGGGCGTTCAGACGATCGTCGCGACCTCGTCGAAGCCGAAGCGCGGCAGGCGCTCCATGACGCCGGCCGGGTCGCCATGGCCGAGGTTGATGAGGAAGTTCGTCTTGAAGCCCGAATCGGCGAAGAAGAGCTCGTCCACCTTGGCGTTGTCGAAGCCGCTCATCGGGCCGGTGTCGAGGCCGAGCGCGCGCGCCGCCAGGATCAGATAGGCGCCCTGCAGCGTGCCGTTGCGGAAGGCCGTCGTGTCGGCCAGCGACCAGTTGCCGGCGAACCAGCTCTTGGCATCGGCATGCGGGAAGAGCCGCGGCAGGTGATCGTAGAACTTCGGATCATGGGCGACGATGACCGTGACCGGGGCCGTCATCGTCTTCTCGGTGTTGCCGGAGGAGAGCGCCTGCTTCAGCTTGGCCTTGGCCTCGGGCGAGCGCACGAAGACGAAGCGCGCCGGCGAGGCGTTGGCGCTGGTCGGGCCGAATTTCAGCAGGTCGTAGAGCTCGCGCAGCTCCTCGTCGGTGACGGGGGCGTCGGTCCACTTGTTCTGGGTGCGCGCGGTGCGGAACAGCGCGTCGAGGGCGGTGTCGTCGAGCTTGGTCATCGGGGAGGCTCCGATCGGGTTGATGCCCCGACTATGCCGGCGCCCGCCCGTGCCCGCCATCCCGTCCGGCGCCATGAAGATCATTCATGGCGCTGATATTTATGCCCTCAGACGCCGGGCGCCGCCTTCGGCGGCTTGGCTTCGCCGCGCCCCGCCGGCGCGCCGGTGGAAAGGTCAGTTGGGCGGATCCGGCCGCCTCGCGGCCGGATCCGGGAGGCTTCCGGCCTCAGCCCTCGACCTGCTCCACCGCCACAACCTCGGGGATGTAGTGGCGCAGCATGTTCTCGACGCCGTGCTTCAGCGTGGCGCGCGAGGAGGGGCAGCCGCTGCAGGCGCCCTGCATCTTCAGCTTCACCATGCCGTCGCGATAGCCGCGGAAGACGATGTCGCCGCCGTCGCCGGCCACGGCCGGGCGGACGCGCTGGTCCAGCAGTTCCTTGATCTGGTCGACGATCTCGGCGTCGGCCGGGTCGAAGTCCTCGGCCTCGTCGGCGCCGATCCCCTCGATGACGGGCTGGCCGGACAGAAAATGCTCCATCACGGCGCCGAGCACCTGCGGGCGCAGCGCCTGCCAGTCGGTGGCGTCCGACTTGGTGACGGTGATGAAGTCGGCGCCCAGGAAGACGCGCGCCACGCCGTCGAGCGCGAGGAGGCGCCCGGCCATGGGCGCGCGGTCCGCGTCGTCGCCGGCGACGAAATCGGCCGTGCCGGCCTCGCCCATGACGCTCCGGCCAGGCAGGAACTTCAGGGTGGCGGGATTGGGAGTGCTCTCGGTCTCGATGAACATGTCTCGGTGCCCTTCAATCCGGGCTGATGTGGTCCGGTTTGCCCAGCTACGCAAGGTGGCCCCGGGGCTGGCATGGGGGTTGCTGCCCTGCCGGGCCGATCCGTCCCAGGAGCATGCCATGCTGGCCGACCCCATCCGCCTCGCCTTCCGCCCGCCCGGCCGGCTCGACGTGCCCGAGCCCACGGATGGCGGGCCGGCGCTGGGGCCGGACGAGGCCATCCCCATCCCGGGCGAGATCACCTTCGACGAGGTGCTGCGGGGGCTGAACCCGCTGCATCATCTGCCGGGGGTGGGCATCGCCTACCGGGCGGTGACGGGCGAGGACATCCACCCGGTGATGCGCGTGCTGGGGGCCGGGATCCTGGGCGGACCGCTGGGCATGGCGCTGGCCGGCGTCGCCTCGGCGATCGAGATGACCATGCCCGGCGCCCGGCTGCGGGCCGCGCTCAAGGGCGAGCCGGACCCGCTGCCCTCCGCTCCTTCCCCTGGGCTGGCGGTCGCCCCGCAGGACGTGGCGGGGGCCTATCGCCGATGGGTGGAGCTGGCCTCGCCGGCCCGGACGGCGGCGGCGCTGGCCGAGGCAACTCGGCCGCCCAACCAGGCGACGCGGCGGGCGGATCAGGCTCCGGCGGGATAGGCCCGGGCGCCGAAGATCGCCGACCCCACCCGGACCAGGGTGGCGCCCTCCTCGATCGCGGTCTCGAAATCGCCGCTCATGCCCATGGAGAGTTTTTTCAGCCCATGCTCCTTCGCCATCGCCGCCAGGGCCGCGAAGTGCGGGCGCGGATCGCCCTCGGCCGGCGGGATGCACATGAGGCCGGTCACCGGCAGGCCCCATTCCTCACGGCAGGCGCGGATGAAGCCGGCCGCCTCGGCGCGCGGCACGCCGGATTTCTGCGGCTCGTCGCCGATGTTCACCTGGATCATCAGCTCCGGCCGCCGGTTCTCCTTCGCCATGGCCTCGGCGATGGCCTGGGCGAGCTTCGGGCGGTCCAGGCTCTCGATGACGTCGGCCAGCCGCACGGCGTCGCGCGCCTTGTTGGTCTGCAGCCCGCCGATGATGTGGAGCCGCAGCTCCGGGTGGCCTTCGCGCAACGCCGGGAATTTTTGGGCTGCCTCCTGGACCCGGTTCTCGCCGAAGACCGCCTGGCCGGCCTGGAGCGCGGCGATCACCGCCTCGGCGGGGTGTGTCTTGGACACGGCGACCAGCGTGACTTCCGCGGGGTTGCGGCCGGCCCTGCGGGCGGCGGCCTCGATTCGCGCGTGGATTCGGGCGAGGCTCTGGGAGATGTCGTCGGGCATGCACCATAGAATACGGAGAGGGACGCGCGGCGCCAGGGTGGGGAAAGCCCCGGTGCCGCGTCAGTGGCTCCTGAGCGACCCCGTGCGGCTGCCGGACCCGACGCCGCTGCTCGGCCGGCTGCCGCGCGGCTCGGCGGTCCTGCTGCGGGGCGCGGCGCCGGAGGTGGCGCGCCGCGTGGCGCGGATCGCCCGGGCGCGCGGCCTCGTCCTGATGGTCGGGGGGGACGGGCGGGCGGCGCTGCTTCTCGGCGCCGGCCTGCACGTCCCGGACCGGATGTCCTGCCGCAACCTGTTGCCTTTTCTCCTGAATCGGCGGGGAAGGTTACTCTCCGTCGCGGTGCACGGCCGCGCCGGCGTGGCGCGGTCGCAGCGGCTGAATGCTGATGCGGTGCTGGTCTCACCGGCCTTCCCGACCGCGAGCCATCCCGGCGCGCCGGCGCTCGGCCCGATTCGCTGGGGCGACCTGGCCCGTGCCGCGGGCCGGCCGGCGGTGGCGCTGGGCGGGATGACGGCGCTCCGGATGCGGCGGCTGCCGCCGGGACGGGCGGCCGGATGGGCCGCGATCGGGGCGTGGCAGCCGTCTGTGGCGCATCCGCCACAGTGTCTCAGGGAAGTCGCGCTCCGGCGATGATGCCGGTTGCCCGCCCGTAACGCGCCAACGCATAGTCCGCCGCGGACCCGAGTGATCATTGGTTGTCGCGCATCGGCTATGTCCGGAGCGCAGGAACCGGGGGGTCACGGCCTCGCCCAGGGATGGGGGGGGAGGGTCAAGGGGAACAAAGCCGGCTCTGCCGGCCCGTAAGGAGAGTTTGAACATGCGCAAGATTTTGCTGGGCACGACGGCAGTCGTCTCGGCGGTCGTGGGCAGCGCCGTCATGGCGCCCCAGGCCTCCGCTCAGGAAGCGCCGACCGTTCGTATCGGTGGCTTCTTCCGGGCCTACTACGGCTACACGCAGCAGAGCAGCCGCAACTCGGTGACCTCGAGCGGCCTGCCGCAGAACGTTTCCGGCGGCACCGAAAACCTGGCCGGCGTCGGCACCAGCACGGTCTCGACGACCAACGTCGCCCGCCTCAGCAAGTTCGACATCTCGACCGATGCCGGCATCGACGTCATCGTGAGCGGCAAGCTGGCCAATGGCCTGACCTACGGCGCGCAGATCTCGATGAACAGCAACGGCCTCGAAGGTCGTCAGATCGTCCAGGGCCGCGCCAGCGCCGGCAAGACGACGGTCGCCGTGGACGAGATGTACGCCTACATCGCGCATCCCCGCTTCGGTCAGGTCCGCTTCGGTGACGAGGACGGCGTCATGGGCGGCCTGATGAACTCGGGCTGGGTCCAGGGCTTCGGCACGGGCGGTGTGCACGGCTCGTGGGAAAGCTTCGTCACCCGCCAGGCTGGCGCCCGTACGACGACGGCGCCGGGCGGCATCGGTGACAGCTCCAAGATCATCTACATGTCCCCGCAGTTCTTCGGCTTCGACTTCGGCGCGAGCTTCTCGCCGAATGCGAATGTCGGTGAGGACACGGGCTGCTCGAACAACTCCGCCTCGGGCTACTGCGACAGCGCCTATGCCTTCTCCGGCGCCCGGAACTTCGGCATCTACGCCGCGGGTCCCGAGCAGGCGGTGAAGCGCAACGAGATTCAGGCCGCCGTCCGTTGGCGCGGCAATCTGGCCGGTGTCGGCCTGGCTGCGACCTTCGGCTACATCGGTTCCGGCGCCGCCCGCGACATCTCGTCGGCGAACGTCCAGTCCCGCGTGTTCAACGGCCTGAACATCTTCCAGGCCGGTGCGCAGGCGAGCGCCTATGGCTTCACGGTCGGTGCGAACTACACCTGGGGTGACTACAACTACTTCTGGGGCAACACCATGCGTGGTGACCGCTCCGCCGAGCAGATCACCGTGGGTGCCCAGTACACCTTCGGGCCCTTCACGGTGGGTTCGAACTTCGTGACGGGCTCCTTCGAGGGTGGCAGCCGCTCGACCTTCAACGACAGCACCACCGGTGGCATCACGCAGACCTCCTGCCGCCCGACCGCTCCGGGCGTGTCCAACTCCTGCGCCGGCCAGCGCCGCTGGGGTATGTCGGTCGGTGGCAACTACCGCCTCGCGCCCGGCATGGACCTGATCGCCGAGTGGGTTCACTACTCGATCCGCGAGCAGGGCCGCGATCTCGATCCCGTCCGCCCTGGCATCCAGAGCCGCGGCTTCGAGGATGTGTTCATCCTCGGTACGCGTATCGCCTTCTGAGGCTGGTCACTCTTCGTGACGGATCGGGGCGGCAGGGCAACCTGTCGCCCCTTTTCTTTTGCAAGCCCCTCCCCTAGAAGCGCAGCCATGACACACGCCATCCGTCCGATTCTCGCGCTGGGCCTCGCCCTCGCCGCCCTCGCGGCCTGCCAGGGTGGTCGCCAGGTGCGAAACGACGAATACGGCACCGACAGCCAGCGCGAGCTCGCGCTGCGCCAGACGGGTGCCAACCCGACGAGCTCTGGCATCGTGGTCTTCGGTGTCGACCGCTCGCGCGAGGCGCAGGGTGGCGGCGGGTCCGGCCCCAATGCGGGCGGCGGCGGCATGACGGTCAACGCCTATCTCTGGCGCGCCACGCTCGACACGCTGTCCTTCATGCCGCTGGCCAGCGCCGATCCCTTCGGCGGGGTGATCATCACCGATTGGTACTCGCCGCCCCAGGCCGATGGCGAGCGCTTCAAGGCCACCGCCTATGTGATCGGCCGGCAGCTGCGCTCCGACGGCGTGCGCGTGCAGGTCTTCCGGCAGGTGAACCGCAACGGCACCTGGGTGGACGCCGCCGCCTCGACGGCGACGAACTCCGAGATGGAGGACCGCGTCCTCGCCCGCGCCCGCGAGCTGCGGAGCCAATCGGCCGGCCGATAAGTCCCGCCGCCGCGCGCGGCATGCCTGCCCGCTGATGATGGCGCCTTGAGGTGGCCGCGGGCCGGCTCTATTCAGGGGCGTCATGCCCGATACACCACAGCCCCATATCGCAGCCAGCACGGCCGCCGATCGCTACGACTTCGCCGCCGCCGAGCCGCGCTGGCAGGAGGCCTGGGAGGCCGCCGCCTGCTTCTCGGTGCCCGACGTGCCGCCGGCCGGTGCGAAGAAGTACTACGTGCTCGAGATGTTTCCCTACCCCTCGGGCAAGATCCACATGGGGCATGTGCGCAACTACACGCTCGGCGACGTGGTGGCGCGCTACAAGCGGGCGCAGGGCCATCTGGTGATGCACCCGATGGGCTGGGACGCCTTCGGCCTGCCCGCCGAGAATGCGGCGCGCGAGCGCGGCACGCATCCGGCCACCTGGACCTACGCGAACATCGCCAACATGCGCGCCGAGCTGAAGCGCATGGGCCTCTCGCTGGAATGGGCGCGCGAGTTCGCGACCTGCGATCCGGAATACTACGGCCAGCAGCAGAAGCTGTTCCTGGACTTCCTCGCCGCCGGCCTCGTCGAGCGCAAGGAGAGCTGGGTCAACTGGGATCCGGTGGACGGCACCGTTCTGGCCAATGAGCAGGTGATCGACGGCAAGGGCTGGCGCTCCGGCGCGCCGGTCGAGAAGAAGCTGCTGAGCCAGTGGTTCTTCTCCATCACCAAGTTCGCGCCGGACCTGCTGGCGGCGCTGGACGGGCTGGACCGCTGGCCCGAGCGGGTGCGGCTGATGCAGGCCAACTGGATCGGCCGCAGCGAGGGCGCGCGCGTGCGCTTCCCGCTGGCCCGCGAGAGCCTTGACGCCGTGGGCTCCAACAGCGGCGCCGTCGCGCTGACCACGGCCGAGCCGGCGCCGGTCGACGGCATCGCCGAGGTCGAGGTCTTCACCACGCGGCCGGACACGCTCTTCGGCATGTCCTTCCTGGCCGTCGCCGCCGAGCATCCGCTGGCCGCCGCGGCCGCCGCGCGCGATCCGGCCGCCGCCGCCTTCGTCGCCGAATGCCGCAGCCAGGGCACCAGCGAGGCCGTCATCGAGCAGGCCGAGAAGCGCGGCTACGACACCGGCTTCCGCGTCGCGCATCCCTTCATCGAGGGCGCGACCTACCCCGTCTGGATCGCGAATTTCGTCCTGATGGAATACGGCACGGGCGCGATCTTCGGCTGCCCGAGCGGCGACCAGCGCGACCTGGATTTCGCGCGCAAGTACGGCCTGCCCGTGCCGCCCGTGGTCCTGCCGCATGGTGCCGATCCCGCCACCTTCACGATCGCCGACGAGGCCTTCACCGAGGACGGCACGCTCTTCAACTCCGGCTTCCTGGACGGGCTCCCCGTCGCCGAGGCCAAGCGCGTCGCCATCGCGCGGATCGAGGAGCTGGGCCGCGGCCAGGGCGTCACCAACTGGCGCCTGCGCGACTGGGGCGTCTCGCGCCAG
Source organism: Roseococcus sp. GW821-FHT12F05 (assembly GCF_058806835.1). Classification (NCBI taxonomy): domain Bacteria; kingdom Pseudomonadati; phylum Pseudomonadota; class Alphaproteobacteria; order Acetobacterales; family Roseomonadaceae; genus Roseococcus; species Roseococcus sp. GW821-FHT12F05. Next base: position 7,934 of record NZ_JBXAQB010000007.1, read on the forward strand.
CGCTACTGGGGCTGCCCGATCCCCGTCATCCATTGCGACGATTGCGGCGCGGTGCCTGTGCCGCAGGACCAGCTCCCGGTGATCCTGCCCGAGGACGTCGACTTCTCGCGCCCTGGCAATCCGCTCGACCATCACCCGACCTGGAAGCACGTCGCCTGCCCGTCCTGCGGCAAGCCGGCGCGGCGCGAGACCGACACCTTCGACACCTTCGTCGACAGCTCCTGGTACTTCGCCCGCTTCTGCTCGCCGCGCGCCAACCAGCCGGTGACGCAGGCGGCAGTCGATTCCTGGCTGCCGGTGGACCAGTATATCGGCGGCATCGAGCACGCGATCCTGCACCTGCTCTACAGCCGCTTCTTCGTGCGCGGCATGCACGCGACCGGCCATGTGAAGATCGACGAGCCCTTCGCCGGCCTCTTCACCCAGGGCATGGTCCAGCACGAGAGCTACAAGGGCGCCGACGGCCGCTGGCTCTATCCGGAAGAGGTGGAGAAGCGCCCCGACGGCACCTCCATCGTGCGCGGCACCAACGAGCCGGTGACGGTCGGCCGCGTCGAATCCATGTCCAAGTCCAAGCGCAACACGGTGGATCCCGGCGCCATCATCGGCCGCTACGGCGCCGATACCGCGCGCTGGTTCATCCTGAGCGACAACCCGCCCGAGCGGGACATGGAGTGGTCGGAATCCGGCGTGGCGGGCGCGAGCCGCTTCATCGGCCGCGTCTGGCGCCTCGCGCAGAACCTGCGCGAGGCCGATGCGCCGGACGAGGCGGTGGGCCGAAAGCTCCTGCAGGCCACGCACCGGACCATCGCCGCGGTCACCGAGGCGCTGGAGGGCTTCGCCTTCAACGTCGCCGTGGCCCGCATCCACGAGCTCGCCAATGCCATCGGCGATGCCGCAAGCGCGCCCCTGGCCGTCCGACGGGAAGCGCTGGAGGCGCTGGTCCGCCTGTCCTCGCCCATGATGCCGCATCTCGCCGAGGAGCTGTGGTCCGGCCTGCGTCCCGGCGCCGGGCTGGTGGCGCAGCTGCCCTGGCTGGAGGCCGATCCGGCGCTGCTCAAGGCCGAGACGGTGACGCTCGCGGTCCAGGTCCTGGGCAAGCTGCGCGGCACCATCGAGGTCGCGGTGGACGCGCCGGACGAGGTGGTCTTCGCCGCCGCCGAGGCGGAGGAGAACGTCCAGCGTGCCCTGGGCGGCAAGCCGATCAGGAAGCGCATCCATGTGAGGGGACGGGTGGTCAACCTTGTCATCTAGAGCATGATCATCGAAGGAGCTGGCGCCTGAGGAGGGAGCGAACGTGAGCGGATCAGGCCTTAGGCGTCGCGGCCTTCTCCTGTCCTCCTTGGGGCTGGCCTCGGCCGGGCTGGCGGGCTGCGGCTTCCAGCCCGTCTATGGGTCGGACGGGGAGCGGAACATCGCCACGGGCGCGAACGAGCCCGCCTTGCGGGACCAGCTCGCCTCGGTGCGCGTGGGCCCGATCGGCGAGCGCAACGGGCAGATCCTCCGCCGCTCGCTGCAACGGCAGCTCGAGGGGCTGCGGCCGGGCACACAGGCCCGCTTCGATCTCGCCGCTTCGCTCGCCTACCAGGTCGAGGGGCTGGGCTACCGGCGCGACGGGACCATCACCCGGGTGCGCTATACCGCGACCGGCACCTGGATCCTGGCCACGGCCGCGGTTCCGCCGGTGGTGATCGAGCGGGGCACGGCTCGCACGCTGGACGATTTCAACATCCCCGACCTGCAGTTCTTTGCCGCCGACTCCTCGCGCGACGCCATGGAGCGCCGGCTGATCGACGAGCTCAGCGATCGGATCGTGCTCGGCGTGGCGGTTGCGCTGCGCCGGCGCATGCAGGGCTGAGCGCGGCTTGGCCGCGAAGCTCGACCCCCGCCGGCTGACCGCCTTCCTCGCCGATCCTCCGGAGGATTGCCGGGTGGTTCTGCTGGTCGGCGACGATGCCGGGCTGGTGAACGAGCGCGCGGGCCAGCTGGTGCGGAGCGTGGCGGGCAACGACCCGATCCGCGTCGTGGAGCCGGGGCGCGAGGCTGCGAAGGATGCGGGCTCGCTGGCCGGGGAGGCGGCCTCGGTGCCGCTGACAGGCGGGCGCGTGGCGATCCGCCTGCGCGACGCGCGCGACGCCTGGGCCGAGGCTGTCCGCGGCGCGTTGGCCGGGCCGGGGCCGGGGCTCGTGATCATCGAGGGCTCGGGGCTCACCGGACGGTCGAAGCTGCGGACGCTGGTGGCGGCGGATGCGCGCGGCCAGGTGATCGAATGCTATGCGGAGCGGGGGCGGGACCTGGTCGCCTCGATCCAGCGCATCCTCGGCGAGCTGGGCGCCCAGGCCGAGCCGGCCGCGCTGGACTGGCTGGCCGAGCGCGCCGGCGAGGACCGGCTGGCCATGCGCCGCTCGCTGGAGATCCTGGCGCTGCATGCCGAGCCCGGTGGGCGCATCACGGCCGAGGAGGCCATGGAGCTGCTCGGCGAGGGCAGCATGCTGGACCTGGACGAGGCGCTGCTGGCGGCCTCGCTGGGCGAGGTGGCGGTGGCGGACCGCGCCATCGCCAAGGCCTTTGCCGAGGGGGCGAACCCCGTGCAGGTGCTGCGCGCGGCGCTGCGGCATGTGCAGCGGCTGCATCTGGCGGCGCTGGCGGTGGCCGAGGGCAGCGCGCCGGCCGACGCGATCGGGGCGCTCCGGCCGCCCGTCTTCTGGAAGGCCAAGGGGCCGATGGAGCGGGCGCTGCAGCGCTGGTCGCCGGCACGGCTGGAGGCGCTGGGCGCAGCCCTGCTGCGCGCGGAGCGCCAGACCAAGTCGACGGGCCTGCCGGACGAGGTCATCGCGCGGCAGGTGGTGCTGGGGATGGCGCGCAGCGCGGCGCGGTAGGCTTCTGTCCGGCTCGACCACGCAAGGCCGTCGGAACCTTGGAGAATCCGGCCGCACAGCGGCCGGCGCCGCTGTGCGGCCTGCCAGGGGGCTTCAGCGGTGCGGCGAAGCCAAGGCCGCGGACGCGGCCGCCCGGCGTTTGAGGGCGTAAAAACAATATTGACCCGCGAAGCGGGGCATGGTTGATGCGCCGGACCCTGCCGCCGGCGTTGGCACGCCCGCGGCTATGCCTGTTTGCGCGCTCCGATTTCCGAGGCCGCCCGGGCTGAGCAGCCATAGGGAGCTCCCATGCCACTCTACGAATGCGTGTTCATCGCGCGCAACGACGTGACTCAGCAGCAGGTCGAGACGATCGCCGACAACATCGGCACGACGCTCGGCGAGCAGGGCGGCCACGTCCAGAAGCGCGAATACTGGGGCCTGCGCGGCCTCGCCTACAAGGTGAAGAAGAACCGCAAGGGGCACTACATGCTCCTCGGCATCGACGCACCCGCCCCCGCGATGCAGGAAGTCGTCCGGCAGCTCGGCCTCAACGAGGACGTGCTGCGCGAGATGACCATCCGCGTCGAGGCCATCGACCCCGAGACGCCCTCCGCCATCCTGGCCAAGCGCGCCGACGATCGCGACCGTGAGCGCGGCTTCCGCGGGCCCAAGCCCGCCGGCCGCTTCAGCTCGGGCCGCACCGGCGGCCGCGACGACCGCGAGGAGTTCCGGGCCCGTCCGCGCGACGAGATGGACCTCAACCTGAACGACGAGATGTGAGCCGATGAGCGAGACCGCAGAACCCAACATCGCCAATCGCCGCGCCGCCGTGGGGGCCCGCCGCCCCTTCTACCGGCGCCGGAAGTCCTGCCCCTTCTCCGGCCCGAACGCGCCGAAGATCGACTACAAGGACGTGCGCCTCCTGTCCCGCTTCCTGAGCGAGCGCGGCAAGATCGTGCCGAGCCGCATCACGGCCGTCAGCGGCAAGAAGCAGCGCGAGCTGGCGAACGCCATCAAGCGCGCGCGCTTCCTGGCCCTGCTGCCCTACGTGATCAACGACTGACACAGGAGTGTCCGGGGTGAGTCAGACATCGGGCCAAGGGGGGCTGTTCAGCCATCCCGCCGCCCTCGCGGCGGGCGCCGCGGGGGTGGGCTCGGCGCTGCTCGCCCTCTGGGCGATGCGCGGGATGCCGCTGGGCGGGCTGCTGATGTGGCTGTCGCCCATGCCGCTCTTCGCGGCGGGCTTCGGCTTCGGCGCGCGCGCGGCGGTCTCCGCCGTGGGCATCGCGGCGGCGCTGGTCTTCTTCAGCACGAGCTCGCTCGGCCTGCTGGTCTACCTGGCGGTCTTCGGGCTGCCGGCGGCGATGATCGTCGCGACCGCGATGCAGCCGGGCCGGATGGAGCTCTCGCTGCCGCTCGCGCTGCTCGGCCTCTGGCCCGTGGTGGTGCTGGCGGTGCTGGCGCTGGCCATTCCCGACATCGAGGCCGAGATGCGCGAGGCGGTGGAACTGGGCGTGCGCCGCATGGGCGTGTCGCTGCCGGACGGCATGGTGGACCAGATCGCGCAGGTGAAGGCGGCCGCGGCCGGCTTCTGGGTGGCGCTGCTGATGGTGGGCAACGGGCTGGCGGCGCAGGCGCTGCTGGCGCGCAACGGTCTCGCCATCCATCGCACGCCCCCGGCCGACGCGCTGCACCTGCCGGGCTGGTACCTGCTGCTGCCGGCCGTCGCGCTGGCGGCCTGGCTGGCCTTCGGGGGCGCCGTGGCGCTGTCGTCGCTGCTGATCCTGCTGGTGCCGGTCTTCCTGCTGGGCGTCGCCGGCGTGCATCGCCGGCTGCGCGGGCGGACGGGGCGGGTCGCCTTCCTGGCCGGCTTCTACGTGCTGATGCTCCTGTTTCTTCAGATCATGGCTCCGCTGATGGTCGGCGTGGGCCTTCTCGACCAATATCGGCGGCCCTCGATGCCGCCCCAAACCTGAGATCCGAGGCTAATCATGATTGAACTCATCCTGATGCAGCGCGTGGACAAGCTCGGCCAGATGGGCGAGCTCGTTAAGGTCAAGCCTGGCTACGCGCGCAACTACCTGCTCCCCGGCGGCAAGGCGATCCGCGCCACCAAGTCCAACCTCGAGAAGTTCGAGCAGGACCGCGTGCAGCTGGAGGCCCAGAACCTCAAGCGGCGCGAGGAGGCCGAGCGCGTGGCCGAGCGTATGGAGGGGCTCTCCGTGGTCCTGATCCGCTCCGCGGGCGAGAGCGGCGGGCTGTACGGCTCCGTCTCCGCGCGCGACATCGCCGACGGCTGCACCGAGGCGGGCCTGACGGTGAACCGCTCGCAGGTGCTGCTGGACCAGCCGATCAAGACGTTGGGCCTCACCACGGTGCGCGTGGAGCTGCATCCGGAGGTGCTGCTGCCGGTGGTCGTGAACGTGGCCCGCAGCCCGGAAGAGGCCGAGAAGCAGGCCCGCGGCGAGGAGATCTCGCGCGAGGAGGACATCACGCTCGAGGACGAGCTGGTGGCCGAGCTGGGCGCGGCGACGCGGGAGTAAATTTCCCGGCTTTGCTGGTGTTGGGAGAGGGGGCCGTGAGGCCCCCTTTTTCGTGCATGCGTGTTGAAGGCGCGACTCTGCCCCTCCCATGGTCGACACACGAATCGCGTATTGCCATTCCGTAGCTACAGGATCGGTGTATGCTGCCGCCATCAGCCTTCGAATGGGACGAAGCCAAGCGCCGATCCAATCTTGCCAAGCATGGCCTGGATTTTGTCGCCGCCGTTCGCATCTCGGGTGTGCCGTATGGGTAAGGCAGGACAGGGCGTCGCGATTATGGGGAAGATCGATTCCAGGCCGTCGGCGCCGTCCAGGGCCGAGTCGTCTTCATCACCTTCACGTGGCGCGGGGAAGCCTGCCGCATCATCCAAGCCCGCATCGCGAGCCGCGAAGAGCGTGCGCTCTACCAAGCCTTCCTTGCCAAAGGCTGATCTGAAGGACTGGGCGCGGCTCGACGCCTTGACGGACGAGCAGATCGAGGCCGCCATCGCCGATGACCCGGATGCAGCCCCGATCGTCGATGAGGCTTGGTTCGCCTCCGCCAAACTCGTTCTCCCCGAGCCCAAGCGCCAGACCACCCTCCGCCTCGACGCCGACCTGCTCGACTGGTACCGCGGCGCCGGCCCCGGCTGGCAGACGCGGATGAACGCCGTGCTGCGCGGCTACATGGAAGCCCAGCGGAAGAAGAAGCGCTGAGCCCGCGTCCGGCGCCGCCCTGCCATTACGTCAGCATTATTGACGTAATATCCCGGCCACGTGGACACTTCCCGTCATGGAATACCTCCTCACCCTGATCGGCTTCGCTTTCGCGACCTCCGCCACGCCGGGGCCGAACGTGCTGATGGTCGCGGCCTCGGCCGCGCAGGTGGGGTTCCGGCGGGTCATCCCACACATGCTGGGCGTGAGCCTCGGCTTTCCCGCGATGTTCCTCGCCATCGCGCTGGGCCTCGGGCTGCCCTTCGAAAGCTATCCCTGGCTGCACCGGGTCATGCAGGTCGCGGGCGGCGCCTGGCTGCTCTGGCTGGCCTGGAAGATCGCCTCCGCCCCGCCGCCGGGCGAGGCGAAACCCTCTCCGCCGCTGGGCTTCCTCGGTGCCGCCGCCTTCCAATGGGTGAATCCCAAGGCCTGGATGATCGTCCTCGCCGCCCTGCCGGCCTTCACCACCCCCGGCGAGCCCATCCTGCCGCAAGCCCTCACCATCGCGCTGGTCTTCGCCCTGGTCTGCATGCCCTGCCTGCTGCTCTGGGCCTGGCTCGGACAGGAGGCGGGGCGGGTGCTCGGCAGCGGCCTCCGGCTGCGCGCCTTCAACTGGTCGATGGCGGCGCTGCTGATCCTGAGCCTCGTGCCCCTGGTCAGGTGAAGGCGGCGCCGATCCGGCGGGCCATCTCCTCGCGCCGGCCGATCACGCCGGCCATCGCCGTCCGTGTCGCATGCACGAGCTCCGGCGGCGCGGTCTCGGGCGTGCCGGCGTCGAAGGGCGGCTTCGGGTCGTACTGCATGTAGAGCTGGATGCCCTCGGCCACCGCCTGGCCGCGCAGCTTTGCGGCCAGATGCAGCGCGCCGTCGAAACCCGAGGTCACGCCGGCGGCCGTCACGAATTTTCCATCCTCCACCACCCGTGCCTGCACCGGCACCGCGCCGAAGGAGGGGAGGATGTGGTGGCTCGCCCAATGCGTCGTGGCGCGGCGGCCGCGCAGCAGCCCGGTGGCGCCCAGCAGCAGGGCTCCCGTGCAGACGGTGAAGACGGCCTGGGCGCCCTCGGCCTGCCGCCGCACCCAGGCGAGGACCTCCGGGTCGGCCATCTGCGCATCCACCCCGAAACCGCCGGGGATGTGCAGCACGTCGAGCTGCGGCGCCTCCTCCAGCGTCGCGTCCGGGAGGATTCGCAGCCCCTTCATGTCGCGCGCCGGCGCCATGGTCTTCCCGTAGATGGCGTAGCTGGAATCCGGCAGGCGCGAGAGCACCTCGTGCGGCCCGGTCAGGTCCACCTGGTCGAGCTCGTCGAAGATCAGGCTGCCGATGGTGAGGTGGGCCATGTCGCGCGCTCCGCGTTGCGCGCGGATGGTGGCGGCGGCGTAACACCGCTGCAAGACCCGCCGTTGAATTTGCGATCCGTTCGCAATAGCGTGACCATCGATCGGAAGGAAACACCTCATGCTGCGCCGCCTGTTCGCCCTGATGCTCCTCGGGACGCTCGCCGCCTGCGCCGTCGGCCCCGACGTGCGCGTGGACTACGACCACAGCGCCGATTTCGCGCGTTACCGGACCTTCGGCTGGGCGAACCCCCTCGGCACCGACCGCTCGGGCTACACCACGCTCGTCACCGACCGCCTGAAGGCGGCGGTGGAGCGCGAGATGACGGTGCGCGGCTACACCTATTCCGCCAACAGCCCCGACCTGCTGGTGAACTTCCACGGCCGCTTCCGGGAGCGGCTCCAGGTCTCGGGCGGCCCGGCCTTCGCGGCGCCCATGACCTATTACGGTTATCGCGGCTACGGCGTCTGGCCGGGCTACACCTTCGGCAGCGGGCCCTTCGTGGATCAGTACACCGAGGGAACGATCAACATCGACATCGTCGACCGCCGGCGCGACATGCTGGTCTGGGAGGGCGTCGCGATGGCGCCGATCACCGACCGCGACCTCGTCTATCCGCAGGAGCGGATCGACACCTTCGTGGGCGCGATCTTTGCCCGCTATCCCTACCGGGCGGGCATCGGCACGCCGGTTCCGCTGCCGGCGCGCTGACCGGGCCTCACTCGGGCGGGAACATGCGGGTCGCCTGTCCCGTCCCGATGATCCGGCCGGAGGCATCCACGGCGTCGACGATGAAGCGGAAGGAGTGCCGCTCCCCCGCCGGCGGGCAGGGCCCGGCATAATTGGGCAGGGTTCCGGCCGGAATCCGGCCATCGGGCGGCACGAAGACGTCGCTGCCCTGCGAGAAGGTCGGCATGTTCAGGTCGGTCAGCCGGACCGTGACCTTGGTGGTGCCGGGCGGGATGCCGCGGATCGCCAGCGCCGGTGACCGCGGGGAGCACCGGTCCGCGGCACCCCACTGGAAATCGACGCCGATCGCCGCCGCATCGGCGGCCCGCTCGCGCTCCGGCGCGCAGCCCGTGGCGAGCAGCGCGAGGAGCAGGCCGGCGGACCGCATCGCCCTCACATCAGGCGGCCTTGGCCATCCCGCGCAGCACGTAGTGCAGGATGCCGCCGTTCCGGTAGTACTCGACCTCGTCGGCCGTATCGACGCGGCACAGCACCTCGGTCCTCATCACATGGCCGTCGGCCCGGGTGATGACCATCTCCAGCTTCATGCGCGCCTTCAGGTCCTCGACGCCGAGGATGTCCACCGTCTCGTCGCCGCGAAGCGAGAGCGAGTTGCGGCTCTCGCCTTCCTTGAAGACCAGCGGCAGGACGCCCATGCCCACGAGGTTGGAGCGGTGGATGCGCTCGAAGCTCTCGGCGATGACCGCCTTCACGCCCAGCAGGAAGGTGCCCTTGGCCGCCCAGTCGCGCGAGGAGCCGGTGCCGTATTCCTTGCCGCCGAAGACCACCAGCGGCACGCCCTCGGCCTTGTAGCGCATGGCGACGTCGTAGATCGGCGCCACGTCGCCCGAGGGGTAGTGCTTGCTGATGCCGCCCTCGATGCCCGGGACCATCTCGTTCTTGATGCGGATATTGGCGAAGGTGCCGCGCATCATGACCTGGTGGTTGCCGCGGCGGGCGCCGTAGCTGTTGAAGTCCAGCGGCCGGACCTGGTGCTCGAGCAGGTACTCGCCGGCCGGGCTCGTCTTGCGGATGTTGCCCGCGGGCGAGATGTGGTCGGTCGTGATGCTGTCGCCGAGCAGGCCGAGCACCCGCGCGCCCTTGATGGAGGCGAGCGGCTTCACGTCCATGGTCATGCCCTCGAAGTAGGGCGGGTTCTGGACGTAGGTGGAGCCGCCGTTCCAGCGGTAGGTGTCGCTGCCGGCATCCACGCGGATGGCCTGCCACTGCTGCGGGCCCTTGAAGACGTCGGAGTAGCGGGACATGAACATCGGGCGCGTGACGTTGCCATGGACGATCGCGTTGACCTCCTCCTGCGTCGGCCAGATGTCGAGCAGCATGACGGGCTGGCCGTCGCTGCCGGTGCCGATCGGCTCGTGCATCATGTCGATCTTCACCGTGCCGGCCAGCGCATAGGCGACGACCAGCGGCGGGGAGGCGAGGTAGTTCGCGCGGACGTTGGCGTGGACGCGGCCCTCGAAGTTGCGGTTGCCCGAGAGCACACCGGCGACGACCAGCTTGTTGTCCTCGATCGCCTCGACCATCGGCTCGGGCAGCGGGCCGGAATTGCCGATGCAGGTGGTGCAGCCGTAGCCGACCGTCTGGAAGCCGATCGCGTCCAGGTCCTCGGTGAGGCCCGAGGAGTTCAGGTAGTCGGTGACGACCTGGGATCCGGGGGCCAGCGAGGTCTTCACCCAGGGCTTCGGCATCAGGCCCTTGGCGCGCGCCTTGCGGGCCACGAGGCCGGCGGCGACGAGCACGTAGGGGTTCGAGGTGTTGGTGCAGGAGGTGATGGCGGCGATGACCACGTCGCCATGGCCGAGGTCGAACTTGGCGCCATCGACCGCAACGCGCTTGTTCGCCTCGTCACCGGGCACGCCCATGGTGCCGGCGGCAAGGTCCTTGGCGAAGGAGGTGCCGACGGAGCCGAGCGCCACGCGGTCCTGCGGGCGCTTCGGGCCGGCCATGGAGGGCTCGACGGTGGAGAGGTCGAGCTCCAGCGTGTCGGTGAACACGGGGTCGGGCGCGCCGTCCTCGCGCCACAGGCCCTGCGCCTTGCAGTACTCACGCACGAGGTTGATGCGGTGCTCGTCGCGGCCGGAGAGGTTGAGGTAGCCCATCGTGACCTCGTCCACCGGGAAGAAGCCGCAGGTCGCGCCGTATTCCGGGGCCATGTTCGCGATGGTCGCGCGGTCGGCCAGCGCCATGCCGGAGAGGCCGGGGCCGAAGAACTCGACGAACTTGCCGACGACGCCCTTCTTGCGGAGCATCTGCGTGACGGTGAGCACCATGTCGGTGGCGGTCACGCCCTCGCGCAGCTTGCCGCTGAGCTTGAAGCCGATGACGTCGGGGATGAGCATGGCGATGGGCTGGCCGAGCATGGCCGCCTCGGCCTCGATGCCGCCGACGCCCCAGCCGAGCACGCCCAGGCCGTTGATCATCGTCGTGTGGCTGTCGGTGCCGTAGCAGCTGTCGGGATAGACGTAGGTGTTGCCGATGTCCGTCGCGGTCCACACGACCTGGCCGAGGTACTCCAGATTGACCTGGTGGCAGATGCCCGTGCCCGGCGGGACGACCCGGAAGTTGTTGAAGGCCTCCTGGCCCCAGCGCAGGAACTCGTAGCGCTCGCCGTTGCGCTCGAACTCGATGTCCACGTTCTTCTCCAGCGCGCTGGCGCTGCCGGAGACGTCCACCATCACCGAGTGGTCGATCACGAGGTCGACGGGGACGAGCGGGTTCACCTTGCGCGGATCGCCGCCGAGGCTGAGCAGCGCGTCGCGCATGGCGGCGAGGTCGACGACGGCGGGCACGCCCGTGAAGTCCTGCAGCAGGATGCGCGACGGCTTGAAGGGGACTTCCTTCTCGCTGTGGCCCTGCTGGACCCACTCGGCGATGGCCTTGGCGTCGGCGACGGTGTAGCTGCGGCCGTCCTCGAAGCGCAGGACGTTTTCCAGGAGCACCTTGAGGGAGAAGGGGAGGCGCGAGATGTCGCCGATCTGCTTCGCCGCCTCGGGCAGGGAGAAGTAGTGGTAGGTCTTGCCGTCGACGGAAAGCTGGCGTGCGACCTTGAGACTGTCCTGCCCGATCATGCGCATCTTGAAATCGTCCTCTACTCTGTCGTTGCGGGTTTAAGCATGACGACGGTTCACGGTCCATGGAGGCGAGCCTGATCGAGGCGCAGGAATTGGCGTGCTGGCGCGCGGAAAGGCTTGTTTTTGATTGCGTCTCATTCGCAATTGAGCCGGGCGACGCGCTGCTGCTGACGGGCGCGAACGGGGCGGGCAAGTCGTCGCTGCTGCGAGTATTGGCGGGGCTGCTGCCGGCAGCGGCGGGGCGGCTGCTGTGGAGCGGCGCGGATGCCTTCGCCGACCTGCCGGTGCATGGCACGCGGCTGCGCTACCTCGGCCACCAGGATGCGCTGAAGCCGGCGCTGAGTGCTGCGGAGAACCTGGGCTTCTATGCAAGCCTGCATGGCGGAGATGTCATGGCCGCCCTGGCCGCGCTCGGCCTCGCTGATCTCGCGGAGCTGCCGGCGCGGGTGCTCTCCTCGGGTCAGAAGCGGCGGCTGGCGCTGGCGCGGCTGGCGCTGGGACACGCGCCGCTCTGGCTGCTGGACGAGCCTTCCGTGGGGCTGGACGCGGCATCGGTGGAGAAGCTGGCGCCGCTCTTCGCCACGCATCGCGCCGCGGGCGGCATGGTGATCGCGGCCACGCACCTGCCGCTGCCGCTGCCGGACGCCCGGGAGCTGCGGCTTTGATCCCACTCCTGTCTCGCGAGCTGCGGCTGGCCTTCCGCCACCCGGCCGACACGCTTGCGGCCGTGATGTTCTTCGTGCTGGTGGCCGCGCTCTTCCCCTTCGGCGTCGGCCCCTCGCCCGAGCTGCTGGCGCGGCTCGCGCCCGGCGTGCTGCTGGCCTCCGCGCTGCTGGCGGCGCTGCTGCCGCTCGACCGGCTCTTCGGCGCCGAGGCGGAGGACGGCTCGCTCGACCAGCTCCTGCTGAGCAGCCTGCATCCCGCCGCGATCGCGGCGGTGAAGGCGCTGGCGCACTGGATCACGACGGGCGTGCCGCTGGTCGTCGCCACGCCACTTGCCGCGGCGCTGCTGAACCTGCCCGTCGAGGCCATGGCGGTGGCGATGATCGCGCTGGCGCTGGGCTCGGCGATCCTGTCGCTGCTGGGCGCGGCCGGCGCGGCGCTGACGCTGGGCGCGCGGCGCGGCGGCGTGCTGCTGCCCCTGCTGGTGCTGCCGCTCGCCATCCCGGTGGTGATCTTCGGCGCCGCGGCGATCGAGGCGGCCGCCTCGGGCCTCGAGGCCCGGCCCTTCCTGCTGTTGGAGGCGGCCATGCTGGCGCTGGCGATCCCGCTGGCGCCGCTGGCCGCGGGAGCCGCGCTGCGGGGGGATTGAGACCTCCTCATTTCACGCGACTGACACCCAAAGCATCCGGATGACCGGTTAAGTCAGCTCCTCCGCTGAGAGGGACAACCGATGCTTACCCGCCGCTTCGCCCTGGCCGGCCTCATGGCTTCCCCATTGGCCACCCCCTTCGTCTCTCGCGCTGCCCGCGGGGACGATGCGCAGATCGACGTGATGAGCATTTGGGGCAGCGACCGGCCCTTCCAGAAGGTGGTGGACGCCTTCAACGCCAGGCGGCTCGGTGTCACCCTGCGTAATCGCTTCTCCGCGAATTACGAGGAGGCCACGGCCCAGGCCACCGCCAGCATCGCCGCCGGCCGGCCGCCGGCGCTCATGACCACGGGCTGGAAGTTCGGTTCCTACGCGAAGCGCACCCTCGGCGCCCGCGACCTGCGCGAGATCGATCGCGAGCTCGCCGGGCGGCTGATCGCCAACTTCGTCCCCTCGGTGCATCAGCTGGTGACCATCGACGGCGCGCTGATCGGGCTGCCCTGGGCCATGTCCACGCCGATCACCTACGTCAACCTGGCGCTGTGGCACGAGGCCGGCCTGCCGGAGGTCCCGCAGCAGTTCGACACGGACTGGCTCTACGCCCAGGCGCGGGCGATGGACGCGAAACTGAAGGGCCGGCATGCGGCCTACCGCTCGGCGCTGGCGCTCTCGAACAACGAATGGACCAGCCAGTCCTTCATCCAGAATGCGGGCGGCTTCCTCATCGATCCGCAGGGCCAGCTCACGCTCAACCGCCCCGAGGCCATTGCCGGCATGGAGGCCTATTGCGCGCCGGCGCATGAGGGGCTCTGGCAGCCGGTCAACGGGCGCGAGCAGGACACGGCCTTCGATGCCGGCGCGCTGGCCATCGTCACCACCTCCTCGACGCGGGTTTCGGTCCTGAAGGGCCTGCCCTTCCCGGTGGCGACGGCGAAGTTCCCGGGACTGCCAGGCCGCTCCCGCCGGATGAACAGCGGCGGCAATTTTCTTGCGATCTACGCCCGCAACGCGGAGCAGGCCCGGGCCGCCATGGCCTTTCTCGAATTCTGCGCCTCGGCCGAAGGGCAGACGCTCTGGTCGGAGGTCGGCTACCTCAACACCTCCGTGCATCCGCTGCCGCTGATCGCCCCGGAGATGGCCGCCGCCGCCGCGCAGCTCGCCGACGGGCTGACCGCGGAGACCATCTGGCCCGGCCGCCGCGGCTTCGAGGGCCAGGACATCTGGCGCCGCTGGGTGACCCGCATGCTGCTGAAGGAGGTACCGGTCGCCGAGGGTATGGCCCGCGCACAGGCCGAGCTGGCCCGGGTGGTCGTGGCCTGAGGGCTTTCGGGGCACGGATCGCCCCCTACCTCTTCGTCGGCCCCGCCGTCCTCGCGGTGCTGGTCTTCCTGTACCTGCCGATCCTCGCCTCGGCGGGCCTGTCGGTGAGCGACTGGAACCTGCTCTCGCCGGAGGCTGACTTCGTCGGGCTGGAAAATTACCGCACGCTGCTCGACAGCGAGGATTTCGGCCATGCGGCCCGAAACACCTTCTGGTACGTCGCGATCCTCGTGCCGGCGCAGATCGTGCTGCCGCTGGTCCTGGCACTGGCCCTGACCCAGGTCGCCTCGCGCCGGCTGAGCCAGACCTATCGCAGCCTGCTCTTCCTGCCGACGATCCTGGCCTATTCGGTCGCCGGCGTGGCCTGGTCCTGGCTGCTCTCGCCGGTGAACGGCGTGTTGAACGAGGTGCTGGCTGCGCTTGGCCTGCCGCGCTCGCGCTGGCACACCGACCCGGACCTCGCGCTGCTCTGCGTGGCCGTGGTGACCTTCTGGAAGACCTTCGGGCTTAACATGCTGCTCTGGGCGGCAGCGCTGCTGGGCATCCCGAAGGAGGTCCACGAGGCCGCGCGAATCGACGGCGCCGGGCCCTGGCGGCGCTTCTGGACGATCGACCTGCCGCTGATCGCGCCCACCGCCTTCTTCATCGCCGTCACCACGGTGTCGCACGTGCTGGACGACATCGTCGGCGTGATCGACGTGCTGACCGAGGGCGGGCCGGCCGGGCGCAGCAGCAGCCTGCTCTTCTTTCTCTGGCAGCGCGGGCTGGCCTTCTTCCAGTTCGGCGAGGCCAGCGCCGTGGCGGTGATCATGATCGTGCTGGTGCTGGCGGTGACCGCGCTGCAGTTCCGTCTGTTCGAGCGGCGGGTCTTCTATCGGTGATGCGCTGGCTCGCGCACATCCTGCTGGCGGTCGCGGCCGTGCTGACGGTGCTGCCGCTGGTCTGGATCGCCAGCGCGGCCTTCACGCCCAACCACCTCGTGCTGAGCGACCCCATGCGGCTCTGGCCGCGCGAGCCGACGCTGGCCAATTTCTTCGATGCCGCGCGGCGCTATCCCGTCTGGACCTGGCTCGGCAACTCGGTGCTGACGGCCAGCGCGATCACCGCCGGCAAGCTGGCGCTCTCGCTGCCCGCCGGCTTCGCCTTCGCCCGGTTGAGATTCCGCGGGCGGGAGACGCTGTTCTGGATCATCCTGGCGACCATGAGCTTTCCCGCCGTCGTCGCCATCCTGCCGAGCTACATCGCCATCGTGCGGCTGGGGATCTTCGACACCTACACGGCGATGATCCTGCCGATGATCCCCTATATCGGCTTCTACGTTTTCTACGCCCGCCAGGTCTTCCGGCGGCTGCCGGATTCGATCTTCGAGGCCGCGCGGCTCGACGGCGCCGGGCTCTGGCGACAGTTTTTCGGCATCGCGCTGCCGAACGTCCTGCCCTCGGTGGCGGCGCTGGCCGTCATCGCCTTCCTCGGCGCCTGGAACATCTATCTCTGGGCGCAGCTCGTGCTGGAGGAGCCGGGGCGAAAGACCATCGTCACCGGCATCGCCATGTTCGCCGATGCCGAGGGCGGGCAACGGCTCTGGGGGCCGCTGATGGCGACCAGCTTCCTGTCCGCGCTGCCGGTTTTGCTGCTCTTCCTGGCGGCGCAGCGCTTCATCACCGAGGCTTTCGCGCCGGGATCGGCCGAGCATTGAGCGGCATCCTGCTGATCGCCACCACGGCCATCGACCGGATCTGGCGGCTGGACGCGCCGCTGCGGCCGGGCTCGCGCCTTGCCTGGCGGAGCATCGAGGAGCGCTTCGGCGGGGGCGGCATCAACACCGGCGGGCCGCTGGCCGTGCTGGGGCATCGCGTCGCGGTGGCGGGGGTGGTGCATGACGATCCGAAGGGGCGCGCCCTTCTGGCGGAGCTGGCGCGGCTCGGCATCGACGCCGGCCCGACCGTTATGGTGCCGGGTGAGACGCCGCTGACGGAAATCCTGGTCGAGCCGCAGGGCGAGCGCACGCTGATCCACCCGCCGCGCGCGCCTGGGCCCCGCCCGGCGCCAGCGGTGTTGGAGGCCGGGATCGTCTACGTGAACGCACGGCAGCTGCCGGCGGAGACCGAAGCGGCGCTCGCGGCGCATCCCATGGTCGTCGCGCAGTTCCCGCTCGACGAGACGATGGCGCATCCGGCGCGGATCCTGATCGGCTCGCGCAGCGACCTGCCGGAGGGCGATCCCGCCGCCCTGCTGGCGCGCGGCCGCGCGACGACGGGATGCGAGGCCCTGGTGCTCACGGACGGCACGGGGCCGGTGACGGTCGTGGCGGAGAAGGTCTCGACGGTACCGGTGACCCCGGTGGCCAGCACGGACACGACCGGTGCCGGGGACGTCTTCGCCGCCGGCCTGCTGGACGGGCTGGCGCGTGGCCTGCCGCTCGCCGAGGCGGTGCGGTCGGGCTGCGCGCTGGCGGGAAAATTCCTGTCGAGGCCGCGCCTCAGTCCGCGTTGATCAGCTCCAGCGCCGCACCGCGCAGCTCCTCGAGCGAGGCGCGCGCGGTCTCGGCCACGCCGGGGCGCAGCTGCGCCTGCATCGCGCTCTGCGCTTCCTGCCAGAGAGGTAGCGCCTCAGTGAGCCTGGCGCGGCCCGCGGGGGTGAGGCTGTAGGTGATGCGCCGCCCCTTGCCTGGCGCGCCGACCAGCAGCCCCGCATCGAGCAGCCGCGTCAGATTGCGGGTGAGGGTGGAGCGCTCGATGCCCAGCTTGTCGGCGAGCTCGCGTGCGGAATCCGCCTTTCCGGTGGCGACCACGATGAGCACCCCGAATTGCGAGGGCTCCAGCCCCAGCGGCGCCAGCTTGGCGGCATAGGCGCGTGAAATGAGGTTCGCGGTCCGGCGCGCGGCGAAGGCCAGGCACTGCGTCCGGATCTCGGTGCAGGCTTCCGTGGCATCGTCGGCGGTGAGGAGGGGTTTGCGGACCATATGATGCATATACACAACAAATGGCACGATTTGAAGAGGTCTTTGCAACCTCTCCGGGATTTCTGCAGAAGCGGCGTCACGCTGGCCGGAAAGACAAAAGACAGAAGAGGGGGCCCCGGCGGGGACCTAGTTGGGGGGAGTGTCGCCCCGCCGGGGATGTCGCCGCGCCCGGGGGGAAGTTCGGCGCGACGGCAATAGCGTTCATATTGGAGCGGTTCGGCCGCTCCGGATTGTCGTTTTGTAGCCTTCCCGATGGCGGGCGGTTCCACCCGACCTCGGCCAGGCTCAGCGGCAGGTCACTCTCGTGTTCCCCGGCAGGTCGCTCACGGTCAACGCGCCAGAGCCGGTTGGGTTGTGCACCATCTGGCGGCCCAGCAGGACGGCCTGCGACGTGCCCCAGCGGCCGAGCTTCGTGAAATGCGTCCCGTTGGGCCGGTTGTTTGCCTGGTGGGCGATGAAGGCGACGGCGAAGTTCACCTCGAGGCCCGTCGTGTTCTGCAGGATCAGCCAGTAGCTCGTGGTGCTGCTGGTGCTGGTGGCGCTCACCGTGCTGTAGAAGCTCGCGGCTTGCAGCCGGCCTTGGCAATAGGACGGATTGCCCTGCGCCGCAGCCTGGGTGACGGGGGCCGCCGCGAAGCCGAGGGCGGTGGAGGCGGCCAGGGCGGCCATCAGGATGTGCTTTCTCATGTCTGTCTGCCTTTTCCCATCGGGGGTTTTCGTTGTACGATGAGGGAAGGCTATCGGGCGCTGGCGATAGCAACCAATCCGTGAAAGCAGTTTCCCCGATCGGTGTTGCCTATCGGTATCCATCCAGCTTGCATCATGGGTTTGTTCTATTTATGTTCTGATGTGATGGCCAAGGATCGCACCCGCTTCGTCTGCCAGTCCTGCGGCGCCGACCACCCGAAGTGGCAGGGGCGTTGCGACGGCTGCGGCGAATGGAACACCCTCGTCGAGGAATCGACGGCGCCGCGCGGCCCCGGCCCGGCCGGCAAGGCGCCGCTCGGGCGCGGCATCGACCTCGTCGGGCTCGCCGGCGAGAGCGCGCCCCCGCCGCGCCACCTCACCGGCATCGCGGAGCTCGACCGCGTGCTGGGCGGCGGCTTCGTGCCGGCCTCGGCGGTGCTGGTGGGCGGCGATCCCGGCATCGGCAAGTCCACCATCCTGCTGCAGGCCGCGGCGCGGATGTCCAGCGCGGGCAAGCGCGTCCTCTACATCTCGGGCGAGGAGGCGGTGGCCCAGGTGCGGCTGCGCGCGCGTCGCCTGGGCCTGCAGGACGCGCCGATGGCGCTGGCGGCGGCCTCGGCCCTGCGCGACATCATCGCGAGCCTGGAGGCCGAGAAGGACGCCACCCTCGTCGTCATCGATTCCATCCAGACCATGTGGCTGGACGCGCTGGATTCCGCGCCCGGCACCGTGGCCCAGGTCCGCACCTGCGCCTTCGAGCTGATCCGCTGCGCCAAGGCGCGGGGCTTCGCCCTGGTGCTCGTGGGGCACGTCACCAAGGAGGGCACGCTCGCCGGCCCGCGCGTGCTGGAGCACATGGTCGACGCCACGCTCTACTTCGAGGGCGACCGCGGCCACCAGTTCCGCATCCTCCGCGCCACCAAGAACCGCTTCGGCGCGACCGACGAGATCGGCGTCTTCGAGATGACCGAGGGCGGGCTGATGGAGGTCACCAACCCCTCCGCTCTCTTCCTGGCCGAGCGGCGGGGCAATATCGCGGGCAGCGCGGTTTTCGCCGGCATGGAGGGCACGCGGCCCGTGCTGGTGGAGGTGCAGGCGCTGCTCTCGCCCAGCAACGGCGGCAGCCCGCGCCGCCAGGTGGTGGGCTGGGAGGGCGGGCGGCTCTCCATGCTGCTGGCCGTGCTGGAGGCGCGCTGCAACCTCACCTTCGCCCAGGCGGACGTGTACCTGAACATCGCCGGCGGGCTGCGCATCAACGAGCCGGCGGCGGACATGGCGGTGGCGGCTGCGCTGGTCTCCGCCATCACCGACCGGCCGACGGATCCCGATGCGGTGTATTTCGGCGAGGTCGGGCTGTCCGGCGAGATCCGGCAGGTCTCCCAGGCCGAGCAGCGGCTGCGCGAGGCGCAGAAGCTGGGCTTCTCGGCCGCCGTCCTGCCGCGCCGCGTGGCCCGGGGCAACAAGCCGCCGGCGCCGATCGAGGGGCTGAGGCTGACGGAGGTCGGGCATCTGGCGGACCTGGTGGCGCCCTTCGCGGCCAGCACGCTCAAGCGGGAGAAGGCGCGCGCATGACCCGCCTTTTCCTGGACCGGCTGGCGACGCCGATCGGCGAGGCGCTGCTGATCACGGACGAGGAGGGATGTCTCCGCGGCCTCGACTGGTCCGACCACGAGGCCCGGCTGACCTACCTCCTCCGCCTGAACTACCGCCCCTTCGCGCCGGAGCCGGGCGCGGCCCCCGCGGTCATGCGGCGCGCGCTGACCGCCTATTTCGAGGGTGAGCTCGGGAGCCTTGCCTCCGTCGCCTGGCAGACGGTCGGCACGCCCTTTCAGCGGGCGCTCTGGGCGGCCCTGACGACGATCCCGGCCGGCGAGACGCTCAGCTACGGCGCCCTGGCGGCAAAGCTCGGCTCGCCGCGAGCGGTCCGCGCCGTGGGGGCGGCCAATGGCGCCAACCCGATCAGCATCGTGCTGCCCTGCCATCGGGTGATCGGCAGCAATGGCTCGCTGACCGGCTATGGCGGCGGGCTGGACCGCAAGCGCTGGCTGCTGCGTCATGAGGGCGCGGCGTTCCGGGAGTCGAGCGCGGCCTGATCTCTCCGCGAATGTGACGCAATCTCAACTCTTCTGGGGGACTCACGCGAATCACAGCGGCCCGCTATACGCGGCGCAGCATGACCTGGGCCGACGGCATTCTCCTGATCGTGATGGTGGCCTCGGCCATCCTCTCCTTCCTGCGGGGATTCGTGCGCGAGGTGCTCGGCGTCGCCGCCTGGATCGGCGCCGCCGTGGCCGCCTTCACCTTCCGCCAGCCGGTCGTCGCCCTGCTCAACGGCGCCATCGAGCCGGACTGGCTGGCCGACGGCGTGGCGGTCGGCGTGATCTTTCTGGTGGTGCTGGTCGTTCTCAAGCTTGTCATCCACGCATTGGCGGGGCGCGTGCAGCGCAGCCCGCTGGGGGGTGTGGATCGCTCGCTCGGGGCCATATTCGGCCTTGCGCGTGGCGCCTTCATCGCTGCTTTGGCTTATGTTCTCGCCGGGCTCTTCGTGCCCGCCGTCGAGCGCTGGCCCGAAGCGGTGAGGGAGGCCCGGGCGCTGCCTCTCGTCGTCGATGTCGCGAGATGGGTTGTCGGCCTGATGCCGGAGGAGTATCGCCCCCGCATCGCCGCGCCCCCCGAGCGACGTGAGCCGACGCAGGAGGATCTGATGCGCCCGCCTGCCCGCAATCGAACCTGAAGGCCGCCCCCATGCCCCTTCCTCTCTCGGACGACGACAAGTTCCACGAGGAATGCGGCGTCTTCGGCGTCTGGCGCCACAAGGACGCGGCGGCGCTGACCGCGCTCGGCCTGCACGCCCTGCAGCACCGCGGCCAGGAGGCCTCGGGCATCGTCACGCTGGACGATGCGGGCAGCTTCCATGCGCATAAGGGCCTCGGTCTGGTCGGCGACATCTTCGGCGATGCCAAGGTCATGGCCGGCCTGCCCGGCAGCGCCGCCATCGGCCATAACCGCTACGCCACCACGGGCGAGACCGCGCTGCGCAACGTGCAGCCGCTCTTCGCCGATTTCGAGTTCGGCGGCTTCGCCGTCGGCCACAACGGCAACCTCACCAATGCGGGCGTGCTGAAGCGGGCGCTGGTGCGCCGCGGCTGCCTCTTCCAGTCCACGACGGACAGCGAGGTCTTCGTCCACCTCATCGCCATCAGCCTCTACTCCACGGTGCTGGACCGGCTGATCGACGCGCTGAAGCAGGTGCAGGGC
Source organism: Roseococcus sp. GW821-FHT12F05 (assembly GCF_058806835.1). Classification (NCBI taxonomy): domain Bacteria; kingdom Pseudomonadati; phylum Pseudomonadota; class Alphaproteobacteria; order Acetobacterales; family Roseomonadaceae; genus Roseococcus; species Roseococcus sp. GW821-FHT12F05. The sequence continues at coordinate 28,732 of NZ_JBXAQB010000007.1, forward strand.
GCCTATTCGCTGGTGGCGCTGCACAACGGCGCGCTGATGGGCGCGCGCGACCCGCTGGGCGTGCGGCCGCTGGTGCTGGGTCGCCTGAACGATGGCTGGGTGCTGGCCAGCGAGACCTGCGCGCTCGACATCGTCAGCGCCGAATTCGTGCGCGACATCGACCCGGGCGAGATCGTCATCATCGACGACACCGGCATCCGCTCGGTGAAGCCCTTCTCCGCCACCGAGAACCGCTTCTGCATCTTCGAGTATATCTACTTCGCCCGGCCGGACTCGGTGATGGAGGGCACGCCGGTCTACGACACGCGCAAGCGCATCGGGGCGGAGCTGGCCCGCGAGAGCGGCGTCGAGGCGGATGTGGTCGTGCCCGTGCCCGACAGCGGCGTGCCCGCCGCCATGGGCTATGCGGTCGAATCCGGCATTCCCTTCGAGCTCGGCATCATCCGCAACCACTATGTGGGCCGCACCTTCATCGAGCCGACCGACCAGATCCGCCACCTCGGCGTGAAGCTCAAGCACAGCGCGAACCGCGCGGTGCTTGAGGGCAAGCGCGTCATCCTGGTGGATGATTCGATCGTGCGCGGCACCACCTCGAAGAAGATCGTCGAGATGGTCCGCCAGGCCGGGGCGGCCGAGGTCCATATGAGGATCTCCTCGCCGCCCACCACGCACAGCTGCTTCTACGGCATCGACACGCCCGAGCGCAGCGAGCTGCTGGCCGCCAAGCACGACCTGGCCGAGATGGCGAAGCTGATCGGCGTCGACAGCCTCGCCTATATCTCCATCGACGGGCTCTACCGCGCCCTCGGCAAGGCCGGGCGCGACAGCGAGAAGCCCGCCTTCTGCGACGCCTGCTTCACCGGCGACTATGCCATCCCGCTCACCGACATGACGGACAATGCCGAGCGCCGCGGCAGCCTTCTGAAGGCCGGCGCGTGAGTTCAGGACTGCTGGCAGGACAGGTCGCGCTCGTCACGGGGGCCAGCCGGGGAATCGGCCGGGCCACGGCGCTGGCGCTGGCGGGCATGGGCGTGCACCTCGTGCTGACGGCGCGCAGCCAGGGCGGGCTCGAGGAGACGGACGACCTGATCCGCGCATCCGGCGGCACGGCGACGCTGCTGCCGCTCGACATGGTGCGCGAGGCCGAGCAGCTCGACATGCTCGGACCGTCGATCGTGGAGCGCTTCGGCCGGCTGGACGTGCTGGTGCATGCCGCCGGCGTGCTGTCGAAGCTGACGCCCGCGGCGCACATCACGCCGCGCGACTGGGAGGAAAGCCTCGCGGTCAACACCAGTGCGACCTGGCGGCTGATCCGCACCTGCGATCCCGCGCTGCGCGTGGCCCCGGCGGGCCGCGCGATCGTGCTGACCGACAGCTATGCGGACAGGCCGACGGCCTATTTCGGGCTGTATTCGGCGGCCAAGGCGGCGCAGGCGCATCTCGTGCGCTGCTGGGCGGCGGAGGTCGAGCAGACGCCGGTGCGCGTGGCGCTTGCCGATCCGGGGCCGGTGGCGACCAACCTGCGCTGGGCGGCCTTTCCGGGCGAGGATCCCAAGTCGATCCGGCAGCCGGCCGAGGTGGGCGCGGCCATCGCGAAGCTCGTGGCCGGGAGCCCGGAGCATGGCGCCACGCTCAGGATCTGAGCGGCCGGCTCGCGCTGCCACGGACAAGATGCGCGGCGCCTCCCAATCGACCGAGCCCAGGCTAACCTTTTCCCCGGCGCGACCGTCGCGGCGCGAAGGCAAGGCGGCAGAGCCGCCGCCCGCCGTCTGAGGGCATAAAATATGAACTACCGCCATGCCTTTCACGCCGGCAATTTCGCCGATTGCATGAAGCACGCGCTGCTGGCCTGGCTGCTGCGCGCGCTGGCGCGCAAGCCGGCGGCCTTCCGTGTGCTCGACACCCATGCGGGCATCGGCCGCTACGACCTCGGCGGCGACGAGGCGCAGCGCACGGGCGAGTGGCGCCAGGGCATCGGCAGGCTCCAGGGCATCACGGACGGGCCGCTGGCCGATTACATCGCGCTGGCGAGCGAGGGCGGCTCCTATCCCGGCTCGCCGGCGATCGCCGCTGCGCTGCTGCGCGAGCAGGACCGCCTCGCGCTGGTCGAGCTGCACGAGGAGGACCACGCCACGCTGCGCGCGCTCTTCCGCCGCGACGACCGCGTGGCCGTGCACAGGCGCGATGCCTGGGAATCGCTGCGGGCGCTGACACCCTTCCCGGAGAAGCGCGGCCTCGTGCTGATGGACCCGCCCTTCGAGCAGCCCGGCGAATACGAGCGGCTGACCGCTGGCATCGTGGAGGTCTCGCGCCGGGCGCGCGGGCTGGTGCAGGCGGCCTGGTATCCCATCAAGGGCCGCGCGCCGGTGCGCGCCTTCCACACGGCGCTGGCGGAATCGGGCGTGAAGGACATCCTTGCCGCCGAGCTGCACCTGCGCGAGCCGATCGACGCGGCGCGGCTGAACGGCTGCGGCCTCGTCGTGGTCAATGCGCCCTATGGCTTCGAGGAGGCCGCGCGCGCCATCCTGGCCGAGCTGGCGGATCTGCTGGCAAGAGGGGAGGCTGGTGGAGGATGGACGCTGACGCGCATCGCGGATGAGTGAGGTCGCGGTGATCGGCGCCGGCGCCTGGGGCACGGCGCTGGCGATCCACGCCGTTCGGCTCGGGCATCGCGTGGTGCTCTGGGCGCGTGACCCGAAGCGGGCGGAGGCGATGGCGGCCTCGCGCGAAAATCCGCGCCTGCCGGGCATCGCCCTGCCGGCGGCGCTGCGCGTGACGGGCGATGCCGGAGAGGCGCTGGGCTCGGCGCTGGCCATACTGGCGGTGCCGATGCAGCCGCTGCGCGCGGTGCTCGCCGCGCTGCCCACCGGGCTTCCGCCGCTGCTGCTCGCCTGCAAGGGGCTGGAGACCGGTAGCCTGCGACTGCCGCTGGAGGTGATGGCCGAAGCGCGGCCGGACCTCGCGGCCGGCGTGATCTCCGGCCCGAACTTCGCGCATGAGGTGGCGGCCGGGTTGCCGGCGGCGAGCGTGGTCGCGGCGGCCGACATGGCGCTCTGCGAGCGGGCGCAGTCGCTGCTCTCGGGTGGCGCGCTGCGGCTCTATGCGAGCGAGGACGCGTTGGGCGTGCAGCTCGGCGGGGCCGCGAAGAACGTGCTGGCCATCGCAGCCGGCATCGCGATGGGCGCCGGGCTCGGCGAGAACGCGCGCGCGGCGCTGATCACACGCGGGCTCGCGGAGCTGTCGCGGCTGGTGGTGGGGCTAGGCGGCCGGGCGGAGACGGCGTCGGGGCTGTCGGGCCTGGGCGACCTGCTGCTGACGGCGACGGGGCCGTCCAGCCGCAACACTTCGCTGGGCATGGCGCTGGGGCGGGGAAAGAGCCTCGCCGAGATCCTGGCCGGCCGCACGAGCGTGACCGAGGGCGTGACGACGGCACCGGCGCTGCTGGCCCGCGCCGCGGCGGCGGGGGTGGAGCTGCCCATCGGCGCAGCGGTGGTCGAGGTGCTGGAGGGCCGGCTCGACGTGCCGGCCGCGATGCAGGCGCTGCTGGCCCGCCCGCTGCGGCAGGAATAGTCCAGGTCATCCGGACGACCTGGAAGGTGGCTTGCCACGATTTCCGGCGATCATTGGAAACGGCGATCCCGCACAGGTCGCCATTACAACGATATAGCAAAATCTTCGCCGACCGTGACGACTTCATAGATCGAATGTGCTCTGTAATTTGCACGTATATCAGGATTTTACATTCATTATTGATTGAGTACCATCATGTAACGCAAAATATACTATTGTATTATTCGCACTCCGAAATGGATCGAGCAGATTTCCGGAGCGGCGCTCCCTGCGCCGCGAGTCAGGACAATCCCATGATTCAGATCCGAAACCTCGTCCCCCTTCTGCTCGGAGCATGCATGATGACGCAGACTGCCATGGCCGCCGATGTCGCGACCGATCCCCATCTCGACCCGCAGGTGCGGGCCCTGCTGGTCCAGCTGAACAAGGACCCCAGCCCGTTCTGGGAGCTGCCGCAGCCCCGTCCGCAGGAGATCCTCAGCGGACTCCAGGACAGCGTGCCCGTCGACATGTCGGGCGTGACCACGGTCGAGCGGACCATCACCCAAAACGACCGGACGGTGAAGCTCTACATCATGACGCCAGAGCGGCCGGCCGCGAATCCCGGCGTGCTGCTCTTCATCCACGGCGGCGTCTGGATCGTCGGCAACTTCCACAACCACCAGCGGCTGCTGCGCGACCTCGTCGTCCAGTCCGGCCAGGTGGGCGTCTTCGTCGAGTACACGCCGCTGCCCGCCGCCCATTATCCGACGCAGCTCGAGGAGAGCTACGCCGCGCTGAGCTGGGTCTCGCAGCATGCGCAGGAGTTCGGCGCGGATGGCAGCCGCATCGCGGTCGCGGGCAACTCCGTCGGCGGCAACATGACCGCGGCCCTCGCGCTGATGACGAAGGACCGCCACGGTCCGCGCATCGCCTACCAGGTGCTCCTCATCCCGGCGACGGATGCCAGCGTGGACACCCAGTCCTACCGTGAGTTCGGCACCGGCCACTTCCTGGCCCGCGCCTTCATGCAATACGGCTGGGACCGCTACGTGGCCGACGCCTCGACGCGCAACAGCCCCTATGTCTCGCCGCTGCGGGCGAGCCTCGAGGAGCTGCGCGGCCTGCCGCCGGCGCTCGTCATCACCGCGGAGAACGACCCGTTGCGCGACGAGGGCGAGGCCTATGCGCGCCGGCTCAAGGATGCCGGCGTGACAGTCGCGGCGGTGCGCTACAACGGCACGATCCACGACTTCGTGCTGCTCAACCCTCTGCGGAACGTGCCCTCGACCGTGGCGGCGCTGCAGCAGGTGGCCGACGGCATCCGCAGCCACATCGGTCAGTAGGTGCGTCGGGCCGGTGCGGGCTCCGCGCCCGCGCCGGCCTACCGCCCCGCTCCGCTCCAGCTGATCGCGCCCGCCGTGTTGCAGGCCTCGCAGAGCGGCTTCCACGTCCGGTGCTCGGTGCCGCAATGGCCGCAGCGCCAGACCGGCTCGACCGGCGCCTCGGCCGCCTCGCGCAGCCAGGCCGCCTCCTTCTCGCGGGCCGCGTCGGGGCTGTGCTCGGCGCGCTCCAACTCCACCAGCAGGTCGTAGCAGCGGCGATCGGCGTGCCCGCTGTCGCGCAGCGCGATCAGCTCCTGCCGCGCGCGTCCGGTCAGCCCCGCATCCAGCGAGACTCGTGCCCGCAGGAGCCGGCTCTCCGGATGGTCCTGCGTGCGATGCGTCAGCTCGTCGGCCAGCTTCACTCGGCGGATGAGGTCCTCCTCGCCGGCCAGGAAGGCCGTGGCGATGTCCGGGTGCGGCGCCGCGTCCCAGCCCTGCTGCAGCACCGAGCGGCCCCGCCGCGGGCTGCCGGCCTCGGCGAGCCGCTTCGCATGCGCCAGCACGGCGGGCGAGAAGCTGGGATCGGCCATGAAGGCCTGCCGCTCCAGCTCGCGCGCCTTGACCGGATCGGACTCCTGCTCGGCGGCAGCGAGGGTCAGGCTGGCGCGCGGCGCCTCGGCGTTGGAGAGGGCCAGCGCCTCGCCCCAATCCTTTCGGCGCAGCGCGACCTCGGAGCGCTCGGCGCGCAGCCATTCGGCCTTGGGCTCGACAGCCTGGGCGTCGGCGGCGATCTGGCGGGCCGTGTCCCAGTCCTCGCGTGCCTCGGCCTGGCGCAGCAGCCCGCGCAGCCCGAGGAAGCGGGAATCCGCGCGTCCGGCCAGCTCCTCGAAGGCCTTGGTGGCACCTTCCTCGTCGCCGAGCGAGCGGGCGGCCTCAGCCTCCAGCAGCAGGAGCTGCGGCGTCGCGCCGGCGAGGCCCTTCGCCCTGGCGACCTCGATCCGGGCGGCTTCCGGCCGGCCGGCGGCGAGCGCCACCAGCGCGCGGGTCAGCGCGATCTCGGCCAGCGCGCGGTCGTTCAGCCGGCGGCGGACGCGCCGGCGCTCCGGCCAGCCGCGCAGCCAGGCGACGATGCGCAGCAGCACGTGCAGCAGCAGGAAGACGGCAACCGCCAGCACGATCGCGGCCGGCAGCGAGATGCCGATCCACCACTCGCCATGCCGGATCTCCACCTGCCCGCCGAGTCCGGCGAGCCAGAGCACCACCGCGAAGACAAGCGCGAGGACGATGAGGAACTTGATGACGCTGCGCATGGCGGTTCAGCCGGCGGCGAGGCTGCGGAGGGCGGCGCGCGCGGCGACCAGCGCCTCGGCATCGGCGATCCAGCCGCGCAGGGCAGTCCGGTTGGCCTCGGGCAGGCGGCCCAGCGCGGCCACGGCGCCTTCGACGTCGCCAGCCTCCAGCGCCCGGCGGGCGCGCTCGATCTGGACCTCGGAGGAATCGCCCCAGATCACCTCGTCGCCGCGCCGCACCGTGAGCAGCGAGTTCAGACGGGAGGTCAGGCTTTCCTGGGCCGTGGTGACGGTGCGGGCCTGGCGCACCGCCTCCTCGAAGCCCAGTCGGAGGGCGGACTCGGTCGGCGGCGCGGCGGCGGCGTAGCGCGCGAGGGGCTCCGGCGGCTCGGCGCCGAGCCGGGGCAGGGCGGTGCCGAGCGGTTGGCCGGCATCCAGCAGCGTGCGCAGCGCGTCGATGGCGCCGAGCCGGCTGGTGCGGGCCTCCGCCGCGGAAAGGCGGCGCAGCGCGTCCTGCAGCGGGGCGAGGCGCTCTGTGGTGCTCTGGTCGAGGGCGGCGAGGCGCTGGGTCATCGCCTGCTCGGCCTGGGTGGCGCGCTGCGTGGCGGCCTGCTCGATCGCGGCCAGGCGCTGGGTCACCGACTGCTCGGCCTGGGCGGCGCGCTGCGACGCCGCCTGGTCGACCGCCTCGATGCGCCGGGTGACGGCGAGCTCGCCGGCGGTGCGCTCGGCGACCGCGCGCTCCAGCACCTCGATGCGGCGGCCGATGGCCTGGTCGGCGCCGGCGCGCTGCGTGGCGGCCTGCTCCACGGCGTCGAGCCGGCGGCCGAGGGCCGCATTGCCTTCGCCGATGCGCTGGGCAAGCCGATCCTCCAGCGCCTTCAGCCGGGCATCCAGTGCCTGGGCCGCGGCGGCGCGGCTTTGCTCGATCCCCTGGTCGAGCCGCTGGCCGAGCGCAGCGACGGCGGCGGGATCGCCGGCCGGGCGGGCTTGCAGCTCCGCCAGCGCGGCCTCGCTGGCGGCGAGGCGGGCGGAGAGCTCGGCCAGCTGCACCTCCAGCGGGTTCGGCGCGGGCGTGGCGGTCCGTGCCGCCACGGCGGGCTCCGCCTCGACGCGCCGCTCCGGCTGGGGGCGGCTGCTCGCCAGCCAGGCCGAGGCGGCGATGAGCACCAGCGCCGCGGCGGCGAGGGCGATCCAGGCCGGGTCGAAGGGAAGCTTGCGCGGGGGGGCGGATGTCATGGCGGGCCAAGCAACTCCAAGATGTGGTCCTGGTCCGGCCTTCGGGCGGTCCGGACGGAGCGCCAGGGGAGGCCGTCCAGGACGGCGGCGACGCGCGGGCTGATGGCGATGGCCTCGATCCCGCGCAGGGCCTCCGACAGGCCGGAAGCGGTCAGGGCGCGGACGCTACACCCCGCACTGCGCGGCGAGAAGAACAACGCGTGTGACACTTGGCGGTTGCGCAGGGCGGCGGCGGCCTCGGCGGGGAAATCCATTGATTCCACAGCCGCATAGGCCACGCGACGGGCGACGCGGAAGCCCCGCTCGCGCAGGGCTGCGGTGAGGTCCAGAGAATAGCCCTCGCCCACTGCCAGCAGCAGCGGGCCGGCCGCCGGGTCGAGGCGCGCGGCGCAGAGGGCGGCGAGGGCCGCGGCATCGCCATCGGCGGCGCAGACATCCGGAAATCCCCCGGTGCGGGCCGCCTCGGCCGTCGCCTCGCCGACCGCGAGGACCGGGATGTCCCAGGGCGTGAGCGCGCGGGCGGCGGCGCGGCTAGTGAGCAGCAGGGCCTGGGCGCGGACCGGGCGGAAGGGCCGCGGCGCCAGCACTATCGCCGGCGCCAGCACGGGGCGCCGGCCGAGCGCCGCGACGCGCGCAGCGGTCTCGGCCGCACCCGGCTCGGGGCGGGTGATCAGCACGCCGCTTGCGCGCTCAGGCAAAGATATCCGCGGGGCTGTCGAGCCGCAGCTCCTCGCCGAGCGCACGGCCCAGGCGGACCGCGTCGGCCACCGTGCCATGGATGGTGCGCTTCAGCAGGAAGCTGCCATCGGCCCGCGCGACGAGGCCCGTCAGGTGCAGGGCGCCGTCCGGCAGCAGCCGCGCATGGCCGCCGATCGGCGTGCGGCAGGAGCCGTCGAGCGCCGCCAGCAGCGCGCGCTCGGCCTTGGAGACGGCGGAGGCCTCGCGGTCCTCGATGCCGGAGAGCAGCTCCAGCAGCTCGGTGTCGCCCTCGCGGCAGGTGATGGCGACGATGCCCTGGCCGGCGGCGGGGACCATGGCCTCGGGGTCCAGCGCCAGGGCGGCCTCGTGCTCCAGGCCCAGGCGCTTGAGGCCGGCCAGGGCAAGGAGGCTGGCGGTGACCTCGCCGGCGTGGATGGCCGCCAGCCGGGTCTGCACGTTGCCGCGCAACGTCACGACCTCGAGATCCGGCCGCGCCGCCAGCAGCTGCGACTGCCGCCGCAGCGAGGAGGAACCGATGACTGCACCGGCCGGCAGGCAGGCATAGGGATCGCCCGCATCGGGCACGCCGCAGCCGGGGCCGAGGATCAGCGCGTCGCGCGCATCCTCGCGCTTCAGCGTGCAGGCGAGGACGATGCCGGGCGGCATCTCCGTCTCCAGGTCCTTGAGGCTGTGGACGGCGAAGTCCACGCGGCCGTCGAGAAGCGCCTCGTGGATCTCCTTCGCGAAGAGCCCCTTGCCGCCGATCTCCGACAGCCGGCGGTTCTGGATCGCATCGCCGGTGGTGCGGATCGGGTGCTCCTCGAAGGCGTTCACGCCGCGAAGCACCGGGCAGAAGCCTATGATGATCTCGAGGAAGTGTCGCGTCTGCCAGAGGGCCAGCGGCGAGGCACGGGTGCCGACTCGCAGCGGCAGGGAGCGCATCTTGGAGTGGGGCGCGGGAGCCGAGCCCGGCATGGCGGAAGACATCGGCGCGTCATATAGGGCGCGGGTGATGAACGGAACCCGCCTGCCTCCCGTCCTGGGCCCCATCCTGGGGATCGAGTCGAGCTGCGACGAGACGGCGGCCGCCGTGCTCGACGGGGATGGGCGCATCCTGGCCGAGGCGGTCTTCACGCAATCGGCCGAGCATGCGCGCTTCGGCGGTGTGGTGCCGGAGATCGCGGCCCGGGCGCATCTGCAGCGGCTGGGCGGCCTGGTGCAGGGCGTGCTGGACGAGGCTGGGCTGCGCATCTCCGATCTTGGCGGCATCGCCGCCACGGCCGGGCCGGGGCTGATCGGCGGCCTCGTGGTCGGCGCCAGCTACGGCAAGGGCCTGGCGCTCGGCGCCGGCCTGCCCTTCCTCGGCGTGAACCACCTGGAGGCGCATGCGCTGACCGCGCGGCTGCCGGGGCTGTTTCCGGAAGCCCCGGCTTATCCCTACCTGCTGCTGCTGGTCTCGGGCGGGCATTGCCAATGCGTGGCCGTGCTGGGGCTCGGGCGCTACCGCCGCCTCGGCACCACGCTGGACGACGCGGTGGGCGAGGCCTTCGACAAGGCGGCGAAGCTGCTCGGCCTGCCCTGGCCGGGCGGCGCGCATCTGGAGCGGCTGGCGGCCTCCGGCGATGCCTCCGCCGTGAAGCTGCCGCGGCCGATGCTGGGGCGCCCCGGCTGCGACTTCTCCTTCAGCGGGCTCAAGACGGCCGTTGCACAGGCGGTGGCCAAGGGTGAATTCCGCCCCGAGGACATCGCGGCCGCCTTCCAGGCCAGCGTCGCCGCCGTGCTGGCCGATCGTGCGCGCCATGCGCTGGCGATGCTGCCGGCGGCCACGGCCCTGGTCGTGGCGGGCGGCGTCGCGGCCAACCAGGCCGTGCGGGCCTCGCTCGCGGCCGCGACGTCGCGGCCGCTGCTGGCCCCGCCGCTGCGCCTCTGCACCGACAATGCCGTCATGGTCGCCTGGGCGGGGCTCGAACGTCTGCGCGCCGGCCAGTCCGACGCGGTTTCATTGGCGCCGAGGCCTCGCTGGCCGCTCGATGACTTGCGCCCGCCCAATGAAGTTCCAGTAACCCGCTGATCCCCGTCATTGACGACGCGTGGACGCCCGGACACCTTGTCCGGATGAGCGAAGTCGTCCTCTCCCCGAAGCGCGATGCGCAGATCTGCGCCCTCATCGGGACCGGGCATTTCCTCTCGCACTTCTACATGCTGTGCCTGGCGCCGCTCTTCCTGGTCTGGCGCGACGAGTTCGGCGTTTCCTTCGCCATGCTGGGCCTCGCCGTCGCGCTGATGAGCGCGACCACGGCCCTGCTGCAGACGCCCGTCGGCTTCCTGGTGGACAGGTACGGCGCCAAGCGCTTCCTGATCGGCGGCACGCTGATCATGGCGCTCTCCATCAGCGCCATGTCCTTCGTCACGGATTTCCGGCTGATCCTGGCGCTGGCGGTGCTCTCGGGCGTCGGCAACTCGGTGATCCACCCGGCCGACTACGCGATCCTGGCGGGCTCGATCCGCAAGGAGTTCGTGGGTCGCGCCTTCGCGCTGCATTCCTTCACCGGCAATCTCGGCTTCGCCCTCGCCCCCCCGACCGTCGCGCTGCTGCTGCTCACCATGGACTGGCGGGGCGCGCTGCTGCTGCTGGGCCTGCTCGGCCTGCCCGTCGTCCTCGCGATCCTCTGGCAGTCGCGCATCCTGAGCGACCAGCCCAAGACGCGCGCCGCCAGGCCCGCGGGCGCGGCGAAGCTGCTGCTCAGCAAGCCCATCCTCGCCTTCTTCGCCTTCTTCCTGCTTTCGGCCATGTCGGGCTCGGGCATCCAGGCCTTCCTGATCACCATCCTCGGCAAGCTCTGGGGCACGCCGGTCGCCGTCGCTTCGCTGGCGCTGACCGGCTACATGATCGGCGCCACAGTGGGCACGCTGATCGGCGGCTGGTGGTCGGACAAGCGGGGCGGCGGCTCGCTGATGGGCTTCGTCACCGTGCTGACCCTGATCGCGGCCGGGCTGATCCTTTCGCTCGGCCTCATGCCCTATCCGGAATTCCTGATCCCGGTCGTCGCGCTGGTCGGTGGCACCTGCATGGGCTCCTCGCGCACGCCGCGCGACGTGATGCTGAAGGAAGTCTGCCCGCCCGGCGAGATCGGCAAGGTCTTCGGCTTCGTGAGCTCCAGCCTGCCGCTGGGCTCGGCGTTGATGCCGGTGCCGATGGGCCTGCTCATAGATTACGGCTTCGCCTGGCTGGTGCTGCCGACGGTCGCGACCCTGCTCGTGCTGTCGCTGCTCTGCGCCGGCGGCGCGCGCAGCTTCACTATCGCACGGCGGGTGCGGGTGCAGCCCGCCGAATAGGCGGGCGTCCGTTCCGGGCGGTTGGATGCGAGAGGGCTTCGCCCCCTCGGTTGTCTCCGCTTCGCGGCCAACCCCCCACCAGGGGCCTCTCGGCCTTTGGTAGGGGGTGCCGGGGACAAAGTCCCCGCAATTCCACCGTCTGGAACGAGTGCCCCGCCTAAGCGGCGAGCGCCTCCTCCGCGTCCATCGTCACGGCCGTGGCGTGCACGACGGCGGCGATGCGTACCGCGGCCTGGACCTGCTCCTTGGTCAGGCCGCCGTGGAGCACGACCTTCTCATGGGCTTCCATGCACATGCCGCAGCCGTTGATGGCGGAGACGGCGAGCGACCAGAGCTCGAAGTCCACCTTCTCGACGCCCGGCTTGCCGATGACGTTCATGCGCAGCTTGGCCGGCATGGTGGCGTAGTCGCCGCCGACGAGGTGGGTGAAGCGGTAGTAGATGTTGTTCATGCCCATCACCGAGGCCGCGGCCTTGGCGGCGCCGAGCGCCTCCGGGCTCAGCTGCGGGCCGAATTCGGCAAGGATGGCGCGCATGACGCGCGGGTTCCGGCTGGCGATGGCGGAGGCCACGAAGGTGCCGGCGCGCTGCTGCTGCGTCAGGGACGGCTCCGTCGCCAGGGTGCCGAGGTTGAGCTTCTGGTCCTTGGCGTATTCGGGCAGGTCGTTGCGCAGCGATTCCAGCGACATGGCGCGGGGCTCCCAAAGGGCTTGGATTGTGGGGAAAGGGGGAGGAGCCGGTCCCGTCCCATCGCCGGCAGGCGACGGGGCGGGAGGCTCGAGGGGGCGGGGGGTGCCCCCTCGGGGCCGCGCGGCGAGGAGAGTCGGGGGGATCGCCGCGCGGTGGTGGGCTAGTGGATCAGGCGGCCTTCTCGAAGAGCTCCTGCGGCTTCAGGGCCTCTTCGCCCTTCGTCCAGTTGCAGGGGCACAGCTCGTCGGTCTGCAGCGCGTCGAGGATGCGCAGCGTCTCCTGCGGGTTGCGGCCGACATTGAGGCCGTTGATGGCCACATGCTGGATCGTGCCCTCGGGGTCCACGATGAAGGTGGCGCGCAGCGGAACGCCGGCGTCCTTGTCGAGGATGCCGAGCGCCGAGCTCAGCTCGCGCTTCAGGTCGGCGAGCATCGGGATCGGCAGATCCTTGATGTCCTCGTTGTAGACGCGCCAGTTGAGGTGCACGAACTCGCTGTCGGTGCTGACGCCGTAGACGACGGTGTCGCGGTCGGCGAATTCCCCGGCGAGCTTGCCGAACGCCGCGATCTCGGTCGGGCAGATGAAGGTGAAGTCCTTCGGCCAGAAGAACACGACCTTCCACTGGCCCGGGTCGCTGGCGTTGTTGATCTGGATGAACGACTTGCCCGGGCCGCCGAGGCCCTCGGGGCCGCCCTTGACGGCGGTCAGGTCGAAGCTGGGGAACTTGTCGCCAACGGTCAGCATGCAGTGTCTCTCCTCGGGAGGTGGTGGGCTCTCGGTCCGCGTCGCTGCGTTCCTGTAGGACGATATGGCGGTGCAACATGCATTTTGCCAATGAATAGTTTTGGGCATTACCATTGACCTAATCGATCATCGTCCCGCAGTCAGAATGATTTGTCCGGACCCTATGAGCATGGCGAGCCGAGCGGCCATGGCAGGGGTGGCGACGGGGTCGAGGCCGAGGAGCCGCGTGACACCGGCAGCAAGTTCTTCCTCCGTGGCTTGGGTCTGCACGCCGAGCAAAACTCTGGCCGCGGCGGCCACTTCCCCGGGGTGAATCAGGGACGGCCGCCGGGTGAAAGCGGCGGCGGACCGGCGGTCGCGTGGGTCGATGGGCGCGGCCTCCTCGGGGAACCAGAAGCCGCCCTCCTCGCGAGCGCCGTGGAGCAGCTTCGCTTCGTTGAGGGTGGCGGCGCAGGTCCTCGCGTCCGGCGCGGCGGCGCCGAGGAGGAGGCGCAGGCGCTCGGCGACGGCGTCGGCATGGATGGGCGCCTCGGTGGCGATGATGGCGGCGACGAGCTGGCCCAGCTCCGAGCGGTTAGCCGGCGGCTTCTCCATCGCGGTCTCGTGATAGGGCGCGGCGAGGCCGGGATCGGCGGTGACGGCCGGCGCTGCGGGGGCCGCGAGGCCGAGCGGGCCGCGCAGCCGGGCCTGGGCGGCCTCGGGCTGGTTGAGCCAGTCGAGCGACCAGCTTCGCGCCAGCTTCCAGCCCATGCCTTCCAGGGCCGCCTGCCGGCCGCGATCGCGATCGCGCGCGCAGCGGAGGGCGGACCAGTCGGGTCCATCCAGCTCGATGCCGAGGTCGAAGCCGGTCTCGCCACGCGCGGCGACGTCGAGGAAGAGTCCGGACAACCCCAGATGCGGCACGGCGACGCGCCCGGACTCGGTGACGAGTCCGCCGATCAGCGCGCCGATGGGCGAAGCCTGGCCGGACTCCAGGTCGCGGCCCTCGGTGCCCGCCGCGAAGCCGAGAAAGGCCTTCAGCGCCGCCACGCCGCGCCCGCCGGCGCGCGCGAGGTCGATCTCCTCGGCGCCGATCCCGGAGAAGACCACGCAGCGCTTCTTGGCGCGCGTGATGAGCACGTTCAGCCGCCGCTCGCCGCCCTCCATGGAGAGCGGGCCGAAGCGCATGGCCAGGCGGTTCTGCGCGTCGCGCCCATAGCCCACGCTGATCAGGATGGCGTCGCGCTCGTCGCCCTGCACGTTCTCCAGGTTCTTCACGAAAAAGGGCTCGGCGGGATGGGCGGTGAAGAAGACCTCGGTCTCGGGGCTGGTGCGGCGCAGCGCCTCGACCGCGTCGAGGATCGCGTCGCGCTGGGTGACCGAGAAGGCGGCGACGCCGAGCGTGTCGCCGGGCGTCTCCTTCGCGTGGCGCAGCACGGAAGCGGCGACCGCCTGAGCCTCCGCGGCATTGGCGCTGCCGGTGAAGCGGCCCTCCACACGGATCAGCGAGAGGCCGAGCGTGGCGCTGCGCGGCCGTGGCGAGGGCAGGACCAGCAGGCGGCCGCCGTAGAACTCGGCGTTGGAGGTCGCGATCAGGCTCTCGTGCCGGCTGCGGTAATGCCAGCGCAGCATGGCGCCCGGGATGCCGCGCGCATTGGCGAGGCCGAGGATGCTTTCCACGTCGCGCGCCTCCAGCGCGGCGTCCTCGTCGGGCGCGTCGTCGGCGTCGTCTTCCGTCATGCGCTGGAAGAAGCGGGTGGGCGGCATCTGCCGGTCGTCGCCGACGACCACGACCTGGTTGGCGCGAGCGATGGCGCCCATGGCATCCACGGGCTCGATCTGGCTGGCCTCGTCCATGACCATCAGGTCGAAGACGGGAAAGCCGGGCATCGTCGCGTGATGCGGATTGGCCAGGAACTGCGCCACCGTCAGCGGGCTCAGCATGAAAATGGGCTTGGCCTTGCGGATGAGCGGCGCGGCGCGCGTCATCAGCGTGCGGATGGGCGCATGGCCGCGCTTGCGCTCGAACTCGCCGCGCAGGAAGGCGAGGGAGGAGGCTTCCTCGCCCTGGCGCAGCGCGGTGAGGCGCTCGGCGTGCTTCGCGGCGGCCTCGCTGCGGGCGAGGCGCACGCGGGCGGCATCGGCCTCGCGGAAATCGGCGACGAGGCGATCGGCAGCGGCGCCGTCGAAGGCGGCGAGCTCCGGATGCTGGCGCATCGCGACGCGGAACAGGGCTTCGAGGATGGCGAAGTCGAGCGCGGATTCGGCGTCGCCAGGCGCGACGGCGCCGGCTTCCAGCGCCTCCGCGAGCGGTACCAGCGCGGGCTCGGCGGCCATGGCACGGGACCAGCCCTGCCAGGGCGCCAGCGCCTCCGGCTCGGCGGCCATCGCAGCGAGGCGTTCGGCGAGGGCAGCGAAGGTGTCGGGCGCTTCGAGGCCCGTCGCGTCGCGGATGATAGCCCAGGCGGCCAGCGCGTCGCGTTGGGCCGGCGTGGCGGGCGGAGTGCCGAAGGCGTCCCGGTGCTGGTCGAACCAGGCGAGGCGTTCGGCGAGCGCCGCCTCATCCGGTCCCGCGCCGAGGCGTGCCTGCGCGGCCTGGGCGGCGAGCAGCGCCTCCAGCGCGCCGGCATCCTCGGGATCGCGCAACGCGGCGGCGATGGCGGCCTTCGCCTCGCGCCTCGCGCCATCGAGGAAGCCGAAGAGCCCGGACGGCTGGGCCAGCGTGCCGCGCGCGGCGGACAGCCCCGGCGCGTCCAGCGCGCCCGGCCGGAAGCGCGGCTCGACCCTTGCCGCTGCGACATGGCGGAGGTCGGCGAGGCGCGCCCTGGCGGCCTCGACCTCGCCGGGCTGGATCGGCGCCGTGGCCCGCAGCGCCTCGGAAGCGACGGCGTGCTCGGCCTCGGCGATGCTTCCAGGCGCAGCGGCCAGGGCGCGGATGTGGCGCGGCAGCTCCGCCTGGAACCGGCTCGCGGCGATGGCGTCCAGCGCCGCCGACACCCCACGCCATGGACTCCGGGCGCCGGCGCTGTTCGCCGCCAGCTCGCGCGCGCCCGAGCGCAGGTTGCGCAGACGTGCCGCGTCCCATCCCGAGGCGTCCAGCCGGAAGGGCGGCGGCGCGGCGCCCGAGGCGCGCAGCGCGGCCAGCCGTGCGATCACCTCCTGCACCGTTACGCCCGTCTCGCCCACGACATCGCGCATCGCGGCGGCGTGACGGTTCAGCCGCCCGCGCAGGTCGCCCAGCCGCTGCACCGCCGCCTCGCGCTGCGGAGCCGGCGGCGAAGGGAGCGCGAGCGTCGCGCGCAGCTCGTCCAGCACCGCGCGCTTCGAGGGCTTTTCACCATGCAGCTCCAGTACGGCCGCACCGAGGCCGAGATTCTCCAGCCGCCGCTTCACCACCTCCAACGCGGCGGACTTCTCCGCGACGAAGAGCACGCTGCGCCCGTCCAGCACGGCCTGGGCCAGGATGTTCACGATGGTCTGGCTCTTGCCCGTGCCGGGTGGGCCCTGGATCACCAGGCTGTGGCCGCGCCGCACCGCTTCGGCGGCGAGCGCCTGGCTGCCGTCCACCTCCACCACATGGTCCAGCCGCTCGACCGGGACGGCGGCGTCCACATCGGCGTCGTCGGCGAAGGGCGGTGGTTCCGGCGGCGGCGCGACCGGGTCGAGCAGGCGGCGAAGCATCGGATGCTCCAGCAGGCCGGGATGCGCGACGGGATCGAGGTCGCGCCACATCAGGAACTTGGCGAAGGCGAAGAGGCCGAGGGCCAGCGCATCCGGATCCACGCGCCAGTTCTCGCGCCCCGCGACGGCAGCGGCGACCTTCTCCGCCCATCCCTCGGCGGAAAACTCGGGCAGGGCGATGCGGAAATCGGCCGAGAGCTTTTCCCGGAGGGACAGATTCTCGACCATCTCCTCGGGGTTGCCGCGCAGCCGGAAGCGATTGCTCACGCCCTCGCGCTCCAGCGTCGCGGGGATGAGGGCCAGTGGCGCCATCCGCTCCGTCTCCGGCGTCGCGGGATCGCGCCAGACGAGCCCGCCAACGGCGAGGTAGAGGCTGGCCACGCCGCTCTCCTCGCGCGCGCTGCGGGCGTCCGACATCACGTCGCGCAGGCGGCGCGCGAGCTCGTCGGGCGTCAGCGCGACGCGGAGGCTTTGATCCGCCCGCCATTCCTCGCGCGTCGCATCGGGCCTGGCGGCGGTCACGCCTTCGGCGCGCCGGCGGCCACGCTTCGGCCCGTCGGCCGGCACCTGTGCCGCTTCAAAGCCGAAGGCCCTTCCGGCCGCGAGCTGCTCCAGCACGAAGGCCGCATCCTCGTCGTCGATGCGGAGCACCGCACGCGCCCGCCCTTGCGCCGGCAGGCTCAGCAGCCGGTTGCGCGTCGAGAGGTCGATCAGCGCGCGGCGGGCCTGCTGGAGCGTGTCGGCGATCGCCATCGGGTTAGGCCAAGGCCTGCCGCAGACGATTCTCCTCGTAGTCGTATTCCTGGCCGAGCCGCGCCAGCAGCTCCTCCGGCAGGTCGTGCTCCTGCTGGTGCGTGCGCAGCGCGGTGCGCGAGGCGTTCAGCGCCTCCAACCGCAGCGCCCGCCGTGCTGCACGCTCGGCCGCCACGGCGCCGCCGCCGCGCGCCGTGCGCTCCAGATGGGAGGCGCGGTCGCGGAACTCCGCGACGAGGTCGGCCGCGATCGGGCCGTAGAGCACGTCGGCGGTGCGCGCCTGGATGGCATCGAGCGCCGCGGCCGCCGCTACATGGCGCGCCGTGGCCTCCTCCGGATCGATGCCGTTGGGATGGGGCGGCATGGCGAGGCCCACGCGCTTGATCACCCATTCCAGCGTCGTGCCCTGCGCGACCAGCGTGGCCAGGATGGCGCAGAAGGCAAGGAAGACGATGATGTCGCGCTCCGGGAAGTCGGCCGGCAGGGCCAGCGCGGCGGCGAGCGACACCACTCCCCGCATGCCTGCCCAGGAAAGCACGATCATATGGGAGACCGGCGGCCTCGGCTCGTGCCGGGCGAGGCTCTTGATCCGGCTCGGCAGGTACATGGCCGGGAAGATCCAGATGAAGCGCGAGGCGATCAGCGCCAGCGAGACGGTCAGGGCGAGCGAGATCAGCTCCCACAGCCCGCGCGCCTCCAGCCGCTCCAGGATCTCGCGGAGCTGGAGGCCGATCAGGATGAAGACCAGCGAGGTCAGGACGAATTCCAGGAACTCCCAGACCATCTTCGCCTCCAGCCGCGTGCGGGCGGAGAAGACGCGGTACTGCGCCTGGCCGAACATGATGCCGGAGGTGACGACGGCGAGGACGCCCGACAGGTGCAGCGCCTCGGCCGCGAAGAAGGTGGCGTAGGTGCCGAGGAAGGTCAGCGTCACCTCGAGCAGCGTGTCCTTGACGTGCGCGATCAGCCAGAGGACCGCGCGGGCGAGGATCCAGCCGACGGCGATACCGCCGAGGGCAACAAGGAAGAAGAAGCCGGTCGCCTGCAGCGGCGCGACGCTGCCCATGGCCATCGCCGAGACGGCCAGGCGGTAGATGACCAGCGACGAGGCGTCGTTCACCAGGCTTTCGCCCTCCAGCACCGTCACGATGCGCGGCGGCAGGCGGAGGCGCTGCAGCACGGCGGCGGCCGCGACCGCGTCGGGCGGCGCCAGGATGGCGCCGAGCGCGATGGCGGCGGGCCAGGGCAGCTCGGGGATCAGCCAGCGCGCCAGCCAGCCGATCGCGAAGGAGGTGAAGGCGACGCAGCCCAGCGCCAGCAGCAGGATGGCGCGGATGTTCCGCCGGAAGGCGCGCCAGTCGGTGCGGTAGGCGCTGCCCACCAGCAGCGGCGGCAGGAAGAAGGCCAGCGCGATCTCGGGGTCGAGCGCCACACGCGGCAGGCCGGGGATGAAGGCGATGACGATGCCGCCGAGGATGAGCGCCACGGCATAGGGCAGCCCGGCGAAGCGGGCGACGACGGCGAGCACCACGCAGGTCGCCATGAGGACGAGGAGGGCCTCGACGATCTCCATGCGTCCGCCCCGGCTCAGCGCCGGCGGATGAGGACGGCGGCGAGGACCGCGATCGCGATGATCAACACGGTCATCATGCCCTGGACGACCGTGTAGTTCGGCGCGTCGGGCGCGACGAACCAGGCGGCGACCGCGCCTCCGGCGAGCAGGGCGATTCGTACGAGCCAGGCCATCGGGGCACCTCCGGCGAAGGTTTTGCCACGCGGCTTGCGACGATGCCATGCCTCCCATGCGTCGGCGCCCTGGTGGCGGGGGCGGCGCTGCCTATGTGAGAGGCATGCTCGATGCCGCCATTCCCTCCGATGCTCCCCTCCTCGATTCCTATTCCGCTGCCGTGACCTCGGCGGTGGCCCGCACCGGGCCGGCCGTCGTCCACGTCGCGGTGAAGCGGGGCGGGCGCCAGATGGGCAGCGGTTCCGGCGTGATCGTCTCGCCGGACGGGCTGGTGCTGACCAATTCCCACGTGGCCGCCGGCGCCGAGGCGCTCGAGGTGACGCTGGCCGACGGAAGGCTCGTGCCCGCGCAGCTGCTGGGCGAGGATGCCGACACGGATCTCGCGCTGCTGCGGCTTTCGCGCGGCGACGGGCTGCCGGTGGCGGAGATCGCCGACAGCGCGGCGCTGCGGCCGGGCCAGATGGCGATCGCGATCGGCAATCCGCTGGGCTTTTCGTCCACCGTGACGGCCGGGATCGTCTCCGCCGTGGGGCGGACGCTGGCAGGGCGCGGCGGGCGGCCGATCAATGATCTGATCCAGACCGATGCGGCATTGAACCCCGGCAATTCCGGCGGCGCGCTGCTGGACAGCGCGGGGCGGCTGATCGGCATCAACACGGCGATGATCGCGGGCGCGCAGGGGCTCTGCTTCGCGGTGGCCTCCAACACGGCGGTGCTGGTGCTGGGCGAGCTGGCGCGGCACGGGCGTGTGCGGCGGGCGCGGCTGGGGCTTTCCGGCGAGCGCCAGGCGGTGCCGCGTCGGCTGGCGCGGGCGCATGGGCTCGCGCAGGAAAGCGGCGTGCTGGTGGGCTCGGTGGAGGGTGGATCGCCCGCGGCCGAGGCGGGCATCGCGCCGGGCGACCTGCTGCTGAGCGTGGACGGCACGGCGCTGACCGGCGTGGACGCGCTGCTGCGCTGGCTGAGCGGCGACCGCGTGGGCCGGCCGGTGGCGCTGGTCCACCTGCGCGGCGAGGGGCTGCGCGAGGCGGTGATCACGCCGGGCGAGCGGAAGTAGCCGGCCCGAAGGGCCGCACCGGCGCAATTCATCAGGTTCGGCGGATCAGCGCAGAGGCCGGTCGGAAAGGGGATGCCCTCCGGCATCCTGGAGCCGGCATCCAGCGCCGCCCATCAGGATCGGCGAGTCAATGCAGAGCCCGGCCGAAGAGGGATGTCCCTCGGCGTCCCGGAGCCGGCATTCAGCGCGGCCCGTCAGGATCAGCGGGCCAATGCAGAATCCGGCCGCACGGCGGCCGGCGCCGCCCACTCCACTTTCCGGCTTGGCGCTCCAGTGGCGCGGCGAGCCAAGCCGCCGGAGGCGGCGCCCGGCGCTTAAGGGCACAAAAACGAGCAGAATAAAAAACGCCCCGAGGAGGTCTCCCCGGGGCGTCGTAACCAGCGATGGTGCGTTTTTTATTCCGCCATCGCCTTTTCCTTGCCCTTCCGGATGTTCGGCAGGGCCATCAGGATCAGCGCGATCGCCGCGATGCCCAGCATGGTCGCCGAGATCGGGCGCTGGACGAAGACCGACCAGTCGCCGCGGCTCAGCAGCATCGCGCGGCGCAGGTGCTCCTCCATCATCGGCCCGAGCACGAAGCCGATCAGCAGCGGCGCCGGCTCCATCTTCAGCTTGTTGCAGACGTAGCCGAACACGGTGAAGGCGACCGTCATATAGACGTCGAACACGTTGTTGTTCAGCGAGTACACGCCGATGCAGCAGAAGACGAGGATCGAGGGGTAGAGGAAGCGGTAGGGCACCTGCAGCAGCTTCACCCACATGCCGATCATCGGCAGGTTGATGACGAGCAGCATGACGTTGCCGATCCACATCGAGGCGATCAGGCCCCAGAAGAGGTCCGGCTGCGCCTCGACCATGCGCGGGCCCGGCTGGATGCCCTGGATGATCAGCGCGCCGACCATCAGCGCCATGACGGCGTTGGACGGAATGCCCAGGGTGAGCAGCGGGATGAAGCTGGTCTGCGCCGCGGCGTTGTTCGCGGCCTCAGGACCGGCCACGCCCTCGATGGCGCCCGAGCCGAACATGTGCCGGCCCTTCGACATCTTCCGCTCCATCATGTAGGAGCCGAAGGCCGCCAGCGAGGCGCCGCCGCCCGGCAGGATGCCGAGGAAGCTGCCCACGATCGTGCCACGCAGCACGGCCGGTGTCGCGCGCCGGAACTCCTCCTTGGTCAGCCAGAGCTGGCCCACCTTGGTGCTCATCACCGAGCGCGATTCAGGCCGTTCGAGGTTCAGCACGATCTCGGCGATGCCGAACATGCCCATGGCGATCGGCACGAAGCCGATGCCGTCGGACAGCTCGGGGATGCCGAAGGTGAAGCGCTGCTGTCCCGTCTGCACGTCCGTGCCGACGAGGCCGAGGGCCACGCCCAACACCACCATGCCGACCGCCTTCACGATCGAGCCCTGCGCGAGCACGCAGGCGATGATCAGGCCGAGGAGCATCAGCGAGAAGTAGTCGGCCGGGCCGAAGCTCAACGCCACCTGCGTCAGCAGCGGGCCGGAGGCGGCGACCAGGATGGTGGCGACGGAGCCCGCGAAGAAGGAGCCGAGCGCCGCGGTGGCCAGCGCCGCGCCGGCGCGGCCGTTGCGGGCCATCTTGTAGCCTTCGAGCGTGGTGACGACGGACGACACCTCGCCTGGAAGGTTCAGCAGGATGGCCGTGGTCGAGCCGCCGTACTGCGCGCCGTAGAAGATACCCGCGAGCATGATGATCGCGGTCGTCGCCGGCAGGCCGAAGGTGATCGGCAGCAGCAGCGAGATCGTGGCCACCGGGCCGATGCCCGGGAGCACGCCGATGGCGGTGCCGATCAGCGCGCCCAGCAGCGCGAAGGCCAGGTTCTGGATGCTGATGGCGACGCCGAAGCCATGCAGCAGGTTGGTGATGAGGAGTTCCATGGTCGCTTTTCCTATCCCGCTCTCAAGTCTGCGGCCACAGATTCACGCGGATATCGAGCTCGTAGATGAACACCCACCAGCACATGATCAGCAGGAAGACGAGCAGGCCAGCGACGCCCTTCCTGGTGTGCGTGTGCTCGGCGATGCAGCTGACGAGGATGAGGCCGGTCAGCGCGAGGAAGAAGCCGCCTGATTCCAGGGTCAGGCCGAAGAGGCATATCGAGGCGCATATGACGGCCAGCAGCTTCCATCCGGCGGAGAAGGCCATGACGATGAAGGCCACCATGATGCCGAAGCCGACCGCGTTGTAGGTCTGGCCGAAGAAGCCCCAGATGGAGGGGGAGATCTTCCACGCGATCACGCCGAGGACGACGCCGCCCACCAGGGTGCCGATGTCCATCCCGGTCCATCTCTCGAGCGGGTCGGGGCCGCTGGCCAGCGCGACGAGGCAGACGATCAGCCCGAGCCCGGCCTGGATCCAGAACACCAGCATCGGCATGTAGCCTGGGCCCATGCGCCGCGCCGTGCCGAGGCTGTGGTCCATGTTGAGGTACAGGCCGGCCAGGGCGATGACGATCAGGAAGATCCCCGACGCCATGTCCTTTCCATTTAGGTTCAACTTCATAAATCTCTCACTCCCCGCCTCGGGCCGGCAACTTCCGGCATTTCGACTAAACTGCCAAGCGGCAACCGCAAATCCGTTCAAATCTTACGAATCAGTCAGGTCTTGCGCCAGTTTCGCGAACAAGGGGCCCCCAAAGGGCGACCTCCGAGGCCACGAACGCAGCGTATTCCTCGGGCGTGAAATGCCCGGCGGAACCGCCGATCTCCGCGAAGCGCGCTCGCGTCGAATCACTGTCCAGGATCGCGCCGACCTCGCGGGCGAGGCGGTCCACGATCGGCCGCGGCAGGTTCGCCGGGCCGGAGAGGCCGAACCAGCTGCTGGCCACGACGTCGTAGCCCTGCTCGCGGAAGGTCGGCACATCGGGAAAGGAGGGATGGCGCACGGCGCTGCTCATGGCGACCGCCTTCACGCTGCCCTGCCGGATATGCGCGGCGGCCGAGGGCAGGCTGTCGCTCATCAGCGGCACCTGGCCGCCGATCACGGCCGTCATCGCCGGGCCCGCGCCGCGGAAGGGGATGTGGTTGATCTCGCGCCCCAGGATCCGGCCCATGCGCACGATCAGCAGGTGGTTGGAGGAACCCGACCCGCTGCTCGCCATGTCGAGCCCGCGCTCGCGATGGAGGCGGGCGAGGTCGGCGAGATCAGCGATGCCGGCGCGCGGATTCGCCACGAAGACCGAGGGATTCTGCGTCAGCAGCGCGATGTGGCTGAAGTCCCGCACCGCATCGTAGCGGACATTGCCGTAGAGCGCCGGCGATATGGCGTGGCTGGCGATGTTGGAGAGCACGAGCGTGTGCCCGTCTGGCGCGGCCTGCGCCACGACGAGGCTGCCGACGGTGGCGCCTGCGCCGGGCCGGTTCTCCACGATGATCGGCTGTCCCAGCTTCTCCTGCAGCGGAGTGGCGACCAGGCGCGCGATCAGGTCGGTGGTGCCGCCGGGCGCGAAGGGCACGACGAGGCGGATGGGCTGGGACGGCCAGGCGGAGGGTGACTGCGCGCGCGCAAAGGCCGGCAGCCCGAGGCTGCCTCCCAGGATCGCGCGGCGACGCCACGTCTCGAACATCCGAACTCCCAAACACGGCCGAACTTTGTCTGTTCGGCAGACATTCTTGGCCTTCGGCTATCGCATGCCGTTCAGCCTGCTGCAAGCTTTGTGGCGCTCCTAAGGCGCGTGGCTGGACAGCTCGGAAACTGCCGCCGAGGATAGTTGCATCGCAGCATCACCCGTCCGGGAATCCTATGATCGTCAACGACCCCGAAGCGCGCATCCGCGAGCACGCCGCCACGCTGGAACCGCGCCTCATCGAGATCCGCCGTGACCTGCACGCCCATCCCGAGCTCGGCTTCGAGGAGGTGCGCACCGCGGGCATCGTGGCGGCCGAGCTGGAGCGCATGGGCATCGCGCCCCGCACCGGGGTGGGCGGGACGGGCGTGCTCGGCGTGATCGAGGGCGGGCGGCCGGGGCCGACGCTGGCGATCCGCGCCGACATGGACGCGCTGCCGATCCAGGAGGAGACCGGCCTCCCCTTCGCGAGCGAGGTCGCGGGAAAGATGCACGCCTGCGGGCATGACATCCATACGACCACGCTGCTCGGCGCGGCCGAGGTGCTGAAGGGGCTGGCGCCGAATCTCGCGGGCCGGATCCTGCTGGTCTTCCAGCCCGCCGAGGAGGTGCTGGGCGGCGCGAAGGCGATGATCGCGGACGGTGCGGCCGAGGGTATCGACATGGCCATCGGCTTCCACAACCACCCGGAGATGGAAGTCGGCACCTTCGGCTATGTGCGGGGCTACTCGCTCTCGGCGGCGGACAAGTTCGACATCGTGCTGCGCGGCAAGTCGGGCCACGCCGCGCATCCGGACGCCGCGGTCGATCCGATCGTCGGCGCGGCACATATCGTGACGCAACTGCAGACCGTGGTGAGCCGCGAGCAGAACCCGATCCACTCCTGCGTCGTCACTGTCGGCATGTTCCAGGCCGGCACCACGCACAACATCATCCCCGAGCGCGTGATGCTGAAGGGCACGGTGCGCACGCTGCACCCGAAGGCGCGCGAGACGGCCGAGCGGGCGATCCGCCGCCTCGTCGAGAACACCGCCGCGGCGATGCGGATGGAGGCGAGCATCGAGTACACGCGTCTCTGCGGCGCGCTGTACAACGACGACCGCATTTTGGAGCCGGCCGTCGCCTCGGTCGCCGCGCATTTCGGCGCGGAGCTGGAGAACAGCGATCCCTCCATGGGCGCCGAGGATTTCTCGGAGTTCGCCTCGCGCGCCCCGGCCTTCCATCTGCGCGTGGGCTCCGGCGCGCCGGGGCGCGAGGACCGGCTGCACAATGCCTTCTACCAGCCCGACGAGCGCTGCATCGCGCTGGGCGTGCAGGCGCTGTCGCGCATCGCGGTGGACATGCTCCAGTGAGGATCGCCGAGCTTTCGGCGCCTGAGGTCGCGCGGCGCATCGCCGCGGGCCAGGCGGTGCTTGTGCCCATGGGCAGCACCGAGACGCATGGCCCGGCGCTGCCGATGGGCGACTACCTGCTGGCCGAGGCGATCGCGCTGCGCATCGCGGAAGCGGCCGGCGACGCGCTGGTCCTGCCGACGCTCGCCTTCGGCGGCGCGGATTTCTTCCGCGGCGTGCCGGGTGGTGTGGCGCTGAGCCCTTCGACGCTCACCGCCGTCGTCACCGATGTCCTCGTGGCGCTGCATGAGGGCGGGGCCAAGCGCATCCTGATCCTGAACGGCCATGGCGGAAACATCCCGTCGATCGAGGAGGCGCAGCGGAAGCTGCGCCACAGCCATGGCGTCGTGGCGCCGGTGCTGCATCTCTGGAAGTCCGCCGGCGGCTGGCAGAAGGAGCTGGGCGGCGCGCCCACCGCGCTCGGCCATGGCGGCGACCCCATCGCCTCCGTCGCGCTGCATCTGCGGCCCGACCTCTGCGCGCCCGCGGCGATGAAGCCGCGCGCCGCGCTGCCGCCCTTCCTCGGCCTGCCGGTCAGCGGCTTCGGCACCATCCGCGCCGCCGGCGTGGATTTCGGCGTGCCGATCGAGCTGGAGGAGGTGGCGGCCGGCGGCGTTGCAGCGGCCAATCCGTCGGGCGCCAGTGCGGAACATGGCGCCCGGATCGTCGCGCGCTTCGTGGAAGCCGCGGTGGCGATGCTCGCCGCGATGAAGGGATCAGCCTGATGAAGGTCACGGTATTCGGCACGGGCGCCATCGGCAGCCATGTCGCGGGGCGCATGGCCAAGGGCGGCAAGGCCGAGGTCAGCGTGATCGCGCGCGGACCGCAGCTCGAGGGCATCCGCGCCAACGGCATCACCGTCGAGGCGCCGGACGGCACCTTCAACGTGAAGGTCCGTGCCGAGCAGGACCCGGCGAAGTTGGGCCCGCAGGACGCGGTGGTGATCACGGTGAAGGCGCCCGCGCTGACCGGCGTGGCCGACGCCATCGCGCCGCTGCTCGGGCCGGAGACGCCGGTGGTCTTCGTCATCAACGGCATCCCCTGGTGGTGGGGCGAGGGCCTGGACGTGCTCGACCCAACTGGCTCGGTGCGGGGAAAAATCGGGCTGGAGCGCACCATCGGCGGCGTGGTCTGGTCAGCCTGCACGGTGACGAGCCCCGGCACGGTTAAGGTGGCGAGCGCCACGAGCAAGGTGGTCTTCGGCGAGCTGGACGGCAGCCTCTCGCCGCGCGCCACGGCCATCGCCGAGGTGCTGGACGCGGGCGGCATGGGCGGCGCCGTCTCGCCCGACATCCGCACGGAGATCTGGACCAAGCTGCTCAACAACCTCGTGAACGGGCCGATCTGCCTGCTCTCGCGCCGGCACATGAAGGGCACCTTCGACGAGCCCATCCTCATGGAGGCCGCGCTGACGGTGATGCGCGAGGCGCTGGAGGTGGCGAAGGCGCTGGGCCATCCCATCCAGGGCGATGCGGAGAAGCAGATCCTCCGCTCCGTCGTCATCGCGCACAAGCCGTCCATCCTGCAGGACCTGGAGCAGGGGCGCGGGCTGGAGTTCGACGCGCTCTTCACCGTGCCGCTGCAGCTCGCGAAGCAGGCGGGCGTGCGCGCGCCGACGCTGGAGCTGCTGGTGGCGCTGGCGCGGAAGGGCGCCTACGCCGCCGAGGCATGAGGCCATGCGCATCGTCCGGAACGCTGTCGCGTCCGACCTCGATGCGCTGCAGGCGCTCTACCTCCACTTGAATCCGCGGCGGCCGGAGCTGTCGCCGGAGACCGCGTCGCGGATCTTCGGCGAAATCCTGGTGCGGGCGGACTGCCACCTCTTTGTCGCCGAGGCGGAGGGAGAACTGGTGGCCAGCTGCATGCTCGGGAATGATGCCGAACCTGATGCGGGGCGGCCGGCCCTATGCGCTGCTGGAGAACGTTGTCGCGCATACGGGTCACCGGCGGCAGGGGCATGCCCGTGCGGTGATGGAGGCCGCGCTGGCCAAGGCCTGGGAGGCGGGCGCCTACCAGGTCTACCTGCTGACCTCGCGCCCCGATCCCGGTGTCCGGCTTTTCTACCAAAGCTGCGGCTTCGCCCTGGGGCGCAAAGCCGGCTACGTGGCATCCTGCCCGGTTGGCTGACCGAGCCAGGCGGGCAGGTCCGTCTGCCCCAGCACCCAGCCCTCCCAGCGCCGCACGCCGTCGTCCTCCGGGATGAAGTCGGCGCGGTGGCCGTCCAGCACGGCGATAACAGCGAGTAGGCCGAGCGTGCAGTCCAGCCGGTCCTCGCCGGCCGCATCGGCGCCGAAGCCGTCGGCAAGGGCGGCCGACAACGCGTGCGAGGGCGTCACGCGCAGCCGCGCCATCACCTCGCGCAGCGGCTCGGCCAGGGCGAGGCGCGCGGCGCGGTCGCGCTTGCTGCCGCCCAGTCGGAGCCCGAGCTGCCGCAGCGCCTCGGCCGGATAGACCTCCGCCACCGTCAGCCGCCCGGCGCGGAGCAGCCCATGCAGCTTCCCGGCGAAGGGCCAGAGGTCGAGCGGTGCGCCTTCCGCCAGGGCCGGCGCCAGCCATTCGCGCCAGGCCGAGAGTCCTGCCTTGCCCGACTGGTTCGCGCCCAGCGTCCAGAAAGGCGGCGCGCCGGCGGGGCGCGTGGCGGTGGCGCTGTCGCACCAGCGGTGCAGCGCGTGGGCGCCGGGCAGGCCGAGCGCGGCGGCATGGCTCGCCCGCGTCATGCCCTTGAGGCCGCGCATGGGGTAGAAGGGCGCCGCCAGCCCCACCGTTTCCAAGGTGGGGTTCACCGTGAAGAAGCTGATATCGCCGGCGCGGCGGCGCAGGAAATCGACGAAGCCGGCTTCGGGCCGCTGCGCCGCATAGAGCCGCGGCACGCCGAGCGGCAGGTCCAGCCCCAGCACGGCGGGCACGCCCTCGCGCCGCAGCGATTCCGCCAGCGCCCCGAGGTCCGGCGCCGGGCGCGGCGCCTCCATGCGCCAGTTGGCCCCATCGGCCTCGGCGACACAGGCCCAGCGCTTTCCGGGCGCGATCGACCAATCCGCGTGCGCGGCGCGGATTCTCATGACAGGATCGGAACCATCCCCCGGAAGGGAGGCATGGAGGCGCGCATGGAAGGCTATTCCTCGACGGCGAAGTGGTTCCATTGGATCACGGCGGGGCTGATGTTCGTGGCCCTGCCGACAGGCTTCGTGATCCAGCACCTGACGGATGAGAGCAAGGGCGCCTTCTACGCCATCCACCAGAATGCCGGCTTCACCATCCTCATCGTCGCCGCCTTGCGGCTCTTCTGGCGGGTGAGAAACCCGGTGCCCTTGGACCCCGCGCTGCCGCCGCCGATGCGGATCGCGGCCACCGGCGTGCACCACCTGCTCTATCTGGCGCTGATCCTGCAGCCGCTGCTCGGCTTCTTCACGACCAATGCCTACGGCTTCCCGCAGGCCGGCGACACGGCCTATCTCGGGCTGATCGACTTTCCGAAGTTCATGGAGGCCAATGAGGGCGTCGCGAACACGCTGCTCATGCTGCATGCTTGGCTCGGCTGGACCCTCGTCGTCCTGATCTGCCTCCACGTCGCCGCGGTGATCTTTCACCAGGCGATCCGCAAGGACGGCACGCTGCTGCGCATGGTTTAGCGCCCTCAGGCGCCGGGCCGTTGGCGCAAGCAGCCCCCGCCCGGCAGGACGGTGCCGGCAGCTACTCTCCCGGATCGCGCAGCCGCGCGATCTCTTCGGCCAGGACCTCCTCCGGCAGGTCCGCAGGGAAGTGCGCGGGCAGCTCCACCGCGACGGAGAGCAGCCGCTTGTAGATGGCCCGCGGCACCTCCTCCGTGCCGAACTGGGCCAGGTGCGTCGTCTGGAACTGCGCGTCGAGCAGGGTGAAGCCCCCCAGCCGCAGCCGTGCGACCAGATGAACCAGCGCGATCTTCGAGGCGTCGTCGGCCCGGCTGAACATGCTCTCGCCGAAGAAGGCGCCGCCCATGGCGACGCCGTAGAGCCCGCCCACCAGCTCCTCGCCCCGCCAGGCCTCGATGGAATGCGCGTGGCCCTGCTCGTGCAGCGCGAGGAAGAGCGAGCGGATCTCGGCGTTGATCCAGCTCTCGGGCGAGCTCGGCCGCGGGGCGGCGCATTCGTCGATGACGCGCTCGAACTCCCGGTTCGCCGTGATGCGGTAGGGCGCCTGCCGGATGCGCCGCGCCAGCCGACGGGACAGATGAAAGCCGTCGAGCGGGATGACGCCCCGCTGCTCCGGGTCCAGCCAGTAGAGGGTGCGTGCCTCCCGGCTCTCGGCCATGGGGAAGAGGCCGATGCGGTAGGCCCGGAGCATCAGCTCGGGCGTGATCTCCATCTGCCGGCGCGACATGCGGGCGCTCAGCCCGGCTGGGCGGGGCGAGGGAGGCGCGGAAGCGGGATCTTGGCCTTCGAGGGTTCCACGCCCCCATCCTAGACACCGTCGGGTCGTTTCGGAACGCCCGTCTGCGTTTCGGATGACGAAGACCAGGGTTGCGCCGGCCGGTCTGGCGCTCCGGGCAGCCCTTAACCACTCCTTCACGTTTGGTCCCTAGGCTGCGGAACGAAGCGAAGAAAAGGTCGCCTGGATGACGCAAGGATTGGGTCGTCCCCCGCGCATCGCGTTCCTGCTGCTTGGGGGGCTGGATCATTTCACGCCGGATCTGATCGCCGCCCTGGCTGCCAGCGGGGCCGTCGAGGTGCGCGGCTTCCGGCTGCGCCAGGGCGAGGATGCGCTGGCCGAGGCCATGGCCTGGACGGATGACCCGGCCCGCGACGCGGTCTGGTTCGAATTCTGCTGGCCGCCCTTCCAGAAGTTCCTGGCCGTCACCGACTTCGGTGGCCGGCGCGTCATCATGCGGGTGCACCGGGTCGAGGCCTACGGCTCCAGCCACGCCGCCAACACGCCCTGGCACAAGGTGGACGACGTCATCGTCGTGGGCCAGGACATGGAGCGCCGCCTGCTGGCCGCCGCGCCGGCGCTGCCCAGGACCACCCGCCTGCACGTCATCCCCAACGGTGTCGACCTGCGGCGCTACCGCCCGGCGGCGGCGCCGGACCCCTTCCGCATCGGCTGGTGCGGCTACCTGACGATGCACAAGAATCCCAACCTGGCGCTGGAGATCCTGTATCGCCTGCGGGCCGAGGATTCCCGCTACACCCTGCACGTCGCCACCAGGCGGGCCGATGTCGTCCTCCTGGACAGCTTCGGCCATCTGGCCGAGCGCATGGGGCTCAGCCGTTTCATCGACATCCAGTGGGAGGTCCCGCAGGAGGCGATGCCGGACTGGCACGCGCGAAACGGCGTGCTGCTCTCGACCAGCATCTACGAAAGCTTCGGCTACGCCATTGCCGAGGCGGCTGCCGTTGGCTGCGACGTGGCGATGCTGGACCACACGGCAGCCGCCGACCACTGGCCCTCGGCGATGCGCTTCGGCACGGTGGACGAGGCGGTGTGGATCATCCGCAACGCAAGCCCGCACCGCTGGCGCGGCCACGTGGCGCGGCACTTCTCCCTGGAGCGGCAGGTGCAGGCGGTGGTGGACCTGCTGCGCAGCCCACGGTTGCAGTCCATGATCCCGATCGCGCATGGCGGCTGGCGCGGCCGCTTCGTGCTGCGCGACGCGGAGGAGCACATCCAGCGCGGCATCGCCGGGTCCGGCCGCTTCTACGAGCACGAGATGCTGGAGGATCTCCGCCGCCGCCTGCCGCCGGACGGGGTCTTCTTCGACGTCGGCGCCAATATCGGCAACCACACGCTCTTCGCCGCGGGGGTGTGCGGCGCGCGGGTGCTGGCCTTCGAGCCTTCCGGCGAGCTGGCCGATCACTGCGCGGCCAATATCCGGGCGAACGCCGTGGCGGAGCGGGTGGAGCTGCGCCGTGAGGGCGTGGGGGAGCGCAGCGGCTGGGCGCGGATCCTGCCCGGGCCGCGCCACAATGCCGGCATGACGCGGCTGGAGATCGCCGACGGGCCGCAGGATGACGCGGTCGCCGTCACCAGCCTGGACGAGGCGGCATCCTCGTTCGGCGCCGCGCCCGACGTGGTGAAGGTGGATGTCGAGGGCATGGAGCATGCCGTGCTGATGGGGGCACGGGAGACCCTCGGCCGCCATCGGCCGGTGCTGTACGTCGAGGTGGCGGAGGACGAGGCCTATCCCCGCGTCGCGGAACTGCTCAGGCCGTTCGGCTATCGGGTCGCGGGACGGTTCAACGCCACGCCGACCTACCTGTTCCTGCCGGCGGCGGCCTGAGGCTACTCCTGCCCCCGCGCGACGAACTTCTCCAGCCAGTGGATGGTGTAGTCGCCGGCCTGGAATTCCCTGTCGGCCATGATCCGGCGGTGCAGCGGGAGCGTGGTCTCGATGCCGTCCACCACCATCTCCTCCAGCGCCCGGCGCATGCGCGCGATGGCCTGCACGCGGCTGGGCGCATGGACGATGAGCTTGGCCACCAGGCTGTCGTAATGCGGCGGCACCGAATAGCCGGAGTAGAGCGCGCTATCCACGCGCACGCCGAGGCCGCCCGGGGCATGGTAGGTGTTCACCTTGCCGGGCGAGGGGGCGAAGGTCACGGGATCCTCCGCCGTGACCCGGCACTCGATGGCATGGCCGGAGAAGGCCACATCCTCCTGGCCGTAGCCCAGCGTCTCGCCCGAGGCGATGCGGATCTGCTCGCGCACCAGATCCACCCCGCAGACCATCTCGGTCACGGGATGCTCGACCTGGAGGCGGGTGTTCATCTCGATGAAGGCGAACTGCCCATCCTGGTACAGGAACTCCAGCGTGCCGGCGTTGCGGTAGCCGAGCTGGCGCAGGCCGGAGGTGACCTGGGCGCCCAGCGCGTCGCGCTCCGCCCCGGTCAGCGCGGGCGAGCCCGCCTCCTCGACCAGCTTCTGGTGGCGGCGCTGCAGCGAGCAGTCGCGCTCGCCGAAATGCACCACGTTGCCATGGTTGTCGGCCAGGACCTGGAGCTCGATGTGCCTGGGCTTGTCGAGGTACTTCTCCATGTAGACGGCGTCGTTGCCGAAGGCCGCCTTGGCCTCCGTGCGCGCGACGCGCCAGGCCTCCTCCAGCTCGTCGGCGGAATGAGCCACCTTCATGCCGCGCCCGCCGCCGCCGGCGGCCGCCTTGATGAGCACCGGGTATTTGATCTGCTCGGCGACCTCGCGGGCCTCGTCCAGCGTCTCCAGCGCGCCCTTCGAGCCCGGGACCAGCGGCACGCCGAGCTCGCGCATCGCGTCCTTGGCCGAGATCTTGTCGCCCATCATGCGGATATGGGCCGCGGTCGGGCCGATGAAGATGAGGCCGTGCGCCTCCACCATCTCCGCGAAGCCGGCATTCTCGGACAGGAAGCCGTAGCCCGGATGGATCGCCTCGGCGCCGGTGATGGTGGCGGCCGAGAGGATGGCGGCGACGTTGAGGTAGCTGTCGCGCGCCGAGGGCGGGCCGATGCAGACGCTCTCGTCGGCGAGGCGGACATGCATGGCCGAGGCGTCGGCGGTGCTGTGCACGGCGACGGTGCGAATGCCCATCTCCTGGCAGGCGCGATGGACGCGAAGCGCGATCTCGCCCCGGTTCGCGATCAGGATCTTCTTGATCATTTTTGTGCCCTCGAACGCCGGGCGCGGCCTTCGGCCGCTTGGCTTCGCCACGCCATCGGAGCGCCGAGCCGGAAAGTGGAGTGGGCGGCGCCGGCCGCTTTGCGGCCGGAATCCTCGCGCGCGGGACCCATGTGGTTGGACCTACTCAACCAGCACCAGCGGCTCGCCGTATTCCACCGGCGTGCCCGATTCGATCAGGATGCGGGTCACCGTGCCGGCGCGCGGGGCCTTGATCTGGTTGAAGGTCTTCATCGCCTCGATGAGCAGCAGCGTCTGGCCCTGCGTCACCTTGGCGCCGAGCTGCACGAATTGCGGCGTCCCGGGCTCCGGCGAGAGGTAGGCCACACCCACCATCGGCGAGGTCACGAGGCCCGGATTCTTGAGGTCCAGCACCGCCGGGTCGACGGCGGAGGCCGGCGCCGCGGCCGGGGGGGCTGCGGCGGGCGCGGCCGCCGCGGGGGCTGCCGCCTGCATCACCGGCGCCGCGACCGTCACGGCCGGCAGGATGCGGGCCACCCGGATGCGCGCGTCCTTCTCGGAGAGCTCGATCTCGGTCAGGTCCGTCTCGCGCAGGATCTCGGCGAGCTTGCGGATCGCCTCCGGGTCGAACTGGATGCCGCTCGTCATGCGTCTTCGTCCTCGTCTCCACCGATCAGCCCCGCCATGGCCTGCAGCGCGAGCGCGTAGCCCGCGACGCCCAGGCCGGCGATGACGCCGGTGGCGGCCTTGGAGACCAGGCTGTTGTGCCGGAACTCCTCGCGCCGATGGATATTGGTGATGTGGACCTCGATCACCGGCAGCCCGACCGCCAGCAGCGCGTCGAGGATGGCGACCGAGGTGGTGGTGTAGCCCGCCGGGTTGATCACGATGCCGGCGGCGCGGCCGCGGCACTCCTGGATCCAGGAGACCAGCTCACCCTCGATGTTGGATTGCCGGAAGTCGATGGCCAGCCCCAGCTCCTCCGCCGCCTCGGCGCAGAGGTTCTCCACATCGTCGAGTGTCGCAGTGCCGTATTTCTCCGGCTCGCGCGTGCCCAGCATGTTGAGGTTGGGGCCGTTGAACACGGCGATGAGGTTCATGTGGATGTCCGGAGGGGCCTCTCGAAGGGGCCGGGGCTAGCACGCGATAACAGGCACCGGCAAGCGCCGGCCGACGCGATCCCCGCGGCGCGGCCGGGGAGGCGGGGCAGCGCCGCCTCTTTCCGGGGCCGGCGAATCCGGCAGCGATGACGTGCCGTCAGTCCCATGCCTCGGCAGATTGTCTCTTTTCGGCCCTATAAGCCCGCCGCGCGGTTGTCCGGCCCGTTCTTCCGTCTTTTGTGTTGGGACGCTCGGTCGTGGGTCCTGCGCCGCCGGCCATGACGGGCGCGAGACGGACGTGAATTCGCCGTCTCCGCGAGAGTCCCGGCCGCGCCTGTGTCGACCAAGAAAAGGAACGCAACATGATCACGTTCACGCGCATGGCGCGCATCGCCGGCTTTGCGGCCGTTCTCGCCTCGCCCTCCGCCTTCGCCGCGCCGAGCCCGGCATTTCAGCAGGCCATCCTGGCCGAGCTGTCGCCCCAGACCCGCGCGGAGGTCCAGCGCCGCGCGACCGACGGGAACTCCGTCTACGAGGTCCTGGCGGTCATCCTCCTCAACAACCTCCAGCTGGCCGGGACGCCGCTCGCCGAGGTCGTGGCCGTCGACTTCGGCCGCGAGCGGGCCGTCGTGAAGGTCGGGGACAACTACCGCGTCATCAACTTCGATTCGAGCACGCTGGCCGTCCGCAACTGACCCGAAGGCCCGCGCCCGGAGCCGTTGCGGCGGCGGGCGCGGGCCGCTTCTCCCGCCGAGGGGCGGCCGCCCCTTGTTCCTCCCGCCGGCCGCCGCCATGTTCCGCTCAGGATGTTGACTCTCCCGAGCCGGAGGACGCAGCATCGATCGACCAAGGGGAGCCCTTCGAGAGGGCTGAGATTCCGCGGATGACGCGGTCAACCCTTAGAACCTGATCCGGGTCATGCCGGCGAAGGGATGGGCAACAGGCACCACGCCACCCTCCCCTTCGAATCGATCTGTGGGATGAAGCGAGCGATGCCTGACACCCTGATGCCGCCCACCGCCGCCGTATTGGCGCTGACGGTCAATGGCGAGGCGCGGACCATGCCGGAAGGCGCCAGCGTCGCCGGCCTGCTGGCCGAGATCGGCCTGGCGGAGCGCAAGGTCGCCGTCGAGCGCAACCTCGAGATCGTGCCGCGCTCGCAATATGCCGCGACGCTCCTCAGCGCCGGCGACGCCATCGAGATCGTCCATTTCATCGGAGGGGGCTGAGCCATGCCCGACGACATCCGCGCACCCATCGACACCACGGACGACAGCTGGGAAGTGGCCGGACGCCGCTTCAAGTCGCGCCTCATCGTGGGCACCGGGCGCTACAAGACGCTGGAGCAGACCGGCGAGAGCATCAGGGCCAGCGGTGCCGAGATCGTCACCGTCGCGGTCCGCCGGGTGAATCTCAGCGACGCCTCGGCGCCCATGCTGCAGGATTTCGTCCCGCCCACGGACTACACCTATCTGCCCAACACCGCCGGCTGCCACACGGCGCAGGAGGCGGTGCGCACCCTGCGGCTGGCGCGCGAGGCCGGCGGCTGGAACCTCGTGAAGCTGGAGGTGCTGGGCCCGCCGCCCTACCTCTACCCGGACATGGCCGGCACTTTCGAGGCCGCCCAGGCCCTGCTCGCCGACAATTTCGAGGTGATGGTCTATTGCGCGGACGACCCCGTGGCGGCGAAGCGGCTGGAGGAGATGGGCTGCGTCGCCATCATGCCGCTGGGCGCGCCGATCGGCTCGGGCATGGGGGTGGTGAACCCCTACATGATCCGCAGCATCAAGCAGAACGCGAAGGTGCCGGTGCTGGTGGACGCCGGCATCGGCACGGCCAGCGAGGCCGCCTTCGCCATGGAGCTCGGCTGCGACGCGGTGCTGCTGAACAGCGCCATCGCCCATGCGCAGGACCCGGTGCGGATGGCCGTTGCGATGAAGCATGCTGTCATCGCGGGGCGTGAGGCCTTCCTCGCCGGCCGCATGCCGCGCGACTACCGGGCGGATGCGTCGAGCCCGATGACGGGACTCATCCGCCCCGCCTGATCTGGCTCAAGGACGGAGTCCGCCCGGCCGCCTAGGAAGAGGCTCCCCTGCCACGGCGGAGCCTCCCCTCATGTCGCAGTTCCTGACCCCGCCGGCGGCGATGCCGGACCCGGCCGATGGCGAGTCCATGCCGGTGGTCTGGCTCCTCGGTCCCGCCGGTGCGGGGCAGACCAGCCTGCTGGCCGCGCTGACCGACGGCTGGCGCGCGGTGGTCCGCCACGTCCTCGAACGGGCGACGCCCACAGCCGAATCCCTGGACTATCCGATGGAGGCGCCGAAGCTCCGCTTCCTGCTCACCACCGGGCTGGAGAGCGGCGTCCCCTACGATCCGGCGCCCGACATCGCCTTCGCGGGCGAGGCGCCCGGGCTGATCATCGCCACCATCCGCGCGGACGACGCCGAGCCCGGTCCTCTGCTCGAGGCCCTGCGTGTTGCGCGGCGGGCCCGTCCCGATTGGCCGGTCCTCGTCGCGCAGACCTGCCTGCACGCGCTCTATCCGAAGGGCGGCCGCCACGTCCGGCCCTATCCCTATCACGACGAACGGCCGAAGCGGGGCGTCCCATCGTCGGTCTCCGGCGCGCTGGCTGCCCAGCGCGCCCGGTTCCGGCAGGTCCTCGACGGCCGCGACGCCTTCGTGCCGCTGGACCTGACGCAGCCGGAACAGGGACTGCCGCCGTTGGATTACGGGCTTCCGGCGCTCCGTCGCGCCATCGCGATGCTGTCGCCCGAGGTGGCGGCGTCGCTGGCGCCGGCGGTGGACCCGGCCGAGGGTATCTGGACCCGCGTCGTGCTCCCCTGGGCTGCGGCGGCGGCGATCGTGGACGCACCGCCCATCCCCGTGGTCGGCGGAGTGGCCGCCGTGCTCGTCCAGGCCGGCATGGTCCGCGCCATCGCGCGGCGCTTCGAGGTGCAGGCGGACACCGTCGTCTGGGCGAACTTCCTGGGCCTGCTCGGCCTGGGCTTCCTGCTGCGCTTCGCGGTGGCCTGGCTGGTCTGGCGCTTCCTGAAGCTGGTGCCGGCCTGGGGCATGGCGGCGGTGGGCGCCTGGACCTTCGCGGTGAGCTGCGGGCTCGGCCAGGCGGCGATCCTGTTCTGCCGTTCGGAGGCGCAGGGGCGGCGCCCCACCGGCGAGGCGCTGCGGGAGGCCGTCCGCCAGGGCGCGCGGGCCGGAGCCGTCCACGGCGCGGGGCGGGGCGGCGCGCAGTTTTAGCGTGCGGCGTCGGCCGGCTGGATTGTGCCGGTGAGCCGTGGAATGCTCCGCCGCGTTAGAGGGAGGCATTCCATATGGATCTCGGCATCAAGGGGCGCAGGGCCATCGTCTGCGCCGGCTCCAAGGGGCTCGGCCGCGGCTGCGCCGAGGCGCTGGCCCGCGAGGGCGTGGAGCTCGTCATCACCGCGCGCGGCGGCGAGGCGCTGGAGGCCACGGCCAAGGCGATCCGCGACGCGACGGGCGTCACCGTGAAGACGGTCCAGGGCGACATCACCACTGAGGCCGGCCGCGCGGACGTGCTCGCCGTCCTGCCGGATCCGGACATCCTCATCACCAATGCCGGCGGGCCGCCGCAGGGCGAGTTCTCCGGCTTCGAGCTGGACGACTGGCGGAAGGCCGTCGAGGCCAACATGCTGACGCCGATCGCCCTCATCAAGGCGGTGCTGCCAAAGATGATCGAGCGGCAATTCGGCCGCGTGCTGAACATCACCAGCTATTCGGTGAAGGCGCCGATCGCGCGGCTGGAGCTCTCCAACGGCGCGCGGACGGGGCTGACCGGCGCGCTCGCCTCGCTGTCGCGGCGGGTGGCGGTGAACAACGTCACCATCAACCACCTGCTGCCTGGGCCCTTCGACACGGACCGCATCCGCGGCAACTGGCGGCAGGTGGTGGCCTCCGGCAGCGCCACGATGGAGGAGCTGAAGCAGCAGGCGGTGAAGGCGATCCCCGCCGGCCGCCTCGGCACGGCCGAGGAGTTCGGGGCCTTCGCCGCCTTCCTCTGCTCCGTGCATGCGGGCTTCACGACGGGGCAGAGCATCCTGCTCGACGGCGGGTCCTACCCGGGCACGCTGTAACAAATGCGTCACGCGCAGAGCTGACACGCGCCGGAAACACTCCGGCTCCCCCCGGGGCGCTTCCGGCGTTTCGCCGCGAAGCCCAGCGGGGCTTCGGAGGGGTTCCGGCGTCCCCAGGGGTCGGCACGAAAAAAATTCGCCCCCGGCCGCAAAGCTGCTTGCATGCCGCGGACGGGGGGCTTATGTCCCCGCCCACAAGACGCAGTACGCACGTGCCTCTGGCCCCAGGCCCACGGAGCTGAGCCCCGACTTCAGGCTTGCCACCGCGGCGCAAGGTTTACGCAACGACGTCAAGCGTTCTGGCAACCCCGGGGGCTCACCCTCCCGGTTTTCTTCTGGTCGCTGGTTCGTTCGACCGTTTCGTCAATCTGGGGCCGCCCTGCGAGGGGAGGTTCCACTATGTTTGTGGAAGGTGCTTGCGATGACCCCAAAGGTCGCTCGCTTCCTTGCTGACAACCAGCCGGCGACGCCGTGCCTGGTTCTCGACGTGGACCGCGTGGAAGAGAATTTTCGGCGGCTGCGCGATGCCCTTCCGCTGGCCCGGATCTATTACGCCGTGAAGGCGAACCCGGCGGCGCCCGTGCTGGAGCGGCTGGTCGGCCTCGGCTCCTTCTTCGACGCCGCGAGCTTCCAGGAAGTCTCGATGTGCCTGGAATCCGGCGCCGCGCCGGAGGCCATCTCCTACGGCAACACCATCAAGCGCGAGCGCGACATCGCCGCCGCCTATGCGCGCGGCGTGCGCATGTTCGCCTTCGACAGCGAGATGGAGCTGGAGAAGCTGGCCCGCTCCGCCCCGGGCAGCCGGGTCTATTGCCGCATCCTTGTCGGCAATGACGGCGCCGAGTGGCCGCTCAGCCGCAAGTTCGGCTGCGAGGTCGAGATGGCGAAGGCGCTGATGGTGAAGGCGGGCGAGCTCGGCCTCGACCCCTTCGGCCTTTCCTTCCATGTCGGCAGCCAGCAGACCCGCACCGCGGCCTATGAGGCGGCGATCGCCAAGGTCGCCATGCTCTTCACCGACCTGGTGGATGCCGGCGTGAAGGTGCGCATGGTCAACCTCGGCGGCGGCTATCCGGTCCGCTACAAGTCCGAGGTGCCGGAGATCGGCGAGATCGGCGCGGCCATCATGGGCGCCATGGTCGAGCATTTCGGCAATGCCCTGCCCGAGATCGTGATCGAGCCCGGCCGCTTCCTGGTCGCCGACGCCGGCGTGGTCCAGGCCGAGGTCGTGCTGGTGAGCCGCAAGGCCGCGAACGACCCCGTCCGCTGGGTCTATCTCGACATCGGCCGCTTCGGCGGCCTCGCCGAGACCGAGGGCGAGGCGATCAAGTACGCCTTCCGCACGCCGCATGACGGCACGGCCGAGGGCCCGGTGACCATCGCCGGTCCGACCTGCGACAGCACGGACACGCTCTACGAGACGTCCAACTACCGGCTGCCGACGGCGCTGACCGCCGGGGACCGCGTGGAGCTGCTGGCCACCGGCGCCTATGTCACGACCTATGCCAGCCAGAAGTTCAACGGCTTCGCGCCGCTGGAAGAGCACTACGTCTGAAGCTGAGACGCGACGGCGGCCGGTCCGGGAGGACAGGCCGCCGCCGCCAGCACCTGGCCGGCGCGCCTGAGGCGCCGCTTCCGCAGCCAGTACAGCAGCCCCGACATCCACAGCGCGGGGAGGGCCAGCCCCGCGAGCACCGCGATCAGGCGGCCGCCCAGCCCGAACAGGGCGCCGCTGTGCACCCAGATCATCTCCTTCTCCATCCGCGCGCCGAAGGGGCCATGCCCCTCGCCGAGGATGCCAAGGACCCGACCGTCCGCCGGGTCGATCCACACGTAGCTGCGCTGCCGCAGCCGCGGATCGCCCCCGACGCCGCGAAGGCCCACCTGCCAGGCATTGCGCCGGGGCAGGGGCGGCGAGATGTAGCCCGCCTCGGCGTGGGGCACCGCGGCTTCGGCCCGTGCCTGGGCCTCGGCGGCGCCGATCGCCGGGGGCCAGGCGAAGCGCGCGGTCGAGACCGGGGGCCGGGTGCGGGTCTCGGTCACCAGCCCCACGACGGGCCGCACCACGCCGGGCAAGGCGAGCCAGACGCCCGCGCTCACGACCACGATCAGGGGGATCGCACACCAGGCGCCGGCGAGGTTGTGCAGGTCGACATAGAGGAGCTGGCGCGGCCGCCGGCGCAGCTGCACCAGGGCCGCGCCCATGCCCCTGCCGCCGCGCGGCCACCAGAGCCAGAGCCCGCTGCCGATGGAGAAGAGCGCAAAGAGCCCCGCCGCTCCCACCATCTCCTCGCCCCACCAGTCGCGCAGCAGGAGGTTGGAGTGGAGCCGGTTCACCGTGCGGGTGAAGGAGGCGTCGTAGTCGCGGCTGCCCAGCACCCGCCCGCTCGCCGGATCCACATGCACCATCCAGAGGCGCTGGCGGCCGTCGGGTCCGCGCCGCGTCTGGTTCACGGTGATGACCGGCCAGACCGGGTCGGGCAGGCGGACGAGGGTGACGCGGCCGCTGCGATCCTGCGCCAGCGCCGCCGCCATCGCCTCGGCCGCGCCGGCCTGCGCCGGTCCCTCGCCCGGCGCGAAGAGGGCGGGGTTGAGCCAGACGTCGATCTCGCGCTGGAAGACGGTGAGGGCGCCGGTCAGGCCGATCAGCGCCAGGGCGGTGCCGAGCACCA
Organism: Roseococcus sp. GW821-FHT12F05; assembly: GCF_058806835.1. Lineage (NCBI taxonomy): Bacteria > Pseudomonadati > Pseudomonadota > Alphaproteobacteria > Acetobacterales > Roseomonadaceae > Roseococcus > Roseococcus sp. GW821-FHT12F05. Next base: position 69,252 of record NZ_JBXAQB010000007.1, read on the forward strand.
GCCCGATCCAGCGGTGCAGGAAGCGCCAGATGCGCCGGCCCTGCGCGCGGCCGCCGCCAGACATCAGAAGCTGAACCGCAGCGAGCCGACCACTGTGCGCGGGCTGCCCGCATAGTTCTCGGTCCGGCTCACCGGGGCCTCGATGTAGCGTGCGTCGAACAGGTTGCGGACCGCCACGGCGAGGCGGACGCCCTGGGCGACGGGATAGCTCGCCGAGAGGTCCACGCGCGTGTAGCCGGCGACCCGGAAGCTGTTGTTCAGGTCGCCGGGGCGGGAGCTGACGAGGAAGATGCCGCCACCCAGCGTCAGCCCCTGCAGCCGCCCCGCCGGAATCTCGTAGCTGTTCCAGAGGCTGCCGCTCCAGCGCGGCACGCCGGTCAGGCGGCGGCCGGCGGGGATCGCGGAGTCGTCCGTGACGACCGCGTCGGTGTAGGCGGCGCTGGCGAAGATCCGCCAGTTGGGCAGGATGTCGCCGGCCAGCTCCAGCTCCAGGCCGCGGGAGCGCTGCTCGCCGGTCTGGATGGAGAAGCCGCTGTTCACGGGATCGGCGGTCAGCACGTTCTGGCGGCGGATGTTGAAGGCGGCGAAGGTCGCGGTCAGGCGGTCGGGGATGAGGTCCGCGCGGACGCCGACCTCGTATTGCTCGCCGGTCTCGGGCTGGAAGGCCGTGCCGCCGAAATCGGCGCCGAGCTGCGGCACGAAGGAGCGGCTCCAGCCCGCGAAGAGCGCCAGGTTGTCGCGCAGGCGGTAAAGGGCGCTGAAGCGGGGCGCGGCATTGTCGCCGCTGGCGGAGGAGCGGCTGGCGTTGTTGATCGTGCGCTGGTGGAAATTGTCGTAGCGGACGCCGCCCAGCAGGATCAGGCGCCGGCCGATGTCGAGCTGGTACTGCGCGAAGCCCGAGGTCATGTCGAGCACGTCGTTGCGCGTGGTGCGCAGCGCGAGGTTGCGGGGCAGCGCGCCGTAGATCGGATTGAAGATGTCGATCGAGGCCAGTGTGCCCTGGAAGAGCGCCAGGCTGCGCTTGGCGTGCAGGTATTCCACGCCGGCGGTGACGGCGTGGCGGACGATCCCGGTCTCGAAGCGGGCCGTGCCGTCGAGCAGCAGGTCCACGTTCTGCATGTTGTCGTCCTGATCCGTCGCGCGGCGGGTCAGGGTGCGGTTGTCGGCCGAGAGCGAGACGGGATCGGCGCTGTAGCGGTGCGCGCTGCCCCAGCCGAAGCTGGTGGATTGCCGAAGGGTGAGCCAGTCGGTGGCCTGGTGCTCCGTCCGGATGTTCAGGTCGCTCTGGATGGAGCGGCTGTTGGACCAGGATTCGCCGAGATAGCGCCGCGGGTTGACGATCACGCTACGGCCGGTCGCGACGAGGCCGCGGTCGAAGGCCCCGGTCTGGTCGTAATGCGTGAGCGAGACATAGACGCGCGTGCGGTCGGTGGGCTGCCAGAGGAAGCTGGGCGCCAGGAAGAAGCGCTCCATGGGCCGGGCGACGTCCTTGAAGCCCTCGTCGCGGGTCAGCGAGCCGATGAAGCGGCCGGCGAGGCCGGCGCTGGCCGAGCCGCCGGTCACGTCGAGCTCGCCGCGGGTGTAGCCGAACATCCCGCCCTCGACGTTCAGCCGCGCGGCAGGCGTGAATTCCGGCCGGCGGGTGACGATGTTGATGAGGCCGCCGGGATCGCCGATGCCGTAGAGCACGGAGGCCGGGCCCTTCAGCACCTCCACGCGCTCGACATTGGCGAGGTCGCGGAAGCCGTTCACGAACTCGTTGGCGGGATTCTGCAGAAGGCCGTCCACCGCGTAGTTCTGCGTCCGGAAGCCGCGGAGGATGTAGCTTTCCGCGCGGTTGCCGGCCGAGCCACCGGGCCGGACGCTGGCGACGTTGCCCAGCACGTCGTCGAGGCTGCGGGCATGCTGGTCCTCGATCAGGTCGCGCGGCACGATGGCGACGAATTGCGGCGTATCGCGCAGGGGGAGGTCGGTGCGGGTGGCGGTGCCGGAGGTGGTGGCGCGGTAGCCGTGGACCGGGCCGTCGGCCCGCTCGCCTGTTCCCTCGACCTGGAGCTGCGGCAGCTCCAGCGCGGGCGCTGCCTCCTGGGCGCTGGCGCCCGCGGCCAGGAGGAGCAGTAGGGCCGGGGCGAGCGTCGGTCGCATGCGGGATCCGTTGATATTGCGATGCACTCGCAATATCCGAAGCCGGTACGTTCTGGCAAGGATATGGTTCCCCGAGGGACCGGGGGTGCGGCTCTTTGCAATAAATGCCGCATCGGCCAAAACTTTATCCGAGTGAAATTGGCCCCTTCCGCCCCGTTCTAGGGATGTTAACCCTTTCCGGCGCATAGCGCCGCGGTTGCGGTGGCCGCAGGGAAAGATGCGACGAAATGAACAGGGGTGGGACGCAGGATGCGCATCTTCGCGCCTACATTGTCATTATACAGAGTTTCTTGGATGGTGGCGTCGCGGCGGATGAGTTGAAGCAGGCTTACCAGGAATATTTCCTGAGCGATCCCGAGCCTTTCGGTCAGGACAGCCCGGAATATCAGGCGGTCCACCTCTTCTTCCTCGACTGCGAGGACTTCTGGGAGGACGGGACCACCCGCCGCCCTCGGCATTCGGACGAGGGTGAGTTCCGGCGGCGGGCCGAGCAGGCGCGGGACCGGATCCGGGCGCTGATCGGGTGATCCGCCGCTAGAGGTATTTCCCGCGCTCCAGGATCTCCAGCGTGTATTCCTTGTAGGTCATGCCAAGCTCCTCGGCCCGGGCGAGGCGGCGGAGCGCGATCTCGCGGGGCGGCGTCTTCCAGGCCTTCTTGTGCGCCTTGCGCCAGACCCAGCTGCGCCAGGAAGCGTCGGGGTCCAGCGGCGGGCCACCATTGTGTCCGATCCCCGGCGGCTTGCTCGAATCCATGGCCATGGGACGAGCGTTCCATTAAAGTGGTCATATGTCCACCATGCTGGATGATCCTTTGCAAACCCTCCTGGCCGGCCGAATACGGCGTGAGCGGGAGGCTCGCGGCTGGTCCATCGCCGAGCTGGCCGCAGCCTCCGGCGTCTCGCGCGCGATGATCAGCAAGGTCGAGCGCGCCGAGGCCAGCCCGACCGCCGCGCTGCTCGGCCGGCTCTCCGGCGCCTTCGGGCTGACCGTCTCGGCGCTGCTGGCCCGCGCTGAATCCGATGGCGGCGGCGGCCGCCTGACCCGCGCGGCCGACCAGCCGGTCTGGACCGATCCGGAGACCGGCTATGTGCGCCGGCAGCTCTCGCCGCCCGGCGTCGATCCGGAGCTGGTGCATGTGGAGATGCCGCCGGGCGGGCGTGTGGCCTATCCGGCCTCATCCTATGCCTTCATGCGCGGGCACTGCGTCTGGCTGCTCGCGGGGCGGCTCGTCATCCGCGAGGGCGCGACGGAAATCGTGCTGCGGCCAGGCGACTGCCTGGCCTTCGACGTCTCCACGCCGCTGGACCGTGAATACGAGAACGCCTCGGACGCGCCCTGCCGCTACGTGGTCACGCTGGCGCGGCGCTGAGGGTGAAGGCCCTTCGCCGCCCAGGGGACTACGACGAGGCGCAACTCTCCCGTTTCGCCCAGCGGGCCCGGGGCGAAATCCTCGCCCCGATGGAGGGCAGCGAAGAAGACGGCGCCGCGCGATAGGCCGATCGCCTCCGGCTCATCCGGCGGCGATCGCCTCCACCTCCGAGATCTCCGCCGGCGTCAGCTTCCAGCCGCCGGCCTTCACGTTCTGCGCGATCTGCTCCGGCTTCGTGGCCCCCGCGATGACGCTGCTCACCGGCGCCTTCGCCAGCAGCCAGGAGAAGGCCAGCTCCACCAGCGTATGGCCGTGCGCCTTGGCGAAACCCTCCAGCTTCTCCACCACGTCGAAGCTCTCGGCCGTCTGGTAGCGCGCGTAGCGGTCGGTCCCGGCCATGCGCGTGCCGGCGGGCGGCGGCGCACCGCGCTTGTACTTGCCGGTGAGCATGCCGCTCGCCAGCGGGAAGTAGGGCAGCAGCCCCATGCCGTAGCGCGCGGCGACCGGCGCCACATCCTGCTCGGCCTTGCGCACCAGCAGCGAGTACTCGTCCTGGCAGGAGACGAAGCTGTTCAGCCCGAGATGCTTCGAGGTCCACTGCGCCTCGACCACCTGCCAGCCCGGCAGGTTGGAGCAGCCGATGTAGCGGACCTTCCCCTGCCTCACGAGGTCGTCCAGCGCCCGCAGCGTCTCCTCGGTGGGCGTGAGGGGATCGGGCTTGTGGTACTGGTAGAGGTCCAGATAGTCCGTCTTCAGCCGCTTCAGGCTCGCCTCGACGGCGGACATGATGTAGCGCCGCGATCCGCCCTTGAGCCGCCCGTTCTCGCCGTCCATGGGCAGGCCGAACTTGCTGGCCAGCACGATGTCCTTGCGCCGGTCGCCGAGGACCTGGCCCATCAGCGTCTCCGAGCCGCCCTGGTTGCCGTAGACGTCGGCCGTGTCGAAGAGGGTGATGCCGTGGTCGAAGGCCGCGTGGATCACGGCACGCGTGCCCTCGAGGTCCAGCCGGCCGCCGAAGTTGTTGCAGCCGAGGCCGATGATGGAGACCTGCAGGCCGCTGCTGCCGAGATTGCGTTGCTTCATGGACGCGTGCCTTCGTTGCTCGCGCGGAAGATTGCGCGCGGCTCAGCGGGGCGGCAAGTCGACCAGGGGCAAGTCGAGCAGCGGCTTGCCGATCAGGCGGCGCTCCTCCAGCGCGGCATGGGCTTCTTCCACGTCGTCCAGCGTGAAGCGTGCGGCGATGTCGAGCGAAAGCGCCCCGTCCAGCAGCCCGGAGAAGATGTCGGCCGCGCGGCGGCGGACGGTCGGGCCGTCGGGCAGGTGGTCCGCGAGGCGCGGGCGGGTGAGGAAGAGCGATCCGGCCTCGCCGAGCTCGATCGGGTCGAGGTCGCGGACCGAGCCGCTGACCGAACCGAAGGCCACCACAAGCCCGCGCTTGCGCGTGGCCCGGAAGCTGTCGCGCAGGGTGGTACGGCCGATGGGATCGAAGACCACGTCGGCGCCCCGGCCGCCAGTGAGGTCCCGCACGGCGTCGGCGAAGCGGCCCTCCTCGTAGAGCAGCGCATGCGCGGCGCCGCGCTGGCGGGCCACCTCAGCCTTCTCCGGCGTGCTCGTCGTGGCGATGACCGTGGCGCCCATCCGCGTCCCGAGCTGCACCAGGAGCTGGCCGATGCCGCCCGAGGCGGAGTGGACCAGGCAGGTCACGCCCGGGCCGAGCCGGCCGAGATCATCGGCGAGGTAATGTGCCGTCAGCCCGTGGAACATGGAAGCCGCGGCGCGGTCGAGCGGGAGCGCATCCGGCACGGGGACGACGCGCCAGGCCGGAACGACGGCGTATTCGGCGTAGCTGCCCCAGTGCAGGCAATAGGCGACGCGGTCGCCGGGCTGCAGATCGATGACGTTCCGCCCGACGGCCTCGACGACACCTGCGCCCTCGATGCCGAGCGTCGTCGGAATGCGCACCGGATAGGTGCGGGAGCCGTCGTACTTCCCCTGCCTCGTGTGCACGTCCATGAAGTTGATGCCCGAATGGGCGAGGCGGATCAGCACCTCGTCGGATGCGGGGACGGGCACGGGAAGATCACGCCGGACAAGGACCTCGGGGCCGCCATAGCGGTCGATCTGGATGGCCTTCATGCTTCCTCCTCTGCTCATCTTCGAATCCGGACGCGGCTTTCCTGCAAATCGGAAAGACGCCCCCATGTCTGGGCCAATCCGGCGTCCATCGCCATTCCCCGGGAGTTCCGCCCCGCCATGACCGTGCAGCCGCTCGACATGATCCAGGGCTATCACGCCCATGTCTATTTCGACGGGCCGGACCAGCGCGCCGCCGCCGAGATCCTGCGCGAGGAGATCGCCCAGCGCTTCTCCGTCCTCCTCGGCCGCTGGCACGACCGGCTGGTCGGCCCGCACACGCGGCCGATGTACCAGGTGGCCTTCGCGCCCGCCGAATTCGCCCGCCTTGTGCCCTGGCTCATGCTCAACCGGCGCGGGCTCGCCGTGCTGATCCATCCCGAGACGGGCCATTCCAGGCGCGATCACCTGACCCATGCCATGTGGCTGGGCGAGATCCTCGACATCAACGCGGCCCCCCTGTCCGAGGACAGGACGGAACCCGGGCCCGCGATCGTCCCCAACACCCATCCGACGGTGACACCATGACCGACATCCCCTACCGCAGCGCGCTCATCATCGGTGCCGGGCCGGGCATCAGCGGGTCCCTCACCCGGCTCCTGCGCGCCGCAGGAATTCCGGTCGTGGTCGCCTCCCGGCACCCCGACCGGCTGGCGCCGCTGGCCGCCGAGACGGGCGCCGTCGCGCTGCCGGTCGATGCCAGCGACGCCGGCGAGGTCGAGCGGCTCTTCGCCGAGACGGAGGCGCGGATCGGCGCGCCGGAGATCGTGATCTACAACGCCAGCGGCCGGGTCCGCGGCCCCATCGCCGAGCTCGACCCCGCCGAGGTCGGGAAGGCCCTCGCCGTCTCGGCGCTGGGCGCCTTCTACGCGGTGCGGCAGGCGGCGAAGCGCATGCTGCCGGCTGGCAAGGGCGCGATCCTGCTGACCGGCGCCACCGCGGGGGTCAAGGGATTCGCGCTCTCCGCGCCCTTCGCCATGGGCAAGTTCGCGCTGCGGGGGCTGGCGCAGAGCGCGGCGCGGGAGCTGGCCCCGCAGGGCATCCATGTCGCCCATGTCGTCGTCGATGGCGGTGTGCGCGCTGCCCAACGCCCCGACCCGGCGGACCGGCCGGACAGCACGCTCGACCCCGACGCCGTCGCGCAATGCTATGTCGACCTGCTGCGCCAGCACCGCAGCGCCTGGTCCTGGGAGATCGAGGTCAGGCCCTGGGTCGAGAAGTTCTGACGTGCCTGGGCGCGTGCTTCAGACCGGCAGCGCCCCAGCGCCTTGGGTCATCGCGCGTCTCAGGCGTCCATCTTGAGGGCGGCGATGAAGGCGCTCTGCGGGATCTCGACTTTGCCGAACTGCCGCATGCGCTTCTTGCCTTCCTTCTGCTTGTCCAGAAGCTTGCGCTTGCGGCTGATATCGCCGCCATAGCACTTCGCCGTCACGTCCTTCGACATGGCCGAGATGGTCTCGCGCGCGATCACCCGGCCGCCGATCGCGGCCTGGATGGGGATCTTGAAGAGCTGCCGCGGGATCAGCTCCTTCAGCTTCTCGCAGATCTGCCGGCCGCGGCGGTCGGCCTGGTTGCGGTGAGCCATGAAGGACAGCGCATCGACAGGCTCGGCATTCACGAGGATGGAGATCTTCACGAGGTCGCCGGCCTCGTAGCCCTCGATGGAATAGTCGAAGCTGGCATAGCCGCGGCTGATCGACTTGAGGCGGTCGTAGAAGTCGAACACCACCTCGTTCAGCGGCAGCATGTAGACCGCCATGGCGCGGCTGCCGACATAGGTCAGCTCTACCTGCCGGCCGCGGCGCTCGTTGCACAGGGTCAGGACCGGGCCGAGATACTCGTCCGGCACCATGATGGTGGCCTTGATCCAGGGCTCCTGGATTTCCTCGATCTGGCTGGGATCCGGCATGTCGGCGGGATTGTGGAGGTCCATCTCCTCGCCGTTGGTCTTCTTCAGCTTGTAGACCACGCTGGGCGCCGTCGCGATCAGGTCGAGGTCGAACTCGCGCGACAGCCGCTCCTGCACGATCTCCAGATGCAGCAGGCCGAGGAAGCCGCAGCGATAGCCGAGGCCGAGCGCCGCCGAGGTCTCCATCTCGTAGTGGAAGCTGCTGTCGTTCAGCCGCAGCTTGCCGACGCTTTCGCGCAGCTTCTCGAAGTCGTCGGCATCGACGGGGTAGAGGCCGCACCACACCACGGGAATGCTGGGCTTGAAGCCCGGCAGCGCCTCGGCCGCGGGGTTGCGGTCGTCGGTGATGGTGTCGCCGACATTGGTGTCGGCCACCGTCTTGATGGCGGCGGTGACGTAGCCCATCTCGCCCGGCCCGAGGCTCTCGCAGGCGATCATCTTCGGCGTGAAGATGCCCACCTGCTCCACGGTGTGGACGGCGCCGTTCGACATCATGCGGATGCGCTGGCCCTTGCGCAGGTGCCCGTCGCGCACCCGCACCAGCACCACCACGCCGAGATAGGCGTCGTACCAGCTGTCGACCAGCAGCGCGGTCAGCGTCTTCGAGGCGTCGCCCTTCGGCGGCGGCAGGCGGGTGACGATGGCCTCCAGCACGCCCTCGATATTCAGCCCGGTCTTGGCGCTGATCATCACCGCATCGGAGGCGTCGAGGCCGATCACGTCCTCGATCTGCTGCTTCACCCGGTCCGGCTCGGCGGCGGGCAGGTCGATCTTGTTGAGCACGGGCACGATCTCGTGCCCCGCATCCAGCGCCTGGTAGACATTGGCCAGCGTCTGCGCCTCGACGCCCTGGGAGGCGTCGACCACCAGCAGGGACCCCTCGCAGGCGGCCAGCGAGCGGCTGACCTCGTAGGCGAAGTCCACATGGCCCGGCGTGTCCATGAGGTTGAGCGTGTAGGTCTGGCCGTCCTTGGCGGGGTAGCTGATGCGGACGGTCTGCGCCTTGATGGTGATGCCGCGCTCGCGCTCCAGCTCCATGCTGTCGAGAAGCTGCTCCTTCATGTCGCGCGCAGCCACCGTGCCGGTCGTCTGGATCAGGCGATCGGCGAGCGTGGACTTCCCATGGTCGATATGCGCGATGATGGAGAAGTTGCGGATCAGGTGCAGCGGAGTCTCGGTCATCCGCGGGAGATAGGGCCAAAGGGGCCCGAGTGAAAGCGCGGAAGCCATGCGCGCAGCTTTCCCTTCACGCGACGCCCGACATGCCGCAGCATAAGCCGGTAACCGGGGGCCAATCCCGGTCTGGAGAAACGTCCCATGACCCTGCACCGCCGCGCGGCCCTGCTCGCCGCGCCTTCCCTCCTCATCGGCGCCAACGCCTTGCGCGCGCAGGGTTTTCCGACGCGGCCCGTCCGGATGATCGTGCCCTACACGCCGGGTGGTGTCTCCGACATCACGGCGCGGCTGATCGCCGAGCCCATGGCGGCCGCGCTCGGCCAGCCGGTGCCGGTGGAGAACCGCGCCGGCGCCGACGGCGTGATCGGCACGGATGTCATCGCCAAGGCGACGGACGGGCACACGCTGGGCCTGGTCTCGGTCGGCCATCCGGTCAACGCCGCCTTCTACCGGCTGCCCTACGACACGATCCGCGACTTCACCTTCCTGACGCTGACCACGCGCACGCCCCTGGTGATGTGCGCGTCCAAGGACTTCGCGGCCAATACGCCGGCCGAGTTCGTCGCGCTGGCGGGCCGCAACCCGCCGGGTCACTTCACCTTCGCCGGTACGGCGGGCGTGGTGCGGCTGGCGCCCCTGCTCTTCGCCCAGCGGACCAACACCCAGCTCACCTACGTGCCCTATCGCGGCAGCACCCAGGCCCATCCGGACCTCATGGCCGGCCGGGTGGACGTGATGTTCGATACGGTGCCGGCCGCGCTCGGGCACATCCAGTCGGGCGCGCTCAAGGCCCTGGCGACGACGGGCGCCCAGCGCGCGCCGCAGCTGCCGAATGTTCCGACGATGGGAGAGTTCCTGCCCGGCTTCGAGGCCTCGACCTGGGGCATGGTGATCGGGCCGGCGAACATGCCGGAGCCGGTGGTGGCGCGGCTGCATCGCGAGATCGTGGCCGCGCTGAACCGCCCGGACGTGCTGGACCGCCACAAGACGCTCGGGGCCGAGGTATCCACCCTGACGCCGGAGCAGAGCCGCGACTTCACCATCGCCGAGATGGAGAAATGGGGCGCCGCGGCCCGCGCCGCCGGCATCCAGCCGCAGAATGCCGGCTGACGGGCAGCGGCGGCCCGCATCGGCGCCGACTCGGGAGGCCCGGACTCTTTCCCGGGCCTGACCTATTCTTCATCCAGCACCCGCCGCGCGGCAGACCTGCCCATCTATCGGGTTGAGCCGGCGGCCTCATCGCGCGATGCTGCACCGCGACAAAGCGACGGCGGCACGCCTGCCGTCCGCGTGACCCCTCCGCATGCCCCGTCATGCGGCAGCGGAACGAGGACCGACGACTGATGCAGGCTCCCGCCACATCGACCATGGCAGCGCCCCAACCTGGCGACATCCCCCACAACTTCACCCATCGCCAGATCCTGAAGGTGCTGAGCGGCATCCTGCTCTGCATCTTCCTGGCCGCGATCGACCAGACCGTCGTGATCCCCGCCGTGCCGGCCATCGCCGCCGATCTCAACGGCTTCAGCCACCTGGCCTGGATCGTCTCGGCCTACCTGCTGACCTCCACGGCGATGACGCCGATCTACGGCAAGCTCTCCGATATCTACGGCCGCCGGAAGCTGCTCCTGGTGGCGCTCGCGATCTTCGCGCTCGCCTCGGCCCTCTGCGCCCTGGCGACCAGCCTGGGCGAGCTGATCGCGGCGCGGGCGCTGCAGGGCGTGGGCGGCGCGGGGCTGATGGCCATGGCGCAGGCCTCCATCGCCGACGTGGTCAGCCCGCGCGAGCGCGGCCGCTACCAGGTCTTCATGGCCTCCACCTGGGGCGTGGCGTCGACGGCCGGGCCGATCATTGGCGGCTGGGCCACCGAGGCCCTGTCCTGGCGCTGGATCTTCTGGATCAACCTGCCGATCGCGCTGATCGCCATGATCCTGTGCGACCGCGCGCTGCGCCTGCTGAAGACGGCCCCTCGCAAGGCGCGGATCGACTGGGTCGGCGCCGGGCTGCTGACCTCCGCGGTCAGCGCCTGGCTGCTGATGCTGACCTGGGGCGGGGTGGAGATGCCCTGGACCTCGCCGGTGATCCTCGGCCTCGGTGCGGCCGGGCTGGCGCTGGTGCTGCTGCTGACGGTGCAGCAGCGGCGCTTCCCGGATCCGCTGCTGCCGCCGCACCTCTTCGCCAACCCGGTCTTCGTGCGCGGCGTGATCATCGCCTTCTTCGCCTCGATGGGGTTGTTCGGCGGCACCTTCCTGCTGCCGCTCTTCTTCCAGCTCGTCTGGGGGGTGAATGCCGCCACGTCCGGCGCGCTGGTCGTGCCCTTCCTCGCCGCGAACTGCTTCGGCGCCTGGTTCGCCGGCCGCACGGCCCGGCGGCGCGGGCGGATGAAGGCGATCCTGGTCGGCGGGCTGAGCGGCTGCGTGCTGGGATTCCTGCTCCTCGCGGTGGCTGGCACCGGCACGCCGAAGGCAGTCCTGGTCACCTTCCAGCTCGTGCTCGGCTTCGCGATCGGCATGGTGATGCCGAGCAGCCTGATCACCGTGCAGAACGCCGCGGAGCATCGCGACATCGGCACCGCCACGGGCTGCCTGCTGTTCCTGCGCTCCATGGGCGGCGCCTTCGGCAGCACGGTGGTCGGCACGGTGCTGAGCGCGACCTTCGCCTCCCGGCTGCTGGAGCAGGGAATCACCGCGAGGATCGACCTGGGCGAGACCCGCGGGGCGGGCGGGGCCCTGGCCCATATCCCGGCAGCGCTGCTGCCGCAGGTGCAGGCCTCCCTGGACGGCGCCTTCCACATCGCCTTCCTGGCCTGCGCGGCGGGGATGGCGGTGGCGGTGGTCGCGGCGCTCGGCATGCGCGACCTGCCGCTGCGCACCCGCGCGCCGGCCGAGCAGAAGGCGTCGGCGGCCCTCGCGCATTGAGACAATGCCCTCGGCCGCTTTGCGGCCGGATTCCTTGAAGGGCAGACCCGATTCTGCCCGGCGGTGATGCCGGGCGCTGTCAGGCCTCGGCCGGCGCCGCCTGCCGGTGCGCGAAGTTGGTCCGGTTCAGCTTCAGCCGATGGTCCATGTAGAGCAGGTCCTCGTAGCGCGCCGGATTGTCAGCGCTCACGCAGCTCGGCACGCATTTGATGATCGCGTCGTTGTCCGGGCCGTAGAAGAAGGGGATGGCGTAGCGCATCTCCTTGTTGTTGTTCACGACCCGGTGCGGTGTCGGCGCGAAGCGGTCGTTGCTGTAGCGGCCCAGCATTTCCGCCGTGTTCACGACGAAGGTGCCGGGGATTGCCGGCGGGCGCAGCCACTCGCCCTCGCGCGTGCGCACCTCGAGGCCCGGCAGCGCGGACTGCGCGAGGTAGGTGGTGAAGTTCGTGTCGATATGCGGCGCGAAGCCGAAGCGGTCGCCTTCGTCCTCGGGCTGCGGCTGGTAGCGGATCAGGCGCAAAGTGCAGGTCGGGTCGGTGAAGTCGCCGTCGAAATAGTCGGGCGCGAGCTCAAGCGCCTCGGCGAAGACCGGCAGCATGCGGTGCGCCAGCGCCTTCATGGCGGTGAAATAGGCCATGGCCGCGGTGCGGAAGCCGGGCAGGGCGGGCGGCCACTTGTTGGGCTCGGCGAAGGGCTTTTTCCCCAGCACATCCGGATCGTCCGGCGCCAGGTCCTTCATGATGTAGAAGCTCTCGTTGAGGTTCGGCTTCTTCACCTCGGCGACCTTGGAGGTGCGGATGGTCTGCGCGCCCGTCGGCAGGAAGCCCAGGTTGATATCGCCGATCTTCAGCGCGAGCTTCTGGTCCTCCGGCAGGGCGAAGAATTCGGCCGCGGCGGCGAAGCAGCCGTCGATCAGCGCCTGGTCGATGCCGTGGCCGGCGAAGACCAGGAAGCCGGTGTCCTCGCAGCTCCGTGCCACATGATGGGCCAATTCCTGCCTTGCGCCGGCCTCGCCGCGCAGGAAAGGTCCGATATCGAGGACGGGGATGCGGCCTTCGGCCAGGGAGGGATTCATCGGGAAGATCCTCAGGGATTTCTGGCAGCGTAAGATGTTGTCGCCGGGGCGTGAACTCGACAGAGCCGGCAGCGAAACCAATTGTTGAGCGTTAGGTGCGATGATAGCGTTCCAAAACATGCCATCCGATGGAGCACGGCAGAATGCATAAGACGACGGTGGTTCTGCTGGCGGGCGTGGCCCTGCTCGGCGCAGGTTGCACCAACCCCTACGACCCCGGCCAGCGGGCCCTGGGCGGCGCGGGGATCGGCGCACTGGGCGGCGCGGCCATCGGCGGTCTGGCGGGCGGCGGGCGCGGCGCGGCGATCGGCGCCCTGGCAGGCGGCGCCACCGGCGCGGTCGTCGGTGCGGCCACCACGCCGACTCCGCCCCCTCCGGCCTATGGCTATGGCTACCCGCCGCCGGGCTACGTGCCGGCGCCCGCGCCCTACTACGGCAAGTAGGGTCTCGTCCCCGTCGACGCGGCAGGACGAATTCGGCAGCCTGGGCTGGCACTCCTCCTGAAGGATCCGCCATGCCCAAGCGCGCCATCTCCACCGACAAGGTCTTCCGGCCGAGCCTACCCTTCGCCCAGGCGACGGAGGCGGGCGGCTTCGTCTTCGCCTGCTCGACGGGCCGCGACGTCGAGGGCCGATTCGCCGTCGGCGACATCAGGGCGCAGACCCAGCAGACCATCGACAACATCCGCGCGCTGATCGAGGCCGCCGGCGGCACGTTGAAGGACGTGGTGAAGTGCACCGTCTATGTGACGGACCGTGCCAACTGGGCGCCGATGAACGAGGTCTACTTCGCCAATTTCGCCGAGGACCCGCCGCATCGGGTCTCGTGCATCGTGACCGGGCTGGGCTCGCCGGATTGCCTCGTGGAGATCGATGCGACGGCCTATGTGGGTAAGTGATTCTTGCCAAATTTTGCCAAGAATCCTAGATTGCCGCTATGAGCACGATGAACATCTCGCTGCCCGAGGCGCTCAAGGCCTTCGTCGATGAGCAGGTCGCCGGCCGCGGCTACGGCACCAGCAGTGAGTACATGCGCGACCTCATCCGCCAGGATCAGGACCGGCAGAAGCTCCGCCGGATGCTGCTGGACGGCGCCAATTCCCCCCTGGAAGCACCCGTGGACGACGCCTTCTTTGAAGATCTTCGGGAGATTGCGCGCGGCCGCAAAACTGTGTGAGCGGCAAGCCCCTCGCTCCCAGACGGCAAGCCCGTATCGATATTGAGCAGGCGATCCATGGCTACCATGCGATGGCCAGCGAGAAGGTCGCCGTGCGTTTCGCCGACGCTGTGGAGGCAGCCCTGGCGAGGATTGCCCGGCATTCCGCTGCCGACTCACCAGGTCACGGACAACGATTGCGGATTGCCGGGCTGCGCAGCCTCATGATCCGGCGATATCTTTACCTTGTCTTCTATGTCGAATTCGCAGACCGCATCGAGATCTGGAGAGTGCTGCACGCGCAGCGGGATATCGATGCGCTGATAGGCCCGGACGAGAACTGACGCTCCTACGCCGCCGCCTTTCTCACCTTCTTCCCCTCATCCGACGCCCGCCACAGATACCAGGCCGCCACGCTGCGCCAGGGCTTCCAGGCCTCGCCGATCGCGGCCAGCTCCTTCGGCTTGATCTGCTCCTCCGCGCCGGTGAGCAGCTTCCATCCGTCGCGCACGCCGAAATCGTCCACGGGCAGGATGTCGGTGCGGCCGAGGGTGAACATCAGTACCATCTCCACCGTCCACTGACCGACGCCGCGGATAGTGACGAGGCGCTGGATCAGCGTCGCATCGTCGATATCGGCGGCCTCTTCCAGGCTCGGCACCAGCCCGCCGACCGCCTTCTCGGCGATGTCGCGGATGGCGGCGGTCTTGGAGCCGGAGAAGCCGCAGCCGCGCAGTGCCTCGGGCGGCAGGTCGAGCACGAAGCGGGGCGGCGGGAAGGACTCATGCGGATGAAGCGCGATGAAGCGGCCGAGGATCGCCTCGGCCGCGCGGGCGTGCACCTGCTGGTGCGAGATGGCGCGGACCAGCGCCTCGTAGGGCTCCCGCGGGATGTGCTCCATCGTGCAGGGCCCGACGCGCTGGATGAGCGGGCGCAGGATCTTGTCGCGCAGCAGTCGGCGCTCAGCAGTCTGCCAGTCGGCCATCGTTACTCCAGGAACAGCAGCGCCAGCGTGCCCATCAGCACCACCAGCGCCATGGAAGGCAGCATGAGGCGCCAGACTTGCACGGGACGCGTGCCGTCGGCGAGGAGGGCGCAGAGCATGGCCGTCGCGGCGATGCTCATGCCCGCGCCGGCGCCGCCCGCGAAGTTGTGCAGGGCGGGGGCGAGGAGGGTGGGAAGGCCGAGCTCCCGCCCCAGCGCCACCTGGATCGGCATCAGCGCGGCATTGCCGCCGACATTGCTGCCGGTGATGAAGCCGCCCAGAAAGCCCATCGGCACCATGGCATAGGCGGCAAGCACGCCTTTGCCTTCGATCAGCGCCTGGGCGAGAGCCTGCGCCACGCCGCTGCCGGCCAGCCAGCGGCCGAGCAGCACGTAGAGCAGCATGGCCGCGGCTGGGCGTTTTGCCCGGCGCAGCGCGGTGGCGGCGCGGGACAGGCCGTCGGCGTGCGTGGCCAGCAGGCCGAAGGCGACGATCCAGAGCACCACGGCGACATGGGTGATCGGGATGCCCGGCAATTCCGGAAAGGGCCGGAAGGCCGGTGGATGGGGCGCCAGCCGCGCGGCGAGCAGGCAGGCCGTCAGCAGGAGATAGGGCCAGCTTGCCTGGAGCGCCGAGCGCAGGTCGCGCGGCCGGTCGGAGCGCCAGAGCGCCCAGACGGCGACGATCCCGCTCGCCACCAGCCCCACCGTCTCGAAGGGCAGGATGGCGTGCAGCGCGACCAGCAGCGCCGCCATGACAGCCAGCATCAGCGCCTGCATCGCCTTCTCGCGCGGCGGCACCGGCACGCCGGCGCGGGCCTGCATCCACCAGAGCACGGGGGCGAGGGCCAGGATCCAGGCGGCGTTCGGGCGCGCGACCTGTGCCACCATCTCCTGCGCCGGCACGCCCGCGAGCACCGCGCCCAGCGCCGATCCGGGCCCGAGCGCGCCCCAGGGCACCATGACCTGCGACTGGAGCGCCAGCGCGATGGCGACCGCGCCGCCGATCCCCATGCCGCGCAGCGCCGAGAGGGCGAAGACGGCGCCGACCGCAAAGCCGGTGACGCTTTCCAGGAAGACGCCCATCGGCAGGGCCACGGCGAAGATGCGCGCGGGCGTGGCCTCGCGCGGCGCGGCGTCGCGCGCCTGCACGACAGCGGCATGAAAGAGCAGCCCGCCCGCCACGACGGCGATGGGCTGGAGGGCGAGGAAGGCGGCGCGCGGGCTCTCGCGCAGCAGGACGTCCGGGACGGAGACGCCGTCGGGGATGGTCACCGCGATGGCCGGGATCGCCGCGGCCAGGGCGATGCCGCAGGCGGCCAGCGGGCTCGCCCGGCCGCTGGCGAGCAGCGCCAGCAGCAACACGAGCGGCGCGGCCTGGAGGGCGAGGGTCACCGTCGCGCCTCCGGCGCGCGAGACATCATCTTCTCCTCGCCTCGCTCACGGTGATGACCACGGCGCCCGAGAGGATCACGATCGCGCCCAGCCAGGTCCAGCCGTCCGGCACCTCGCCCCAGAGCGCCCAGCCGACGGCGGTGATCACCACGAGGCGCAGATACTGGAAGGGCGCCACCGCGCTGGCCTCGCCAGCCCGCAGCGCCTCGGTCACCAGCCAGATGATCCCCGGCGTGAAGAGGCCGAAGACCGTCAGGATGACCACGTCGCCGAGGTTGAGCGGCGTCCAGCCCGCGACGGCGAAGGGCAGAGTGCAGGTGGTGGTGATCAGCCCGACCCAGGCCAACACCGTCTCCGTCCGCTCGGTGCGCGAGAGGCTGCGCGAGCTCAGCGTGATGCCGCACCAGGAGAAGGCGGCGCCCAGTGCCACCAGGGCGCCAGTCAGCGGGATGTCGGCGCCCGGCCGCAGCATCACGGCGACGCCCAACAGCCCGGCGATCGTGCCGGCCCAGCGGGCGCGGTCTACGCGCTCGCCCAGCAGCGGCCCGGCCAGCATCGTCGTGAACATGACGTTGGTGAAGGAGAGGACCGTCGCCGTGGCCAGGTTCAGATAGGCGAAAGACAGAAAGTAGAGGCCCCAGGTCGCAGTGGAGCAGAAGCCGCGCATGAGGTGCATTCCCACGCGCCGGGTCCGGAACACGCCGGTTCCGGCGGTCAGGACCATGGGCAGGACCCAGACGAGCTGCCCGAAGGACCGCACGAAAAGCTGCGTCGAAGTGGGCACGCCTCGGTGGTTCAGCCAGCGGATGAACAGCGCCTCGGTCGCGAAGAGCATCGCGCTCAGGGACATGAGGATCGCGCCGCGGAGGTTGCCGGGCAGGGCCGCGAAGCGCGTGAACATGGTGCGGAGAGTGCTGCGGTCGTGCTTGCGAAGCAACGCCCGTGGGGTCATTTTCCTTCATGGAGGAGAACGGTCCATGACGGGTTATGACGCCGCGGTCGCGCGGTGGCGTGCCGATCCGGAAGCCTACTGGCTGGAAGCCGCTGACGGCCTCGACTGGACGCGCCCGCCCTCCCGCGCCTTCGACGGATCGATGGGCCTCTACGGCCGCTGGTTCCCCGACGGCGTGCTGAACACCTGCCACAACGCGCTGGACAGGCATGTCGCGGCCGGGCGCGGGGCGCAGACGGCGATCCTCTACGACAGCCCCGTCACCGGAACGATCCGCCGCTTCAGCTATGCCGAGATGCTGGAGCGGGTGAGCCGGCTGGCTGGCGCTCTGGCAGTGCGCGGCGTGGCGAAGGGCGACCGCGTCCTCCTCTACATGCCCATGGTGCCCGAGGCGGCGATCGCCATGCTGGCCTGCGCGCGGCTGGGGGCGGTCCATTCGGTGGTCTTCGGCGGCTTCGCGGCGGCGGAGGTCGCAGCGCGGATCGACGACGCGACACCCAAGGCGATCCTCTCGGCGAGCTGCGGCATCGAGCCGGGGCGCATCGTCGCCTACAAGCCGCTGCTGGACGCGGCGATCGGCATGGCGGCGCACAAGCCGGACTTTTGCCTGATCCTCCAGCGCGAGCAGCAGGGCTGCACGATGGTCGCGGGCCGCGACTTCGACTACGCGGAGGCGGAAGCTACCGGCACGCCGCATCCCTGCGTGGACGTGGCGGCGACGGACCCGCTCTATATCCTCTACACCAGCGGCACGACGGGAAAGCCCAAGGGCATCGTGCGCGACCATGGCGGGCACGCCGTGGTGCTGCATGCCAGCATGCGGATGATCTACGGGCTCGGCGCAGGGGATGTCTTCTGGACGGCCTCGGATGTCGGCTGGGTCGTGGGGCATTCCTACATCGTCTATGCGCCGCTGCTGGCGGGCTGCACTTCGGTGCTCTTCGAGGGCAAGCCGGTCGGCACCCCCGATGCCGGCACCTTCTGGCGCGTCTGCGCCGAGCATGGCGTGCGCGTGCTCTTCACCGCGCCCACCGCGATCCGCGCCATCCGCAAGGAGGATCCGGAGGGCGCGCTGATGAAGCAGCATGACCTCTCCAAGCTGGAGGCGCTCTACCTCGCCGGCGAGCGCTGCGATCCGCCGACCGCGGTGTGGTCCGCGGAAAAGCTCGGCGTGCCGGTGGTGGACCATTGGTGGCAGACCGAGACCGGCTGGCCCATCACCGCCGGCTTCCGCGGCTTCGGCTTGTTCGAGCCGCATCCGGGTTCCGGCGGGAAGCCCTCGCCGGGCTTCGACCTGCGCGTGCTCGACATCGAGGGACATGAGGTGCCGCGCGGCACGCAGGGCGCTCTGGTGCTGAAGCTGCCGCTGCCGCCGGGCTGCGCCCCGACGCTGTGGAACGCCGAGCAGCGCTACCGCGAGGCCTATCTCTCCACATTCCCCGGCTTCTACGACACCTCGGATGCCGGGATGATCGACGAGGAGGGCTTCGCCTGGGTGATGGGCCGCACCGACGACATCATCAACGTCGCCGGCCACCGCCTCTCCACCGGCGCGATGGAGGAGGTGCTGGCGGCGCATCCGGACGTGGCGGAATGCGCGGTGGTCGGCATGGCCGATGCGCTGAAGGGCCAGGCGCCGCTGGGTCTCGTGGTGCTGAAGGCCGGCGTGAATCGTGCGGATGGCGACGTGGCGCGGGAGCTCGTCGCGCTGGTGCGCGAGCGCATCGGGCCGGTCGCGGCCTTCAAGGAGGCGCGCGTGGTTGCGCGCCTGCCCAAGACACGCTCGGGAAAAATCCTGCGCGGGACGATCCGCAAGATCGCCGACGGTGAGCGCTATACGGTGCCGCCGACCATCGACGATCCGATGATCCTCGAGGAGATCGCGGGAGTGCTGGCCAAATGATCGCGCGCCGCGCCGCCCTGCCGTTGCTGCTGCTGGCGCCGCCCGCCTGGGCGCAGCCGCATTCCATGGACGTCATCCGCGGCGACCCGGACCGGCGGCTCCTGCTGGATGCGATCCGTCCGACGCTGATGCGCGCCACCAACGGGCCGGTCCATTTCACCGTGCGCGAGCTGCGGCGCTTCGGCGAGTACGCCTACGGCGTGCTGCAGCCGCGGCGGCCCGACGGCGAAGGAACGATCGACTGGACCACGACGCCCTATCGTGCGCGGATGGAGAGCGAACAGTTCGACAACGGTGTCACCTATGTGCTCTGGCGGCGCCTGGCGGGAGGCTGGAAGGTGGAGGAATACGCCGTGGGTCCCACGGATGTCGTCTGGATCGCCTGGCAGCGCCGCTATCGTCTGCCACAGGCCCTGTTCGAGCAAGGAGGCCTGCCGTGATCACCATCGAGCCCCGCAACGACGGTGTCGCGCTCATCACCCTGGATCGTCCGAAGGCGCGCAATGCGTTGAGCATCAGCATGCTGGAAGCGCTGGCCGAGGCACTGCTTGCGGTCGAGGATGCGCGCTGCGTGGTGCTGGCCGCGAACGGACCGGCCTTCTCCGCGGGGCACGACCTGCGCGAGCTGACCGCGGCGCGCGAGGAGGCCGATGGCGGCCGTGAATTCTACAAGCGCACCATGGCGCTGTGCAGCCGGGTGATGCAGCAGGTGGTGAATCATCCCGTGCCGGTGATCGCGGCGGTCGAGGGCATCGCGACGGCGGCCGGCTGCCAGCTCGTCGCGAGTTGCGACATGGCGGTGGCGACGCCGGCCTCGAAGTTCTGCACGCCGGGCGTGGAGATCGGCCTCTTCTGCTCGACGCCGGCCGTGGCGGTCGCGCGCGCCGTTCCGCGCAAGGCGGCGATGGAGATGCTGCTGACGGGCCGCATGGTGAGCGCGGAGGAGGCGAAGGATCTCGGCCTCATCAACCGGATCGCCGGGGATGCGCGCGCCGCCGCGCTGGAGCTCGCCTCCCAGGTGGCCGCGCGCTCGGCGGTGACCATCCGGATGGGCAAGCGCGGCTTCCTCGAACAGGCGGGGCTTCCGCTCGCGGAAGCCTATGACGCCGCGAGCGCAGTGATGGTCGAGAACATGATGGCCGCCGACGCCGCGGAGGGCATCGGTGCCTTCCTCGGCAAGCGCGCCCCGCATTGGCAGGATCACTGATGTCCGCTTCCGATTACGACGCCCTTCCGCGTGCCGCCGCGAACCATCAGCCGCTGACGCCGCTGCTCTTCCTGGAGCGCAGCGCGGCGGTGTTCCCCGATCATCTCGCCGTCGTGCACGGCGGCCTCCGCCGCAGCTATGCCGAGCTGCGCGCGCGCTGCGTTCAGCTCGCGCATGCGCTGGCGCAGCGCGGCCTCGGGCGCGGCGACACGGTCGCGGCGATGCTGCCCAACACGCCCGCGATGCTGGAATGCCACTACGGCGTGCCCATGGCCGGTTGCGTGCTGAACAGCATCAACACGCGGCTCGATGCGGCGACCATCGCCTATATCCTCGACCACGGCGAGGCGCGCGTGCTGGTCGTGGACCGCGAGTTCGTGCCGGTGCTGCGCGCGGCGCTCGCGCAATGCGAGAACCGGCCCGAGATCATCGAGGTGAACGACAGCGAGGCGCCGTCCGAGGAGACGCTGGGCGGGCTCGACTACGAGGCCTTCCTCGCCGAGGGCTGCGCCGATTTCGCCTGGCCCATGCCGACAGACGAGTGGGATGCCATCGCGCTCAACTACACCTCCGGCACGACGGGCAAGCCGAAAGGCGTGGTGTACCACCATCGCGGCGCGCAGCTGCTGGCGGTCGGCAACGTGCTCTCGGCGGGGATGGGGCGGCATCCGGTCTATCTCTGGACGCTGCCGATGTTCCATTGCAACGGCTGGTGCTTCCCCTGGACCATCACCGCAATGGCCGGCACGCATGTCTGCCTGCGCGCGGTGCGCGGCCCCGCGATGTGGTCGCTCATCGCCGAGCACGGCGTCACGCACATGTGCGGTGCGCCGATCGTGATGGGCACGCTGCTCGCGACGCCCGAGGCCGAGAAGCGCCCGCTGCCCGGGCCGATCACCTTCGTCGTCGCCGGCGCGCCGCCGCCCGAGGCGGTGCTCGCCGCGATCCGCGAGGCGGGATTCGACGTGCTGCACGTCTACGGGCTGACGGAGTGCTACGGCCCCTCCGTCACCAACGAATGGCACCGCGAATGGAACGGCCTCGCCGCGGGCGAGCGGGCGCGGCTGATGGCGCGGCAGGGCGTGCGCTACGTGGCGCTCGAAGGGCTGGACGTGATGGATCCGGAGACGATGGGGCCCATCCCCGCCGACGGCGTCGCGATGGGCGAGGTCATGATGCAGGGCAACAGCGTCATGAAGGGCTATCTGAAGGACAAGGCGGCGACGGACGCGGCCTTCGCCGGCGGCTGGTTCCACACGGGCGACCTCGCGGTGAAGCATCCGGATGGCTACATCCAGCTGCGCGACCGCTCGAAGGACATCATCATCTCCGGCGGCGAGAACATCTCGTCCATCGAGGTGGAGGATGCTTTGTACAAGCATCCCGCCGTCGCGATGGCGGCCGTGGTCGCGCAGCCGGACGAAAAATGGGGCGAGGTGCCCTGCGCCTTCATCGAGCTGAAGATCGGCATGAGCGCCACGGAGGCCGAGATCATCGCCCATTGCCGCGGGATCATGGCCGGCTTCAAGGCGCCGAAGCGGATCGTCTTCTCGGAGCTGCCGAAGACCAGCACGGGCAAGATCCAGAAGCACGTGCTGCGCAGCCAGGTCCGCGGCTGACGCCTGGCCCTTCCGGCTCGCGAGCAGCAGGACCGTAACGGCGCCGTCTTTGCCGACCGGCAGGTTCCGGAGAGAGGCGCGGGATCAGGCAGGAACGTAGGTCAACCTGATCGCATCCTCGCCGATCCGATCGTGGCTCATAAGGCGGAGCCGCGGCCAGGGGCCGGCGAAATAGGGCTTGCCGTGACCAAGCACGACGGGGTGCAGGTAGATTCGATACTCGTCGATCAGGCCAAGTTCGGTGAGGCTTCGTGCCAGGTCCGGTCCGGCGACTTCGATCTCTCCGTCGCGCTCGGCCTTCAGTTGGCGGATCGCGCCCTCAAGATCATCGGCAACAAGCCTGGCGTTGGGGCCGACCGATTTCAACGAGCGCGAGACGACCCATTTCGGCTGGCTGCGCCACGCCGCGGCGAAGGCGTGTCGCTCCGCATCCCATTCAGGATGCTCGTCGTCCCAGTACCGCATGACCTCATACATCCGGCGACCGTAGACACTGCCCGCCTGCCCCTCAGCCTCCTCGATGAAGTGGCGGAAGAGCGTCGGGTCTGGCGCAAACGCCATGTGGTCGACATAGCCGTCCAGGGACTGGTTCATTCCGAACACCAGCTTGGCCATGCCGCACCTTTTCTCCACGCAGCGCATCCCGCGGTTCCGATTGCGCTACGCCATCGGCTGGAGCGCAAGAGGGAACCGCTGTGCCTACTCCTCCTGCTTCGGCGCGACCGGCAGCTTCCAGCCGCGCGAGATCGCCGTCAGGCGCAGCGCCAGGCAGAGGCCGATGGCGGGCAGCGAGACCATGGCGGGCGAGAGACCAAGCCAATGGCCCGCGACCACCGCCAGCGCCGCCGCGAGGGCCGCGACCGCGTAGATCTCGGCGCGCAGCACCACCGGCACGCGGGCCGTCAGTACGTCGCGCACCATGCCGCCGCCGATGCCGCTCAGCATGCCGAGCAGCGCGGCCATGGGCGGCGGAAGGCCATGGTCCAGCGCCTTGTAGGTGCCGGCGACGGCGAAGACGCCGAGGCCCGCGGCGTCGAGGATCAGCACGGGCGTCTGGAAGCGCGCGATCGGGCGCTGGAAGCCGAAGGCGAGCAGGCCGGCGGCGACGGAGATGGCCAGCGCATGCCAGTTCGCGATGGCCTCGGGCGGCACGGCGCCGAGCAGCAGGTCGCGCAGGATGCCGCCGGAGACGGCGGTGGCGAAGGCCAGCACCAGAACGCCGAAGATGTCCATCTTCCGCTGCGTGCCGAGCACCGCGCCGCTCAGGGCGAAGACGAAGGTGCCGACCAGGTCGAGCGCCTGGATCAGGTAGGAGACGGGCAGGTCGATCATCGGCCCTCCCTCCTCAGGCGGTCAGGATCCCGATGCGGTCTTCCTCGAAAATGCCGCAGGTGAGCGGGCCGCCGAAGACGGCGCCGGTGTCGAGGTTGATGCGGTTCTCGCGCAGGTCGGCCTCGCGCTCGCGGACGGGGGTGTGGCCGTGCACGACGATCATGCCGTGGTCGGCCTCGCTGTCGAGGAAGGCACCGCGGATGCGCAGCAGGTCCTCGGGCTTCTGCTCTTCGAAGGGCATGCCGGGGCGGATTCCCGCATGGACGAAGAGGTAGGGGCCGACGCGGTGGTGCAGCCGCAGCCCGCGCAGGAAGGCGATGTGGGGGGCGGGGATGCCGGCGGCCCAGGTCTCGCGTGGGGCGAGGGAATCGAGGCCCCAGCTCGCGAGGGCCTGGCTGCCGCCGTAGTACATCCAGTCGGTGGCGCTGGGGGCGTCGCCGTCGAGGGCGGCGAGGAGGGTGTCTTCGTGATTGCCGCGCAGGTTCACGACGGGGCAGGCCTCGAAGGCCATCACGGCCTCGATGGCGCCGGCGGAATCGGGCCCGCGGTCGATGAAGTCGCCGAGATGGACGAGGGAGGCGCCGGAGGTCGGATTTTCCTTCAGGTCGGCGCGGATAAGGTCGTGCAGGGCCTTCAGCTGGTTGGCGCAGCCGTGAATGTCGCCGATGGCGTAGATGCGCGTGCCGACGGGGAGGGTCGCGGGTGCCTTGAGCCACTTCATGGCGAGAGGGGCTTCGCCCCCCTCGCGTTCCCCCCATCAGGGCTTTTGGCCCTGGACCCTTTTATAGATGAGGGTGCAGGGAACGTGTTCCCTGCCGGGGTCCAGGGGCGGAGCCCCTGGCCTTTACCGCGCCGAGGCACTCGCATCCGACCGCGTGTTCCCCACGCGCGCGGCCAGCGCCGCCGCCATGAAGTCGTCGATGTCCCCATCCAGCACGGCGGAGGGGTTCCCCTTCTCCAGCCCGCTGCGCAGGTCCTTCACCAGCTGATACGGCTGCAGCACGTAGTTCCGGATCTGGTGGCCCCAGCCGATGTCGGTCTTGCCGGCCTCGATGCCGTCGCTGATGGCCTCGCGCTTGCGCAGCTCCAGCTCGTAGAGACGCGCCTTCAGCATATCCATCGCGATCACGCGATTGCGGTGCTGGCTGCGGTCCTGCGTGGAGGCCGCGACGATGCCGGTCGGGATATGCGTGAAGCGCACGCCCGATTCCGTCTTGTTCACGTGCTGCCCGCCGGCGCCCGACGCCCGGAAGGTGTCGGTCTTGATGTCGGCCGGGTTGACCTCGATCTCGATCTTGTCGTCGATCACCGGATAGACATAGACGCTGGCGAAGCTGGTCTGACGCTTGTCGTTGCCGCCGAAGGGGCTGATGCGCACCAGCCGGTGCACGCCCGTTTCGGTCTTGAGCCAGCCGAAGGCGTTGTCGCCGGTGACCTGGAGCGTGGCGGACTTGATGCCCGCCTCCTCGCCCTCGGACTGCTCGGTGAGGACCACCTTGTAGCCGCGCCGCTCGGCCCAGCGCATGTACATGCGCATGAGCATCTCGGCCCAGTCCTGGGCCTCGGTGCCGCCGGCGCCGGCGTTGACCTCGATATAGGCGTCGTTGTGGTCGGCCTCACCGGAGAGGAGGCTCTCGATCTCGCGGCGCTTGGCCTCGACGGCGAAGGATTCGAGATCGGCAACGGCGGCATCGGCGGTGGCTGTGTCACCCTCGGCCTCGGCCATCTCGATGAGCTCCATCGCATCGGCGACAGACTGCTCTAGCTTCTTCACGCCCTCGACCTGCTCGACCAGGCGACCACGCTCGCGCATGAGGCGCTGGGCCTCGGCGGCGTCATTCCAGAGGGTGGGGTCCTCGGCCCGGGCGTTCAGCTCGGCGAGGCGGATGAGAGAGGCATCCCAGTCAAAGATGCCTCCTCAGCAGGGCCACCGAAGCGGTGATCTGCTCGTGCAACTGTGTGGCATCGGCGCGCATGGGCTCTCAGTAGAGTCCCCCGAGCCCGCTGTCCACACGGGCCGCCGCGCCTGCGCCGCTGACCTCGGTCGGCGCGGTGGCCGCGTTCTCGGTGCCGGGGCGGAAGGCCTCGAGGATCGACTGGCCGTTGTCCGTCGTGATGCGAACGAGGGCGACGCCCGGCGGCGCGCGGAAGGGCACCGGCGGGCTGCCCTGGAGCGCCGCGGCCGCGACCTCGCGGAAGATCGGCGCGGCGTTGCCGCCGCCTGTCTCGCCGTTGCCGAGGCTGCGCGGGTCGTCGTAGCCCATCCAGACGGCGATCACGATGTCGGGCGTGAAGCCGACGAACCAATTGTCCTTGTAGTCGTCGGTGGTGCCGGTCTTGCCGGCGACGGGGCGGTTGAGGCCGGCGCCGGCGCGACTGCCCGTGCCGCGCTGCACGGCGCCCTGCAGCAGGTTCACGATCTGGAAGGCCGCGATGGGGTCGGCGATCTGCTGGCGGTTCTCGGCGATGCGGGGCGGCTGGGCGTCCGGCCCGGCAGCGCAGCCGGGGCATTCGCGCGCCTGGCTGCGCCAGATCACCCGTCCCCGCTGGTCCTGCACGCTGTCGATGAAGGTGGGCTCCACGCGCCGGCCGCCGTTCACGAAGCTGGCATAGCCGGCGGCCTGGCGGAGCACCGTGGTCTCGCCGGCGCCGAGGCTCATGGAGAGGTAGCGCGGCATGTTGTCGATGACGCCGAAGCGGGCGGCGGTGTCGGCCACGCGGTCGATGCCGACCTCCTGCGCGATGCGGACGGTGACGAGGTTGAGGCTGCGTTCCAGGGCCGAGCGCATGGTGACGTAGCCGCCGCTCATCCCGCCGCCATAGTTGCCTGGGCGCCAGACGCCCTGCGCCGTCGCGACCTCGATCGGCCCGTCGAGGAAGCGCTGATTCGGCGGAATGCCGTTCTCCAGGGCGGTGATGTAGACATAGGGCTTGAAGGAGGAACCGGGCTGCCGCATCGCCTGGGTGGCGCGGTTGAACTGGCTGCGCTCGTAGCTCCAGCCGCCGGAGGTGGCGAGGACGCGGCCCGTATTGGGGTCGAGCGCGACGACAGCTCCCTCGACCTCCGGGATCTGCCGGAGGGCAAGGCGCTCCTGCCGGGGCCCCGGGGCGGGCGCGGCGGCACCGCGGGCCGGCGGCGTGGCGGCCGCGACGGGGCGGTTGGGCTCCGGCTCCACCATCACGACGTCGCCGACGGAGAGCACCTCGGAGACGCGGCGGGGCTGGTTGCCGAGGCGCGGCGGCTGGCCCGGCTGTGCCGGCAGCACCGGGCGGGCCCAGGCCAGGTCCTCCAGGAGGACCACGCCGGTCTTCGGCTCGGAGGGGATGCGGGGGTTGGGGCGCTCGAACCAGCCGAGCCGGGCCTCGCGCTCGCGGACCTCCAGCACGACGGCCTGGCGCCACTCGTTGAGCATGCCGGGCGGACGGGGCAGGGCCTCCAGGGCCGGGAGCCAGTCGGTTGGGCCGTAGGCGCTCTTGCCGAGGGCGCCGCGCCAGCCGCCGCGGCGGCGGTCATAGGCCATCAGACCGTTGCGCAGGGCGGTCTCGGTCGCCGCCTGAAGATTCGGGTCGAGGCTGGTGCGGACCACGAGGCCGCCGCCCTGGGTCTGCTCGGAGCCGAAGCGCTGGATGAGCTCGCGCCGGACCTCCTCGGTGAAGTGGCCGCCGACGGCGACCATGTCCGGCCGGCGGGAGGGGCGGGCCTGGATGGGCTCGGCCTTGGCGGCCTGGGCCTCGGCCGTGGTGATGACCCGGTCCTCGGCCATGCGGTCGATGACCCAGTCGCGGCGGATGCGGGCCTGCTCGGGATAGCGGAGCGGGTTGTAGTTGTTGGGTGCCTTGGGGAGGGCGGCGAGGAAGGCCGTCTCCGAAATCGTCAGCTCGTCCAGGGACTTGTTGAAATAGGCCTGGGCGGCGGCGGCCACGCCATAGGCCTGGGCGCCGAGAAAGATCTCGTTCAGGTAGATCTCGAGGATGCGCGACTTGGGCAGGGCATTCTCCAGCCGGATGGCCAGCAGCGCCTCGCGCGCCTTGCGCAGGATGGTGCGGTCGCTGCCCACCAGCATGTTCTTCGCGACCTGCTGGGTGATGGTGGAAGCGCCGACCATGCGCCGGCCGGAGCCGTACTGTTCCACATTGGTGACGATGGCGCGGATCAGGGCGACGGGGTCGACGCCCTGGTGGCTCTCGAAATTCTGGTCCTCGGCGGAGATGAAGGCCTGCTGGAGGCGGCGGGGAATCGCCTCGATCGGCACGAAGACCCGGCGCTCGGCGGCCAGCTCGGCCATCAGGCGGCTGTCGCCGGCATAGATGCGGCTCATCTGCTGGGGCTGGTAGTCGGCGAGCCAGCGGTAGTCGGGAAGGTCGGATTCGAGCTTGCGGTAGAGGCCGTAGCCCGCCACGCCGGCCGCGACCACACCGATGATGGCGACGGTGAAGAGGCTGCGGACGAAGCCGCCGAACAGCCGGAAGGGCGGACGCTTCGCTGCCTTGGGCCGCTCCTTTCCGGAGGGCTTCTTCGGCGGCTCTGCGCGCGGCCGCGGCGGGATCACCGGGGCTTCGATGGGACCCTCAGTCATAAGGATGGGCAGTCATGGGCATGGGCGGCATCTAGCACATTATGGGTGGCCGGGCGTCGGATTCCCCAACGCATGGCTGGTGCGGAGATTTCACGCGGCCTGCGGCATTTTTGCGGCGCAGCAACCCGGTCGGCGGGACTGGCGCGAACCGAGGCAGCCCCGGCCCGGATTGCGAGGGAGGCAGGCGGTTCTCCCCGGGGTGCCTGCGGAAGAGGTTGGGGTGGCCTGGATTGTGCTGTTAGCTTGCTGCTACAAGCCGCGCTTCGCCGCGCCGCATCCCGGGAGACCCCAAAAAATGCGCACGACACTCCGCGCCCTGGCCGCCGCCGGCCTCCTGGGACTGGCTTCCACCCAGGCCCCCGCGCAAACCCTGACCATGGCCGTCGGGGCCCCGGTCACCAGCCTGGATCCGCACTACCACCAGCTCTCGCCCAACAACGCGGCGGCGAGCATGATCTTCAGCCGGCTCGTCGAGACCGACGACCGCGCGCGCAGCATCCCCGGCCTCGCCGAGAGCTGGCGGGCGGTGGAGCCCACCGTGTGGGAGTTCAAGCTCCGCCCCGGCGTGCGCTTCCACAACGGCCGCGAGTTCACGGCCGAGGACGTGGCCTTCACCTTCGCGCGCGTGCCGAACGTGCCGAACAGCCCGGCCTCCTTCACCCTCTTCGTCCGGCCGATCACCCGGGTGGAGATCGTCGACCCCCTGACCATCCGGCTGCACACGCGCGCGCCCTATCCGCTGCTGCCGATGGACATGACCAACATCTTCATCCTCGACCGCGAGACGCATGAGGGCGCCACCACCGAGCGCTTCAACAGCGGCGAGCTGGCGATCGGCACCGGCCCCTTTCGCGTGGTGCGCCACGCCAATGGCGACCGCATCGAGCTGGAGCGAAACGAGAATTTCTATGGCGAGCGGCCGGCCTTCGCCCGCGTGAACTACCGCATGATCACCAACGACGCCGCCCGCACCGCCGCGCTGCTGGCCGGCGACGTGGACGTGATCGACCAGGTGCCGACGGCGGATCTCTCCAAGCTGCGCACCGACGCTCGTCTTTCCCTCTACGAGACGACCGGCCTGCGGCTCATCTTCCTCTCGCTCGACCATTCGCGCGAGGACGCGACGCCCTTCGTCACCGACAATGACGGTCGCCCCATCGCGCGCAACCCTCTGAAGGACGTGAGGGTCCGCCGCGCGCTCTCCATGGCGATCGACCGCCCGAACATGGTGGCGCGCGTGATGGAAGGCGCGGCCACGCCGACCGGCCAGTTCCTCGCCGAGGGCGTGACCAGCCATATCCCGGGCTTCCCCGTTCCGCGCTACGACCCCGACGGCGCCCGCCGCCTGCTGGCCGAGGCCGGCTTCCCGAACGGCTTCCGGCTGACCATCCACGGGCCGAACGACCGCTACCCGAACGACGCGCGCATCATCCAGGCCGTGGGCCAGATGTGGACCCGCGTGGGCATCCGGACCTCGGTGGACGCGCAGACTTGGGCGACCTTCATCGGCCGCGCCAGCCGTGCCGAGCTCTCCGCGTTCCTGGTGGGCTGGGGCATGAACCCGGACGGCAGCCATCCGCTGCGCAACCTGATCGCCTGCCCGAACCGCGAGACCGGCCTCGGCGCTTCCAACCGCGGCCGCTACTGCAATCCGGAGCTGGACCGGGGCCTCGAGGAATCCTCGCAGATGCTGGACGAGGAGGCGCGGCAGAAGCGGCTGATCGAGCTGGAGCGCATGGCGCTGGAGGACGTGGCGCTCATCCCGCTGCACATCCAGACCAACATCTGGGCCGCCCGCCGCGGCTTCGTGGTGACGCCGCGCGCGGACGAGCTGACCCGGGCGCAGGACGTCCGCCCCGCTTCTGCCACCCCGGCAGCGGCCCGCTGAGGTGACCGTCTACCTCCTGCGCCGGTTGCTCCAGGCGCTGCTGGTGATGCTCGCCATGAGCGTCATCGTCTTCGTCGGCGTCTATGCCATCGGCGACCCCGTCGAGATCCTGATCTCGCCCGACGCCGACCAGATGGAGCGCGAGCGCGCCATCAAGGCGCTGGGGCTCGACCTGCCGCTCTGGCAGCAATACCTGACCTTCCTGTTCCGGGCGCTGCAGGGCGACCTGGGCCGCAGCTTCGTCTTCAACGAGCCGGCCTTGCAGCTGATCCTCCAGAAAATGCCGGCGACGCTGGAGCTGGCGGTCGGCGCCACTTTCATGGCGGTGCTGATCGGCCTGCCGCTCGGCCTCTATGCCGGGCTCAAGCCGGACAGCGCCGGCTCGAAGGCCATCATGGCGGGGAGCATCCTGGGCTTCTCGCTGCCGACCTTCTGGGTCGGGCTGATGCTCATCATGGTCTTCGCGGTGCAGCTCGGCTGGCTGCCGAGCACGGGGCGCGGCGAGACGGCGTCCTTCCTCGGCCTGCGCTGGTCCTTCCTGACGCGCGACGGCCTCGCGCATCTCATCATGCCCGCGGTGAACCTCTCGCTGTTCAAGATCAGCCTCGTGGTCCGGCTCACGCGATCGGGCGTGCGAGAGACCATGCTGATGGACTACGTGAAGTTCGCACGCGCCAAGGGCCTCTCGCCGGCGCGCGTGACCTATGTGCACGTGTTCAAGAACATCCTGATCCCGGTCGTGACCGTGGTGGGGCTGGAACTCGGCTCGACCATCGCCTTCTCGGTGGTGACGGAGAGCGTCTTCGCCTGGCCGGGCATGGGCAAGCTGATCATCGACAGCATCAACGTGCTCGATCGCCCCGTCATCGTGGCCTATCTGATGATCATCGTGATGATGTTCATTGTCATCAACCTCGCGGTGGACCTGCTCTACTCGACGCTGGATCCGCGCGTGCGGCTGGAGGGCAAATCGTGAGCGACATCACCGCCAGCGAGGTTCCCGTCGTCGCCACAGTGGTGAAGGAGGAGACGCCCTTCCGGCGCTTTCTCTCCGAGTTCTTCGCCAGCAAGATCGCGACGGGCGGGCTGATCGTCTTCGGGATCATCGCGATCCTGGCCATCCTCGCCCCCTGGATCACGCCGCAGAACCCCTATGACCTCGCGCAGCTCGACATCATGGACGGGCGGCTGGAGCCGGGCTCCGTGGGCGGCTCGGGCATCACCCACTGGCTCGGCACGGACGACCAGGGCCGCGACATGCTGTCCGGCATCATCTACGGGCTGCGCATCTCGCTGACGGTGGGCATCGGCTCGGCCTTCATCGCCTCGCTGGTGGGCGCCTCGCTGGGGCTGCTCGCGGCCTATGGCGGCGGGCGGACCGACAGTCTGATCATGCGCCTCGTCGACCTGCAGCTCTCCTTCCCAACCATCCTCGCCGCGCTGATGATCCTGGCCTTCCTGGGCAAGGGCATCGGCAATGTGGTGATCGCCCTGGTCATCGTGGAATGGGCCTATTACGCGCGCACCGTGCGCGGCTCGGCCCTGGTCGAGCGGCGGCGCGAATACATCGAGGCGGCGCAGTGCCTGGCCCTGCCGACGCGGCGCATCCTGTTCCGGCATCTGCTGCCCAACTGCCTGCCGCCGCTGATCGTGGTGGGGACCATCCAGGTGGCGCGCGCGATCGCGCTGGAGGCGACGCTCTCCTTCCTCGGCCTCGGCGTGCCGATCACCGAGCCCTCGCTCGGCCTGCTGATCGCCAATGGCTACGAGTACATGCTGAGCGGGAAGTACTGGATCAGCTTCTATCCGGGCATCGCGCTGCTGGTGACGATCGTGAGCATCAACCTGATGGGCGACCATCTCCGTGACGTGCTGAATCCGAGGTTGAAGAAGTGAGCGTAGCTACCCTCGAAGTCCGGAATCTCCAGACGCATTTCTTCACCCGCGCCGGCGTGGTGAAGGCGGTGGACGGCGTGAGCTTCACCGTCGGCCGCGGCAAGGTGTTGGGCCTGGTCGGCGAATCCGGCTCCGGCAAGACGGTGACGGGCTTTTCCATCATCGGCCTCGTGGACGAGCCCGGTCGTGTCGTGGGCGGGGAGATCCTATTCCACGGCCAGAACTTGGCGCGGCTCAGCGAGGAGGAGATGCGGCAGCTGCGGGGCAACCGCATCGCCATGATCTTCCAGGACCCGATGATGACGCTGAACCCGGTCCTGCGCATCGACACGCAGATGATCGAGACGGTCCTCGCGCATACCAAGGTCAGCCACGAGGAAGCGCGGCAGCGCTGCCGCGACACGCTCGGCATGGTGGGGATTCCCTCGCCGGAGGAGCGGCTGAAATCCTATCCGCACCAGTTCTCGGGCGGCATGCGCCAGCGCGTGGCCATCGCCATCGCGCTGCTGCACCGGCCGGAGTTGATCGTCGCGGACGAACCGACGACGGCGCTGGACGTGACCATCCAGGGCCAGATCCTGGCCGAGGTGCAGAAGCTCGCGGCCAACACGGGCACGAGCCTGATCTGGATCACGCATGACCTCTCCGTCGTCGCCGGCCTCGCCGACGACATCGCGGTCATGTATGCCGGCCGCGTGGTCGAGGATGGGCCGGTGTCGGAGGTGCTGGACAAGCCGCTGCACCCCTACACCCATGGCCTGATCGGCTCCGTTCCCAGCCGCAACAAGCGCGGCGAGCCGCTGCGGCAGATTCCGGGCATGACGCCCTCGCTGCTGAAGCTGCCGCCGGGCTGCGCCTTCGCCAGCCGTTGCGACCGTGCCACGGCGGAATGCGCGGCGCCGATCGCGCTGATGGAGCTGGTCCCGGGCCGCCACGCGCGCTGCATCCACCCGCACATGGAAGCGGTGGCGGCATGAGCGCGGCGATGCAGCAGTCCCAAGGGACAGGCACTGGGACGACCCATGTGCCGGAACGCCCGATCATCGAGCTGATCGGCATCAGCAAGCGCTTCGAGAAGAAGCTCGATTTCATTGGCAAGCTCGCCCAGAAGCTGGGCGCGCCGATCCGCGAGGAGATCGTCCACGCCGTCGACAACGTGAACCTCTCGATCCGCAAGGGCGAGGTGGTCGGGCTCGTCGGCGAATCCGGCTGCGGCAAGTCGACGCTGGGCCGCGTCGTCGCCGGCATCATGCCGCCCTCGGATGGCGAGGTGCTGTGGCGCGGCCGGAACATCGGCTCGCTGCACGGCGCCGAGGCCAAGGAAGCCAAGCTGCGCGCGCAGATGATCTTCCAGGATCCCTACGCCTCGCTGAATCCGCGCATGAAGGTCCAGGACATCGTGGGCGAGGCGCCGCTGGTACATGGCATGACCACGCGGGGCGGCTTCGACAAATACGTGGACGACCAGCTGCGCCGCGCCGGGCTCGATCCCACGCTGAAGAAGCGCTACCCGCACCAGTTCTCGGGCGGGCAGCGGCAGCGCATCGGCATCGCCCGCGCTCTGGCGGTGCAGCCGGAATTCCTGGTCTGCGACGAATCGGTGGCGGCGCTGGACGTCTCCATCCAGGCGCAGATCCTGAACCTGTTCATGAAGTTGCGCTCCGAGCTGGACCTGACCTATCTCTTCATCAGCCACGACCTCGGCGTGGTGGAGCATCTCTCCGACCGCGTGGTGATCATGTATCTCGGCCGCGTCGTCGAGCAGGCGCCGTCGGAAGAGATCTTCGCCCGCGCCAACCATCCCTACACGGTCTCGCTGCTCTCCTCGGTGCCGCGGATCGAGGCGCGCAAGCGGGCCTTCGCGACGGTGAAGGGCGAGATTCCATCGCCGCTGAACCCGCCGCCCGGCTGCCACTTCCATCCGCGCTGCCCGCACGCCTTCGACCGTTGCAAGGTCGAGGTGCCGGTGCTGAAGGAGATCGCGCCGGGCCATCTGAGCGCCTGCCATCTGAATGGGTAGCTTTTTCGCGCCCTCAAACGCCGGGCGGCGGCTTTGCCGCCTTGGCTTCGCGCCGCGACGGTAACGCCCCCATGGGTCAGTTGGCCTGGGCGCGCCGGCCGCCCCGTAGCTGGCGCGTTCGCCAGCGAAGGCAAACACGACGTGGCCGGATTCGATGAGCGAGACGCCGCCCTATTTTTCCCAGTGGGCCTCGGCCGAGCTGGTGCCGGAGTTTCTGGATGGCCGCCCCAGCGCGACCGATCCGCTCTGGGCCGAGAGCGGCGCCGCCGATATCGCCGAATACGCGCGCTGGGCGCACCACCTCTGCGGCATCGCCTGCCTGAAGATGGCCATGGCCGCGCACGGCGAGGTGCACAGCATCCACGCGCTGCGCCGCGAGATCCAGGCGCTCGGCGGCTACATCGACCAGGGTGGCGATGACATCCGCGGCCTCATCTACGCGGGTGCGGTGGCCTGGCTGAACGCCCGCGGCATCGCCGCGCGCATCGTGCTGGATGAGCCGCGCCCGGAGCTCTCGCCGGGCGAGCTCTACATCGCCTCGGTGCATCCGCGCATTCGCACGCCGGAACTCGATCCGCCGCACAAGGGCGGGCACCTGGTCCTGGTCTTCGGCAGGGACGCGGAGGGGCGGCTGCGCTTCCACAACCCCTCGGGCCACAGCGACGAAACCCGGCGCGACGCCCGGATAAGTCCGGACGATTTCTCGCGCTTCCACGCGGATCGGGGCATCTTTATCCCATCGTGAATCCGACAACCGACCGCGGCCTGATCTGGGGCACCGCCCTGACCCAGTTCATCGGCTGGGGCGCGCTGTTCATCCCCTTCAGCCTCGTGCTGGAACCGATGGAGGCGGATCTCGGCTGGAGCCGCGGCGAGCTGAACGGCGCCCTGACCATCGGTCTTCTGGTCTCGGGCGTCCTCGGCATTCCCGTCGGCCGCTGGGTGGACCGGCATGGCGGCCGCCTGCCGCTGACCCTGGGCGCGCTGCTCGGCGCCGCGGTGCTGGCCGGCTGGGCGATGGTGGACCGGCTCTGGGTCTTTTATCTGCTCTGGATCGCGATGGGCTGCGCGCATGCCACCGCGCTCTGGGGCCCGGCGATGGCCGTGGTGGTGGCGCTGGCGCGGCAGCCGGCCAAGGTGATCGCCGGCATCACCTTCATCACGGGCTTCACCGCCACCGTCTTCGTGCCGCTGATCGCGGCGCTGGTGGAACGGCTGGGCTGGCGCGGCGCGCTGCTGGTGCTGGCGGCGCTGCAGCTGGTCCCGGCGATCACGGCCTGGATGCAGTTCCGCGGCGTGGCGGCGCCCGCGCCCCTGATGGCCGTGGCCCGTGGCGACGCCCTTCGCCGTGTCATGCGGCGGCCGGCCTTCTGGGGCCTGGCGCTCTGCTTTGCCGCGCATGTCTTCATCGGCGTGGGGCTGGGCACGCATCTCGTGCCGCTGCTGCGCGAGCTCGGCCTGCCGGAGACGAGCGTGCTGCTGCTCGTGGCGCTGCATGGGCCGACGCAGGTGGCAGCGCGGGCGATCCTGTACTTCGCCGGCAACCGCGCCTCGATGCGCATGGTGGGTCTGCTCGCGGTGCCCTTGTTGGTGGTGGCGCAGCTCTGGCTGGCCATGGCGCCGCCGGCCTTCGTCTGGCTGCTGCCCTTCGTGGCCTGCTGGGCGGTGGCGGACGGCCTCATGACCATCGTGCGCGCCGCCGGCACGGCCGAGATCCTGGGGCGCGAGGGCTATGGCGCGATCACCGGCGCGCTGACGCTGATCGGCGTGCTGCCGCGCACCGCCGCGCCCTTCGCCATCGCTTTGGTCTGGGAGGCGGAGGGCGGCTACGGCGCCGTGCCCTGGCTGCTGGCGGCGGTCGCGGCCCTGGGGGCGGGGGCTTTTTTGCTCGCTGTGCGCGATCGGGGCTAGGCTGGTTCGTACCATCTGCGGAACGTCCGGCCATGCGGCTCCCGATCCTCCTCGCGCTCCTCCTCCTCGCAGGGACGGCAGCGGCGCAGCAGCGGGCCGGCACGGTGACGCTGGGCGGCCGCGCCCAGACCGGCGCGGACAGCCGCGAGGTGCGCTTCGAATTCCATTGCTCGGAGAACGGCCGGAACACGACAGGCGCGCTGGGCGTAGACCTCTACGTGCCGCGCTATGCCGAGCTGGCGCAGGTCTTCGACTTCGACGCCTTCGAGGGGCCGGATGCGGATGCCGGCGCGCGCACGCGGATCGATGTGGGCAGTGTCTCGGGCCGCTTCACCGTCTCGGGCTGGGCGGGCGTCGCGGACGACAACCCCTTCGGCTTCGGCCTCACCGCACCCCGCCGGCGCGATCCGCAGCGGCTGGCCGCGGTCGCGCGCGTGCTGCAGCCCCTGGCGGCCGGCCCTGCCACCCTGAACTGGACGCAGCGGAATGCGGAGCGCAGCGGGCCCGCCATCGTGGCGCGGCTCGAGGTCGGCGCGGAGGATTCGGCACGGCTGCGCACGCTGCTCGCGCCATGCCTCGGGCGATAGCGGCGATACAAATGCGACGAAGAACCTGTCGTCGCGGCAGGCGCGCAAAACTATATGTAGGAGCAAGCAAACGACTTGGAGCAACGCGGCATGGAATACGTCCTTCTGGCGATCGTCGTCGTCGCGGTCATCGCCATCTTCCAGGGCGTGCGGACCGTGCCGCAGGGGAGTATCTGGACGGTCGAGCGCTTCGGCCGCTTCACCCGCACGCTGGAGCCCGGCCTCAACCTGATTATCCCGGTCGTTGACCGCGTCGGCCGGCGGCTGAGCATCCAGGAGACGGTGCTCGACATCCCCGAGCAGGCGGTCATCACCAAGGACAATGCGGCCGTGCTGGTGGACGGCATCGTCTACTACCGCGTGATGGATGTGGTGAAGGCGGCCTACCAGGTGGCCGAGCTCGGCAAGGCGCTGGAGGCGCTGGCCATGACCAACCTGCGCAGCGTCATCGGCTCCATGACCTTCGACGAGACGCTGAGCAAGCGCGAGGAGATCTCGCACCAACTCATGGCCGTGCTGGACGCCGCGACGGATCCCTGGGGCGTGAAGGTCACGCGCGTGGAGCTCCGCAAGGTCGAGCCGCCCCAGAACCTCATCGAGGCGATGAACCTGCAGATGACCGCGGAGCGCCGCCGCCGCGCCGTGGTCGCCGAGGCCGACGGCAAGCGCGAGGCGCAGGTGCTTGAGGCGCGCGGCCGCATGGAGGCGGCCGAGATGGACGCCCGCGCCCGTGAGCGCCTCGCGGAAGCTGAAGCGAAGGCCGTCGAGGTGGTGGCCCGGGCGGGCGAGGGCACGGGCGGCGCCGCGCTGAGCTACTTCATCGCGGACAAGTACATGGCGGCGCTGCGCGGGCTGGCCTCCAACCCCTCGACCAAGACGCTGATCATCCCGATGGAATCCGCCTCCATGGCGGGCGGCATCGCGCAGGTCATGGCCGCGCTCGGCGCGGTCGGCGCGCAGCCGGTGCCGCCGAGCCCGCCGGGCTCGGTGCCGAGCATCGTGCCGCCCGGACCCTTCGGCCCGAGATGAACGGCATGGGCTGGGCCGTCCTCGCCGTCATCGCCCTGGTCCTGATGGGGCTGGAGATGCTGCTGCCCTTCACCGTCTTCCTCTGGATGGGGGTGGGCGCGGCGCTGGCCTCGCTGGCCTCCTTCCTGGGCTTCGGCTGGGGCGCGCAGGTGCTGATGTTCCTGGTCGGCTGCTCCGGCAGCCTGGCGGTCTGGTATCTGCATCGTGGCCGGCGGCGCGAACGCGGCGACGTGTCGCGGCCGGACCGGGTGCTGCAGGGCTTGCGCGGCATCGCAATCGGCGACATCGCGCCGGTTGGACGCGTGCGGGTGGCGGACGGGAGCTGGGCCGCGCGCTCGCGGGGCGGGATGGCGATTCCGGACGGGGCGACCATCGTCGTGGTCGGCCATGACGGGCCCACGCTGATCGTGGACCGGCCCGAGACGGCCTGAAGGAGAGACTTCGATGGACATCCTGCGCGCGGGCTCCCGGCCCTCCGGCAAGGGGCCGGCCGACTGGTTCACCGGCACGGTCCGCATCGACCCGCTGCTCAGCCCGCCCGAGCCGGCCCGCGTGGCCGGCGCCCTGGTCACCTTCGAGCCGGGCGCTCGGACCGCGTGGCACACCCATCCGCTCGGCCAGACCCTGATCGTGACCTCCGGCTGCGGCTGGGTCCAGCGCCTGGGCGGGCCGGTCGAGGAGATCCGGCCGGGCGACGTGGTCTGGTTCCCGCCGGGCGAGAAGCACTGGCATGGCGCCACGGCGACGACGGCCATGAGCCACATCGCCATCCAGGAGAAGCTCGACGGCCGGAACGTCGACTGGATGGAGCAAGTCACCGACGCGCAGTACCTGGCCCGGTAGGGGCAGGGCGCGATGATCTGAATCATTGCGGCCGAGGGCGGTAACCGCGTAATTGACTGACCGTTAGGTTAGTCATGAAGATGCCAGCCCCCACCACCCGAGCCCGCCGCAAGGCCGACCGCCCCGCCGAGCTCCTCGAAGCCGCGCTGGACACCTTCGTCGCGAAGGGCTTCACGGCCGCGCGCATGGAGGACATCGCCGCGCGTGCCGGCGTCTCCAAAGGCACGATCTACCTCTACTACCCTTCCAAGCAGGCGATCTTCGAGGCGCTGGTCCGCGCCAGCATCCTGCCCCGGCTGGAGGCGGCCGAGGCGCTGCTCGCGGTCTCCGGCGCGCCGGCCCCGGTCCAGCTCCGGCGGCTGGCGGAGTTCATGGCGCAGGCCACGGCGGACCCGCGCATCGCCGCCATCCCGAAGCTCGTCCTGGCCGAGGCGGGCAATTTCCCGGACATGGCCCGCTTCTATCGGCGCGAGGTGGTGGGGCGCGGCCTGGCGCTGCTCGAGGGCGTGCTCCGGCGCGGCATGGAGGCGGGCGCGTTCCGTCCCCTCGACACCCGCGCCACCGCCCGCCTCTTCGTCGCCCCCATCATCCTCTCCGCCCTCTGGCAGACCAGCTTCGCCCCGATCGAGGACGAGCCCGATCCGCCGGGACCCATGCTGGCCCTGCATCTCGACCTGTTTCTGGGCGCCATCCGCGCCGAGGGAGCCTCGCCATGACGCGCGTCCTCGCGGTGCTGCTGCTGGCGCTGTCGCTCGCCGCCTGCAACGACGACGGCGATGCCGGCTACCAGGGCTACATGGAGGGCGAGTACCTCCGCATCGCGGCCCCCGAGGGCGGCTGGATCCAGAGCATCACGGCCGTCCGCGGCACGCAGGTCACGCCGGGTGCACCGCTCTTCGCCTTGGACCCGGTGCGCGAGCGCGCCGCCGTCGCCCAGGCCCAGGCCGATCTCGCGAGGGCCGGGAGCGACCTCGCCGACATGCGCCTCGGCGCCCGGCCGGAGGAGATCGCCGCCATCGAGGCGCAGATCGCCGAGGCCGAGGCGAACCAGCATCTGGCCGAGCTCACCCTGGCGCGCCAGGTGGAGCTGGTCCGCACCCGCTCCGTGCCGCAGGCCCGGTTGGACGACGCGCAGATGCAGCAGCAGCAGGCGCTGGCCCAGGTGGCTCGCATGCGCGCCCAGCTCGCGACGGCGCGGCTGCCCTCCCGTCCGGATCGCATCCAGGCCGCCGAGGCCACGGCGGAATCCGCGCGTCACGCGCTGGAGCAGGCGCAATGGCGGCTCGCCCAGCGCCAGGTCGCCAGCCCGGCCGGCGGGCTGGTGGACGACGTGGTGCGCCGCCCCGGGGAATGGGTGCCGGCCAATGGCGTGGTGGTGAGCCTGCTGCCGCCGCAGAACATCCGCGCGGTCTTTTTCGTGCCGGAGCCGCGCCGCGTCGATTTCCGGCCGGACCAGCGCATCGCCGTCACCTGCACCGGCTGCCCGCAGGGGCTCTTCGCCCGCGTCAGCCGCATCGCCAGCGAGGTGGAGTTCACGCCGCCCGTCATCTTCAGCCGCGAGACGCGCGCCAAACTGGTCTTCCGCATCGAGGCGCTGATGGAGCCGTCGGATCGTAACCCGCTCCCCGGCCAGCCCATCACGGCCCGGATCGCGCCATGAACGACGCCGCCGAGCAGCCGGTCATCTCCGTGAAAGGGCTCACCAAGCGCTTCGGCACGCGCACCGTGGTGGACCACTTCTCGCTCGACGTGATGCGCGGGCAGATCTACGGCTTCCTCGGCCCCAACGGCAGCGGCAAGACCACGACCATCCGCATGCTCTGCGGGCTGCTGGTGCCGGACGAGGGGGAGGGCACCTGCCTCGGCCACGACATCCTCACCGAGAGCTGGGCCATCAAGCAGCGCGTCGGCTACATGACGCAGCGCTTCAGCTTCTACGAAGACCTGACCATCGCGGAGAACCTGGACTTCGTGGCGCGGCTCTACGGCCTGCCGGACCGGAAAGCGAAGGTGACGCGGGCGCTGGACCGGCTCGGCCTCGCGGATCGGCGGAACCAGCTGGCGGGCTCGCTCTCCGGCGGCTGGAAGCAACGGCTGGCGCTGGCCGCCTGCATCCTCCATGAGCCCGACCTGCTGCTGCTCGACGAGCCCACCGCCGGCGTGGACCCCAAGGCTCGCCGCGCCTTCTGGGACGAGATCCATGAGCTCGCCGCCGGCGGCATGACCGTGCTGGTCAGCACCCACTACATGGACGAGGCCGAGCGCTGCCACCGCATCGCCTATCTCGCCTACGGCAAGCTCATGGCCAACGGCACGGTGGAGGAGGTGGTGCAGGGCGCCGGCCTCTCGACCTGGCACGTCTCCGGGCCGTCGCGCCGCATCGCGACGCTGGCGCAGGAGCTCGACGGCCGGGACGGCGTGGAGATGGTGGCGCCCTTCGGCGCGACGCTGCACGTCAGCGGTTCGTACGGCGAAAAACTCGACGCCGCGGTCGCGCCCTATAAGGACGAGGCCGGGCTGGAGTGGAGCCGGGGCGAGCCCTCGCTCGAGGACGCCTTCATCCATCTGATGGACCGGTCGCAGGACAATTTCGCCCCGGAGAACCGCGCGTGATCCCGCGCTTCTCGCTGGCCCGCATGGGCGCGATGATCCTGAAGGAATTCATCCAGATGAAGCGGGACCGGCTGACCTTCGCCATGATGGTCGGCATCCCCATCATCCAGCTCACGCTCTTCGGCTATGCGATCAACGCCGATCCGCGCCAGCTGCCGACCGCCGTGCTGGGCTACGAGAACGGGCCGGCCAGCCGCGCCATCGTGGCTGCACTGCAGAACAGCACCTATTTCCGCGTGACCGTGCTCGCGCAGGACACGGCGGAGGTGGACCGGCTGCTGGACCGCGGCCAGGTGCAGTTCGCCGTTGAGATTCCCACCACCTTCGAGCGCGACTTTCTCCGGGGCGAGCGGCCCGCGCTGCTGGTCATGGCCGATGCGACGGATCCGGCGGCGACGGGGCCCTCCGTCGGCGCGCTGCAGGTCATCGTGGACAACGCGCTGGCGCCGCTGCTGGACGGCACGCTCTCGGGCCTCGCGCCCGGTGCCGCGGCGGCCGAGGTGCGCATCCATCGCCGCTACAACCCGGAGGGGATCACCCAGTACAACATCGTGCCGGGGCTGATGGGCACCATCCTTACCATGACGATGATCATCATGACCGCGCTCGCCATGACGCGCGAGCGCGAGCGCGGGACGATGGAGAACCTGCTCGCCATGCCGGTGCGGCCGATCGAGGTGATGGTGGGCAAGCTCGTGCCCTTCATCGCGGTGGGCATGGTGCAGGTGGGCGTGATCCTGACGGCGGCGCGGCTGCTGTTCCACGTGCCGATGATGGGCAACCCGGCCGTGCTGGCGGCGGGGCTGCTGGTCTTCATCGTCGCGAACCTGGCGGTGGGATTCCTCTTCTCGACGGTGGCGAAGAATCAGCTCCAGGCCATGCAGATGAGCTTCTTCTTCTTTCTGCCCTCGATCCTGATGTCGGGCTTCATGTTCCCCTTCCGCGGCATGCCGGACTGGGCGCAGGTGATCGGCGAAGGGCTGCCGCTGACGCATTTTCTGCGCGTCGTACGCGGGGTGATGCTGAAGGGGATCGGCATCGCGGACGCATGGACGGATGTGTGGCCGATGCTGGCGTTTTTGCTGGCCGTGTCGGTGCTGGCGATGCTGCGATACCGGCAGACGCTGGATTGAGCGGTCCAGGAACGCATCGCGGCTGGTTGGGGCGAGGACGTTGAAAGGCCGCTAACCAGCCATTGACGCACCGTTCGGTATCCTCCCTACGAATTCGGCAGGGAATGCAATGAATACCGCCAACCGCGTGCTGCGCTTGCGGTGCCGCCTCCATACGCTGTCGGGGTGATTCATGGTCTATCTCGCGATCGGCGGTGCGCTCGGCTTTGGCGTGATGCGCCCCCAGACCGATGAGCCGACCTGCCTGCCTTACCGGGAGGTCTTCGGCCTGATCACTTCGAATTGCCCGCTGCAGGCGGTGGACTTCTTTTGGAGCGCGGTGATTGGATTTCCGTATCTCCTGCTGCTCCTCCCGGCCGCGGCCTTCGCTATGTTCGGATCCGCGATCAGCCAGCCCAGCAATCTGCTGGACGGCTTCGTCTGGCTATTCTGGTCGATTCCTCTGGGGCTGATTTTTGTGGGCGGGCTTTCGATACTGGCTGCCACGGCGGCGGATGGTCGCATGGATCACCGCCGCCGCCATAGGATTGCAAATCATCATTATCGGCCTGCTCCTGTGAGCCTCAGGAGGCGGAGCCCATCGAGGATTGTCCGGGCTTGGCTCAGGCTGTCGCAGCGAGCGACAGCACTGGGTAGTCGTTGTACCCCGTCGCATCCGGGCTATAGATCGTCTCGCTCACGAGCGGATTCAGCGGCGC
Organism: Roseococcus sp. GW821-FHT12F05; assembly: GCF_058806835.1. Taxonomy (NCBI): domain Bacteria; kingdom Pseudomonadati; phylum Pseudomonadota; class Alphaproteobacteria; order Acetobacterales; family Roseomonadaceae; genus Roseococcus; species Roseococcus sp. GW821-FHT12F05. Next base: position 111,719 of record NZ_JBXAQB010000007.1, read on the forward strand.
GTTTCGCCGGAAGCGCTCCACCAGGTCCGGATTGGCGATGAAGAGCCGCCCGAAGGACGCCGCATCGGCCTCGCCCCGCTCGATGGCCGCCTCCGCCGCCTCCTGCGTCAGCCCCTCGTTGATGATGTAGGCGCCCTTGAAGATCTTCCGCACGACCGGCCCGATGGCCGCGTCGCCGCGATCCAGCGCCTCGCGCCCGAAGATGAAGGCGAGCTTCCGGGCGTTCAGCTGCTCGGCGACATAGGCGAAGAGCGCGCGCGGGTCACTGTCCTTCATCGAGTGCGAGCTCGACATCAGGTTTAGGTGCACGCCCACGCGGTCGGCCGGCCAGACCTCGAGGATCGCGTCCACCGCCTCCAGCAGCAGGCGCGCGCGGTTCTCGATGGAGCCGCCATAGCGGTCGGTGCGCTTGTTCGACCCGTCATGCAGGAACTGGTCGAAGAGGTAGCCATTGGCCCCGTGCAGCTCCACGCCGTCGAAGCCGGCGCGCCTGGCGTTCTCCGCACCCTTGCGCACGTCCGCGACGATGCCGGGGATCTCGTCGGTCTCCAATGCGTGGGGCACCGGGAAGGGCCGCACGGGCCGCAGCACGTTGACGTTGCCCTCGGCCGCGATGGCGCTGGGCGCGACCGGCGGATGCCCGTCATGGAAGCTGGGGTCGGAGATCCGCCCGACATGCCAGAGCTGCGAGACGATGCGTCCGCCCGCCGCATGCACGGCCCGGGTGACCTCGGTCCAGCCCTGCACCTGCTGCTCGGACCAGATCCCGGGCGTGTTCGGATAGCCCACGCCCTGCGGACTGACCGAGGTGGCCTCGGTGAGGATCAGACCGGCGCTCGCGCGGGCGGCATAGTGCTCGGCCTGCATAGGGCCGACGGCGCGCTGGTCGAAGGCGCGCATCCGGGTGAGCGGCGCCATGACGATGCGGTTGGGCAGATGGAGCGCGCCGATCTGCACGGGGTCGAATAGGCTGGGCATGGGAATTCTCCGTTGCGCTGCCCGAATGGCGGCGCCTGGTGCTGGGGAAGGGTTGGATTCAGTCGGCCTCGGACTGGGGCGGCCCCTGGGCATGCTGGCGGCCCCAGGTGTTGAAGGCCTGCAGGACCGGCTCGAAATCCCGGCCCGCCTGCGTCAGCACGTATTCATGGCGCGGCGGCTTATCCGAGTAGGGCCGCCGCTCCAGCAGCCCTTGCTCCACGAGCCAGTTGAGGCGTCGCGTCAGGGTGTTGGTACCGATGCCCAGGCTCTTCTGGAACTCGTCGAAGCGCGTCATGCCCCGATGGGCCTCGTGCAGGATGAGGATGCTCCACCACTCGCCCACCATCTCCAGGCTGCGGGCGATCGAGCACGGCATGTCCTTGAAGCAGGTACGGTGCATCAGGCGGCCGGGGTTTCGGGAGTTACTTCCATGATGGAAGTAGATAGGTCGGCCCGGGCCAGCGACAAGGACTCACGCCTCCAGCGCTCGACGGCACCCGTCGAGGAACAGGCGCGCACAGGCCCTGGCCCGCGCGGCGATCTCGGCCGTATCCGGCGCGGCCCGCTCGCCCATCATGACGGCCCGCTGCGGCTCCATGAGCATCATGCCGCGCAGCATGCCCGTCGCCGCCGGGAGGTCGTCGAGCGCGATCAGGCCGCGTTCGCGCTGCATCCGCAGCCATCCCTCCATGGCCTCCGTCGTCCGGCGGACGGCGGCGTCGTGGAAGGTGGCGGCGATCTCCGGGAAGCGGTCGCTCTCGCTGAGCACCAGCCGGTAGATCGCGATGGTCTCCTCGTCCAGCGTGAGGGTCCCGAAGGCGAGGAGCACGCGCTCCAGCGCCTCTCCGACCGGCAGGGTCTCGAAGGCCGCCTCGTCGAGCTCCAGGATGAAGCGCGAGATCCGCTCGGACACGACGCTGCGGAACAGCTCCGCCTTGGTCGGGATGAGGCGGTACATGGTCTTGGTCGAGACACCGGCGCGCTGCGCCACCGCGGACATGCTGGCCCCGGCATAGCCGCTCGCGTGGAATTCTTGGCGCGCCGCCTCGATCACCAGCCGCCGGGTCTCGTCGTCGGGGCGGAGCTGAGGCCGCCCGCGAGAGCGTCGGGGCGCCTCCACATTTTCGCTCACCGGCATTTTCCCAATTCCATTGACAGATCCGTCCGCCGAACCACATTGGGAAAATAGGAATTTTCCTATCTTAATTCAACTCTCATCGCCGCGACCACTTCGTCCAAGGCCCGCCGCGGCGGCTTCGCTAAGTCCCACCCCGGATGCGCGCAGAAGGAAGCGGATCATGAGTCAGCATCAGGATGTCCTCGCCGAGCAGGCGCCCGGAACCCGGCCGGAGCTTCTGACCCTCCGGGCCTACCGGGACGCCTCCACGCCGACGGAGCAGGCGCCTGCGCCGACCGGATGGCGCCGGTTCCGCCCGCTGATCCTCGCCGGCATGGGCTTCCTGGCCCTAGCCGGCGCGGGCGCCCTCGGCTGGAAGTACTGGACCGACTGGCGCTTCCAGGTCTCGACGGACGACGCCTATGTCCAGGCGGACAACACCACCATCGCGCCGAAGGTGGCCGGCTATCTCTCCGCCGTGCTGGTCGCCGACAACGAGGCGGTGCGCGCCGGCCAGGTCCTGGCCCGGATCGACGACCGCGATTTCCGGGTCGCGCTCGACCAGGCCAAGGCCGGCGTCGAGGCCGCCGAGGCCAATGTCGCCATCAAGCAGGCCTCGATCTCCGCCCAGCAGGCTGCGATCGACGCCGCCCGCGCCACCATCACCGTCGACCAGGCGAACCAGAGCTATGCCGAGCAGCAGGACCGGCGCTATTCGGCCCTCGCCACCTCGGGCTTCGGCAGCGTCCAGAACGCGCAGCAGGCGGCGGCCGGCATCGCCTCCGCCCGCGCGACGGTGACGCGCGACACCGCGGCGCTCAACAGCGCCACGCAGCAGCTCGGCGTGCTGCAGGCCGAGCTCCGGCAGGCCCAGGCGGCGCTCGACAATGCGCGCGCCGCTCAGGCGCAGGCCGAGCTGAACCTCTCCTACACCACCATCACCTCGCCCATCGACGGCGTGGTCGGCAACCGCACGCTGCGGCTCGGCCAGTACGTCCAGGCGGGCACGCAACTGATGGCCGTGGTGCCGGCGGCAGCGGCCTATATCGTCGCGAACTACAAGGAGACGCAGCTGACCGAGGTGCGCGCCGGCCAGACGGTGAGCATCAGCGTCGACATGTTTCCCGGCCGGGTCTTCCATGGGCGCGTCGACAGCCTGGCGCCGGCCAGCGGGCAAGAATTCGCGCTGCTGCCGCCGGACAACGCCACCGGCAACTTCACCAAGATCGTCCAGCGCATCCCGGTGAAGATCGTCCTCGACCGCGCCTCGCCGGAAACCCTCGTGCTGCGGCCGGGCATGTCCGTCATCCCCTCGATCGACACCCGCACCGAAGCCAGCGCCCCCGCCCTCGTGCCGTCGCACTGAGCCCGGGCGGCGAGGAGGCTGCCATGTCCGCCACCACATTCGATGCCGTGCCGGCGCCGGCTCAGACTCCTGGCGAGCGGGCGAGCCGCACCGCCTGGATCGCCGTGGGCGCCAGCATGATCGGCGCCTTCATGGCGATCCTGAACATCCAGATCACCAACGCCTCGCTGCTCAACATCGAGGGCGGCATCGGCACCGGCGTCGACAACGGCGCCTGGATCTCGACCTCCTACCTGATCGGCGAGATCATCGTGATCCCGCTGACCGACTACCTCAGCAAGGTCTTCTCCTTCCGGCGCTACATGCTGGTCAACGCCATCCTGTTTCCCCTCTTCTCGATGGCTTGCGCCTTCACGCACGACCTCGGCTCGATGATCCTGATGCGCGGTCTGCAGGGCTTCGCCGGCGGCATCCTCATCCCGATGGCCTTCACTTTGGTGCTGACCAAGCTGCCCAAGCCGCAGCAGCCGATCGGCCTCGCGCTCTTCGCGCTCTCCGTCACCTTCGCGCCGGCCATCGGCCCGACCATCGGCGGCTACCTGACCGAGAACTACGGCTGGCAGACCATCTTCTTCGTCAACACGCCGCCCAGCATCATCATGGTGATCGCGCTCTTCCTCACGCTGGAGAAGCAGCCGATGCGGCTCTCGCTGCTGAAGGAGGGCGACTGGGCCGGCATCGTGACCATGGCGATCGGCTTGGCCTCGCTGCAAACCGTGCTCGAGGAGGGCAACAAGGACGACTGGTTCGGCTCGCCCTTCATCACCGAGCTCGCCATCGTCGCGGCGGTGTTCCTCACCGCCTTCATCGCCATCGAGCTGACGGTGCAGAAGCCGCTGGTGAACCTGCGGCTGCTGAAGCGGCGGAACTTCGGCGTGGGCGTCTTCGTCAACGTGCTGGTCGGCTTCGCCCTGTTCGGGACGGTCTATATCCTGCCGCAGTATCTCGGCCAGGCGCAGGGCTACAACGCCGAGCAGATCGGCAACGTGCTCGCCTGGACCGGCCTGCCGCAGCTCCTGCTGATCCCGCTGGTGCCGATGCTGATGCGACGCTTCGACGCGCGCTACATCGGCGCCTTCGGCATCGCGATCTTCGCCGCCAGCTGCTTCATGAACACCACGCTCTCGGGGAACAGCGCGGGCGACCAGTTCCTGATCCCGAACATCGTGCGCGCCATCGGCCAGGCGCTGGTGCTGACGCCGATCAGCGCCATCTCCACCGCCGGCATCGCGCCGAGCGAGGCCGGCGCCGCATCGGGCCTGTCGAACATGCTGCGCAACCTCGGCGGCGCCGTGGGCACCGCGACGCTCGCGACCATCCTGACCAAGCGCGAGCAGTTCCATTCGAACATCATCGGCCAGTCGGTTACGCTCACCCGCGATGAGGTCCGCCAGCGGATCGAGCAGCTGACCCAGTACTTCACGTCGCATGGCGTGACGGACCCGGCGCTGGCCCAGCACAAGGCGATCGCGGCGATCGGCGCGCGGGTGCACCAGCAGGCGCTCATCATGGGCTTCAGCGACACCTTCGCCGTGATCGGCGTGCTGCTGGCGATCGCGGCCGTGGCGCTGCTGTTCGCGCAGAAGGTGAAGGGCGGGGCGGGCGGCGGCGCGCACTGACGCGCGCCGCTCCCCCTGCGATCAGGCCGGGTCGACGCCGCTCTTCAGATAGGCCGCATTCGCCTGCTCGCCGCGCAACCCCGCCAGGAACGCCTCCGCCGCAGCGCGCTGCGTCGAGGCCGCCATCATCGCCGCCGAGAAGGAGGAGACCTGCTGCAGCTCCTCCGGGTACTTTCCCACGACCTCGATCCCATCGACGACCAGCAGCTCGCTCACCTGCTGCACGGCGAGATCCGCCTCGCCGGTCGCCAGCTTCTCGGCCGTGAATCCGGCCGGGATCACCGTGGCCTTCCGGCGGACCTCGTCGGCGATGCCGAGCTTCTCGATGATCGACTCGAAGTGGATGCCGCTGGCGCCGGCGCGCGAATAGGCGACGGAGCGCGCGCCCAGCAGCGCCGCCCGGAACTCCTCGACCGTGCCCACCGGCGGATGCGCCGCGCCCCGCGGCACGGCCACGCCGAGGCGGGAATGCGCCACCTCCACCCGTGTCGCCGGATCGACCTTGCCTTCCGCGATCAGCTTGTCCATCGCGTCCCGGATGAGGACGAGCACGTCCGCCTGCTCGCCCGCCGCGACCTTCGTCATGATCAGCGTCGTCGGCACCCAGGCGACGTCCACCTTGCTGCCGGTCCGCGCCTCGTAATCCGCGATGATCCCGCCCTCGAAGGCGCCACGCACGGCGAGGCCGGACAGGATCCGGAGCGTCACGCCGGATGTGGGGATTGCCATGTGTCTGTCGCCTCCGAGGGATGATCTGGCCCCCGACGATCCACAGGCGCCATCATCGGTCAAGCCGAGCGCTTTCAGGTCTGGGTGTTTGGCGCCATAAATGGGCATCGAAACGTCCTCAACGCGAAGGTCGCCCATGCCCCGCATCGTGCTCCTCCACGCGACTCCCGTCGCCATGCAGCCGATCCAGTCCGCCTTCGCCGAGCGCTGGCCCGAGGCGGAGACGGTCAACCTGCTGGATGACGGCCTCTCGATCGACCGCGCGCGCGACCCTGACCTGACGGAGGCGATGATCGAGCGCTTCGTGGCCTTCGGGACCTACGGCTACCGCATGGGCGCGGACGGCATCCTCGTGACCTGCTCCGCCTTCGGCCCGGCCATCGACCGCCTGATCGCCGCTCTGCCGATCCCCGTGCTGAAGCCGAACGAGGCCATGTTCCAGGCGGCGATCGCCCAGGGAACACGGGTCGGCATGCTGGCCACCTTCGCGCCCTCCGTCGGCACCATGACCGACGAGTTCGACGAGTTCGTCGCGCGCAGCGGCAAGCCGGCGAGCCTCGACACGATCTTGGTGGCGGATGCGATCGCCCTGCTGAAAGGGGGCGACGTGGAGTCGCACAACCGCCTTGTCGCCGCGCGGGCGCCGGAGCTCGGGGAGCATGACGCCATCATGCTCGCGCACTTCTCCACCTCCCGCGCTGCCGAGGCAGTCCGCGCGGTGGTCGGTGTTCCCGTGCTGACGGCGCCGCACGCGGCCGTGGACCGCATGCGCGAGATGGTCGAGGCGCGGAAGGCGGCCTGACGGCGTCGCCCGCCACCGCCCTGCCGAAGATCTATCGTCGCCGGCGAAATGAGTTTCAGGGCAGGGCCACGATCCGCAGATCCAGGTGCTGCGCGATGTGACCGAAGTCGCGATCGGCGTGCAGCAAGCTGTATCCGTTCACAATGCAGAAGCTTGCAATGATCATGTCGATCGTCTTCCGCACGGTGACGCCGTGGCTGCGCAGAAAGCGGTAATGCCCGGCAGCCTGATAGGCTAGGTCGGCGCCGCCCATGGGTAGGACGGTGAACTGGTTGAGCAGGGAGTGGTAGAGGGTGGCTCTGCTCTCCGACGCCGCGCCCTGAAGCAGTTCCATCATCACCAGGTCGCCCACGACGATGTCCTCGACCCCGAAGAAGGCGCGGAGCTTCCGGACATGGGCGAGATTGCCTTGGTCACGCCAATGGTCGATCCAGACCGAGGTATCGACCACGATCACGCGGGCTTGTCGTTCCTCACCTCACGGGCGGCACGCATCTCCGCGAGATCGCCGTCCCATCCGATTCCGGCCATGGCCTCGCCGGCCGTCTTCTGGCGCGCCAGGCGAACGGCGGTGCGCAGGGCGGCCTCGACGGTTGCGCGCTGTGTGGTCTGACCGGTGGCCGCCATGGCCTCCTTCATCAGCTCCTGATCGATCTCGATGTTCGTGCGGGTTACGGTCCCCACTTGCACCTCCATGTGTATCGATGCGAAATATATACACCGCGCCGCGGTGCTTCAAGGACGCCAGCCTCTTCCGCGGCGATCACCACTCCAGGCGGCCGTCGGAATCAGTGCCACGCGCGGCCAGCCTTCAGCGGGTGCGGGCCTAAACCCGCAGCGACTCCCGCGCCTGCGTCGCCAGCACGTCCGCCCGCTCGTTCATCGGGTGCCCCGAATGGCCCTTCACCCAGAGCCACTCCACCTCATGCGGCTTGGCCGCCGCCAGCAGCCGCTGCCAGAGCTCGTGGTTCTTCACGGGCTCCTTGGCCGAGTTGCGCCAGCTGTTGCGCACCCAGCCCTTGATCCAGCGCTCCATCCCGTTGCGCACGTATTCGCTGTCCGTGTGCAGGGCCACGCGGCAGGGGCGCTTCAGCGCCTCCAGCGCCTCGCAGGCGGCGGTCAGCTCCATGCGGTTGTTGGTCGTGGCCGGCTCGGCGCCGGTCAGCTCCTTCTCGACCGAGCCGAAGCGCAGGATGGCCGCCCAGCCGCCCGGCCCCGGATTGGGCTTGCACCCGCCATCGGTGAAGATCTCGACGAAGTCGCGGCTGTCAGGCACCGATCGCCTCCGGTCCCGTGGCCAGCGCGAAGAAGCGCAGCTTGTAGAGATATTCCAGCGGGTCCTTGCGCGTGACCATGGCGCCCTTCGGCGTATTCACCCAGTCGTAGAGCCGCGTCAGCAGGAAGCGTATCGCGGCCCCCCGGCACAGCACCGGCAGTGCCGCCCGCTCGGCCTCGCTCATCGGCCTTCGCGCCGCATATTCCCGCAGCAGCGCCCGTGCCTTCGTGACGTTGAAGCTGCGGTCGGCCTCGAAGCACCAGGCGTTCAGGCAGACGGCCACGTCATAGGCCAGCAACTCGGTGCAGGCGAAGTAGAAGTCGATCAGGCCGGAGACGTGCGGCCTGCCGCCCTCTTCCAGGAAGAAGACGTTGTCCGGGAAGAGATCCGCATGGATCTGCCCGACCGGCAGGGTTCCCTCGGCCGGCCATGCCGCGAGGATGCCGGCAAGCGCCGCATCCAGTTCCGCGATCAGGCCGGGCTGTACGCCCTCGCCATCCGTGCGGCAGGCGTCGAGCAGCGGCGCCCAGGCCGCGACGCCGAGGCTGTTGGGCCGGGGCGCCGCATAATCCTCCCCGGCGACGTGCAGCCCGGCCAGCGCCGCGCCGAGTGGCCCGCAATGCTCCACCCGCACCCGCCGCGGCCAGACGCCCGGCAAAAACGTGCAGATCGCCGCCGGCCGGCCCGCGAGCTCGCGCAGCGCCGCGCCGTCGCGCCCCGGCACTGGCATCGGCGCCGAGAGCCCGCGCGCCACCAAATGCTGCATCAGGTTGAGGAACCAGGGCAGCTCCTTCGGATCCACGCGCTTCTCGTAGAGGGTGAGGATGTAGTCCCCCTCCGTCGTCTTCAGCGCGTAGTTGGAGTTCTCCACCCCCTCCGCGATGCCACGGAAGGCCAGCAGGTCGCCCAGGGGATAGTCCGCGAGGAACGCGCGCAGCGCCTCGTCCGAAACCTCGGTGTAGACGGCCAAGGGACTATACGGTCGCCGGCGTGGCTAGGGCGGCGGGCAGCTTGAAGATGATCTTCTCCTCCGCCACCACGATCTCCTCGATCTCGAGCGTGTAGCGCTCGCGCAGGCGCGCCAGCACCTCCTCGACGAGGACCTCCGGCGCGCTGGCGCCGGCCGTGATGCCGACGCGCGAGATGCCGTCCAGCGTGGAAAGATCCAGGTCGCGCCCGCGCTGCACCATCACCGCCTTCGCGCTGCTGGCCCGGCCCGCCACCTCGACCAGCCGCACCGAGTTGGAGGAGTTCGGCGCGCCCACGACGATCATCATCTCGACCTTGGGCGCGATCTCCTTCACCGCGGCCTGGCGGTTGGTGGTCGCGTAGCAGATGTCCTCCTTCGCGGGCGCCGCGATATGGGGGAAGCGGTTCTGCAGGATCGCGACGATCTCCGCCGTGTCGTCCACGGAGAGGGTCGTCTGGGTGATGAAGGCGAGCGGCCGGTCGGCCGGCGGCTCGACCGTGCGGGCCTGCTCCTCGTCCTCCACCAGCGTGACGGCGCCGGGCGGCAGCTGGCCCATGGTGCCGATCACCTCGGGATGGCGGGCATGGCCGATCAGGATCAGGTGCCGGTCGCGCGTGAAGTGGTGCTCGGCCTCGCGATGGACCTTGCTGACCAGCGGGCAGGTGGCGTCGAGGAAGAACATCTCGCGCCGCTCGGCCTCGGCCGGGATCGACTTGGGCACGCCATGCGCGGAGAAGACCACGGGCTGGCCGTCGTTGGGGATCTCGTCGAGCTCCTCCACGAAGACCGCGCCCTGGCGCTCAAGAGCCTCGACGACGAAGCGGTTGTGGACGATCTCGTGGCGCACGTAGACCGGCGCGCCGTAGCGCTTCAGCGCCTCTTCGACGATCTTGATGGCCCGGTCCACGCCGGCGCAAAATCCGCGCGGGCCGGCGAGAAACACGTGAAGGGGGGGCTTAACGGCCATGCGGTGCGGAATCCCAGGCGAGGTGCTGGCCCCCAGACTATCGCTTCGGCCCGATCGGTGCCAGACGGAGCGCGAATGGAGGGGTAAGCATGCGTCTGGCCTATGTGGCGCCGCTGTTCCTGGCGGCAATGGGGGTGTCCGGCTGTCAGCCGACCCGGATCGAGGACCTGCTGGTGTCCTGTCCCACCCTGACCCTGCCGGCGGACCTTGCCGACCTGACGCGCTACCGCGAGGGCTCGCCGCCCGACCTTTCGAGCGTGGTGCTGGACGCCAAGGTGACGGCGGTGGACGCCAATTGCCGCCGCGGCCGCCGCGACCAGAGCGTGGACGCGACGATTTCCATGCGATTCCAATTGGATCGAGGCCCGGCGGCGCCGACGCGCGCGGTGCAGATCCCCTGGTTCATCGCGCTGCTGGACAATGACAATAATGTCATCAACCGGCAGACCTTCATCCTGCCGGCGCAGTTCGGCGCCAACACGACACGCGCCGCTGTAAGCTCGCGGCCGGTGGAGATCAGCTTCCCGGTGGGGCAGGAGCGCCGGGCGCAGGACTACCGGATCATGGTGGGCTTCCAGCTGACCGAGGAAGAACTGGCGCTGAACCGACGAAGAGGGCCGCGCTGAGCGCGGGACAATTCAAGCGCCGATCCTGGCCTCTCCCATCGAGGCGTGGGGGCGGAAGCCGAGTGAATATTTCTCGAGCAATTCGTCCAGATTGAGCGAAATTCGTCCCTTATGGCCCATCGTTCCGACCACGACATCCTGACGCGCATTGCCGCGAAGAAGGCCGAGCTGGACCAGCTTCGCGCCCGGACCCCCACGCGCCCGACCAATTTCGAGCACAGCCAGGATCTTGAGCTCACCTACACGTCCAACGCCATCGAGGGGAACACCCTGACGGCGGGCGAGACGGCGCTGGTCGTCGAGAAGGGCATCACCATTGCGGGCAAGCCGCTCAAGGATCACCTCGAAGCCGTCGATCACTTCGAGGCGCTGCGCTACGTCCGGGAACTGGCCGGGCGCCACGTGCCGCTCACGGAAATGGATGTCCGCGGCCTGCACCGGCTGGTGATGCTGCGCTCGGCGCCGGAGATCGCAGGGCGCTACGCGGATCAGGGTCGCTATGTCCTGACGGATTCGGGCCGTCATGCCTTTCCGTCGCCGGCGGAGGTTCCGGCGCTGATGGGGGATTTCGCCGCCTGGCTGGGTGCGGCCGGCGCTTCGCCGGCCACGGCCTTCGCCGCGCATCTCCGCCTCGTCGGGATCCACCCGTTCAACGACGGCAACGGCCGGACGGCACGGCTTCTGATGAATCTGGTTCTGATTCGGGGCGAGTATCCGCCCGTCGCCGTGCGCCCGGTCGATCGTCCCCCCTACATCGCGGCCTTGCAACAGGCGCAGGCGCGCGGCGACGACGCCGGCTTCAACCGGCTGCTGCACGAGCGGCTGGAGGCGAGTCTCGACGAGTATGTCGACGCCTTCCGCGAGGCGCTCCCGGCTCCAGGCGCCCCTGAGTGAGATGCTGCCCCGCGGCGGCGGGCGCTAACCCCGTGCCGCGGCCGTCAGCCGCTGCAGCTCGGCGAGATCCACCGCGCCCGGCACCAGCGTCGTCCCGATGATCAGCGCCGGCGTGCCCTGGATGTCCAGCGCGCGCGCCAGCTCCAGGTTCCGCCCGATCCGCGCCTGGATCGATGGGTCGTCCATGTCGCGCCGCAGCCGCGTCCAGTCGATCCGCACGCGCTCCGCCTCGCGGCGCAGCACCGTCTCCGTCGGCTCCTCGCGCAGCCGCATCAGCGCGTCGTAGAGCGGCACGTAGAGGCTCTGCCGCTGCGCCGCCATCAGCGCCCGTGAGGCCACCACCGAGCTCGGCCCCAGGATCGGCAGGTCCTTCAGCACCACGCGCACGTCGCGCTCGCGCTGGAGCAGCTGGTCCATGGCCGGATGCAATTGCTTGCAATAGCCGCAGCGGGCGTCGAAGAACTCGACGAAGGTGACGCGCCCCTGCGGGTTGCCCTTCACGGCGTCCGACGGGTCGCGGAACAGTTGCTCGGCACGCGCGTTGATCGCGGTCGCCAGGACGGAGCTCCGCTCGGCCTGCTCGGCCTGCTCCAGGCTGGCCATGGCGTCGCGCAGGATGCTGGGATCCTCGCGCAGCGCCTGGCGCAGGAGCTGCAGCACCTCGGCCCGCTGTTCGGGGCTCAGCGTCTGGGCCATCGCGGCCCCCGGCAGCAGGGCGGCGCCCAGCGCCACAAGTCCACGTCGCGTCATCATTCGCCTCTCGCGCAGCGGCGCCAACATCCTCTCTCCGGACGCCCGAGGCAATTCCTGGCCCGCGGCGCGGCCTCGGTTGCCCGGGGGGACGAAGGCGTCTAATCCCCGTCGACCGGCCGGAATGCCGCCATCGAGGGAATCGAGCGCCACCCGCATGAACACGACCGCCAGGACCGCCACGCCCCGCCGCCCGACCCTCGGGAAGGCCCTCGCACTGGTCGTCGCCGGGCTCTCCCTCACCGCCTGCGAGACGGCAGGGAACCTTGCTTCCGGCATCGTCGGCAGCAGCATCCAGGCGGGCACGCCCGGCTTCGTCTCCGGCTTCCTGGGCGGCGCCGCCGGCGAGGAGCCGGTCGCCGTGGCCACCGCCCGCAACGTCCTCTCCGCCGGCGGCAATGCGGCGGACGCGGCCGTGGCGGCGGCCTTCGTCATGGCCGTGACGCTGCCGTCCCGCGTCGGCCTGGGCGGCGGCGGGGCCTGCCTCGTCTACAATCGCCTGCGCAACGATGTGGAAGCGATCTCCTTCCCGCCCGGCGCCCGCGCCAGCACCCCGGTCAACGCCGACCGCCCGGCCGCCGTTCCCCTCTTCGCCCGTGGCCTCTTCGCGCTCCAGACGCGCCTGCCGAACGGCCGCCCCTTCGAGGAGCTGATCGGCCCGGCCGAGCAGGCCGCCCGCTTCGGCATTCCCATGTCGCGCGCGCTGTACTCGGACCTGACCGCCGTGCAGGCGCCGCTCTTTGCCGATCCCGAGGTCCGGGCCGTCTTCGGGCGGGGCGGCAGGGTCATCCCGGTCGGCGACAACTTCCAGAACCCGCCGCTGGGCGGGACGCTTGCCGCGCTGCGCATCTCCGGCGTGGGCGACCTGCACCAGGGCGGGCTGGCGCGCCGGCTCGAGGAGGCCTCGGGCCAGATCGGCGCCGGCACCATCACGGTCGCCGAGCTGCGTGCCGCCCTGCCGCAGCTCCTCCGCCCGGTCATCGTGAACGGCCGCAGCGGCGACCGCATCGCCTTCCTGCCGCCGCCGGCCGATGGCGGCCTGGCCGCCGCCGCGGCCTTCCAGTCGCTCCAGGCGGGCCAGTCGCCGGACGCCGCCCAGGCGCGGGCGATGGCCGTGGCCTCGGCGATCCGCGCCCGCGGGGGCGACCCGATGGCCATCCTCGCCGCGACCGACCTCCCGGGCGGCGGGCTCGGTGACCTGCCGGCCAGCGCTGGCCTCATGGTCTACGACCGCAACGGCAATGCGGTGACCTGCGCCTTCACCATGAACAACCTCTTCGGCACGGGCCGCATCATGCCGGGGATGGGCTTCCTGGGCGCCGCGGCGCCCAATCTCGGCCGCGTCCAGCCGCCGCTGCTCTCGGCCGCGATCGGCTGGAGCCCGAACCTCCGCGCCTTCCGCATGGCCGTCGCCGGCTCGGGCCAGCAGGCCGCGCCGATGGCGGTCGCCGGCCCGGTCGCGGCGCAGATGCTGCGCGATGCCGGACCGGACACGGTGATGCAGACGGTGCCAGATCCGGGGCGGGCGCAGGTCGGCATGTGCCCGCGCTACCTGCCGGGCTATCAGGCCCTCTGCACCACGCTGACCGATCCGCGCGGCACCGGCGTGGCGCTCGGCGCCACCGACCGGTGACCCTCAAGACGGGGAGGGGGGCCGAGGCCCCGCCCTTCATCGTCATGGACGTGATCGCGGCCGCCAATGCGAGGGCCGCGAGCCTGCCGCCCTCCGCGCCCGGCATCCTGCGCATGGAGGTGGGCCAGCCCGGCTCCGGCGCGCCGGCCGGCGCCATCGCGGCGGCCATGGCGGCGCTGCAGTCCGGCCACCCACTCGGCTACACCGAGGCTTTCGGCCTGCCGCCGCTGCGGGCCCGGATCGCGCGGCACTATCTCGAGCATTACGGCGTCACCGTCCCGCCCGCGCGCATCGCGGTGACGGTCGGCGCCTCGGGCGCCTTCCCGTTGGCCTTCCTCGCCGCCTTCGACCGCGGCGACCGGGTGGCCATGGCCGCGCCCTTCTACCCGCCCTATGCCAATATCCTGACGGCGCTCGGCATGGAGCCGGTGCTGCTGGAATGCGGGCCGGAGACACGCTTCCAGCCGAGCCTGGCCATGCTGGAGGCGCTCGATCCGCTGCCCGACGGCCTCGTGGTCGCGAGCCCATGCAACCCCGCCGGCACCATGCTGACGCCCGACGAGCTCGCCGCCATCGCCCGTTGGTGCCACGCGAAGGGCGTTCGGCTGGTCTCGGACGAGATCTACCATGGCCTCTCCTGGGGCACGGTCGCCGAGAGCACGGCCGCCGCCTTCAGCGACAGCGCGATCGTCGTCAACAGCTTCAGCAAGTACTGGTGCATGACGGGTTGGCGCATCGGCTGGCTGCTGCTGCCGGAGGACCTCGTCCGCCCGGTCGAGTGCCTGGCGCAGAACATGTTCATCTCCGCGCCGCACGTGGCCCAGGTGGCGGCCGAGGCGGCGATGGACTGCATGGAGGAGTTGGAGGCGAAGAAGGCCGCCTATGCCCGCAGCCGCGCCCGCCTGCTGGAAGGCCTGCCCAAGGCCGGCTTCGACCGGATCGCCGCGGCCGACGGCGCCTTTTACCTGTGGTGCGACGTCTCGCACCTCACCAATGACAGTGTGCAGTTCACCGCGCGCATGCTGGAGGGCGCGGGTATCGCTGCGACGCCGGGCGTGGATTTCGACCGCGCGCGTGGCGGCCGCTTCCTGCGCTTCAGCTATTGCGGCGCCGAGGCGGACATGGCCCAGGCGCCGGAGCGGCTCGCGGCCTGGCTCGGGCGGTAGCCTCCCTTACCAGGTGAAGCGCAGGCCGCCCGTGACCGCCTGGACGGAGCCGGATTCCCGGATGTCCGCGGCGTAGTTCACGAAGACCGCCAGGTTGTGCGGCAGCTTCACCGTGGCACCGGCGCCGGCCAGCAACACGTCGCGGCCGGGCCGCGCGCTGGTCACGCGATATCCCGCGGAAGGCGCCCCGAGGAAGGCCGCATTCGTGATCGCGGTGGCGTCGCCGAAGTCGTGCGCGTAGCCGAGCCGCAGCGACGGAGCCACCGAGATCCCCTCCGAAAGAGCGATCTCGCGGTCCACCCGGATGCTGGCCGAGGTGCGGACCGCATCGATGCTGGTCCGGTTCACGGCCAGGCCGAGCCCTCCGGCGCCGGTCTCGGCCAGAGCGTCGCGGCCGGTGTGGTCGAGGCGGACCGCCACCGAGGGCTCCAGCCGCCAGCCCTGAAGCATGTAGGCGGTGCCGAGCCGCGCCTGGGCGGAGACGCCCGACCCATCCACCCGGCCACGGGCGCCGACGCCGAAGATGCCGAGGTCGCGCCGCGTCGTGTCGCCCGTCATGTGGCCGCCGAGCTGGCCGTCCAGGAAGTAGCGCCCCAGCGAGAGGCTGCCATAGGCGATGAGATGAACCGCGTCGGTGTCGGTCTTGGCGCTGGTCCCGCGCGAGGTGAACCTCCCGTCGGTATGCCCCACGGCCAGGCCGAGGACGGCATTCTCGACGCGCATGTCGGCGCCCGCGATGAAGCCGGCAGTGTTGCCGGAGAAGCCAGGCGCGGCGCCGGAATAGACACGCTGGTTCTGCCCCAGCGCGCGGATCCAGGCGGTGCGGCCCCGCCCGTCGGCCAGGGTGGTCGCCCGCCCGCCGGAGGTGTCGCCGCCGCCTCGCAGGCCGGAGAGCTGGTCGTCCACCGCGCCCCCCACGAGGCGCTGGGTCTCCCGGTCGGCCAGGATCTGGTCGCCGTAGGCTGTGCCGGCGAGCCGGTCGAGCGTGGGCGCGATGGCGGCGCCGGAGAGCTGGTACAGCCGGCCGAAGGCGTCGCCGAGGCCGGCGCCCGGACGGACACCGGGGATGGGGCGCAGCGCGTCGAGCGCCGCGCCGACCGCCACCTGGTTGTCGGTCTGTCCGAGGCCGAGCGCCGCATAGGAGCTCGGCGCCAGCGCCAGGGAGACGGTCTGTGCCGTGTAGACGGCCTCGAAACGTGTCCCGGCCGGGAGGCCGGCGCCCGGCTGCGCGATGCCCGAGAAGGAGCCGAGCGCGCCGCCCTGCGCCTGAACCACGGTGAAGGTCTGGCCGAGGCTCGGCGTGAAGCTGTTGGTGGCGGAGCCGGTGATGCCGCGGAGCATGGGCTGGATCGTCCCTGCCGCCGTGAAGCTGTTGCCCGCGCCCTGCACGATCACGCGGCCGTAATTGCCGGCGCCGCTGCCCGTGCCGGTGCCGTCGATGTCCAGCGCGAGGGTGGAGCCCGGCTGCATCGTCACCGGCGCGTTGAAGGTCAGGGTGCCGGGCGAGTTGCCGGGGTAGAGCGTGCCGGAGACGAAGGTCGGCGCGTTCACGATGCCCGAGCCGCGCAGCACGCCGCCGGGCTGGACCTGGATCTGCTGGGCCGAGACCACGCCGTTGTTGGCGAAGGTGCCGTTGCCGACCACCAGCGTGCCGTTCACCTCGGCGTCACTGGAGAAGAGCACGTTGCCGGCGCCGGTCTTGCTCAGCTGGCCGTTCAGCGTGATCGGTCCGAGCAGCGAGACCAGGAAGCCGTTGGTGTCGATGAGGCCGCCGCCGCTCGTGACGAGGATGGGCCGGTTGGAGGTGATGTCGGCCAGCGCCTGCAGCGTGCCGTTGTCGAAGGTCAGGCTGCCGGTGCTGGCGCCGAGCGCCGCGTCGTCGGCGATCCGGAGGGTGGCGCCGCGGATGACGGTGCCGCCGCTATGGGTGTTGGCGCCGGTCAGGGTCAGCGCGCCGCCACCGGTGACGACCAGGCTGCCGGAGCCGCTGATCGTGCCCGCATAGGTCCCGGCCGAGCCCTGGTTGAAGACCAGGGTGGCGTTGTTGACGATCGATTGGCCGCGGATCGTGGAGGTATCTCCAATCAGGGTGCCGCTCTGGATGCTCCAGTTCTGGTCGGCGAGCCCGCCGCCGCTGCCGGAGGTCAGGGTCCAGGTGCCGTCGCCGGTCTTGGTGAAGAGGCTGAAGCCCTGGTACTGGCCCGCGGCCGCGCTCGCGGTGCCGACATAGGCGGTGCCGTTGAAGGAAAGCCCGCGCTGCGCCGGGGTGCGGTCGATCTGGCTGACGTCGAAGCTCGCGCTGCCGGAGCCGCCGAGGGTCAAAGTGTTGGTGCCGATGGTCGACAGGCCGTCCCCGGAGGTGCCGCCGGTCACCAGCCCGGTGATGGAGGAGCCCGGCAGCACGATCAGCGTGCTGTTGCCCGTGCCGAACCGGATGGCGGTGCCTCCGCCGGTGGTGGCGATGCTGCCGGAGTTGGTGAGGGTCGCGGCGGCGGCGCCGGTCACGATGGCGGCGCCGGTCGCGGTGATGCTGCCCGTGTTGCCGATGGAGACGCTGCCGGAGGCGGCGTCGGCGGTGATGCCCATGGCGCCCGACAGGCTGCCGGCGTTCTGGACGGAGACCAGCCCCCGCTGCGTCCAGGCATAGATGGCGGAGTCGTTGGGAGCGATGATCGTCCCGGTCGCGGTATTGGTGACCGTGACGTTCCCCCAGCCGGCCTCGCCCGTGTCGAAGCCGGCCTGGGCGTTGATGCCCTGGTAGGAACCGCCCGGGGTCGCGAGGCGCGTCTCGATGCGGCCGCTGTTGGTGGCCGTGGCGTTGCCGGTCTGCGACGCGGCCTGCATGCCGATGTTGTTCAGCGCCAGCAGCGAGCCGCTGTTGCTTGTGACGACGTCGCCGTTGTTCGACCAGGCGATGGCCGCTTGCTTCGTCGTCGAGGTGACCGAGCCCGAGTTCACGATGGTCGCGGTGCCGTTGTAGTCGATGGCCCGGATGCCCGCGAGATAGGCCGACACCGTGCCGCTGTTGGTGATCGTGACCGGAACCGGCGAGGTGTTGCTGAACCCGCCATCGGCATAGAGGCCGCGGTTGTCGGTGGAGGTCACGAGGCCTGAATTGGTCAGGCTGACGGAGCCGTTGTTGGTCGTGGCCGTCAGGCCGTCGGCACCGGTCGCGGTCACCGTGGCGGCGCTGTTGACCACGATGTTCCCGCCCCACTCGTTCCGCACCCAGAGGCCGCCGAAGCCGCCGTTGGAGATCAGCGTCACGTCGGGGCCGAGCGTGACCGAGACGTCGACGACGGGCCCGCCCGGGATCGTGGAGGCGACGACGATCGCGCTGTAGCTCGGCGAGTCGATGGTCGTGTTGTTGACGATCAGCGTCTCGGTGAGGGGACCAGTCGAGGGGTCGGCGGGGACCAGGTTCAGGTAGCCGCCCGAGACGTTCATGTCGCTGATGATGGCGGTGACGCTGCCGGAGCTCGGCCGGATGTCGATCGTGCCGCTGTTGCAGCTGATCAGGGCGTCACCGGGGGTGACCTCGCAGCCGGCCTGGACCGTTTCGGGCGCCGCGAGGCAAGCGGCGGCCAGGACGACAAGACTCGCCTTGGGGGAGCGTTTACTCCGAATTCGATGCCGGCGACCGCAATTCAAGGCAAGTTTCGGCATGTCGGAATTCTTCTGACCCGCGTTGTTTCGTCCCGGGTATAAGTCGTAAAGCTTAAAATATTATGATCAAGAGGGGTTTGTTACGATATTTTCGAATTTTGGCGGATATATATTTCGTCCTCATGGAGGGCGAAGAAATATATAACTGGTAAAATTATGAAGGACGGTTGGAGAAAAATCCCCGTCCAGACGACGACGCGCCTCGGCACCTGGCACCTGTCCGGCGCTGGCCACGACGATTTGAAGCGGAGAGGAGGCGACGGCGCCGTTGGCCCGGCCGGGGATCGACGCCGAAGGGCTGGCCTCAGGACCGCTGCTGGAGCTGCTGCAGCTGGTTCCGCATCGCCGTCAGCAGCGCCGAGACCTGGTTCCCGCCGCGCTGGATCACCGCGCTGTACTCGCTGCGCTGCGTGAGCCGGAGCGATGTCCCCTCCGCCACGAGGTCCACGATGCGCGGCTGGCCGCCCACATCGGCCACGCGCCAGTCGAGGTTCATGGCCGCGCTGTTCGGCCGCTCCACGACGGTGGTGACCAGCGTGTCGTCCTCGGTGCGCTGCTGGCTGCGGCCGAGCGCGAAGCGCACGCCCTGGTACTCGCCGAAGCGGGCGGCCAGGTTGCGGATCAGCGTCTCCTCGAAGAGCCGCAGGTATTCCTGCTGCTCGGCCGGGGAGGCGACGCGCCACCAGCGGCCCAGGATGAAGCGCCCGGTGCCCTCCATGTCCACGGCCTGGCGCAGGATGTTCGCCACGCGCTCACGCCGCTGCGGCGGGGTCATGGTGGGGTTGTTGAGCACGCCGACCAGGGCGTCGCCCGTCGTCTGGATGAAGGCGGTGGCGCGGCCGGTATCCATCTGCGCGGCCGCCGCGAAGGTCCTGGCGAAGGGCAGGGCCGCCAGGAGGGCCAGCAGGGCGCGGCGCGTCGGGCGCGCCTCGTGCCGGAAAGCTGTCTTGGTCATTTCAGGCCTCAGGGGGCAGTTGGGTTGCGCGGAGGCACGGGGACGCCCACGCCGATGCCGTAGCCGGTGCCGCCGGCGGCGTCAGGCGCCGTGAAGCCGGTGCCGTGGATCTCGGCATTGCGGCGCTGGCGATAGGCGCTGCGCAGCGTCGAATAGGGATCGAGCGAGGAGCGGTTCAGCTCGTCCAGCGCATCCAGCACGCCCTCGCGCGCATCGATGAGGGCGATGCCGGCATGCGCCCAGCGCAGCGCCTCGACCACGCTGCCCTGGCCGAACCAGAACCAGGGGCTCGCCACCGCATCCACGCCGAAGCCGAACAGGTCGCGCGGGTTGGACGGGCCGAGGACGGGCAGGAAGAGGTAGGGCCCCTCGCCGACGCCCCAGACCGCGAGGGTCTGGCCGAAATCCTCGCTATGGCCGGGGATGCCGAACTGCCAGTCCGCGACGTCGATCAGCCCACCGATGCCGAGCGTCGAGTTGATGAGGAAGCGCGCGGCGGTGTGGGCCCCGCGGTCCACATTGCCCTGCAGCACGTCGTTCATCAGGATGGTCGGTGCGCGCAGGTTGCCGAGCGCGTTGCGCACGCTGGTACGGACCGGCTGCGGGAGCACGAACCGGTAGGCCTGCGCGGCGGGCCGCAGCGCCACCGTGTCGATGGCGTCGTTCACCGAATACATCGCCCGGTTGAAGGGCTCGATCGGGTCGTTGTTCGCGCGGAATTCCTCCAGCGCCTCGGGGTCGCTGGCTGGCGGGCGCGCCGCGCAGCCTGCCAGCCCGACGAGCAGGATCGCTGAAGCCAGGAGGGGAGCAAAGCGCATGGGCGAAACGGGACCTTTCAGAGCGAGCTTCCTAACCCGGACGAAGTCATGCCGTTTCAGCTTCATGCACATTTTCGCGAGCCACAGCAAGTTGCTCAACATGAAGGCCTAAAGGACGCGCCCCCCGTCCGGAGCCTGTCCCTGACATGGCGAGCCCCTTGCATTAAGGAAGGGGGGACGCCAAAGCTTCGTTCATGGACGCCTCGCCCCCCAACACCCTGGAACGCTGGCTGACCGGACCCCGGGTCGGTACGCTGCCCTCGCCGTCGAGCCTGCCGGCGCCCAAGCTCTCCTTCGAGTTCTTCCCGCCGAAGAACGAGAAGCTGGAGGCCGACCTCTGGACCTGCATCCGGCGGCTGGAGCCGCTGGCGCCGCGATTCGTCTCCGTCACCTATGGCGCGGGCGGCTCCACACGGTCCCGCACGCACGACACGGTGGCGCGTCTCGCGAAGGAGACCTCGCTGACACCGGCCGCGCACCTCACCTGCGTGGGCGCCACGCGCGACGAGGTGGACGAGGTGGCGCGCGCCTATTGGGACGCGGGCGTTCGGCATATCGTCGCCCTGCGCGGCGACCCGCCGGCCGGCGCCTCCACCTACGAGCCTCATCCGGGCGGCTATGCCCAGGCGGAGGATCTGGTCCGCGGTCTGCGCCGGATCGGCGATTTCGACATCAGCGTCGGCGCCTATCCGGAGGTCCATCCGGCCGCGACCTCCGCCGTGGCCGATCTCGACTTCCTGAAGCGGAAGATCGACGCGGGCGCGAACCGCGCCGTTACACAATATTTCTTCGACACCGACGTCTACCTGCGCTTCCTGGACCGCTGCCACGCGGCCGGCATCAGCGCGCCGATCGTGCCGGGCATCATGCCGGTCACGAACTTCGCCAGCGTGAAGCGCTTCTCCGCGATGTGCGGCGCCTCGGTGCCGGGCTGGCTGGCGAAGCTCTTCGAGGGGCTGGACGAGGATGCCGACACCCGCCGGCTGGTGGCCGCGACGGTCGCGGCCGAGCAGGTCCGCATCCTGCAGGCCAACGGCGTGGACGAGTTCCACTTCTACACGCTGAACCGACCGGACCTGACCTACGCCATCGCGCATATCCTGGGTGCCCGGCCGGTCGCCGCCACGGCCTGAGGCCGCGGATCAGCCGGCCTTCATGCAGACCGCCTCGACGTTGTTGCCGTCGGGATCGATCAGGAAGGCGGCGTAGTAGGCCGGTCCGTAGTTGGGCCGGGGTCCCGGGGCGCCATTGTCCTTGCCGCCCGCCGCGAGCCCGGCCGCGTGGAAGCGATGGACGGCCTCGTGGTCCGCCGCCTTGAAGGCGACATGGGCGCCGCCCGCCGCCGCCTCGTCCTCGCTCAGCCAGAGCGCCTCGTCGCCCGAGCCGTAGCCCGTGCCGTCCTCGGCCAGGGATTTGTGCCCGAGCGCGCCCATGACGGCTCCATAGAACCGCGCGGCGGCGGCGGTGTCGCGGACCTTCAGTCCCACATGATCGTACATGGCAGATGCCTCCTCGTTGCTGGGGAGGGGTTAGATCGCCCTGGACGAAGGAACTTGGTAAATCTTGCGATCGGCGCTCCGCCGGAAGGCGCGGGGCGACATGCCGGCCGCACGGCCGAAGGCGCGCACGAAGTTGGAGAGGTCGGCATAGCCGGCCTCGAAGGCCACCTCCGTCACCGGCATCTCCGTCTCGCCCAGGAGCTTTGCCGCCCGGTCCAGCCGCACGCGCAGCAGGTACTGGTGCGGCGTGACGCCGAGGGTGCGGGAGAAGATCCGCAGGAAATGGAAGGGGCTGAGCCCGGCCTGGGAGGCGGCATCGCCAAGGCTCGCTTCCTCGCCGGCCTGCGCCTCCAGCCAGAGCGCGGCCGAGACGGCGAGGCGCCGCTCGCGGGGGCTGGGCGCGCGGCGGGCCGAGCGGCCGCGGCGGCTCAGCTGCCGGAAGCGCGCGACGGCGAGCAGGGCGGCCTCCTCCAGCCCGAAGCGGTCGCGCTGACGGGCGCGGGCCTCGACGAGGCGGCCGAGCACGGGCATCTCCGCCGTCGGCGGCAGGGTGCCGATGCCCCATTCCGCCTCGCCCAGCATGTCGATGGTGCCCAGCGCGATCTGCACGGAGAGGCAGCGGTCGCCATGCGGGTGGTGGACATGGCTGCAGGTGAAGGCGCGCCCGGGCGCGCCCACCAGCACCGAGCCGCGGACCAGGTCGAAATCCTCCCGGCCGCAGCGGCAGGAGAAGCTGCCAGCACGGACGAAGGCGAGCGAATGATGCGTGTGATGCTCGACCACCGCCGGCGAATCCGCCCCCGCCGCGCAGAGCACGTCCACGACCTGGACCAGGTCGGTGCGGAGCAGGGGCATGGCGGTCAGCGTCAAGGGGGCGGCCTCTCCCGAAGGGCCGATTCTAGAGCTTCGGTGTGCTTCGAGTCAGCCCTGTTCTTCGGCATTCACCAGGATGGAGAGCACCTGGACGCGCTCCGGCAGCTCGATCAGGAACTCCTCGTCGCGCGGCAGGTGGTGGATGCGCGTTGGGTCGTCGCCGGCGAAGACGGACATGGCGCCGATGCTTTCCCAATAGGAGATGGTGACGAACTCTGTCTCTGTCGCGCGGTCCTCCCGGAAGAGCTGGACGGCCAGCGCCTTCTCCTCGAGCGGCGCGATGCCGGCCTCGCGCAGATAGGGCTCATAGGCGTCGGCCTTCGCGCGCGTGGTGCGGCCGCGCCAGATGCGGGCGATGGTGGCTTCCGTCACGTGGCTTCCCTCCTCGCGGGGCTGGAGGGCCTGGCGTCGGCGGAACATGGGGAGGACTGGTTGACGAATATACATCGGCTAGTCCCGGTCCGTTGGAGACATGCGTGGCATCTCGTTCCCCTTTCGGCGCCCTGGAAGCGGGCATGGCAAATAGGTTAACGGGCCGGGAAAGAAGGCGTTGCTGCGCCCTGTGAACGGATCAAAGCCCGGTTTCCACGGCAGGTGATGCAGCGCGGCCGGGAAATGCCCGTGCTCGCCCGACCGCTTCACGCAGGCCTCACGGGGATTTTACGGGCGCCTCCTATTCATCCGTTCGCATGATCTCCGGGTCCTTGCCGTCGATGGCCAGCGCCATCGACGGCATTTCGTCCTTCCTTGAGGCGAGGCCGGCCCGGTGACGGATGGAGGAACCCATGATGCCCAGCCGCCACACCCTGCCTGCCCGCGCGACGCCACCCATGCCGATCATGCGGCGGATGGGCTTTTTCGTTGGCCTGTCCCTCTGCATCCATATCGCCTGGATCGCTTCGGCCGCGGCGCAGAATCGCGCCAGGCTCGAGGATGCCGCCCGTTGGGCCGTGCGATCGGCGATCCCGGATGGGGTCGATGACTGGCCAGTCTTCACCGACATGCGCCTCCAGCCCCGGGTCGATTCCGCCGGGCGGGCGGTTGTCGTGGTCTGCGGCACCCTGGAATTCGCTGATCCCTTGGCGGGGCGGACATACTTCGTGGTCCTGCTCGCCCCGGATGCCCGCGAATGGCGGGAATCCCTCGGGCCGCCCGTCTTCTTCGGGCCTCTTCGCGCCGAGGGTTCCGTGCCGATCGCGGTGCTTTGCGACGGGGCTGGACCCCAGCCACCCTCGGACGCCGATCTGCACACCGCCGTGGCTGCCCCGCCGTAACCCCGGGATCAGGGCCGCTCGTCGGGTAGTGGCAGCGATGGCTCGCAACTGCCGGAGCAAACCGGTCGTTTGGGGATCGGGCCGTCCGCGTATGGAGACGAGGCGGGAACTCGATCCCCTTTTTCGAGGCGTCTTGGGACACGCATTGCAATGGGTTAACGAGCGGGCCGGGCGCAGGTTGTCCGAAGGCGAACGGTGTCCGGAACGAAAAGGCGGGGAAACGCGCATCGATGAACCATCTCGTTATCATCCTGCTCTGGTTCTCCGTCCTGGGCTGCGGGGTCTTGGCGGGGGTCTATTTCACCTTCTCTGGCTTCGTCATGGCGGCGCTCGGCCGGCTCGAACCAGCCGCGGCGGTGGCGGCGATGGTCTCGATCAACCGGACGATCCTGCGCTCGGCCTTCATGCCACTTTTTCTGGCGACGACGGGCTCGGCCGTGGCGCTGGCCGTGCTGGCACCCTTCCACTGGGACGAGCCGGAAACCCTGCCGATGCTCTTGGGGGGCCTGATCTACGTGACCGGGATGTTCGCCTGCACGGTCGCCTTCAACCTGCCACTGAACGATGCGCTGGCCGAGGCCGATCCCAAGGGTTCCGGGGCCGGCGCCGCCTGGGCTGGCTACCGGCGAGACTGGACGCGATGGAACCACGTGCGGACGGCGTCGGCTGCGATTGCGACCGCCTGCTTCGTCGCCGCGCTCAGGGCGGCCTGATCAGAGGAGCCCCTGGGCCCGCATCGAGAAGGGCATGCCGCGGCCGATGACGAGATGGTCGTGCAGCGCGATCCCCAGCGCGGCCGCCGCGGCCTTGATGTCGCGCGTCATGGCGATGTCGGCATGGCTCGGCGTCGGGTCGCCGGAGGGGTGGTTGTGCGCCAGGATCAGCGAGGAGGCGTGCAGCTCCAGCGCGCGGCGCACCACCTCGCGCGGATAGGCCGGCGTGTGGTCCACGGTGCCGCGGCCCATCACCTCGTCGGCGATCAGGCGGTTCTTCACGTCGAGGAAGAGGACGCGGAAGTGCTCCGTGCGCTCGCGCGCCATGGCGGCGGTGAGATAGGCGACCAGGCTGGCGCTGTCGCTCAGCACGGGCTGGCTTTTCACCACCGCCTCGCCCAGCCGCAGCGCCGCGGCCTGCACCGTGCGCAGCGCGGCGATCCCGGCCTCTCCAAGCCCTTCGATGCTGCGGAGCTCGGCCGTGGTCGCGCTGAGCGCGCCGGCGAAGCTGCCGAAGCGGGCGAGCAGCATCTTCGCGATGGGCTTGGTGTCGCGCCGGGGAAGGGCCAGGAAGAGCACCATCTCGATGAGCTCGTGGTCGAGCAGCGCCGAGGGGCCGGCCTCGATCAGCTTCTTCCGCATCCGCGCGCGATGGCCCTCGGCGCCAGGCGATGCGTTCGGCGCCTCGATCGGGAAGAGGCCCCCGGCCTCGTCGAGGCCCCGTTTCGCGGACATGCGGTCGATTCCTGACGAGTCAGGGAAAGGATCGCATCAGGCCCGCATCGCTTCAATCACCGCGCGCAGCCCGGCCGACATGTTCCTTCGGCTCGGATAGTAGAGGTGGAACCAGTCCTCCGGCGCGCACCACTCGTCGAGGCAGCGGATCAGCGTGCCATCGCGCAGCTCGCGCTCGGCACGGTTCTCCCAGACATAGGCCAGCGCCCCGCCGGACAACGCGACCTGGACCATGAGCTCGTGGTCGTCAAGCGAGACCGGGCCGGTGGGGTGGAAGGCGAGGGCCTCGCCGTTGCGGGCGAACTCCCAGGCGTAGGGCGTGCCGTTCGGGTAGATGTTGCGGATGCAGGCGTGCCCTTCCAGCTCGCGCGGGGTCTTCGGCGCGGGGCGGCGGGAAAAGTAGTCCGGCGAGCCCACCACGGCGAAGCGCAGCCGCGGCTTGATCCGGATGGCGATCATCCCCTCGCGCAGGCTCTCGCCGAGGCGGATGCCGGCGTCGAAGCCCTCCTCGACGATGTCCACCAGCCGGTCGGTCGCGACCACCTCGATCTCCAGCCGCGGATTGTCGCGGATGAGGGGGCCGATGATGCCGCCGATCAGGAAGGGCGCGATGGAGTTCGGCACGTTGATCCGCACCTTGCCGAAGGGCGTGTCGCGGAAGCGGTTCAGCGCGTCCAGCGCTGCGCCGATCTCGCCGAAGGCCGGGGAGAGCTGGGCGTGCAGCATGCCGCCCGCATCGGTCAGCGAGACGCTGCGGGTGGTCCGGTTCAGCAGCCGGAGGCCGACGCGCTCCTCCAGGTTGCTGACCGCATGGCTGATGGCCGACGCCGTGACGCCCCGCTCCTCCGCCGCGCGGCGAAAGCTGCGGTGTCGGGCGACGGCGTCGAAGGCTGCCAGCTCGGAAAGGTCCGTCGCGCGCATTGCTGAATCCTACTCACCTTCCGGCGGAGGATTGGCAGCTTAGCGCGCGGCAATCAGATCGCGTAGGGCGGCTTGGTCAGCCCGCCGGGCGAGAGGGTGAAGATCTCGCAGCCCGTCTCGGTGATGCCGACCATGTGCTCGAACTGCGCCGAGAGGCTGCGGTCGCGCGTCACGGCGGTCCAGCCGTCGTCGAGGATCTTCACCTCGGGGCGGCCGGCATTCACCATCGGCTCGATGGTGAAGAACATGCCCGGCGCCAGCTTCGGGCCTTCGCCCGGGCGGCCGAAGTGCAGCACGTTCGGCGGCTCGTGGAATTTCCGGCCGATGCCGTGGCCGCAGAAGTCGCGGACGATCGAGAAGCGGTGCTTCTCCGCATAGACCTGGATGGCGTGGCCGATGTCGCCGAAGGTGTTGCCCGGCTTGGCCATGGCGATGCCGCGCATCATCGCCTCGTAGGTCACGTCCATCAGCAGCCGCGCCTTGGTGCTGGCGGCGCCGGCCACGTACATGCGGCTGGAATCGCCGTGCCAGCCGTCGAGCAGCGCGGTCACGTCGATGTTGAGGATGTCGCCGTCCAGCAGCACGCGCTCGCCCGGGATCCCGTGGCAGACCACGTGGTTGATCGAGATGCAGGAGGACTTGGTGTAGCCGCGATAGCCCAGCGTGGCAGGTACGGCGCCGCGCTCCACCATGTAGTCGTGGCAGAGCTGATCGAGCTGGCCGGTGGTCACGCCCGGGCGCACATGCTCGGTGATCATGTCGAGACAGGCGGCCGCCAGCGCGCCGGCGCGGCGGGCGCCCTCGAAATCCTCGGGCGTGTGGCGGGTGATGCGGCGCGATTCGGCGCCCTGGTTGTCCATCTCGAAAAGGTCCGGCGTGTACTCTGGTTGCAATGCAAAGATGCGCCCCGGGGGCGCCCGGTTCAACCCGGTTTCTCGCCGGCCTTGATCTCGACGCTGCCAAGGGCCTCCGCGAGGCGGGCATTGGCGCTGCCGGGACGGGCCGGCTTCTGCTGGCTCTCGTGGGGGCTCCATCCGGTCATCACCAGGAGGCGGAGCTCCATGTCGAGGTCGAGGCGCGAGAAGGCGAGGGGGAAGAATTCGCGCGGCGGAATGCGGGAATCCCGTGCGTTGACGGCATTGCTCTCCCCCGCTGCGCGCAGGTCGGAGACCAGGGCCAGGGGGTTCCGATAGATCATCGGCAGCCGATCCTGGTCCGCGACGGGGATCGCGAAGCCGGCGCGCTGCAGCAGCCCGGCGAGGTCGCGCAGCTCCGGGAAGGGGGAGACGCGGGGCGAGACGCCGCCGCGGGTCTCGGCCTCGGCGGCGTTCAGTGCCTCGCGCAGGCCCTGCAAGGTGCCTAGCCCGGGGAGGGAGGCGAGGAAGAGCCCGTCCGGAGCAAGCGCCTGGCGGATCTGGATCAGCGCGCCAGGCAGGTCGTTCACCCAGTGCAGGCTGAGGCTGGCCACGATCAGGTCGAAGCTGCCGGGCGCGAAGGGCAGCCATTCCTCGTCACCGG
Source organism: Roseococcus sp. GW821-FHT12F05 (assembly GCF_058806835.1). Lineage (NCBI taxonomy): Bacteria > Pseudomonadati > Pseudomonadota > Alphaproteobacteria > Acetobacterales > Roseomonadaceae > Roseococcus > Roseococcus sp. GW821-FHT12F05. Next base: position 139,584 of record NZ_JBXAQB010000007.1, read on the forward strand.
CGACGGCCAGGCCGCCGGCGCGGCGTGCCATGGCGGAGGAGAGGTCCATCGAGACGACGAAGGGGATGCCGCGCGCGCGCAGCGCCGGTGCTACCGCGCCGCGCCCGCCCAGATCCAGCGCCCGGGAGAAGCGGTGGGTGGTGTCGTCCAGCCGGTCGAGCAGGCTCACGGCCGCCGCGTCCAGCACGGGCGAGACCTTGCCGATGGTGGCGGCCGCCCGCTCGCGGCGAAGGGCCACCAGGGCGCGGTCGAAGATGTCGGGCGGGTTTTCCACGTCCCTCATCTGCGACTGGTGGCGCGGGGACGCAAGCGGGACTATCGTTCCCGGAATTCCGGAGGAGCCTCAGATGAACACGATGGATGTGAAGGCGGCCCGCACCGCCGCCGTGGCCGCGACGATTGGCCGCATTCGTGAGATCGAGTCGAGCATGGGCGTCACCCGCCCGGCCCTGGAGCGCATCCGCGCGGAGCTGATGACGCTTGCCGCGCAGGAGCATCTCTTCCCCAGCGCCGAGTTCCCGCCGCCGCCGAACGGCGAGAAGGGCAGCAACCGATACATGCTGCAGGAGGACGAGAACAACCGCTTCGCCCTCTACATGAACGCGCTGAACCCCGGCAATTCGACCAAGCCGCACGACCACACCACCTGGGCCTGCGTCGTGGCCGTGGACGGGCAGGAGCTGAACAAGGTCTACGAGCGCCTGGACGACGGCAAGGATCCGGAGCGCTGCGAGATGCGCGTGAAGGAGGAGATCATGGTGGAGCCGGGCCGCGGCATCTGCCTGATGCCGGAGGACATCCACTCCATCCACACCACGGGTGACCGGCCGACCCGGCACCTGCACATGTACGGGCTGGCGCTGGAGAAGCTCGACGGCCGCCGGGCCTTCGACGACCAGACCGGCGTGGTCTCCTACTACAACAAGAACTTCATGAAGCCGACCTCGGGCGCGAAGGCCTGATGCGTTTCGTCACGGCGGCCGACCTCAAGGCCTGGATTTCCCGCGGCGGCGAGCTCGCGATCCTCGACGCGCGCGAGGAGGGCGAGTTCGGCCATGGCCATCTCTTCTGGGCCGTGCCCTGCCCGCTCTCGAAGAAGGAGCTGCGCGCTCGCGCCCTGCTCCCGCGCAAGGCCACCCGCTTGGTCTGCGTGGACGGCGGCGAGGGGCATGCGGCCAAGCTGGCAGAGTACCTCACTTCCATCGGCTACACCGACGTCCATGTGCTGAAGGGCGGCACGCCGGCCTGGAAGGCGGCGGGTTACATCGTCTTCACCGGAGTCCACGTGCCGTCCAAGGCCTTCGGCGAATGGGTCGAGCACCATTACGGCACCGAGAGCCTCGACCCGCCCGAGCTCCAGGCGCTGGTCGATTCCGGCAAGCCGATGGTCATCCTCGACAGCCGTCCGATGGATGAATACGTGAAGATGACCATCCCCGGCGCCGTGAACGTCCCGGGCGGCGAGCTGGCCTACCGCATCGGCGACCTCGTGCCCGATGCGGGCACCACCATCGTGGTGAACTGCGCCGGCCGCACCCGCAGCATCATGGGCGCCGAGAGCCTGCGCCGCGCCGGCGTGCCCAACCGCATCGTCGCGCTGCGCAACGGCACCATGGGCTGGGAGCTGGCCGGCTTCACCGTCGAGCGCGGCCAGACCCGGACCTATGATCCCGGCACGCCGAAGAGCGCCGATCTGGCCCTGCGCCGCGCCTCTGCCTTTGCCTCCGAGAACGGCGTGAAGGTGATCAGCCGCGCCGCCGCCGAGGCCATGCTGGCCGACGACAGCCGTACCACCTATGCGCTCGACGTCCGTGCGGCCGAGGAATACGCGGCCGGCCATATCCCCGGCTTCCGCCACGCGCCGGGCGGGCAGCTCGTGCAGGCGACGGACCAGTGGGTCGCGGTCCGTGGCGCCCGCGTGATCCTCGCCGACGACGACACGGTCCGCGCCCGCATGTCGGCCGCCTGGCTGCGCCAGATGGGCGGCTGGGAGGTCTATGTCGTGCAGGACGCGATGAAGGGCGCCACCGTCTCCGGCGCCTGGAAGCCCGAGGCGCCAGAGGTGAAGCCGGCCCCGACGGTCACGCCCCAGGCCCTGGCTGCCGAGACGGGCGTGACGGTGGTGGACCTGGCCCGCTCCATCGACTTTCGGGCCGGGCACATCCCGGGCTCGGTCTGGGCGGTGCGCGGGCGCATCCCGAAGATCGACGGGCCGGTGGTGATCACCGCGCCGGATCCGATGGTGGCGCATCTCGCCGCCGCCGAGGTGCCGAGCGCGCGCGTGTTGGAGGGCGGCGTCGCCGCCTGGAAGGCTGCCGGTCTGCCCGTCGCCGCCGATCGCCAGACCCCGCCGGACGAGGCCTGCGTCGACTGGTACCTCCGCCCCTATGACCGGAATTCCGGCATCGAGGCGGCCATGCACGAGTACCTCTCCTGGGAGATCGATCTCGTCCACGAGGTCGAGCGCGACGGCGATTCGCGCTTCGGCGCCTGGTAGCCGCGTCCGATGATCGGAGCGCGGCTTCGCGCGGAGGTCTGAATCGGCCGCGCCGCGAACCCTCGTCCGATGATCGGAGCGCGGCTTCGCGCGGAAGTCTGAATCGGCCGCGCGGCGAACCCTCGTCCGATGACGGGAGCGCGGCTTGGCGCGAAGGTCTGGATCGGTCGCGCCGCGTGCTCAAGCGTCTGGGCGCCGGGCTTCTCAACGCCCTGCTGCCGCCCATCTGCCTCACCTGCGATACCCCGGTCGGCGAGCAGGGCGGGCTGTGCCCCGCCTGCTTCTCCCGCCTTTCCTTCGTGACCGCGCCGCTCTGCGAGGTCTGCGGCGTGCCCTTTCCGCATGACGGCACCGGGTCGCGTCAGCCGGAGGGCTTCTGGTGCGAGGCCTGCGTGGCTGCGCCGCCGGCCTTCTCCGCCGCCCGGGCCGCGCTGCGCTACGACGACGGCGCCAAGGCGCTGATCCTCCCCTTCAAGCACCGCGACCGCACCGAATTGGCCCGCCCGCTCGCCCGCCACATGGCCCGCGCCGGCGCCGATCTGCTCCGCACCGCCGACCTGCTGGTCCCGGTCCCGCTGCACCGCTGGCGGCTGTTCCGGCGCCGGCACAACCAGGCGGCGCTGCTGGCCGCGCAACTCGCGCGGATGTCGGGCAAGCGCTTCGATCCCATGCTGCTGCGGCGCGTGCGCGCCACGAAGCCGCTCGGCGAGCTGGGCGCGCGCCAGCGCGAGGTGGCGCTGGTCGGTGCCTTCGGGCTGGCGCCCAGGGCAGGGCGGAAGCTCGCGGGCCGCCGCGTCTTGCTGATCGACGACGTGCTGACCAGCGGCGCGACGGCCGATGCCTGCGCGCGGGTGCTGCTGCAGGGCGGGGCGGCCGCGGTGGCGGTGCTGGCCGCAGCGCGCGTGCCGGATCCCAGGATCGAGCGGCCGTCTTAATCGCCGATTAACCTCTCTCTGCCAGTCTGGTGGCGGCAACAGGAGGCGTTCATGCCCTTCGACGGAAAAACTCCGCCGCCGCGCTCCCAAGGGCGCAACCACGATTGGCGCGGCTTCCTGATCGGGCTCTTCGGCGTGCTGGGCTTCGCCTTCGGCATGGCCGTCCTGACGCAGGAGCTTGCGTGGTGACTTGAAACTCCCGCCCGGCAGATCTCTTATAACACGCATGGCACAGGTTGAAATCTACACCCAGGACTTCTGCCCCTATTGCGACCGGGCTCGCGCCCTGCTCGAGCGAAAGGGCGTCGAGTTCCGGGAAATCGACGCCCCGCGCGGCAGTCAGGCCCGCAAGGACGCGACCGAGCGCTCGGGCGGCCGCACCACCGTCCCGCAGATCTTCGTCAACGGGCAGTCCATCGGCGGCTCGGACGAGCTCTCGGCGCTGGATCGCGCCGGCAAGCTGGACGCCCTGCTGGCGGCGTGAAAAACGCCCATCTTGTCAGGCATGTATATGCCTCCCCATGTGGAGAGCAGATGACCGATTGCCATTCCGGCCTTTCCGGTCGAGGTTCCAGGGAATGATCCGCTTTTCTCTCCGTTGCGAGAACGACCACCAGTTCGAGAGCTGGTTCAAGGACGGCGCCGCCTATGACCGCATGGCCGAGGTGGGCCTCGTCGAATGCCCGGTCTGCGGCGACGCGCATGTCTCCAAGGCGCTCATGACGCCCGCCGTCGCCAAGGCGCCCGGCGTGAAGGGCCGTCCCGAGGTCGAGGCGCCCGCGAAGGTCCCCGCGCCCACGCCGCCCGCCGATGGTCCGCGCCACGCCGCCGGTCCCATGCCCGCGCAGGTCATGGCCCTCCTGCAGCGCATGCGCCAGGAGATCGAGACGAACTGCGACTATGTCGGCCCTGAGTTTGCCAAGGAGGCCCGCCGCATCCATGACGGCGAGGTCGAGGCGCGCGGCATCTACGGCGAGGCCAGCGACGAGGAGGCGGAGGCGCTCCGCGACGATGGCATCGACATCGCGCGGCTGCCCTGGGTTCCGCGCTCGGACGGCTGATGGCGGAAGATCCTTACAAGGTTCTCGGGGTTCCGCGCGACGCGACGCCGGAGGCGATCAAATCCGCCTACCGCAAGCTCGCGCGCAAGCACCATCCCGACCTGAACCCCGGCAAGCCTGAGGCCGAGGAGAGGTTCAAGGCCGCCTCGGCCGCGAACGACCTCCTTTCCGACCCGGAGCGTCGCGCCCGTTACGACCGCGGCGAGATCGACGCCGAGGGCCAGGAGAAGGCGCCGCCCGGCTTCAACGCGGGCGGCGGCTATCGGCGTTACGCCGAGGAGCCCCACGGGGCGCGCTACGGCGCGGCGCCGGAAGGCATGGACCCCGGCATGTTCGAGGACATCTTCGCCGATATCTTCGAGGCGCGGCGTCGTGCCGAGGCAGGACCGCGCCGCGGCATGGACGAATCCTACCGGCTGAACGTCGCCTTCCTCGACGCGGTCAGCGGCGCCACGCGCCAGCTCACCCTGCCGGACGGCAAGGCGCTCAGCGTGAAGATCCCGCCCGGCGTGGTGTCCGGCCAGGTGCTGCGCCTGCGCGGCCAGGGCCAGCCCGGCCGCAACGGCGGCCCGGCCGGCGACGCGCTCATCGAGCTGGAGGTCGCGGAGCACGAATTCCTCAGGCGCGACGGCAACGATCTGCGCATGGACCTGCCGGTGACGCTGAAGGAGGCGGTGCTCGGCGGCCCGGTGGTGGTGCCGACGCCTCACGGCTCGCTGCGCGTGAACCTGCCCGCGGGAAGCGACAGCGGCCGCACCATCCGGCTGCGCGGCAAGGGCGTCGCCGAGCACGGCAAGCGCCCGGCCGGCGATCTCTTCCTCACCCTGCGCGTGACGATCGGCAAGCCCGACGCCGCGCTGGAGGATTTCCTGCGCGGCTGGGAGCCGGAAAACCCGGAGGACCCCCGCGCCGGCATGGAGTTCGGGGAATGATCACCCTCGACATCCTCTGCGCCCGCTTCGTCACGCTCCGCGAGGACGATCTCCGGCGCTGGATCGGTGAGGGCCATGTCCGCGCCGAGCGGCGCGAGGGCGACCTCGTCTTCGAGGAGATCGACGCCGAGCGCGTGCGCCTCATCCTCGAGCTGCGCGACGTGATGCAGGTGAACGAGGAGGCGCTGCCCGTCGTCCTCTCCCTGCTGGACCAGCTCTACGCCCTGCGTCGCCGCCTGCGCACCCTTGGCGCGCTGGACTGACCTTCCCCGTCTGGCCCTTCCCCTGCCTGGCCCCGACGTTGCATGTTGCACCGCGGGGGAATGTCGGACGGCGTGGCTTTCTGACCGGGGGCATGGGCGCTGCGGGTCCTGTTGGTGGATGGTGAGCCTGAGCGCGCGGAGGCGGTGCGCCTGGGTCTGGAGGCGGCCGGCTGCACTGTCGTGGCGATCGCGCCCGACGTGGCGGAGCTGACGGCGCGCGTCCGAGCCAGCCAGGCCGACGTCATCGTCTGCGATCTCGACGACCCCCAGCGCGACGCCCTCGAATCCATGCGCGCCCTGAACCGCGACGAGCCGCGGCCGGTCGTCCTCTTCGCCGAGCGTGGCGATCCCGAGCAGATCGAGGCGGCGCTGGAGGCCGGTGTCGCCGCCTATGTGGTGGAGGGGCTGGCCCCGGCCCGGGTGCGGCCCGTGCTGGAGGTCGCGATCCGCCGCTTCCGGGCCCACGAGGCGCTGCGGGCCGAGCTGGCCGAGGCGCGCGCCACCCTGGAGGAGCGCGACCTGATCGGCCGGGCCAAGCGCCAGCTCATCCGGGACGAGGGGCTGTCCGAGCCCGAGGCGCACCGCCGGCTCCAGCGCATGGCCATGGAGCGACGGCTGAAGCTGGGCGCGATGGCCGCCGCCTATCTGTCCAAAAAATAGGCAATAAGGCGGACATCGAGCCCGTTCGTGCCGAAGCGCCCAATCGGCGTGCAAGATTCCGCTTGATCGATCCCCGCGCGCCGGATATCTGCCGAGACACGGGCGGGATGCAATGGCGCATCCCAGGCAAGCCCTCCTTCCCACCGACGGTCCATGACGGCCCGTCCGAGTTGCGGATTCGAGCTTGCCCAACGCGCCCGACCTCTCCGTCTCCCGGCTCCGCTCGCCCGCGCGCGTCATGCGCCTCGGCTTCGTGCGCCTGTTCGACGCGGCACCGCTGGTCGTTGCCGAGGAGCTGGGGCTCTTCGATGCCGTCGGCATCCGCGTGGCGGTCACGCCCGAGCGCTCCTGGTCCGCGGTGCGCGACAAGCTGGCCTTCGGTGCGCTGGATGGCGCGCAGCTCCTCGGCCCCATGCCGATCGCGCTGGCCGCGGGGCTGGGCGGCGTCGAGGCCCGGGTGCACATCGCCTGCGGCCTGTCCCGCAACGGCAACGGCATCACCCTCTCCACCGCGCTGGCCGCCGAGCCCGACCTCGCGGCCGCGCTGAAGACGCGCGCGGCGGCGGGCAGGCCAGCCACCTTCGCCGTCGTCTTCTCCTACTCCGCCCAGCACTACCTGCTGCGCCGCTGGCTGGTGAAGCAGGGTGTCGACCCCGAGGCGGATGTCCGCTTCACCGTGATCCCGCCGCCGCGCATGGCCGCGACCCTGCTTCAGGGCGAGATCGACGGCTTCTGTGCCGCCGCCCCCTGGGGCGCCGCGGCCACGCTCATGGGCGCGGGCCGCACCGTCGCCGGCACGGCCGAGGTCTGGCCGAACCATCCGGAAAAGCTCTTCGGCTTCGGCGACGAGTACCTCAGCCGCCACCGCGAGGAGGTCGTCGCCGCGACCGCCGCCGTCATCGCCGCCGCGCGCTGGCTGGACGACCCTGATAACCGCGAGGCGGCACTCGACATGCTCTCGCAGCGCGAGCTCTGGGACCTCGACCGCGCGACGGTCGCCAGTGCCTTCGACCCGATCCACCGCATGCATTTCCGCGCTGCCACGATGCCGCGCCGCGAGGAGGCGGCCTGGTGGCTGCGCGAGATGCGCGCACTCGGCCACATCCCCGCCGAGGTGCCCGACGCGGCCGCGCTGGCCCCCTTCGGCGACGAGCTCTGGCACGAGGCCGCCGCCCGACTCAACGAACCCGAACCTGCCCTGGAGCCCATCCCATGAGCGTCACCCGTCGTTCCACTCTTGCCGCCACCGCGCTGCTGGCTGCCGCGCCGCGCGGCGTCTTCGCCCAGGGCTCGACCACGCCGGAGGTGCGCAAGGCGACCCTCGGATACATCGCGCTGACCGACGCCGCGCCGTTGATCGTCGCGAAGGAGAAGGGCCTGTTCGCCAAATACGGCATGCCCGATGTCGAGGTCGCCAAGCAGGCGAGCTGGGGCGCCACACGCGACAACATGGTCCTGGGCGGCGGTTCCGGCGGCATCGACGGTGCGCATCTGCTCACGCCCATGGCCTATCTGCTGCACACCGGTCGCATCGTGCAGAACAACCAGCCCGTGCCCATGGCGATCATGGCGCGGCTGAACGTGAACGGGCAGGCGATCTCGGTCGCGGAGAAGCACAAGGCCCTCGGCGCCCGGCTCGACGCCACGCCCCTGAAGCGCGTCTTCACCCCCGAGAGCAAGGTCGCCATGACCTTCCGCGGCGGCACGCACGATCTGTGGATCCGCTACTGGCTGGCCGCCGCCGGCATCGATCCCGACCGTGATGTCTCCAACATCGTCGTGCCGCCGCCGCAGATGGTGGCGAACATGCGCGTGGGCACGATGGACGCCTTCTGCGTGGGCGAGCCCTGGAATGCGCAGCTGATCAACCAGCGCCTCGGCTATTCCGCGCTGATCACGGGCGAGCTCTGGAAGGATCATCCCGAGAAGTGCTTCGCGCTGCGCGCCGATTTCGTCGAGCGCAATCCGAACGCCACGCGCGCCATGCTGGCCGCCGTCATCGAGGCGGCGCAGTGGTGCGACGTCGCGGCCAACCAGCCCGAGCTGGCTGCCATCCTCGGTCGCCGCGCCTGGTTCAACGTGCCGCCGGCCGACATCCTGCCGCGCATGCAGGGCATCGTCGATTTCGGCGATGGCCGCACGATCACCAGCACCGACCTGACCATGAAGTTCTGGCGCGACCATGCCAGCTACCCCTTCATGAGCCATGACCTCTGGTTCCTCACCGAGGACATCCGCTGGGGCGTGCTGCCGCCGGACACCGACACGGCGGCGCTGGTCGGCCAGGTCAACAAGGAAGCGATCTGGCGCGAGGCGGCGGCGCGCGCCGGCGTCGCGCAGGGCGACATGCCGCGCGGCACGAGCCGCGGCCGCGAGACCTTCTTCGACGGCAAGGTCTTCGATCCCGAGAACCCGCAGGCCTATCTGCAAAGCCAGTCCATCAAGCGCATGGGAGGCGCCTGAGCCATGAACGCCGGAGCCAAGCCGCTTCCCGCCCCACCCGCGATCTCCCGGCCGGTACCGGTCCTCTTCAAGGAGGACAGCCGTCTCGTCACCATGGCGCGCAACGTGCTGCCGCCGCTGGTGGTGATCGTGGTGCTGGGCCTCGTCTGGCAGGTCGTGATGAGCATGCCGGGCGCAGCCCTGCCCTCGCCCACCAGGGTCTGGGCGGATGCGCACGAGCTGATCCTCGACCCTTTCTTCGACAATGGCGGGCTGGACAAGGGGCTGTTCTGGCACCTCATCGCCTCGCTCTCGCGCGTGGGGCTGGGCTTCGCGCTGGCGGCCGTCGCGGGCGTGCTGACGGGGCTGCTGATCGGCACCTCACAGCTCGCGATGCGCGGGCTGGACCCGCTCTTCCAGGTGCTGCGCACGGTGCCGCCCCTGGCCTGGCTGCCGCTCTCGCTGGCCGCCTTCCGCGAGGCGCAGCCCTCGGCGATCTTCGTCATCTTCATCACCAGCGTCTGGCCGATCATCATCAACACGGCAGTCGGCGTGCGGAACGTACCGCAGGACTACCGCAACGTAGCGGCGGTGATCCGGCTCAAGGGCCCGTCCTACTTCCTGCGGATCGTGCTGCCGGCGGCGGCGCCCTTCATCTTCACGGGGCTGCGCATCGGCGTCGGGCTTTCGTGGCTCGCCATCGTTGCTGCGGAAATGCTGATCGGTGGCGTCGGCATCGGCTTCTTCATCTGGGACGCGTGGAACAGCTCCAACCTCTCCGACATCATCGTGGCGCTGATCTATGTGGGCCTGACCGGCTTCATCCTCGACCGCCTCGTGGCGGTGGCGGGGCGCATCGTCACCCGCGGCACTTCCGCGGCGACCTGAGGGGATCACGGACATGAACGCGAATTTCCTCGAGATCTCCAGCCTTTCCGTCGCCTTCCCGCGGGCGCCGATGCCGGTGCTGAACTCGGTCGAGCTGCGCATCGCGGAGGGCGAGTACGTCGCCGTCATCGGCCATTCCGGCTGCGGCAAGTCGACGCTGCTCAACGTCATCGCGGGTCTGCTGCCGGCGACGATGGGCGGCGTAGTGCTGGAAGGACGCGAGGTGTCCGAGCCCGGTCCGGATCGCGCCGTGGTGTTCCAGAACCATTCGCTGCTGCCCTGGCTCACGGCCTACGAGAACATCCGGCTTGCCGTGGACCAGACACTGTCGAAGACCATGAGCCGCGCGGAGCGGCATGGCTGGACGCTGCACAACCTCGCGCTCGTGCGCATGGACCACGCGAAGGACAAGCGGCCCGCCGAGATCTCCGGCGGCATGAAGCAGCGCGTGGGCATCGCGCGCGCTCTGGCGATGAAGCCCAAGGTGCTGCTGCTGGACGAGCCCTTTGGCGCGCTGGATGCGCTGACGCGCGCGCACCTTCAGGACGAGGTGATGCGCATCCATGCCGCGCTCGGCACGACGGTTGTGATGATCACGCATGACGTGGACGAGGCGGTGCTGCTCTCGGACCGCATCGTGATGATGACCAACGGGCCGAACGCCACGATCGGCGAGATCCTGGACGTCGACCTGGAGCGGCCGCGCGAGCGTCTGAAGCTCGCGCATGATCCGCGCTTCATCGAGTTGCGGGCCTCCGTGCTGGAGTTTCTGCACGCGCGGCATGCGCAGCCGGCGCTCTGATGAAGATCCTGGTCATAGGGGCGGGGCCGGCCGGCACGCGATGCGCTGTGCGCGTCGCGGAGCGGGATCCGGCGGCGGAGGTCACGCTCTGCGGGGCCGAGGCAGCGCTGCCCTATGACCGGGTCGGATTGTCGAACCTCCTGGCGAACGAGAAGACGGTGCCGGACCTGATCACCCATGACCTCATGGGCCTGCGCGAGCGGCGCATCCATTTCCGGCCCGCGACGCCGATCGCGGCACTGGACCGCGAAGCGCACGAAGCCGTGACCCTCAGCGGCGAGCGCATTCCCTATGACCGCGCGGTGATCGCGACCGGCTCGCGCGCCGTCCGGCTCCCGGTGCCGGGCGCGGAGCTTCCCGGCGTGCTGACCTACCGCACGATGAACGATGTCCGCGCCATGCTGGCGGCGGCGCGGCGCGGCGGCTCCGCGGTGGTCGTCGGCGGCGGGCTGTTGGGCCTCGAGGCCGCGGCTGGCCTCGCGCTGCGCGGCATGAAGGTGACCGTGCTGCATGTGATGGACTGGGTGATGGAGCGGCAGCTCGATGCCGGCGCCGGCGCGCTGGTGGCGCGGCGCATGGGGCTGCGCGGAATCTCCTTCGCCATGCCGGCGCAGCTGGCCGCCATCGAGGGCGAAGAGCGCGTGACGGACGTGCGGCTCGCGGATGGCCGCGTGATCAAGGCGAGCATTGTCGTCATGGCCGTCGGCATCCGGCCGGACACGGCGATGGCCAAGGTCTCCGGCCTCGAGGTGAATCGCGGAATCGTCGTGGACGGATGCATGCGCAGCTCGGACCCCGACGTGCTCGCCATTGGCGAATGCGCGGAGGTGGAGGGCCGCATCATCGGCCTCGTCGCGCCCGCGCTGGATCAGGCGGAGATCGCGGCGGCGAGCCTCGCCGGGGAGAGCCGGCGCTGGTCGGCGCGCGCCGATGTCGCGGCGCTGAAGGTCTCGGGCACCGCCGTCTGGTCCGCGGGCGAGATCGGCGGCGAGGGCGAGACCATCACGCTGCGCGACGAGGAGGAGGATTGCTACCGCCGCCTCACCCTGCGCGACGATCGGCTCGTCGGCGCCGTGCTCTATGGCGACGTTGCGGACAGCGGCTTCTACCTGGACCTCATCGCGTCCCAGCGTCCGATCGGCCGCCTGCGCGCGGCGCTGGCGCTGGGGCCCGCCTTTGCCGGAGGGCTTTCCTGATGGAAGGCCCCGGCTTCTCGCCCGAGCAGCAGAACTACCTCAAGGGATTCATGGCCGGCGTCGAGGCGCGGCGTGGCGCGCTCGCGCCCCAGGGCGAGGGAGGCGCTCCGCCGGATGCGCTGCGCGCCGCACAGGACCGCACGATGGCCGAGGGCGGCACGCTGGTGCCGCAGGAGGAGGTGAAGCGCGAGAAGCACCCGCTCGACCGCTGGGACGAGGTGACGAAGCGTGCCGAGGCCGGGGTCTTTCCGAAGCCGATGGAGGATTTCGTCGGCCGCTATCACGGGCTCTTCTTCGTGGGCCCGGCCGAGAACGCCTTCATGTGCCGGCTGCGGATTCCGGGCGGCATCGTGACGGCCCACCAGGCGCGCGAGGTCGCCGCGATCGCGGAGGAATGCGGCGGCGGATACGTGGACGTCACCACCCGCGCCAACCTGCAGATCCGCATGATCCCGGCCGGCAGGGCCGCGGAGGTCGTGATGCGTCTCGGCGAAATCGGCCTGCTGCCGCGCGGCACGGGGGCGGACAACATCCGCAACATCACGGCCTCGCCGACGGTGGGCATCGACCGGAACGAGTGGGTGGACACGCGGCCCATCCTGCGCGCGCTGCACCACCACATCCTGAACACGCGCGACCTCTTCGGCCTGCCGCGAAAATTCAACATCAGCATCGACGGCGGCGGCTCCATCGGCGTGCTGGAGGAGACGAACGACATCGCGCTGAGCGTGGTGCGGATCGGCGAGGAGCTCCGGTTCCGCCTCGGCCTCGGCGGGATCACGGGGCATCACGATCTGGCGACGAGCAGCGACGTGGCGCTGCTGCCTTCCGAGATCGTGAAGGCCTGCGACGCGATCCTGCGGACCTTCATCGCGCATGGCGATCGGACCGACCGCAAGAAGGCGCGGCTGAAGTACCTGCTCGACAGGTGGGGCCATGCCCGCTTCCTCGAGGAGGTCGAGAATGTCCTCGGTGCGAAGCTGCCGCGCTTCGACGTGGCGTCCATGCAGCGCCCTCCGGCGACGGACCGGCTCGCGCATGTCGGCGTGCATGCGCAGCGGCAGGAGGGGATGCACTATCTGGGCGTCGTGGTGCCGGCGGCGCGGATCGGCGCGGACCAGCTGCGTGGGCTTGCCGACCTTGCGCAGCGCCAGGGCCATGGCGAGCTGCGGCTGACGGTCTGGCAGAACCTGCTGATCCCGGGCGTCGCGGATGTGCCGGCGGCGCTGGAGGCGCTGGCTGCGATCGGCTTCACCACCGATGCGTCCAGCCTGCGCGCCGGCCTGGTCGCCTGCACGGGCAGCGTCGGCTGCAAGTTCGCGGCGGCCGATACCAAGGGTGACGGCCAGAAGATCCTCGCCTGGCTGGAGGAGCGCATCGCGCTCGACGTGCCGCTGAACATCCACCTCACCGGCTGCCACCACTCCTGCGCGCAGCACTACATCGCCGATCTCGGCCTGCTCGGCGCGAAGGTGGAGCGCGGCGAGGACATGCTGCCGGGCTACGACATCCATGTCGGCGGCGGCTCGGGCGCGGAGGCGAAGATCGGGCGGCTGATCCGCCCCGCGGTCGTGGCGGAGGAGGTGCCGCCGTTGCTGCTGAACCTGCTGCGTCACTTTCGGGAGGAGCGCGAGCCCGGTGAGGGCTTCCAGGCCTTCTGCGCGCGGCACGAGGACGCCGTTCTCAACGGGATGCTTGAGGCATGAACGCGATCTCGCAGAGCTTCGGGCCGCCCGGCATTCCCGTGATTCCGGAGAGCGCCCCCTTCAGCGCCGAGCAGCGTGCCTGGCTCAACGGCTTCTTCGCCGGCCTCTACGGGGGTTCTTCCGCGCCGGCCCATGCCTCGCCCGCGCCCGCCGCGCCGGCGGAGGACTTCCCCTGGCACGATCCCGCGTTGGAGCTGAAGGAGCGGCTGGACCTCGCCGAGGGCCGCTCGCTGCCGCGCCGGCTCATGTCCGCCATGGCGCAGCTGGATTGCGGGCAGTGCGGCTATGTCTGCAAGACCTACGCGGAAGCGCTGGCCGAGGGCCGCGAGAGCTCCACGGCCCTCTGCCAGCCCGGCGGCAAGCCGACGCGCGAGGCGATCAAGGTGCTGATGGCCGACGCGAAGCCGGCCGCGGCGCCTGCCGCGCCGGTGGCGGTGAAGCCGTTCGGCGAGCCCGCGCGCGTGCTGCTCTCGGAGCGGCTGACGGGCGAGGGCAGCGGCAAGGATGTCCGCCGCATCGTGATCGACCTGTCGGGCACCTCCGTGACTTACGAGCCGGGTGATTCGCTGGGTGTGGTGGTGCGCAACGATCCGGCGCTGGTGGAGGCCTGCCTCGCCGAGCTCGGCGTATCCGGCGACGAGGCGCTGCGCGAAATGCTCGCGGCCGAGCGCGACATCGCGCGGCCGCTCGACCGCACGCTCGACCTGCTGGCGGGTGCGGCGAGGGAGCCGAAGCAGGCGGCCGCCCTGCGCGCGCTCGCCGATGGCGACGACGGCGCGGAACCCGATGCGGCGGACCTGCTGGACCTGCTGCGGAGCTTCCCGTCGGCGCGCCCGCCGGTTGCCGATCTCGTCGCCTCACTGCCGACGCTGAAGCCGCGGCTCTACTCCATCGCCTCCTCGCCGCGCGCCGTGCCCGGCCGCGTGGAGCTCTGCGTCGGCGTGGTGCGCGATGAGCGGGGCGGCCGTGTGCGGGACGGCGTCGCCTCCTGCCACCTGGCCTTCCGCGCGGAGATGGTGCCGACCTACGGCCAGACCTCCCACTTCCGCCTGCCCGAGCGGCCCGAGACGGCTGTCATCATGGTCGGCCCCGGCACCGGCATCGCGCCCTTTCGCGCCTTCCTGCAGGAGCGCGCGGTGCGAGGCCTCAAGGGCCGGAGCTGGCTCTTCTTCGGCGACCGCCACGCCGCCACGGACTTTCTCTTCCAGGACGAGATCGAGGCCTGGAAGAACGACGGCACGCTGGCGCGGCTCTCGCTCGCCTGGTCGCGCGACGGCAAGGCCAAGGACTACGTGCAGCACCGCATGATCGAGGAATCCGTCGACCTCTGGCGCTGGCTGCAGGACGGCGCGCATTTCTACGTCTGCGGCGACGCCAGCCGCATGGCGAAGGACGTGGACGCGGCGCTGCGTCAGGTCGCCATGCGCGAAGGCAACATGGACGCCGACCAGGCGCGCGACTGGATCGTGGCCCTGGCGAAGCAGGGCCGCTACCAGCGGGACGTATACTGATGCTGGCGGGGCAATTCACGCTTCGAGGCTTCGCCGCTCCAAGATCGGGCCGGGCGTGATGGATGGCACGCTGCGTCCTGCCACGCGCACGACCTGCCCCTATTGCGGGGTGGGTTGCGGTGTCCTCGCGACGCCGGAAGGCAGCGTGCGCGGCGACCCGGAGCACCCCGCCAACCAGGGCCGTCTGTGCAGCAAGGGTACGGCGCTCGGCGAGACGATCGGGCTGGAAGGCCGCCTGCTGCACCCGATGGTGCGCGGCAAGCGCGCAAGCTGGGACGCCGCGCTGGATGTCGTTGCTGAAGGATTTCGGACGGCACTCACCGAGCACGGGCCGGAGGGCGTCGCCCTCTACGTCTCGGGACAGCTGCTGACCGAGGACTACTACGCCGCCAACAAGCTCGCGAAAGGCTTCCTGGGCACCGGCAACATCGACAGCAACTCGCGCCTCTGCATGGCGAGCGCCGTCGCCGGCCATCGCCGTGCCTTCGGCGAGGACCTCGTGCCCGGCGTCTACGACGACCTGGAGCAGGCGGATCTGGTCGTGCTGGTCGGCAGCAACCTCGCCTGGTGCCATCCCGTGCTGCACCAGCGCCTGCTGACGGCCAAGGCGCTGCGGCCCGCGATGCGCATCGTCGTCGTGGACCCGCGCCGCACCAGCAGCTGCGAGTCGGCCGACCTGCATCTCGCGCTGCGGCCGGGCAGCGACGTTGCGCTCTTCCTCGGCCTGCTCGCGCATCTCGATGGCGTGGGCTTCCCGGTGCCGTCGGCCGTGCGACACACCGTCGACGTGCCGGGGCTGACCGGCCTCGGCCCCGATCTCCTCGCGCGCTTCTACGCGGATTTCGCGCGCACCGAGCGCGTGGTGACGCTCTGGAGCCAGGGCGCCAACCAGTCCAGCGCCGGCACGGACAAGGCCAACGCCATCATCAACTGCCACCTCGCCACCGGCCGCATCGGCCGCCCTGGCATGGGCCCCTTCAGCATCACTGGCCAGCCCAACGCCATGGGCGGGCGCGAGGTGGGCGCGCTGGCCAACATGCTCGCCGGCCATCTCGATGCCGAGAATCCGGCCGAGGTCCAGGCCCTGCGCGATTTCTGGGCCGCGCCGAACCTCGCGACGAAGCCGGGCCTCAAGGCCGTGGATCTCTTCCGCGCCGCCGAGGCCGGCCGCATCGGCGCGATGTGGGTGATGGCGACGAACCCGGCGATCTCGCTGCCCGATTCCGCCATGGCGCGTCGCGCCCTCTCGCGCGTCCCGATGCTCGCCGTCTCCGACTGCCACGCCGGCACCGACACGGCGGAGTATTCCCATGTCCTGCTCCCTGCGCTCGGCTGGGGCGAGAAGGACGGCACGGTCACCAACAGCGAGCGCGTCATCAGCCGCCAGCGTGGATTTCTGGCGCATCCGGGCGAGGCGAAACCCGATTGGTGGATCATCGCGCAGGTCGCGAAGCGCCTCGGATGGGGCGAGCACTTCGCTTGGTCGAAACCTGCCGAGATCTTTCGCGAGCACGCCGCCGTCACATCGCTCGCGCGCCCGGCGAAGCGCGTCTTCGACCTCTCCGGCCTGACCGATCTCGGCGACGCCGAGTATGCGGCCATGGCGCCCATCCAATGGCCCGTGCCGCGCGAGGGCGCCTCGGGCGGCCGCATCTCGCCGCCCTTGCAGCGCCTCGTTCCCACGCCCTTCCGGGCGCCGGCCGGCGACGGTGCGATGATCCTGATGACCGGCCGCCTGCGCGACCAGTGGCACACCATGACGCGCACCGGCCGCGTGCCGCGCCTCATGTCGCACGTGCCGGAGCCCCTGCTCAGCCTCAACCCGTCCGACGCGGACGGCATGGAGGACGGCGCCCTGGTGCGCGTCGTCAGCGCATGGGGCGAGGCCGTGCTGCGCCTCTCCCTCGACGCCGGCATTGCGCGGGGCACCTGCTTCGCGCCCATGCACTGGACCGGCGCCTTCTCGCCGCGCGCCCGCATCAACGCCGCCGTGACGCCGGCCGTGGACCCGATCAGCGGCCAGCCCGAGCTCAAGCTCACCCCCGTCACCCTCGCGCCCTTCACGCCGCGCTGGCACGGCTTCCTGCTGGCGCGGAAGGCCCTCGGCGCAGGGCTCGGCGACTGGTGCGCGGTGGCGCCGGTGGGCGAGGGGGTCTGGCGCCACGAGATCGCCGGCAGCGATCCCGATGCCTTCGCGGGCCTGGTCGCGACGCTGGGCGAGGGCGCGCCCACCCTCGCGCTGCATGCCGATCTCGCCGGCGAGCACCGCGCCGCCTGGATCCGCGGCGGCGCGCTGGTCGCGGCGCTCTTCCTCGGCCCGGACCATCTTCTGCCGCCGCGCGAATGGCTCATCTCGCTCTTCGCCGCCGAGGCGATCGGCGGCGCCGCGCGGCGGGCCCTGCTGGCCGGGGTGCTGCCCGACGGGCCGCTGCCGTCGCCCACCATTTGCGTCTGTCACGGGGTGAACGCGGCTACGATCCTGGCCGCCATCGAGGCCGGAGCCCAGGATGTCGCGGCCATCGGCGCCGCCACCCGGGCCGGCACGGGCTGCGGCAGTTGCAGGCCGGAATTGACCGCATGCCTCGCGAAGCCGAAAATCCCCGCCTGATGCGCCATTTCCCCGCCTTTCTGAATCTTGCGGGCCGGCCGGTGCTCCTCCTGGGACAGGGCGAGGCGCTGGCCGCCAAATCCGCGTTGCTGCACGCCGCCGGCGCGGAGCTGCGCGAGGCCGTGCGCTTCACGGAAGTCTCGCTGGACGGCTGCGCCCTGGCCGTCGCCGCCGGCGCGCCGGAGGAGGATCTGCGCGCCCTGCACGCGGCCTGCCTGCGCCGCGGCATCCCCGTGAATGTGGTGGACCGGCCGGAGCTCTGCAGCTTCATCACGCCCGCCATCGTCACGCGCGACGACATCACCATCGGCATCTCCACCGGCGGCGCGGCGCCCGTTCTCGCGCGGCTGATCCGCCAGAAGGTGGAGGCCGCGCTGCCGCCGCTCATCGGGCGCGTCGCCGCGCTGGGCCGGCGCTTCCAGCAATCCGTCCGCGCGCGCCTGCCGAGCCTGCCCGCCCGCCGCAGCTTCATGGAGCGCGCCCTGACCGGCGAGCCCGCGGAACTCGCCCTCAGCGGCAGGCAGGGCGAGGCCGAATCGGTTTTCGCCCGGATGCTGGAGCAGGCCGACGCCACGCCGCGCGGCTTCGTCCAGCTCGTCGGCGCCGGGCCGGGCGCGGCGGACCTCCTGACGCTGCGCGCCCTCCGCGCCTTGGGCGAGGCCGACGTCATCGTCCACGACCGCCTCGTCAGCGCCGAGGTGCTGGACCTCGCCCGCCGCGACGCGCGCCGCATCTTCGTCGGCAAGAAGCGCGCGGCGCATTGCGTGCCGCAGGAGGGCATCAACACCCTCCTCGTCGAGCTGGCGCGCGAGGGGCTGCGCGTGGTGCGCCTCAAGGGCGGCGACCCCTTCGTCTTCGGCCGTGGCGGCGAGGAGGCCCAGGCCCTGGCCGCCGCCGGCATCCCCTTCGAGGTCGTGCCCGGCGTCACCGCGGCGCTCGGCTGCGCGGCCCAGGCCGGCATCCCCCTGACCCATCGCGACGCCGCGCAGATGCTCACCTTCGTCACCGGCCATACGCGCGAGGGCCGGCTGGACCTCGACTTCGCCGCGCTGGCCCGCTCGCGCCAGACACTCGCCGTCTATATGGGCCTGACGACGCTGACGGCGCTGCGCGACGGCCTGGCGCGCGAGGGCTTCGATCTCGCCACGCCGGCCGCCCTGATCGAGCGCGGCGGCTCGCCGCAGCAGCGGGAATTGCGCGGCAGCCTCGCCGAGGTCGTGGCCCAGGCCCCCGGCTGGGCAGGCGACGGCCCGATCCTGCTGCTGCTCGGCGAGGCGGTGGCGATGGGCGCGCTGCCCATGTCCCAGGCCGCCGCGAAGGTCTGACGCCCCCCTGCGCGCCCGCGAGGATCGGGCCTATAGAGGGCGCGGGAGGAACTCATGAAGCGTCGCCTGTTCACCGCCGGACTGCTGTCCGCGCCCGCCATCGCCCGCGCACAGACCGCGCCCTTGCGCCTCATCGTCCCGGCTCCGCCCGGCGGCAGCACCGACATCCTGGCGCGCGTGCTCGGCGAGCGGGCCGGGGCGCTGCTGCACCAGCCGGTCGTGGTGGACAATCGCGGCGGCGCCGGCGGCATCATCGGCACCGAGGCGGCGGCGCGCGCGGCCGCCGACGGCAACACGATCATCCTCGGCCACAACCAGACCCACGCCTCCAACCAGTGGATGACGCGCAGCCTGCCCTATAACGTGGTGGACAGCTTTTCGCCGATCGCGCGGCTGGCGACGGTGCATCACGCCACGGTGGTGCCGGCCAATTCCCCGGCGCGGGACATGGATGGGCTGATCGCACTGGGGCGCGGCGGGCGGCGGGCCTCCTACGCCTCCTCGCAGGCCGGCTCGGCGAGCCATGTGATCGCCGAGACCTTCGTGCGGCGCTCCGGGATGGACGCGGTGCACGTGCCCTATCGTGGCGGCGGGCCGGCCACGACGGACACGGTGGCGGGCGTGGTGGATTTCTACGTCTCGACCTGGCCGGGGGTGGTGGCGCTGGTGCGCGAGGGGCGGCTGCGGGCGCTCTCCATCGGAGCGCCGGCACGGCTCCCGGATTTTCCGGATGTGCCGACGGTGGCGGAGGCGGGCGTGCCCTACATGGCGGTGGATGCCTGGTTCGGCCTCTTCGCGCCGCGCGGCGTGGAGCCTGGGCGGATCACGCGGCTGTCGCTGGCCTTCCTCGACGCCCTGTCCCAGCCCGACGTGGCCGCGCGCGCGGTGCAGGCGGGGCTGAACGCGGCGCCGATGGGGCCGGTGGATTTCGCGGTCTTCCAGCTGGAGGAGGTGCGCCGCTGGCAGGAGATGGCGACGCTCACCGGGATCATGATGGAGAGCTGAGGCTCCGATCGGCGGAAGGCGGACTACGCCTTCTTCTCCCAGCCCTTCGGGGTCTGCTGCCAGTAGGCGAGCGTGTGGCCCGCCTCCTTGGCGGCCTTCCAGCGGCGGCGTGCCGCCGCGACGGCGTTCTCGTCGCCGCCGTCGAACAGGTCGAAGGCCCGCGCGTAGTCGCCGAGATGCGTGCTCTCCGTGCCCTCGGTCAGGAAGAGATGCGCGGCGCCGTTCGCCGGCGGCCCGTCATGGACGGTCAGGAAGATCGGCTGGTCGGCCGGTTCGCGCGTGCCGTGCGGCAGCCAGTCGGGCTCGGGGCTGAGCCAGAGCGCATCGTCCAGCGACTTCATCCGCTCCTCGCTTGCGCAGAGCACCTGCGCGCGCGCCGGAATCGCCAGCACGCGGCCGAGCAGGCGGGGCAGCGCCTGCTCCAGCGTGCTGCGGGTGAGGTGGTAGAAGCCGATCTCTGTCACGCTCTTCTCCGCGCGGTCGGGAGGGTTGGTGTGGCGGCTGCCGACCGCGCGCGGTCAATCCAGCTTGAGTACCACATTCCCCATCACGGTGCCCGCCTGCACCAGGTCATGCGCCGCTGCGCATTCCGAAAGCGGCAGGGTCGCGGCGACCTTGTGCTGCAGCCCGCCCTCCGCGAAGAAGCGCGCCAGCAGCGCCTCGCACTCCGCGCGCGGGCCGGCGGACAGCTCGTAGACGATGAAGAAGCGGATCGCGTATCCGCCCAGGATCATCGGGCCGAAATTCACCGGGACCTCACGCTCGTTCGAGCCATAGGCGACGCAGATCCCGTCCGTCGCGAGGATCGCCGGCAGCAGCGCGATATTGCCCGAGAGGTCCACCTCCACCACGCGGTCCACGCCGCGGCCGCCGGTCAGTTCCTTCACGCGTGCCGCGACGTCTTCGCGGCGGTAGTCGATGGTGGCATCGGCGCCGGCGCCGCGGGCGTGCTCGGCTTTCGCGTCCGAGCTGACCGTCGTGAGCACCTGCGACGCGCCGAGCCGCTTGGCGAACTGGATCGCGTAGTGCCCCACGGCCCCCGCGCCGCCGGCGACCAGCACGGACTTGCCGGCCACGCCGCCATCCGTCGTGACGGCGCGCAGTGCCGTGAGCGCGGGAATGCCGAGGCAGGCGCCAGCCCCGAAGCTCAGCGAATCCGGCATGGCCACGGCCTGCGCGGAGGGCAGCGCGATATACTCCGCCGCCGTGCCGAAGGGCCGCTTCCACTGCCCGTTCCAGATCCACACGCGCTGGCCGAGGCGCGACGCATCCACCCCGGCGCCGAGCTTCTCGATCACGCCCGCGCCGTCGCTGTGCGGGATGACCCGTGGCGCGGCCATCGGGCGCGAGCCGGCGCGCGTCTTCCAGTCCGAGGGGTTCACGCCGGAAACATGGACGCGCACCAGCACCTCGCCCGCGGCGGGCTCCGGAGCGGGCATCTCGCCATAGGCGAGGACCTCGCGCGCAGGCCCGTTCCGCTCGTACCAGACCGCCTTCATGTGCCTTCTCCCTTTGCAAGACCGAATTCACGCACGGGGTCGAAGCGACCCCGCGCGACCAGCCTCGATCAGACCCGGTGGGGGTCCTCGAAATGTCGTTCCACCAGCGCGTCCAGCAGGCGCACGCCGAAGCCGGTCGGCATGCCCTTGGCCGCGAGCAGATCATCCGTCTCTGCCGTGTCCATGCCCGCGATGTCGAGATGCGCCCAGGGCAGCGTGCCGACGAACTCGCGCAGGAAGGCCGCCGCATTGGAGGCGTCCGAGACGAAGCGGGTTCCACCCGGCACGCATTGCTTCAGGTCGGCGATGTCGCTGTTCAGCTCCTCGCGGTGCCGCTCGCCGATGGGCAGGGGCCAGAGCCGCTCGCCCACCGCCTCGCCGGCCGCCGCGACGGCCGCGCCCAGCGCCGCGTCGTTGTGGAACAGCCCGCCGCGGTGATGGCCGAGCGCGGTGATCACGCTGCCGGTGAGCGTCGCAAGGTCCAGCACCGCCTGCGGCCGATAGCGCGTGGCGGCGAGGTGCAGCGCGTCGGCCAGCACGAGGCGGCCTTCGGCATCCGTGTCCACGACCTCGACGGTGCGGCCGCTCATCATGCGCAGCACGTCACCGGGCCGGTAGCTCGATCCGCTGGTCATGTTCTCCGCGATGGCGAGGATCGCGACGGCCGGGCAGGGCGAGTTCCGCCGCGCGAGCGCCAGCATCGCCCCCGCGCAGGCCGCCGCGCCCGCCATGTCGGCGCGCATCGCCTCCATGCCGGCCGCTGATTTGATCGAGATGCCGCCGGTGTCGAAGCACAGCCCCTTGCCGACGAAGGCCACCGGCGGCGCGCGGAAGTCGCCCTTCCAGCGCAGGATCACGATCCGCGGCGGTACGGCGCTGCCGCCGCCCACGGCCAGGATCCCGCCCGCGCCGAGCTTTCTCAGCGCGGACCGGCCGAGCTCCTCGACCTCGATTCCCTCGCCCTCCAGCCGGCGCAGCCGCTTCGCGAATTCCCGGGGCGTGAGGCGGTTGGCCGGCTCGGCCACCAGCTCGCGCGCCAGCAGCACGCCGGACAGGCCGGCCGCGGCCCGCGCCCAGGTGGCGGCAAAGGCCTCGGGATCCTCGACCAGCAGGTCCAGCCGGCGCGGTCCGGGCGAGCGGTGCGACTTCAGCCGCTCGAAGCGCCAGGCGCGCAGCACGGCGCCGACGCCGAGGCCCACTGCGAACTGCGCCGGCAGCCCGCGCGCATCCAGCGCCACGCGCGTCGGCGAGCCCGCCGCCGCGATGCAGGCGGCACCCACGCCCTCCCACTCCGCGGAAGTGGCGGCGTGATTCGCGCCCACCCATCGCTCCTGCGGCGAGAGTTCCAGCACCTCGTCGCGCCGGCCCGAAAAGCCGGAGGGATGCGGCGTGCCCTCGGCGATCGGGCGCAGCAGGACGGCGCCCTTCGATGGCTCGCGCCGCAGCTTCAACAAGGGGTCAGCCCTCGTAGTGATCCGCGACCAGGCGATCCAGCATCCGCACGCCGTAGGCCGTGGCGCCCTTGGGGATGGTCGGCGCGTCCTTGCTGCTCCAGGCGGTGCCGGCGATGTCGAGATGCGCCCAGGGCCGGCCCTGCACGAAGCGCTGGATGAACTGCGCCGCCGTGATCGAGCCGCCGGCCCGCCCGCCGCCGACATTCTTCATGTCGGCGATGTCCGACTTGATCTGCTTGTCGTAGGCCTCGCCCAGCGGCATGCGCCAGGCGGCCTCGCCCGTCGCGGTGCCGGCCGCGAGGATGCGCTGCGCCAGCTCCTCGTCGTTCGAGAAGAGGCCCGCATGCTCGTGGCCGAGCGCCACGATGATGGCGCCGGTCAGCGTGGCCAGGTCCACCATGAACTTCGGATCGTACTTCTCGATCGCGTAGTGGATCACGTCGGCCAGCACGAGGCGGCCTTCCGCGTCGGTGTTGATCACCTCGATGGTCTGGCCCGAGGCGGAGGTCACCACGTCGCCGGGGCGCTGGGCGTTGTCGCCGGGCATGTTCTCGACGAGGCCGATGAGTCCCACCGCGTCCACCTTCGCCTTGCGGCCGGCCAGGGCGGCCATGAGGCCCGTCACGGTGCCGGCGCCGGCCATGTCCCACTTCATGTCCTCCATGCCGCCGGCCGGCTTGATGGAGATGCCGCCGGTGTCGAAGGTCACGCCCTTGCCGATGAAGCAGACCGGCTTCTCCGCCTTCTTCTTCCCGCCGGTGAGGCCGTTCCAGCGCATCACCACCATGCGCGCCTCGTTGATGCTGCCCTGCGCGACGCCGAGCAGCGCGCCGAAGCCGAGCTTCCTCATCTCCTTGGGGCCGAGCACGTCGACATCGAGGCCGAGCTTCGTCAGCTCCTTGCAGCGGTCGGCGAACTCGGCGGGGAACAGCACGTTCGGCGGCTCGGAGACGAGGTCGCGGGTGATGAAGATGCCCTGCGCCACGGCCTTCATCGGCGCATAGGCCGCCTTGGCCTCGCCATGGCCGGCCGTCGCGATGGTGATCTTCTCCAGCTTCGGCTTGTCCTCGGGCTTCTCCGTCGTGCGGTAGCGGTCGAAGCGGTAGGCGCGCAGCGCGGCGCCCATGCCGAGGGAGGCCGCCTGCGTCGCGGTCAGCCCGTCGGCCGCGACGGTGCAATGCGCCTCGCCCGAGACCTGGGGCCACAGGCCGCCGCCCAGCTTCTCCGCATCGATGCCGGCGGCGGGGCCCATGCCCATCACCAGCAGCTTGGTCACGGTGACGACGGGCGCCCAGAGCGTGACCGTCTGGCCCTTCTTGCCCTTGAAGCCCGCGGCATCCAGCGCGCGGGTCAGGCCCCCCTCCATCTCGGTGTCCAGCTGCGCGGCGAGGCCGGCCGGGGCGGCGCCTTCGGGGATCAGCAGGACGAGCGCGCCGGCCTTCGGGAGGGCCGGCTTGGCGAAGGCGATGTCGAGCATGGGGCGGTTCCACGACTTTCCAGTGTCGTAACCGACAATAGGGTCGCCCTCGCCTTGCGTCATCCCATGCCGCGGCGATAGACCCGGGAGATGGATCTGACCGCCCTGCTCGAGCTCGCCGCGGGACTCGCCCGCGATGCGGGCGGGGCCATCGAGGCCGTGCGCCGCGCCGGCTTCGTCATCGAGCGCAAGGGCGACGCCAGCCCCGTGACCGCGGCCGACCGCCTGGCCGAGGGCGTCATCACCGAGGGGCTGCGTCAGGCCCGGCCGGGCTGGCTGGTGGTCGGCGAGGAGGCCTGCGCCGAATCGGGCATGCCCGCGCCGGAGGAGACCTTCTGGCTGGTGGATCCGCTGGACGGGACCCGCGAGTTCGCCGACGGCCGGGACGAGTACGTGACCTGCATTGCGCTGATCGCCGCGCGGCGACCGTTGCTGGGCGTGGTCGGCGTGCCCTCGAAGGGCGATATCTATGCCGGGATCGTCGGGCAGGGGGCCTGGGTAGAGCGCGGCGGCGAGCGCCGTCCCATCGCCGCCCGGTCCCCGCCGGCGGAAGGCCTGCACCTGCTCGACAGCCGCTCGCACCGCGACGACGCGGCGACCGCGGCCTTCTGCCGGGATCTGCATATCGCGCGGACGACGCGGATGGGCTCGGCGCTGAAATTCGCCTGGATGGCGGAGGGCCGGGCGGATGTGATGCCGCGGCTCAGCTCCGGCATCATGGAATGGGACACGGCGGCGGGGCAGGCCCTGCTGGAAGCGGCGGGTGGTCGGGTGGTGGATGCCGCCGGCGAGCCGCTGGCCTATGGCAAGCCGGGCTACCGGAACCCGGGCTTCGTCGCCTGGGGCGCGATGCCGCGGGTATGAAGCGCCGCCGGTTCACGCTTCCGCGCTTTGCCCTTTGGCGATCGGAGGCGATGTGACGGTGCTCCTCGACGACCCGCTGGACGCCGCGGCGCTGATCCGCGCCGGGGAACTCGTCGCCTTCGCGACCGAGACGGTCTACGGCCTCGGCGCCGACGCGCGGAACGGCCGGGCGGTGGCCGGCATCTTCGAGGCCAAGGGCCGGCCGCACTTCAACCCGCTGATCTGCCACTTCCCCGACGCGGAAGCCGCCTGGGCCGAGGTCCGTCCGGACGATCGCGCCCGCGCCCTCGCCGAGGCCTTCTGGCCCGGTCCCCTCACCCTTGTCCTGCCGCGCCGGGCGGATTGCCGGGTCGACCTGCTGGCCGGGGCCGGGCTCGACACGCTGGCCGTGCGGGTGCCGGCTCATGAGGGCGCGCTGGCGATGCTGCGCGCGGCGGGAACGCCGGTGGCCGGGCCTTCGGCCAACCGATCCGGCCGGGTAAGCCCGACCACGTCGGCGCATGTGATGGAGGAACTCTCCGGCCGGATCGCCGCCGTGCTGGAGGGAGGCGACTGCGAGGTCGGCGTGGAATCCACCGTGCTGGACCTGGCGGCCGGCGGGGCGGCGCTGCTGCGCCCTGGCGGGGTGCCCGTCGAGGCCATCGAGGCGGTGATCGGGCCCGTGGGCCGGGCCATCCCGCTCAGCGCGGCGGCCGGGCGCTCGCTGCGCAGCCCGGGGATGATGCTGTCGCATTACGCGCCCGTGCTGCCGGTGCGGCTGGACGCCACCGAGGTCAGGCCGAACGAGGCGCTGCTGGCCTTCGGCCCGCCTTTGGCTGGGGCGGGAACGGTCTATCAGCTCTCCGCGACGGGGGATCTCCGCGAGGCGGCCTCGCGGCTCTTCTCGGGGCTGCGGGCGCTGGACGTCTCGGGGATGAGTGGCATCGCCGCCATGCCGATCCCATCCGAGGGGCTGGGTGCGGCCATCCGGGACCGCCTGGCCCGCGCCGCCGCGCCCCGCGACGCCTGACAGGATATCACCAAAAAGGTGAAGCGCTCGCCCGGCCGGATCCGGGCGTCAACTATCGCGTGACGGCGCGGTAGTGCTCCTGCGGGTCGTTGGCGCAGTCGCGCTTGAGCGGACGCAGGCGTTCCGCGTTGTAGGCGTGGCCTATCCGGGTCTGCAGCGCGATGGCTTCGTCGATCGACTGGTTAAAGCCCTCGCAGCCTTCCAGGCGGTTGATCACGCGGGGATCGTTGGACGACTGGTAGTAGCTGTTGCCCTGGGCCGGGCCGCGGGGCTTCTGCCACCAGTTCACCACCGCGAAGCCGCCCGCCGCGAAGACGACGAAGACGACGAGAATGCCGATGAGGCGTCCGGGGGCCATGACGATTTGTTTCAATCCGAGGATGCGTCTGACTTTTTTAGCAACTCCGGGGCCGCCTGCAATCCCGAAAACCATGCCATCGCGGATTGTCACGCACCGTCACCACGGGGAGGATGGAGTGATCCCCGCGCCCGGCTATAACCCCCCGATGCCCGACGACCTCCGCCCCCCCGGATTGCTCGACGCCTTCCGCGCCATCCTCGGCCCCAACGGAATGCTGACCGCCGATTCCGACCTGGAGCCCTATCTCGCCGACTGGCGCGGCCTCTACCGCGGCCAGGCCATGGCCCTGCTGCGCCCGGCCAGCACCGAGGAGGTCTCGGCCTGCGTGCGGCTCTGCGCGGAGCACGGCATTGCCATCGTGCCCCAGGGCGGCAACACCTCCATGGTCGGAGGCGCCACGCCGGAGGCGCGCCCCGGCCAGGTGATCCTCAGCCTCGCCCGCATGAACCGCGTGCGCGACGTCGACACGGCCGACATGACCATGACGGTGGAGGCCGGCCTCGTGCTGGCCAAGGCGCAGCAGGTGGCGGCCGAGCACGGCACGCTCTTCCCGCTCAGCCTGGGCGCCGAGGGATCCGCGATGATCGGCGGGTTGCTCTCCACCAATGCCGGCGGCAACACCACGGTGCGCTACGGCAATGCGCGCGAGCTGATGCTGGGTCTCGAGGTCGTGCTGCCCGACGGCGGCGTGATCAACGGGCTCCGCCGCCTGCGCAAGGACAATACGGGCTACGCGCTGCGCCATCTCTTCGTGGGGGCGGAGGGCACGCTCGGCATCATCACGGCGGCCGTGCTGCGGCTCTTCCCGGCCGCGAAGGAGACGGCGACGGCCCTTTGCGCCGTGCCCTCCGAGGACGCCGCGCTGGCGCTGTTCCGCCGCTTCCGCGCCGCCGACGAGGGCGCCGTGCGCGCCTTCGAGTACATGTCGGGCATCGGCATGGGGTTGGTGATGGACAACATCGAGGGCGCGACCCTGCCCGTCGCCGCCGGCTTCGGGCATTTCGTGCTGGTGGACCTCTCCGCCTCCCGCGAGGGCGCCGGGTTGCGCGCGCTGATGGAGCAGGTGCTTGAGGCAGCCCTGGAGGCGGGCGAGGTGCTGGATGCCGCGCTGGCGGAATCCGAGGCCCAGCGCGCCGCCATCTGGCGCCTGCGCGAGGAGCATCCCGAGGCCCAGAAGCGCGCAGGCGCCAGCGTGAAGAACGACGTCTCCGTGCCGGTCTCCTCGGTCCCCGAACTGATCCGCCGTGCCTCGGCCGACCTGGTCACGCTCATCCCGGGCAGCCGTCCCGTGCCCTTCGGTCATATGGGCGACGGCAACATCCACATGAACCTGGAGCAGCCGCCGGAGATGGCGGCCGCCGATTTCCTCGCCCGCGCGCACGACATCATGGACTGCGTGAACGCCATCGTGCGCGACCTCGGCGGCAGCTTCAGCGCCGAGCACGGGGTGGGCCGCCTCAAGACCGACATGATGGAGGCCTGGCGCGGCGGCGCCGAGCTCGCGGCCATGCAGGCCATCAAGGCCGCACTGGACCCGAAGGGGATTATGAACCCCGGCAAGGTGCTGCCCTGATGACCGGCAGCGTGATCGACCCCGGGGCCGCATGAAGCGGATCGACGTCTACATCATGCGGCAGCTCGGGCTGTCGCTGATCGCCGTCACGGTCGGGCTGGCCGCGCTGGTCTGGCTCACCCAGTCGCTGCGCTTCATCGAGCTGGTGCTGGACCGCGGCCTCTCCATCTGGGTCTTCCTCGAGCTGACCGGCCTGCTGCTGCCGAGCTTCTTCGGGGTCATCCTGCCGATCACCGCCTTCGTGGTGACGCTCTTCACCTATGTGCGGCTGGCCTCGGACCGCGAGCTGGTGGTGATGCGCGCGGCGGGCCTCTCCAACTGGCAGCTCTCGAAGCCCGCCCTGGGCATCGCGGGCCTCGCCATGGCGGTCTGCTTCCTCCTCAACATCTGGATCACCCCGGCCTCGCACGAGGCCTTCCGCGAGTGGCAGTTCGAGATCCGCAACCAGATGGCCGGCCTGCTGCTGCAGGAAGGCGTGTTCAGCGCCGTGGGCGACGATCTCACCGTCTATGCGCGCGACCGCGACTCCCAGGGCACGCTGCGGGGCATCCTGGTGCATGACACGCGCGAGCGTGGCGCGCCGGTCACCATCCTGGCCGAGACGGGCCGCATCACCACCACGCCGCAGGGCCCGCGCGTGACGCTGTTCAACGGCCAGCGCCAGCAGGTGGAGCGTGTGACGCAGCCCGACGGCACCAGCACGTTGCGCCTCTCGGTGCTCTCCTTCCAGGAGAACAGCCTGGACCTCGCCCGCGCCAACCGCGCCGAGGGCCAGCGCTTCCGCAACGCGCAGGAGCGCAGCCTCGGCGAGCTCTTCCATCCGGAGGAGGGCGTCTCGATCCGCGACCGCGGCCGCTTCCTGGCCGAGGCGCATCAACGGCTGAGCGGCCCCTTCACCGCGGTCAGCTTCTCGCTGCTCGCCCTCGCGGTGGCGCTGACCGGCCAGTTCCGGCGCTTCGGCGGCGGCTTCAACCTCTTCGCGGGCTGCATCATGATGGTGGGCCTGCTGGCGCTCGGCCTCGGCATCGGCAATCTGGCGGCGCGGTCGTCGGTCCTGTTGCCGCTGATCTGGGTGCATGCCCTGCTGCCGGGGCTCGTCTCGGCCTGGGTGATCTCGGGCATGCCGGGCGTGCCCACCCAGATCCGCGGCTACGCCCGATGATCATGGCGCGCACCCTCACCCTCTATATCGGCCGGCGCTTCCTGACGGCGACGGCTGCCATGCTGCTGGCGCTGACCCTGCTGGTCTCGATGTTCGACTTCATCGAGTTGCTGCGCCGCGCCGCCACGCGGCCGGACGCGACCTTCGGCCTTGTCGCCTCCATCGCCGGGCTGCGCATGCCCTTCGTGGGTATGCAGATCCTGCCTTTCGCCATCCTGCTAGGCGGCATCATCGCCTTCTGGCGGCTCACCCGCTCCTCGGAGCTGATCGTGGCGCGGGCCGCGGGCATCTCGGCCTGGGGCTTCCTGTCCGGCCCGGTGGTCGTGGCCATGCTCTTCGGCACGACCGCCATCATGGCCGTCTCGCCCGTCTCCTCCGCCATGCTGGCGCGGGCGGAGCGGCTGGACGCCTCCTTCCTGCGCGCCGGCGGCGGCGTGACGGCGCTGGCCGGCGGCCGGCTCTGGCTGCGCCAGGCGGATCGCGGGCTGGACACGAACGGCGTCGCCATCCTGTCCGGCCGGCCGGCGCGGTTGCTCGGCACCGACCGGGCCGCCGAGTTCGTCCTGGCCGACGTGACCGTCTGGCGGCTCTCCGCCGGGGACCAGAGCCTCGGCCGGATCGAGGCGCCGCATGCGCGGCTGGCGCCCGGCCGCTGGATCCTCGACGACGCTGTGCTCTTCGGCCCCGACCGCCTGCCCCGGCCGGCGGCCACCATCGACCTGCCGACCGACCTCACGCCGGACCGCATCGAGAACAGCTTCGCCTCGCCCGACACGCTCTCCCTCTGGGCGCTCCCCGGCTTCATCGCGGTGCTGGAGCATGCGGGCTTCTCGGCGCTGCGGCACCGGCTGCAGTTCCAGTCCATGCTGAGCACGCCGGCATTGGCCATGACCATGGCGCTGCTGGCGGCGGGCTTCTCCATGCGCAACACGCGGCGCGGCGGCGTGGCGCAGAGCATTGCGGCGGGCGTTGCGGCCGGCTTCGGCCTCTTCGTGCTGGATCGCATCACCGGCGAGTTCGGCGAGGCGGGGACGCTGCCCGTCTGGCTGGCAGCCTGGGTGCCGACGGCGGCGGGGCTGCTCCTGGCCCTGGCTTTGTTGCTCCATCTGGAGGATGGGTAAGGGCATGCTGCGTCCGCCCCCCGCCCGACGGCCGAGCCTCCCCCGTTTCGCGCGCCGGAGACTCCGGCGCCGCCAGGCGATGCAACTCGGGCTCCGGCCCACCCGCCGGGCCTGGAGGGATGCGGGCTTCGTGGCCGCCCTGCTGCTGGCCCTTGCCGCGCCGGTAGGCTCCGAGGCACAGCAGGGCTCGTCCTCCCTCCTGGTCGACCCCCAGCAGATGGGCGACACGCTGCGGAGCCTGGCGCCCCCGCCGCCCAGCCCGGCCGAGGCCGCGGCGGCGCCCGCCACGCCCGCCCCTGCCGCAACAGGAACCCCTGGGGCTTCCCGCAACGACGACGGCCCCGTCACCTTCACCGCGGACGAGGTGGAGTATGACCGGGACCGCGAGCGCGTGGTCGCCCGCGGCCATGTCGAGGCCTGGCAGAACGGCCGCTTCCTGCGTGCCGACAGCTTCACCTACGACCGCAACACGCGAATCGCCGTGGTGCAGGGCAATGTCCAGATCATCGAGGCCGACGGCCAGATCTTCTACGCCGACGAGGCCGAGCTCGGCGAAGGCTTCCGCGACGGCGTGCTGACCGAGGTCCGCGCCCGCCTCGCGCAGAACGCGCGCATGGCCGGCACCGGGCTGCGCCGCACCGACGGCACGATCAACGACATCGCCCGCGTGGTCTATTCCTCCTGCAACCTCTGCGCCGAGGACCCGACTCGCGCGCCGCTCTGGACGATGAGCGCCCGCCTCGCGACGCAGGACCGCAACACGCAGCGCATCTCCTACCGCGACGCCACGATCCGCATCGGCGGCGTGCCGGTGCTCTACACGCCCTTCTTCTCGCATCCGGATCCGCAGACGCCGCGCGCCTCGGGCTTCCTCTTCCCGACGATGGGCTACACGCGCTTCCTCGGCGCCTTCGCGCAGACGCCGTATTTCTGGGCGATCGACGACCAGTCGGACCTGCTGATCACCCCGACCATCGCGCAGAAGGTGCTGCCCAATCTCGGCATGGAATATCGCCGCCGCTTCAACAACGGCGAGCTGCAGGTCCAGGGCTCGATCGGCTATTTCGACAACGAGGCCGCGCTCCGCCTCGGCGCGGGGGCCAACGAGCAGATCGCGGAGCGGCTGTCCGGCCATATTTTCTCGCGCGGGCGGTTCAATATCGACGAGAACTGGCGGGTCGGCTTCGACCTGAACCGGGCCTCCAGCGACTCCTACCTGCGTACCTTCCGCTTCGAGTACCGCCGCGTCCTCACCAGCCAGGTCTTCGCGGAGGGCTTCTGGGGCACCGAGGCCTATGCGCGCATCGACAGCCGCGCCTACCAGGGCCTGCGCAGCACGGACGACACGACCCGCATCCCCTACGTCGCGCCGAATGCCTTCTTCGAATACGCGCCGCGCAAGCAGATCGCCGGAGGCTGGCTCACCACCGATGTGGGCCTGCTGGGCCTGACCCGCGAGGTCGGCACCTACAGCCAGCGCCTCTCCACCCGCGCGACCTGGGAGCGGCCCTTCTATGACGGCTTCGGCAGCGTCTGGACCCTGCGCGGCCAGGCCGACGCGCTGGGCTACTACGCCGGCGGGCAGGACATCTCGCCCACCAACCTGCCGGCCGCCAACGGCACGCATGCGAACGCCAACTTCCGCGCGGCGATGGACTGGCGCATGCCCTTCATGCGCACCGCCGGCGAGTGGGGCACGCAGACGATCGAGCCGCGGGTCCAGCTCGTCACCGGCCCGAACATGGGCCACCAGCTGCGCTTCCCGAACGAGGACAGCCTGGACTTCGAGTTCACCGACGCGAACCTGTTCCAGCTCAACCGCTTCACCGGCCGCGACCGGCTGGAGGGCGGCACGCGGGTGGACGGCGCGCTGCGCACCACCTGGAACTTCGTGAACGGCGGTAGGGTGGAGGGCCTCGTCGGCCGCTCCTACCGCATCGCCGGCACCAACAATCTGCCGGCCGGCCAGGGGCTGGACGAGCGCGCCTCGGACTGGGTGGGCCGGGCGACCTTCTCGCCGGTCTCCTGGGTCGAGATCCTGGGCCGCGCCCGGCTGGACGGCGAATCCGGCCAGCACCGCGCGAGCGAGGCGGTCGCCAGCGTCCAGCTCGGCCGGGTCGGCCCCCTCGACAACGCCTATCTGAGCGCGGGCTACATGTACCAGCGCCCGCAGCCGCTGCTCTTCACCAACGACCAGGGCCGCAACGAGGTCTCCGTCGGCGGCGGCGCGGAGTACCGCACCCCCGGCGGCGGCATCTACCGGGCCAATGTCTCGGTCCGCTACGACCTGAAGCTGGAGCGGCCGGTGCTTGTCCAGGGCCTGGTCGGCTACGAGGACGAGTGCTTCATCCTGGAGGGGCGCCTGATGCGGCGTTACGCCCAGGACATCAACACGCATCAGGACTTCGTCGGCAACACCGTCTTCCTGGTCCGGCTGGGCTTCAAGACGGTCGGCGACTACTTCTTCCGCGCCATCTGAGGGGCGGGAGCGGCTTTGCACATGCAGATTGACCCCACCTGCCGGTTGCCCCCCGGGGAATCTGCATTATGAGACATCCGATCATGCCCCGTTCCCTTTCCTCATGCCGCTCCGCGGCGGGCCTCGCCGCCCTGCTGGCCCCGCTCCTGTGCCTCGGGGCCCTCCCCGTGGCGGCGCAGCGCGTCCCCGCGGCCTCGCCGCCGGCTGCGGCTCCTGCTGCGCCGGGCACGAGCAACCGCATCCTGGCGGTGGTCAACGGCGACGTGGTGACCCAGGCCGAGGTGAACTCCCGCGCGCGGCTCTTCGCCATGAACACGGGCGTCGCGATCTCGCCCGAGGTCGTGGACCGGCTCCGGCCCCAGGTGCTGCGCCTCGCCATCGACGAGAGGCTGCGCATCCAGGAGGTGCAGCGGCGCCGCATCGCGGTGAGCGACAACGACATCGCCGAGGCGATCGGCGACATCGAGCGGCGCAACAACCTGCCCCAGGGCGCGCTGCGGGCACAGCTGCGCGGGGCGAACATCCAGCCGCGCGTGCTGTTCGACCAGGTCCGCGCCCAGATCGGCTGGGGCCGGCTGCTGCGCCAGATGCTGGGCCCGCTGGCCGAGATCAGCGAGCAGGACATCCAGGGCGCCATCGCCAACCACCGCGCGCGCCAGGGCCAGACGGAATACCTGGTCGGCGAGATCTTCATCCCGGTGGACGACCCCGCGACCGAGGGCGAGGTCAACCGCTTCGTGGACGAGGTGGTGGGCCAGCTCCGCCGCGGCTCGCCCTTTCCGGTGGTGGCGACGCAGTTCAGCCAGTCGCAGACGGCGGTGCAGGGCGGCGACCTCGGCTGGGTGACCGCGACGCAGCTGGACCCCGAGGTGGCCTCGATCGTCGACCGCATGCCGCCGGGCGCGATCAGCAACGCGATCCGCGTCGCCGGCGGCTTCCAGATCGTCACGCTGCGCGGCAAGCGCGAGGGCGGGCGGATCCAGAACTCCACCATGCTCTCGATCCGCCAGCTCTTCCTGCCCTTCGCCAGCCGGCTCGACCCACAGGCGCCGACGGACGCGCACCGCGCCATCCTGGAGCGGGCGCAGCGGCTTTCGACGACGCTGCGCGGCTGCGAGCAGATGGACGCGCAGCCCCGCACCAGCGACCGGCCGGCCGATCCCGGCCCGATCCGGCTCGAGGCGCTGAACCCGCCGCCGCTGCGGCAGATGCTGGCGACGCTGGCGATCGGCCGGCCCAGCCAGCCCGTCATCTCGCCGGACGGCATCCTGATCCTGATGGTCTGCTCGCGCGAGCAGGCGCAGCAGGAGGAGTTCACCGCCGACGCGGCCCGCCAGCAGATCCTGCGTGACCGCGTGGAGGTGCTGGCGCGCCAGCTCCAGCGCGAGCTGCGCCGGCGCGCGGTGATCGAGACGCGTGCCTGACCTGACTCCGCTCGGGGAGGTCGTCGGCCGCTTCGGGCTGGATGCGCGCAAGGCGCTCGGGCAGCATTTTCTCCTGGATGAGACGGTCTGCGCGCGCATCGCGCGGCTGCCGGGAGACCTGACGGGCCGCCAGGTTCTGGAGGTCGGGCCGGGGCCGGGCGGGCTGACCCGGGCGCTGCTGGCGACGCCGCTCGCGCATCTCACCGCCGTCGAGCTGGATGCGCGCGCGCTGGCAGCGCTGGCGGAGGTGGAGGCGGCCTTTCCGGGACGCCTCACGGTGCTGCAGCAGGACGCCATGAAGTTCGACGGCGCGGCGCTGACCGCGCCGCGCCAGGTCGTCGCGAACCTCCCCTACAATGTCGGCACGCCGCTGCTGATCGGCTGGCTGCGTCAGGCCGGGTCCTGGGAGCGGATGACGCTCATGTTCCAGGAGGAGGTGGCGCTGCGCATCGTGGCGCCGCCGCGCTCCGAGCATTACGGCCGCCTCGCGGTGCTGGCGCAGTGGGTGGCGCATTGCGCGATCGGGCTGCGCCTGCCGCCTGGCGCCTTCCGGCCGCCGCCCAAGGTGCATTCGGCGGTGGTGGTGGTGACGCCGCATGCCGGGCAGCCGGAGCCTGCGCTGTTCCGAGCGATGGAGCGCGTGACGGCGGCCGCCTTCGGGCAGCGCCGCAAGATGCTGCGCGGCTCGCTGAAGTCGCTGGGCTCGTCCGATGCATTGCTCGCTGGATGCGGTATCGCCGGCGAGCGCCGGGCGGAGGAACTCTCAGTCGCCGAATTCGACAGCCTCGCGAAAGCTGTCCGTGCTCGTCTGGACGATGGCGGCGCACCGATCCAGGATGCCCCCGAATAGGGAAGGATCATCCATGAAGCGCCTCCAGATCGGCGATGTCGCCATCACCAGCATCATCGAGCGCGACGGCCCCTGGCGCCGTCCCGAGGACTTTTTCCTGGGCTACGACACCGTAGCCAAGGCTGCGGACATCGCCCAGCTCGAACCCGAAGTGTTCGAAAAATCCTCCGGCAAGATGGTCATCACCTACCAGACCTTCGTGGTGCGGACCCCGAAGCACGTCGTCCTGATCGACACCTGCACGGGCGAGGACAAGGGCTACGGCCCGCCCATGGACTTCCCGAAGCAGCCCTGGCTCGACAACCTCGCGGCCGAGGGGCTCACGGTGGAGGACGTGGACTACGTCTTCTGCACGCACCTGCACATCGACCATTGCGGCTGGAACACCAAGCTCGTGAACGGCGAGTGGGTGCCGACCTTCCCGAACGCGAAATACATCTTCCACAAGGGCGAGTACGCCGAATGGGAGAAGCTGGCGAAGGAGGGCGTGGACAAGCCCGGCGGGGCCGGCGGCGTGTGGAAGATGAACTGCGAGCCCATCGTGAAGGCCGGCCAGGCGCTGCTGGTGGACGAGAGCTTCACCCTGGATGACACGATCGGTCTGATCCTGACGCCCGGCCATTCCCCGGGGCATGTCTGCGTGGACATCAAGAGCGGCGGAAAGCGCGCGATCGTCGCCGGCGACATGATGCACCACCAGCTGCAATGCATCGACCCGACGATGTCGACCATCTTCTGCTGGGACCCGAAGCAGGCCGGCGAGAGCCGTAAGACGGTCTTCGAGGAGGTCGCGGGCACCGACACGCTGCTGCTGCCGATCCACTTCCCCACGCCCACGGCCGGGCGGCTGGCCAAGGCCGAGAAGGGCTACAAGTGGAGCTTTCTCCGCAACTGAGCCGGCAGGACCGGTTCCACCAAAGGGTGCGATCGACGGATAATCTTCCCTTCATGGTGGGGCTGAATCTGGGCTCCGGGTGTCGCATCCCGGAGACCCTTCGTGCCCACCACCGGCCCCGTCAGCGCCCGCCTTTTCATCTGGTATCCGCATGAGAAGGAGAACGACCCGGGCGAGTTCCACATCGGCCATGCGAGCCTCTACCTCGGCAATTAGGAGGTGGGGCGCCGCTATGAGATGGCGCTGGACCCGAACTCGCCGCAAGGCGTGATCCCCAGCGCGCTGGAGCAGTCGCTGGGCCTCTGGGACATCCATTTCAAAGACAATTATGTGAGCTGGTGGCCCGCCGAAAACGGCCGCAACGCGCGACCGAAGCTCGGCCTTTACGCGGATGTCAACGCCGAGCGCAGCGAGCCCCCCGTGGTCTACGGACCTCTATGGCCTCGACCTCGTGAAGATGCGTCAGCGCTGGAAGGAGATCCGCGACAAGCGCGACGCGCGCTACGATCTGTAACGCAAGAACTGCGCTGACATGGTGCACCGCGTGCTGATCTCGGGCGGCGCGCTGGGGCGGCTGCCGCTGATGCTGCGCGGCGGGCATTCGGCGAACGTCATCGCGACGCCGAAGAAGGTGGCGCAGCTCGGCAACGCGCTCCGCGACGCGGGCTGGGCGATCAAGACCAAGGCCGGCAACTGCCCCTCGAAGAGCGACGTCGCCCGTCTCGTCGGCCCGTTCATCGGCATGGTCCGCTGAGGGGCGCCCTGCGCGCCGGGCATGGCGACCTGATCGCGCTCCAGGGTTGCTTGGGTGTAGAAGGGCGGCCATGTCCGTCCAGACCCTCACCGTGCCGCCCGCCGAGGCCGACACCCGCCTCGACCGCTGGCTGAAGCGGCGCTACCCGGCACTCACCCAGGGGGCGCTGCAGAAGATGCTGCGCACCGGCCAGATTCGCGTGGACGGCAGGAAGGCCGAGGCCAACACGCGCCTGGCCGCCGGCGCCGAGCTCCGCGTGCCGCCCATGCCCACCCAGCCGGCGCCCAAGGCCGAGCCGAAGAAAATCCCCGACGCCGTCGCGGCCGAGATCCAGTCCCGCGTGCTCTATCGCGACGACAGCGTGATCGTGATCGACAAGCCCCCCGGCCTCGCCGTGCAGGGCGGCCCCGGCATCACCAAGCACCTCGACGGTATGCTGGAGGCGCTGGCCTATGACGGCGAGAAGCCGCGTCTCGTCCACCGGCTGGACCGCGACACCTCCGGCGTCCTGGTCGTCGCCCGCACGGTCTCCGCGGCGGCCTTCCTGGCGAAGGCCTTCCGCGGCCGCGACATGGAGAAGACCTACTGGGCCATCGTCGTCGGCCAGCCCGAGCACGCGGCCGGCCGCATCTCCATGCCGCTCGCGCGCGAGAACGGCCCGCGCGGCGAGCGCACCGTGGCGGCCGCGCCCGGCGAGACCGGCCTGCGCTCCGTCACCGACTACCGCACGCTCGACGTCGCCAAGCGCCGCGCCGCCTTCCTGGAGATGAAGCCGCACACCGGCCGCACCCACCAGCTCCGCGTCCACTGCGCCGAGGGGCTGAAGACGCCCATCCTCGGCGACGGCAAGTATGGCGGCGAGGCCGCGCACCTGGAGGGCCTCTCAGGCGCCCTGCACCTGCATGCACGCTCGCTGCGCCTGCCGCATCCCGAGGGGGGCACGCTCGAGGTCAGCGCCGTCCCACCCCCGCATTTCGAGGCGACGATGGGCTTCTTCGGCTTCGACAACCCTGCCCCCTACAAGCCGAGGCGCGTGAAGTGAAAAAGATCCTGCTCATCGTCGCGGCGATCGTGGTCGCCATCCCGGTCCTGGCGATCGGCGGCTTTCTGCTGTTCTTCGACGCCGACACCTTCCGGCCGCGCCTCGCCCAGGCGGTGCAGAACGCCACCGGCCGGGAGTTCCGCATTGAGGGCCCGCTGCGCCTCAGCCTGGCGCTGACGCCGACCGTGTCCGTCGACGGGCTCGTGCTGGCCAATATCCCCGGCGGCAGCTCGCCGGAGATGCTGCGCGTGGCCCATGCCGAGCTGCGCCTCGGCCTGATCGCGCTGATCGGTGGACGGGTCGAGGTCGCCAGCCTGACGCTGGAGGGCGGCCGCCTGCTGCTGGAGAAGCAGAACTGGCAGTTCGGCCGGGCGCCCGTGCCGGCCCCCGCCATGCCGGCCCCCGCCGCCGCGCCGTCGAGGCCGCTGATCCTCGACATCCGCGGCGCCACGCTGAAGGACTGGATCGTCACCTATGAGGGCGAGGAGATCCGCATCCCGCAGGCCCGCCTGACGGGCACCGGCGCGGATGGGCCGCTCGACCTCACGGCCACCGTCGTCGCGCGCGGGACCGAGGCGCTGGTCGAGGGCCGCGTCGGCGCGCCGGGGCAATTCGCGGCGACCAATCCCTGGCCCTTCCGGCTCTCGGCGGTGCTGCCCGGCGGACGGATATCGGCCGAGGGCCGGAAGACCGGCGGCGACTGGCAGGCCGTGCTCTCCGCCGATATCCCGCGGCTGGACGCGCTCAGCTCCGTCGCCGGGCGCGCCCTGCCGCCGCTGACCGGCATCAACCTGCGCGCCCAGGCGGGGCTGGTGGGCGGCGCGCTGCAGGTCAGCGGGATCGAGGGGCGCATCGGCGGCGGCGAGTTCGCCGGCATCACGCTGACCGGCGCCACCTTCACCCAGGCCTCGCTGCAGGGAACGCCGCAGATCGACGCGAATGGCAGCTATCGCGGCCAGCCCGTCACGCTGCATGCCGAGTTCGTGCCGATGGCGCTGCAGACCGGCGAGCCCAGCCCGGTGACGTTGCGTCTGGGCGCGGCCGGCGCGACGCTGTCCGTCTACGGCTCCTGGCCCGGCGACCTCGTGGTGGAGGCCAATGCGCCGGACCTCGCCGCCCTGGCGCCGCTACTGGAGCAGCCGCTGCCGCCCCTGCGCGACGTCTCGCTGCGGGCCAACGTGACGTCGCTGGGCGACCGCTTCGCCGACGGCGCGCGGATCGGCGGGATCGCCTTCGCCTCCTCGGGCGGCCAGATGGCCGGCGGGGTGGAGCTGCGCTGGACACCGCGCCTTTCGCTGAAGGGGGGCGTGACCTCGGCCCGGATCGACCTTGCAGCCTTCCGCGCTGCGCCGGCCGTGCCCGGTGCTCCGGGGCCGGCCGCGCCCGCGCCGGCTCCCGCGCCCGCGACGCCCGCTTCGGGCCGGCTCATCCCGGACATCGCGATCGACGTCACGCCCTTGCGGCTCTTCGATGCGGACCTGACCTTCGACCAGGTCGAGCTGCGCCAGGGCGATACGGTCCTGCGGCAGGTGAGCGGGCATCTGGTGAACCAGGCCGGCGTCGCGCGGCTCGATCCCTTCGCGGTGACGCTGCCCGGCGGAACGCTCAACCTCCGCATCGCGGCCGATGCGACGGCCAGCCCGCCGGCGCTCCAGGTCGCGGGCGGCGGGCAGGGGCTCGATCCCACGGCGCTGCTGGGCGCTCTCGGGGTCACGAGCCCGCTGGCCGGCCGCACCGACCTCGACATGGACCTGCGCGGGCAGGGCACCACGACGCGCGCCCTGGCCGGGACGGCGACGGGCCATCTCGGCCTCGCCGTGACGGACGGGAGGCTCTCCGGCCGCCCGGCGGCGGTGCTGGCGCAGATTCCGGGCGTGGGCGGCGACATGGCGCTCACCTGCCTCGCGCTCCGCGCCGACGCGGATCGCGGCATCGCCACCATGCAACCGCTCTACCTGGAGGGCACGCCCGGCCGCATCGGCGGCGAGGGCACCCTGAACCTGCGCGACGAGACGCTCTCGATGCGCTTCACGACCGACCTGCGCGTCGGCGGTGTGCGGCTGCGCGCACCCGTGCCGCTGACCGGGACGCTGGCCGCGCCGCGGCTGGAGATGGCGGGCGTGGCGCAGGGCGCGCTGTCCGGCGAGCTCGGCGACCGGCTGGAGCGCGCGATCCCGGGCATCGGCGGACTCCTGCCGCAGCAGAGCGGCGGCCCGGCGCTGCCTGATTGCGCCACGGCGCTGCGCGCCGCGCGCGGCGGAAGGGCGGGACCGGCTCCGGCAGCGGCTGCCCAGCCGCAGCAGCAGCCGGCCCAGCCGCCTGCCGCCGAGCATCGGCAGCCCGCGTTGAACAACCTGTTGCGCGGAATCTTCGGACGCTAGTTTAGGCTGAGGCACCGATGAAGCGATTCTGGGACCACGCCGCCTGCGTGGAAGAGGGCGATGGCTTCGCCATCCATCTGGACGGGCGGCCCATGTGCCTGCCCGGCGGCGGGACGCTCCGCGTCGCGACGCGCGAGCTCGGCGAGGCGCTGGCCGCCGAATGGCAGGCGGCCGGCGGCGCCAGGGACGGCGAGATGTCCTGGGAGGATGTGCCGCTCACCCGCCTCGCCGGCACCGCCGCCGAGCGCATCGCGCCCGCGCCCGAGGCCACGATCGAGGCGATCGCGAAATACGCGGAGACCGATCTCCTCTCCTACCGCGCAGAGGACCCGGATCTCGCCGCCCGGCAGCGGGTGGCCTGGGACCCGTGGATCGAATGGGCCGCGCGCGAGCTGGGCGCGGAGCTGCGCAGCACCATCGGCATCATGCCCATCCGGCAGAGCGCCGAGGCGATGGACGCCCTGTATCGCGCGGTCGCGGCGCTCTCGCCCGTGCGGCTCTCGGCGCTGGGCGTGCTGGTGCCGGCACTGGGCAGCCTCGTGCTGGGCCTCGCCGTGGTGCGCGGCGTGCTGGCGCCGGAGGAGGCGCACCGCATCGCCCTCACCGACGAGCTCTTCCAGGAGGAGCGCTGGGGCCTCGACTGGGCGACGGAAAACCAGCGCGAGAAGGTCGCGGCCGATCTTGCGCTGGCCGCTCGGCTGGCGGCGCTGGCATGACGGCGAACCTGATCCGCGTCGCCGGCCGGGTGCAGGGCGTGGGCTATCGCGACTGGCTGATCCGCGAGGCCCGGCGCCACGGCATCTCCGGCTGGGTGCGCAACCGCAGCGACGGTACGGTGGAGGCCCTGCTCTCCGGCGAGCGCGATGCGCTCCAGGCTGTGCTCACCGCCTGCCGGCGCGGGCCGCCGGCCGCGCAGGTGACAAGCATCGAGGAGAGCTTCGCGGAAGCGCCGGAGGAGCCGGGCTTCACCCGGAGACCGACGCTTTAATTGCCCACCGTGATGTTCTGCGCGCGGATCAGCGCGCCCCAGCGGTCGCGCTCGGCGGCCACGCGGCGGGCGAAGTCGCCGCGCTCGTTGGGCAGATAGATCAGCCCCTGATCGGCGAGGAAGCGCTGCGTCTCCGGCGCGTTGGCGACGCCCACGTATTCGTCGTGCAGCCGGTCCACGATCGGCGCCGGCGTGCCGGTGGGCGCGATCACGCCGTACCAGGTGGAGACGTCGATGTCGTAGCCCGATTCCATCAGCGTCGGCACATCGGGGAGCTGGGGCACGCGGATCGGCGTCGTCACCGCGATGGCGCGGATGGAGCCGTCGCGGATCTGCGGGAGCATGGAGGGCAGCGTGTCGAACATCGCCTGGATGTCGCCGCGCAGCATGGCGGGCAGGCTCTCGTTGGTGCCGCGGAAGGGGATGTGCTCCATCGCGATCCCGTCGCGCTGGCGGAAGATCTCGAAGATCAGGTGCTGGGCGGTGCCGACGCCCACGCTGGCGTAGTTGCTGCGGCCGGGGCGGTTCTTCACCCAGGCGATGAACTCTGGGACCGTCCGCACCGGCACGTCGTTGGCGACCACCAGCACGAGCGGCGAGGCGGCGAACATCACGATGGGGATGAGGTCTCGCCCGGCCTCGTAGGGGATGTCGCGGAAGAGGTGCGGGAAGATGGTCAGCGGGCCGAGATTGCCCATGCCGATGGTGTAGCCGTCCGGCGCCGCCCGCGCGACCTCGGCGACGCCGATGCGCCCGCCGGCGCCGGACCGGAAATCGTTCACCAGCGGCTGGCCCAGCGCGCGGCCGACGGGATCGTTGAAGGCGCGCGCGATCAGGTCGTTCAATCCGCCCGGCGGCCAGGGCACGATGAAGCGGATGGGCTTGGTGGGCCAGGCCGGCGTTTGGGCGACGGCGGGCGCGGCGAGCAGCAGGGCGGGTGAGGCGAGGAGGGTGCGGCGGTTCATGGCATGGACTATCGCCCGCTGCATGGCATGGGAAAAGCGGGCTCTTGGAGGGCCTCGCCAGGCCGTCGCATGATCACCCCGTCAAACGGAGACGCTCCATGCCCGCACCGACCCCTTCCCGGATCCCAGGGCGCAGCGAGGCCGCGGCGTGATCGATCGCCCGGCCTTCCTGGCGGCCGTTGCGGCGCGGCGTGGTGCCATCGTCGACGCGACGCTGCGGCTGATCGCGGCGCCTTCGCCCAACCCGCCGCTGGACTCGCGCGCGGCCGCCGCCGTGGCCGCGGCACTGATCCGCGAGGCCGTGCCGGGCTGCCCGATCGAGGTGATCGAGACCGGCGACGATATCGTGAACCTCGTCGCCGTGCTGAAGGGCAGGGCGCCCGGCCGCCGTGTCGTGCTGAGCGGGCATCTCGACACCTATCCGGTGCTGGAGGACCTGCCCTGGACCGTCGACCCGCTGAAGGGAACCGTGCGCGACGGCCGCATCTATGGCCGCGGGGCCTGCGACATGAAGGGCGGCATCGCGGCCTCCATCGCCGCCTTCGCCGAGCTGGCGGAGCATCGCGCGCACTGGTCCGGCGAGGTGGTGCTCGCGCTCAGCGGCGACGAGGAGAGCATGGGCGAGCGCGGCGCGAAGTGGCTGCTGGAGAACCGTCCGGAGGTCCGCGGCGATGCGGTGCTGATCGCCGATGTCGGCTCGCCTGACGTGCTGCGCTTCGGCGAGAAGGGCTTTCTGTGGTTCGAGGTGGAAGCGCAGGGAAAGCCGGCGCATGGCGCGCATGTGCATCTCGGCGAGAACGCGATCGAGCGGCTGATCGCCGCGCTGCGGGCGATCTTCGGTCTGCGCGATCTGCCGGTGGATGCGCCGCCGCAGATCACGGCGGCCATCGCAAGGGCCGCTCCGGTCTCGGAGGTGCTGGCCGGTGCCGGCGAGTCCACCACGCTCAACACCGTGACCGTGAACATCGGGCAGATCGAGGGCGGCATCTCGCCCAACCTCATCCCGGCGGCGGCGCGCGCCCGCGGCGACATCCGCCTGCCCGTCGGCGTCACCTGCGCGCGGGCCGAGGCCTTTCTGCATGAGGCGCTGGATCCGCTGCCCGGCATCGCCTGGCGGATCACGCGCCGCATCGAGCCCAGCTTCACTGATCCGGACCACCAGCTCGTCCGCCTCGCCGTCGCCGTGGCGGCGGAGGTGCGCGGCAGGGCGCCCGTGGTGAACATGCGTGTCGGCGGTTCCGACGCGCGGCTGTTTCGGGCCGCGGGGCTGCCCACCATCGTCTATGGGCCGACACCCTTCGGCATGGGCGGCGCCGACGAATCCGTTGTCATCGAGGAGCTGGTCGCCGTCGCCGGCGTCCAGGCCCTCACGACGCTGGACTTCCTTCAGAGCTCCGCGAACTGAGCCGTGTGCAGGCCGCGGTAGATGCCGCCGGCCTCGATGAGCTCACGGTGCGAGCCCTGCTCCACGATGCCGTTCTCCGTCACCACCAGGATGCGGTCGGCGTTGCGGATCGTCGCCAGCCGGTGCGCGATGACCAGCGTGGTCCGCCCCTCGGCGAGCTCGGCCAGCGACTGCTGGATGGCGCCCTCGGTCACCGTGTCCAGCGCCGAGGTCGCCTCGTCCAGGATCAGGATGGGCGGGTTCTTCAGGAAGATGCGCGCGATCGCCAGCCGCTGCTTCTGGCCGCCCGAGAGCTTCACGCCGCGCTCGCCGATCACTGTGTCGAGCCCCTGCGGCATCTCGGCGATCACGCCGTCCAGCCGTGCGCGCCGGGCTGCCTCGCGGATCTCGGCCTCGGAGGCGCCGAGCCGGCCATAGGCGATGTTCTCCCGGACCGTGCCGGCGAAGAGGAAGACGTCCTGCTGCACGATGCCGATCTGCCCGCGCAGCGATTCCAGCGTCATGTCGCGGATGTCGATGCCGTCGATGGCGATGCGGCCGGCATCCACCTCGTAGAAGCGCGGCAGCAGCGAGCAGATCGTCGTCTTGCCCGCGCCCGAGGGGCCGACCAGGGCCACCGTCCGGCCCGCCTCCACCTGCAGGTCGAGGCCGCGCAGGATCGGCCGCTCCGGCGTGTAGCCGAAGCTCACCTGCTCGAAGCGCAACTCGCCGCGGAGGTTCTTCACGGGCTTCGCGTCAGGCCGGTCCACGATGTCCGGCTCCGTCGCCATCAGGTTCAGGTAGGAGCGGAAGCCGGCGATGCCGCGCGGATAGGTCTCGATGACCGAGCTGATTTTGTCGAGCGGCCGGTAGAAGACGCCGACCAGCAGCAGGAAGGCCACGAAGTCGCCCGTCGAGAGGCCGCCATGCACGATCATGACGGCGCCGGCCAGCATCACCGCCACCTGCACCAGCCGCATGCCGAGGTAGCTCAGCGTCTGGCTCACCGCCATGTTGCGGTAGGCCTCGAGCTTGGTGGTCTGGTAGCGCTCGTTGTCGCCGGCGAAGAGGGCGCGCTCGTGCGCTTCGTTGGCGAAGGCCTTCACCACGCGGATGCCGCCCACAGCCTCCTCGA
The DNA here is from genome assembly GCF_058806835.1 of Roseococcus sp. GW821-FHT12F05. Classification (NCBI taxonomy): domain Bacteria; kingdom Pseudomonadati; phylum Pseudomonadota; class Alphaproteobacteria; order Acetobacterales; family Roseomonadaceae; genus Roseococcus; species Roseococcus sp. GW821-FHT12F05. Next base: position 184,232 of record NZ_JBXAQB010000007.1, read on the forward strand.
TGCGCGCGTTGAAGGCGCCGACACGGCCGAACTGCGCCTGCCAGTTCTGCGTCATCCGCCCGCCGTAGCGCGCCACGATCCAGGCCATGACCGGCACGATCACCGCAGTGATCAGCGCCAGCGTCGGGCTCACCAGCACCATCAGCACGAAGGCGCCGAGGAAGGTGAGGATGGCGATCAGCAGGTCCTCCGGACCGTGATGCGCGACCTCGCCGATATCCTCCAGGTTCTTGGTGACGCGGCCCACCAGGTGGCCGGTCTTCTGGCTGTCGTAGAAGCGGAAGGAGAGCTTCAGCAGGTGATCGAAGGCGCGGCGGCGCAGCTCGGTCTCGATGGCGATGCCGAGCACATGGCCCCAATAGGTCACGATCGCCATCAGCGCGGCATTGGCCACATAGACGGTGAGCAGGGCAAGCACGGCCAGGACGATGAGCTGCATGTCCTGCTGCGGCAGCAGGTGGTCGATGAAGACGCGCACGGCCATGGGGAAGCCGAGCTCCAGCATGCCGGACAGCGCGGCGCAGCCGAAATCGAGCATCAACAGGCGCTTGTGCGGCCGGTAGAAGGCCAGGAACTGCTTCAGCATCGGTGGAAGGGCCCTTCGGCGAAGGCTCATGCCGGATTCGCGGCCGGATGCCCAACGCCCGTTGCGCATGTCAGCCTGCGGAGGCCCGGCGCAATCCGTCCTTGCTTTTCCTTTCGCAACGCAGCATATGGTGGCCATCGACGCGGGCCCACATGCTCGCCAGGGTCCGGCCGCGTGAGCGGCGCCGCGAATACGGGCAGCCGAACTGCCGGACCTTCCGATGCTGTCTCCCGGAACAACCCAGCCACGCGGGGTGTCCATCCCCGAACTTCCACGGCCGCGAATGCGCGCGCCGTGCAGCTGGAATTATCATGACCACTTTCGCTGAGCTGAACCTCAACCCGCTCCTCCTCACCGCGCTGGAGCAGGCCGGCCACACCACGCCGACGCCGATCCAGGCGCAGGCCATCCCCCCGGCCATGCAGGGCCGCGATATCCTCGGCATCGCGCAGACGGGCACCGGCAAGACCGCCGCCTTCGCCCTGCCGATCCTGCACCATCTCGCCGAGGGCGGCGGGCGCCCGCCGCGCGGTGGCTGCCGCGTGCTGGTGATCTCGCCGACGCGCGAGCTCGCCTCGCAGATCGCCGAGTCCTTCAAGAGCTACGGCCGCCACATGGGCTTCTCGGTCGCCACCGTCTTCGGCGGCGTCGGCCATGCGCCGCAGCAGCGCAACCTGGCGCGCGGCGTCGACGTGCTCGTCGCCACGCCGGGCCGCCTGATGGACCACATGCAGACGCGCCACGCGCGGCTGGACATGACCGAGGTCCTCGTCCTCGACGAGGCCGACCAGATGCTCGACCAGGGCTTCTTCCCGGTCATCACCAAGATCGTCGCCCAGGTGCCCAAGCAGCGCCGGACGATGTTCTTCAGCGCGACCATGCCGCCGGCCATCGCCAAGCTGGCCGACGCCATGCTGACCGACCCGGTCCGCGTGGAGGTCACACCCGTCGCCACCACGGCCGAGCGCGTGAACCAGAAGGTGATCATCCTGGACGGCGCTGCCAAGCGCGGCGTCCTGGCCGGCATCCTCCGCGGCGAGGGCGTGGGCCGCGTGCTGATCTTCGCCCGCACCAAGCATGGCGCCGACAAGATCGTGAAGAGCCTCGAGGATGACGGGCTGCGCGCCAATGCCATCCACGGCAACAAGGGCCAGTCCCAGCGCGAGCGCGCCCTGGCCGAGTTCAAGGCCGGCCGGGCGCCGATCCTGGTCGCGACCGACATCGCCGCCCGCGGCATCGACGTGCCGGAGGTGACGCATGTCATCCAGCACGAGCTGCCGGAAGTGCCGGAGACCTATGTGCACCGCATCGGCCGCACGGCCCGTGCCGGTGCCTCGGGCCAGGCCATCGCGCTGGTGGCGCCGGACGAGGTCGGGCTGCTGCGCGCCATCGAGCGGACGACGCGCCAGAAGATCGACACCGAGGACCGCCGCGCGAACCCGACCATCCCGCTGAACGAGAAGGCCACGCCGACGCGCCCGCAGCGCGGCCGGGGCGGCCAGCCGCAGTCTCAGCAGCATCGCGGGCCGAAGCGCGAGCATGGCGGCCACGCCGGCGCGCGCTCCGATCACGGCGACCGCCAGGATCGCCCGAGCCGGCCGGCGCAGGAGCAGCGTTCCTACGTGAAGCCGATGAGCGATGGTGGGCGGAAGCGTCCGGCTTCGCCGGGCAACTCCTCGGGCCGCAGCTTCATGGCGCGCGGCCGGTAACTTACCGGACAGATACGGGAAGCGGCGGCCCTGCGAAGGGCCGCCGTTTTTCGTTTCAGCCCTGGACGCGCGCCTGCGCGGCCCGGAAGGCCACCATGGTCTCGTTGAGCACGGCGTGCAGCTCGTCCCCGGCCAGCCCGTCGGCGATGTAGCAGTCTTCCTCCGCCTTGGCCTGGTACTCCGGCGAGAGGATGGCCTCGCGGTACAGCGCGACGACCGGCCGCCGCATCGCCTCCGGCAGTCCGGCCGGCGCGACCAGGTAGGTCATCTGGATCATCCGTCCGTAGGGGTGCACCGCGAGCCCCGCCTCGGCCACCGTCGGCACGTCGGGGAGCTGCCGCAGCCGCTGCGTGTCGAAGACGGCCAGCACCCGGATCTGTCCGCTGCGCACCTGTCCGAAGACGTCGTTCGGCTTGGCCAGCCCCATGTCGAGATGCCCGCCCAGCAGCTCGTTCGTCATGCGAGCGGCGCCGGGATAGCCGACATATTCGATGGTCCCGCCCGTCTCGGCCGCTACCGCGGCGAGGCGCAGATGCCCCATCGTCCCGCGTGCCCCGGCCGAGCCCGCCGTCACGCCCGCCGGCCGCTTGATGGCCGCGATCACATCCTGCATCGAGCGGAGCGGGCTGTTGTGGCCGACGATGAGGATCGAGGGGTCCTCGGCGACGCGCACGAGTGGCAAGAACTGCTCGGGCCGCAGCGGCACCTCGCCCGTCGCCATCTGCGCCAGCAGGCCGGAGGAGGCGAGGCCCAGCACCGTCCCATCCGCACGCGACTGCGCCAGCCGCGCCATGCCCACCACTGTCCCGCCGCCCGTGGCGTTCTCGATGACGAGGCGATGGCCCTTCGCCTCCAGCAAGGGCTGCAGGCGCCGCGCCAGCAGGTCGGTGGCGCCGCCGGCGGCGAAGGGGATGATCATGCGCATCTCGACCGGAGCGGATTGCGCGCGGGCACGGCCGGCCGCGAAGAGCCCGCCTGCGCCGGCCAGGACATGGCGTCGGAGCATGGAGATTTCCTTTCCCTGGTCCGGGCCTCTGCGGGCCCGATTTGGCGATTGTAGCGACACCGGCACGATTGGCAGCCCCTAAAATCGGGCGCAGGATTTCCTCATAAGAAGCTCGGGGAAGCTCCATGAAAGTCACGGATGTCACGGTCTTCCGGGCGGATTTCGCTGCCTTCAAGGAGGGCGCGAAGCAGGCCGTCCTCGTCGTCCAGGTCGAGACGGACGAGGGCATCTCGGGCGCGGGCGAGATCGGCCTCGCCTATGGCCAGGGCGGGCGCGGCGCCGCCCTTGTGCTGCTGGAGCTGGCCCAGTCGCACGTGATCGGGAAGGACCCGTTCCGCACCGAGGCGATCTTCGACTCGATGACGCGCACCACTTTCTGGGGCCACGCGCGCGGCGCCATCTTCGGCGCGGCGGCCAGCGCGCTCGACCAGGCGCTGCACGACATCAAGGGCAAAGCGCTCGACGTTCCCGTGCACGAGTTGCTGGGCGGCGCCTGCCGCGAGGAGCTGCGCCTCTACTGCAACGGCTGGTACCGCGGCGCGACCTCGGCGGAGGCCTATGCCGAGGCGGCCCGCAGCGTCGTCGCGCGCGGCTACGACGCGATGAAATTCGACCCGATGAAGCTCGACGCCTCGGGCCATGCCGCGCATCCCAACCGGAACCTCGACCGTGACCTGGAGAAGCTCGCCGTTGCCCGCGTGGAGGCGGTGCGGGAGGCGGTCGGCGACGCGGCCGACCTCTGCATCGAGCTGCACGGCAATATCTGGCCCATGGACAGCATCCGCTTCGGGCAGCGCATCAAGCCCATCCGGCCCTTCTTCATGGAGGAGGTGGCCGATGCGGAGGACGCCACGGCCGCCGCCGAGGTCGGGCGCGCCACGGGCATCTCCATCGCGGGCGGCGAGCGCCTCGTCACATCGGGCGATTTCCGCCGCTTCTTCGAGGCCAAGGCACTGCACCTGGCACAGCCCGACATGGGCATCGCCGGCGGCTTCACGGGGGTGAAGGCCATCGCGCATCTCGCGGCGGCGCATGGCGTCTTCATCCAGCCGCACAATTGCGGCGGGCCCATCTCGACGGCCGCCTGCGTGCAGCTCTCGCTTTCCGTGCCGAACTTCCTCATCCAGGAGCTCTTCCCGGTCTGGCCGGAGGATGACCGCCTCGACCTCGTGGAGGCGCCGCTGGAGAAGACCGTCGTGAAGGGCCGCATGCCGCGTCCGGCGGGCCCCGGCCTCGGCGTGACGCTGAACGCCGACTACCTGAAGCGCTGCGAGAAGATCGGGAGCTAGATTCCGATCGCCCGTGGAATCACGAGGATATGCGCGCCGGGGATCACCTGGCGGATCTTCTTGGCCATCTCCTCGGCCAGCTGGTGGACCTCGCCGATCGACCGGCTGGGCGCGAAGCCGACCTCGATCTCGATCCAGGCGTCGCTCCCCTGGGTCCGGGTCCGCACCGCCAGCAGCTCGTCATAGGCCTCGAAGCTCGCGGCCAGGGCCCGGTTGATGGTGGCCTGCTGCCGGTCGCTCAACGCCCGGTCGATCAGGTGCGGCAGGGATTCCTGGATCAGCCGCGCGCTGAAAGTCAGCATCACCGCGACGACGACCAGCGTGCCGGCGAGGTCCGCCCAGCCGCCGATCCCCTCGGGGCCGAGCCAGGCGTTCACGATCACCGCCACCGCGACCAGCGCCGAGGAGATCACCTTCGACAGCCGCGACAGCAGCTGCCCGTTGACGATGATCGAGGTCCCGCCCCGGCTCGCGCGCCAGAGCATGAGGAAGACCCAGGTGTTGATGCCGAGGTTCGCCAGCCCCGCCAGGGCGCCGAAGGCCATGCCCGTCGCCGACTGCTCCTGCACCACGCCGAAGCGCTGCGCGACGCCGGAGAGCAGCCAGAGTGCCCCCAGGATCATGGCGATGCCGACGACGAGGTTGGCGAACTGCTCGAGCTTGCGGGTGCCGTAGTCGTAATCCGCGATGGTGCCGCGGTTGATCCGGCGGAGCAGGACCAGCAGCACTGTCTCCAGCAGGATGAGCAGCCCGCCGCGGACGCATTCGCCGAGCAGCGTCAGCGAATTGCCCCAGAGGGCGGTGACCAGCGTGACCGTCCAGATGAAGGCGTCGAGCAGACAGCCGGTGAGGATCGCGCGCTCGCCCTTGAGGGCATCATCGGAGAGGGCGCCGTGCGCCGCGCGAGGTGAGGCGGACAAAGAATACAACTCCAGGATGCAATCCGATTCAGAATTCGGACAATTCATCCTGTAACGTCAATGATCTAAATTAGGGAAGTTGTATCTGATATCGATTCGATCTGGACCGGCTCCGATTCCCCGAACACCTCGGCCCAGGCCGCCATCAGCGCGGCGTCGGCCTCCTCCATGGTTGCGAGGATGCCGAGGTCGTGCAGGCTGGTGACGCCGTGCTCGGCGATGCCGCAGGGCACGATGCCGCCGAAATGGCCGAGGTCCGGCTCCACGTTCAGGGCGATGCCGTGCCAGCTCACCCAGCGCGTCACCCGCACGCCGATGGCGCCGATCTTGAACTCGGCGCCCCCGGGCTTCACCACCCAGATGCCGACGCGCCCCTGCCGGCGCTCGCCGCGGACATTGAAGCGGTCGAGCGCCCGGATCATCCATTCCTCGAGCCCATGTACATAGGCGCGGATGTCGCGCGCCGGCACCGGCCCATGCGGCTTCTGGAGGTCCAGCATCACATAGGCGGTGCGCTGGCCGGGGCCGTGATAGGTCCATTGCCCGCCGCGGCCGGCCGCGAAATGCGGGAAGCGGTGGTCGATCAACTCCTCCGGCTTGGCGCTGGTACCGGCGGTGTAGGTGGGGGGGTGCTCGACCAGCCAGACGGCTTCGGAGGCCGTGCCGGCCCGGATGCCGGCGACCCGGGCCTCCATGGCGGCCAGGGCGTCCGGGTAGGCAGTCAGCCCGTCCGAGACGGCCCATTGCAATTCCGCGGCGGGGTCGGTTGAACCGTTCGGGATCATGCGCTACACGGCCCCCGTCTGCGGTCGTGGTGGAATGGTAGACACGCCAGCTTGAGGTGCTGGTGGGGGAAACCCCTTGGAAGTTCGAATCTTCTCGACCGCACCATTCCCAATCGCCTGAACCATCTGCATTGCCGGCTGAGGTAAGGCCGTTCCCCCCGGAATTCCAGCCGGGAGGTCCGAGCGGCAGCCATTCTGCTGCCGCGGCGCTGGAGCTTGATGCGTTCGCCGTCGCTCACGCATCGCGCTCCAGTCTTTTGTTTGACCGCGGGATTCAGACCTCCGGCGCCTTCGCGCCTCCGGTCATCCCGCTCTAAGGCACATGCCTTGGGTCCATCGCGTCCCGCAGCCCGTCGCCCACGAAGTTGATGCTGACCACCGTCAGGAAGATCGCGAGCCCCGGCGCAAGCGCCCAGTGCGGCGCGAAGTCCAGGTTGTCCTTGGCGTCGAACAGCAGCCGCCCCCAGGTCGGGATGTCCGGCGGGAAGCCCAGGCCGAGGAAGGAGAGCGTGCTCTCCGCGATGATGGCGGCGGCGACGTCGATGGTCGCCGCCACGATGACGGGCCCCAGCGCATTGGGCAGGATGTGCCGCAGCACCAGGCCCAGCGACGTGGCGCCGCTCGCCCGCGCGGCGTCCACGAACTCCTTTTCCCTGAGATAGAGGAACTGGGCGCGCACTAGCCGCGCCACCGGCATCCAGTTGAACGCCCCGATGACAGCGACGACCAGGATGAACACGCCCATCTCCGGCCCCACGATCGCGGTCAGCGGCTGGCGGAAGAGGTAGATGATCAGCAGCAGCAGCGGCAGCTGCGGCAGGGAGAGGAACAGGTCGGTCAGCCACATCAGCCCGGCGTCGACGGCGCCGCCTGCCATGCCCGAGACGCTGCCGACCAGGATGCCGAGGCTGAGGGCCACGAGCATGGCCGTGAAGCCGACCGCGAGCGAGATGCGCCCGCCATAGAGCACCCGCGCCAGCAGGTCCTGCCCGAGATCGTCGGTGCCGAGCGGATGCGCGAGCGACGGCCCCTGCAGGGTCGCGGTGAAGTCGATCTCGTCGATCGGCGTGGTCCAGAGCAAGGGGCCGACGAGCACCGCGAGGATGAGCAGCAGCAGCACCGCGGTGCTCGCCGCCGCCAGGCGATGCCGGCGGAAGCGCCGCCAGGCATCCCGCCAGGGCCCGATCTCCTGGCGGGGGGCCTCAGCGGTAGCTGATGCGGGGATCGAGCCAGCCATACAGGATGTCCGCCACAAGATTGAAGAAGACGACCAGGCAGGCGAAGACGAAGGTCACGCCCATGATCACCGGGGTGTCGTTGGCCAGGATCGCGGTGATCAGCAGCGAGCCGATGCCGGGCACGCGGAAGATCTGCTCGGTGACGATGGCGCCGCCGAAGACGCTGGGCATCTGCAGCGCCACCAGCGTCACCACCGGGATCATCGCGTTGCGCACCACGTGGTGGATGGTCACGGAGGATTCCGGGAGGCCCTTGGCGCGCGCGGTCGTGACATGGTCCATGCGGATCGCCTCCAGCACGGCGGAGCGGACGTAGCGCGTCCAGGAGGCGCCCTGGAACAGGCCCAGCACCAGGATCGGCATGATCGACTGCCGCGCCATCTCCCACCACCAGCGCCAGCCGGCGGCGTCGATGTTGGTGCGGAAGACGAAGGGCAGCCATCCCAGATGGATCGAGAACAGCAGGATCATCAGCAGCCCCGTGAAGAAGGTGGGCAGCGAAAAGCCGACGAAGGCCAGGGTGTTCGCGATCTGGTCGAAGAGGGAATAGGGCCGCCTTGCGGCATAGACGCCGACCGGCAGCGCGATGCACAGCGCCAGGATCTGCGAGGTGCCGATCACCGCGACCGTCACCGGCAGCCGCTGCAGGATCAGGTCGTCCACGGGGATGCGGCTGACGAAGGAGTAGCCCCACTCGCCCCTCAGCATCGAAGTGAGCCAGGCGAGGTAGCGGAGATGGATGGGGTCATCCATGCCGAGGCTCGCGCGCAGATGCGCGCGCACGTCGGGCGGGATGGCGGGGTTGGTCGCCATCTCCTCGAAGGGATCGCCCGGGGCCAAAGCGAGCACGGTGAACAGGATCACGCTGATCGCGAGCAGGCTCGGGATCGCGATCAGCAGGCGGCGGATGACGTAGCGGGACACTCTGCGCGCGCGCTCAGCTCGTGCGGTACCAGTCGCCCAGAAGCCATGTCGTGCCGTCCCAGGCGCTCAGCACGGGCCGCAGGTTGTTCAGGCTGGCGCTGACGGTCGGCCGCTTCACCAGCGGGATGACGTGGTTGCTGTTCACCACCAGGTCGTTCATGCGGATGAACATCGCCGCCCGCTTCACCGGATCGAGCTCCCCCTGCGCCTGGCGGAACAGGCTGTCGTACTCGTCGCTGCGGAAGCGGACGATGTTGCGCCCCTGCCAGTTGTTCGCCTTGGACGAGCATTCCCAGGAGACGTACTGGTTCATGAAGCGCTCGGGATCCGCCTGGGTCATGGTCGTGGTGTACATCTGCATGTCGGCGTAGAGCTTCACATAGGTGTCGGGATTGGCGATGTCCGACGAGAAGAACACCGAGGCGGTGACCGACTTCAGCTCCAGCTCGATGCCGGCGCGCTGGGCCGCCTGCTTGTAGATCGCCTGGGTGCGCTGGCGCGGCGCGTTGACCGAGCTCTGGAACAGGAATTTCAGACGCACCCCATCCTTCGTGCGGATGCCGTCCCGCCCGCGCGCCCAGCCGGCGCGGTCGAGGATGTCGTTCGCCTTCTGCAGGCTGAACTCCCAGCGCGTGTTCGGCGAGACGAAGCGCGGCGGGTTGTTCAGGAAGTTGGAGGTGGCGGGGCCGCCGCGACCGTAGATGTGCTGCTCGAGCGCGCCGCGATCGATCAGCAGGGACATCGCCTCGCGCACGGCGGGATCGCGGAAGGCCGGATGCTCGGTGCGGATCGAGGATCGCTCGCCGTCCACCTCCCGGTTCGGATCGGTCGTGTTGAGCTGCACGAACTCGATGTTGCCGTTGTCGATGATGTTGATCTTGCCCCGGCTGCCCTCCTCCAGGCGCCGGAGGATGGCGTCTTCGACCTGCAGGCTCCAGGCATAGTCGTAGTCGCCGGTCTGCAGCACGGCCCGGGCCGCCGAGGCCGCGTCGCCGCCGCCCTTGATCTCCAGCGTGTCGAAATAGGGCCGGTTCTCGCGGTGGTAGTTCGGGTTCAGCTCGGCGCGGAGGTTGTCCCCCGGCGCGAAGGCGACGAACTTATAGGCGCTGGTGCCCACCGGACGCAGGTTGGTGGGCGCGTCGCGGCCATTGGCGCCGGCATAGTCCTTGAACAGGTGCTTCGGGATGAGCTGCCCCTGGGAGGCGACGAAGGCGTCGGCCCAGAAGGGCGAGGGCTGGGCGAACTCCACCCGCACGGTGAAGTCGTCCACCTTCACGACATTTACGTCGCGGTAGGAGCCGGAGGTGACCGCGGCCACCGCGGGATTTTTCGCGTATTCCCAGTTGAAGACCACGTCGTCGGCCGAGAAATCCTGGCCGTCATGCCATTTCACGCCGCGCTTCAGCTTCCAGGTGATGGCGCGGCCATCGGCGGAGATGCCGCCATTGTCCGTGGAGGGGATCTCCGCCGCCAGCACCGGATACAGCGTGCCGTCGGTGGCCCAGCCGGCCAGCGGCTCATAGAAGACGCGGCTGGCATCGTTGTTGGTGGTGCCGGAGCCGAAATGCGGGTTCAGCAGGGTCGCCGCCTGCCAGTACAGGATCTTCAGCGCGCCGCCGCCGCCCCGCCGGGAGGGCGCATAGGTGGGGACCGAGCCGGACTGGGCGGCGGCCGGGGCGGCGCCGGTGATCGCCAGCAGCTGCGTCGCCGCGGGCGCGGCGAAGCCGAGCGCCGCCATGCGCTTCACGAACCCCCGGCGCGACAGCGTGCCGCGCTTCACGCGGCCGATCATCTGCCGCAGATCGTCTTCCGTCATGCCAAGCCCTCCAGCCTGGCCGCGAGGCTATAGGAGGGGTGAGGCGGCAGGCCACGGAAAATGCAGGGTCTTTGGCATGGGCTTTGGAGCCGCCGCGCGTGAAACGCCCGCGAGCGGGGCAGTTTCGGGATCAGCCCGCCCTCAATCCCGACAGGGTGGCCCGCGCCTATTCCGCCGCCGCGGCCCTCCGCCTCGCCGGATGCTCCGGCCGCGCGAGGCCCAGATTCTCCCGAAAGGTCCTACCCTCGTATTCCTTATGGAACAGGCCGCGGCGCTGCAACTCCGGGATCAGCTGCTCGAAGACCTCCTCCACCGGCTCCGGAAAGAAGGGCGGCAGGATGTTCCAGCCGTCGCAGCCATGATGGACGAACCAGTCCTCCATCTCGTCGGCGATGCTGGCCGGCGTGCCCACGAAGACATGGTGCCCCGAGGCCGAGCGCTGATTGATCAGCTCGCGGATCGTGATGGTCTTGCCCTCGAGCTGCCGTGCCAGCCGCTCATGGGCGCTCTTCACGCTGTTGGTGTCGGCCAGGAGCTTCGGCACGGGACCGTCGAGGTCGTAGCCGCTGAGGTCGCCGAAGGAGGGGATCAGCGCCGCCAGGCCCAGCTCGGGATGGATCAGCTCCGCCAGCCGGTCGGCGCGGTTCTGCGCTTCCTGCATCGTGCGGCCCATGATCGGCATGATGCCCGGCATCACCAGCGAGCTCTCGGGCGTGCGGCCATGCGCGGCGAAGCGGCTCTTCACGCTGGCGTAGAAGGCGACGGCGTCGTCGCGCGACTTCTGCATGGTGTAGATGATGTCGGCCGCGCGCGAGCCGAGATCCTGTCCCGGGCCGGAGGATCCCGCCTGCGCGATGACGGGATAGCCCTGCACGGGCCGGCGGACGTTCAGCGGGCCGCGCACCCGGAAATGCTCGCCGTGGTGATGCGGCGTGTGCATTTTGGCAGGGTCGAAATATTGCCCGGTCGCCTTGTCGCGGATGAAGGCGTCGTCCTCCCAGCTGTCCCAGAGGGCGAAGACGACGTCGACGAACTCCTCGGCGCGCTTGTAGCGCAGGGCGTGCTCGAGCAGGGCGTCGCGGCCGAAGTTCAGCGCCTCCTGCTCGGACCAGGAGGTGACCACGTTCCAACCGGCGCGCCCGCCGCTGATCTGGTCCAGCGAGGCGAATTTGCGCGCGATGTGATAGGGCTCGTTGAAGGTGGTCGAGGCGCTGGCGATGTAGCCCATGCGCTCCGTCACCGCCGAGAGCGCGGCCATGATGGTGAAGGGCTCGAAGACGTCGATGCGGCTGTCGTAGCTGAGCTGCTCCTCGTCCTTGGCCGAGCTGCGCACGGCGATGCCGTCGGCCCAGAACATGAAGTGGAACCTCGCCGCCTCGGCCTGCTGGGCCAGGCGTTTCCACAAGGCGAAGTCCATGGAGGAGGCCAGATGCGCCTCCGGCATCCGCCAGCCGCCACTATGCGCGCCGTTGCCGACGAGGTTGAGGCCGAGCTTCATCTGGCGTTTGGTCACGCGGCGATATCCTATTCGGCGGCCGAGGCCTGGGCCGCGCGCTGGGCGGCGTAGCGGTTGATATGCGGCTTGAGGCCGAGGTTCTCGCGCAGAGTCCCGCCCTCATAGGCCTTGCGGAACAACCCGCGGCGCTGGAGCTCCGGCGTGATGAATTCCACGAAGTCGTCGCAACTGCCGGGAAGGTAGGGCGGCAGCACGTTGAAGCCGTCGCAGGCGCCGGCCTCGTACCATTCCTGCATGCCGTCGGCGATCTCCGAGGCCGTGCCGATGAGATAGAAGCCGCCGCCCACGATCTGCGTGTAGAGCTGGCGGATGGTCAGGTTCTGCGAGCGCGCACGGTGCATGACGCGCTCGGTGCTGCTGCGCATCTCGGAGGCGCGCTGCGGCTCCGGCACCGGGCCGTCGATGTCATAGCCGCTGAGGTCGCCCAGTGCGGCATAGACGCGCGCCAGCCCGACCAGCGGATCCGTCAGGGCCTGCAGCTTGTCGAATTTTTCCTGCGCTTCCTCCCGCGTGCGGCCGACGATGGTGCGGACGCCCGGCATGATTTTCAGGTCGTCCCAGTCGCGGCCATACTTGGCCAGCCGCCCCTTCACATCGTCGTAATAGGCCTTGGCCGCCGTGAGGGAATCCTGCGCGGCATAGACGACATCCGCCGTCGCTGCCGCGATCTCCCGCCCGGGCTCCGAGGCGCCAGCCTGCACCATGATCGGCCGGCCCTGCGGCATGTTCGAGACGTTGAGGGGGCCGCGGACCTGGAAGTGCTTGCCGCGATGATTGAGCAGATGCATGCGGCTCTCGTCGTAGAACAGGCCGCCGGCCTTGTCGTAGATGAGGCAGTCCGGCTCCCAGCTGTCCCAGAGGCCCTTCACCACCTCCACGAACTCGGCGGCGCGCTCGTAGCGCGTCTCGTATTCGAGGTGCTCCTCGCGGTTGAAGTTCTTTGCCTCCGCCTCGGACCAGGAGGTGACGATGTTCCAGCCCGCGCGCCCCTTGCTGATCAGGTCCAGCGTCGCGAACTTGCGGGCCACGTGATAGGGCTCGTTGTAGGTCGTGGACGCCGTCGTGACCAAGCCGATGTGCTTGGTGAGCACGGCCAGTGCCGGCAGCAGCGTCAGCGGCTCCATCTCCACCAGCTCGTAGCCCGAGCGCGCGAGCGAGCCGCGCGGCTCGTCGCGCTCGCGCAGGCCGATGCCGTCGGCGAAGAAGATCATGTCGAAGAGACCGCGCTCGGCCATCACGGCGTTGTGCGCGTAGTGCTCGAAGCGCAGCGTGCCGTCGGCCGGCACGTCCGGGTGCCGCCAGGCGGCCGGATGGTAGCCGAGCCCGCGGATCGACATGCCGAGCTTCATCATTCCTGGACGTGCCATGCTCATCTTCCTCAGGCGTCGATCGCGCCAAAAAAGCTCTGCAGCAGCGCCAGGCGCCGCCCTGTTGTCCGCGAGCGATGGCCGGACAGCCGGCCAGAGGGTGAGAGACAACAAAAAAGCATGAACGGCCGGCGCGGCGCAAGGCCGAAGCGAAATGAATTCCCGTTCACCCCGTCAGATCCGGCAGCAGGCGGGACATGGTGGCCTCCTGCCGGAGCACGGCAATGAACTCCTCCACCGTGCGGGAGCGCGGCATCCCCGAAGGGAAGACCAGGGCGACGGGGTAATCCAAGCGCGGCTCGAAGCGGCGCAGCACGATGTCGGGGTCGCGCAGCGCCGTCACGGTGAAGGGATCGAGCAGCGCGATGCCGACGCCCTGCCCGACCAGCCGGCACAGCACCTCCGCTGAGGTGGCCTCGGCCAGCTCGCGCACCATGATTCCGGCGATGCGCAGCATCGCGTCCAGCTTCACCGCGATGTGGCTGCGCGCGCCGTGGTTGATGAGGTTCTGTTCGTGCAGGTCCTCTGGCCGGATCACCGCCCGCGCCGCGAGCGGATGCGACGCCGGCAGGGCGCAGACGGCGTCCAGCTTCGGCAGCGGCTCGATGTCGAGGCCGGGATAGTCGGCCGGGGCATAGGCGATGCCGAAGTCGAACTGGCGCAGTGCCACCCGCTCCAGCACGGTGGGCGCGATATGGTTGTGCAGGGCGACGTAGGTGTCGGGATGGTCGCGCAGGAAGCGCGCCACCAGCCGCGGCAGGATGCCGTGCGCCGGGCCGGCCATGGCGATGATGCGCAGATGGCCGCGCCGCACGCGCTTAATCTCATGCGCCGTGTGCTCGATGCGGCCCAGGCCGACGAAGCTCTGCTCCACCTCCCCGAACAAGAGGTTGGCCTCGGCATTGGGCACGATTCCGTTGCCGCGCGGCTCGAAGAGACGGAGCTGCAGGATCTCCTGCATGTCGCGCATGAGACGGCTGACCGCAGGCTGGGTGAGTCCCAGCATCTCCGCAGCCCCGGAGATGGACCCCCGCAGCATGACGGCCCGAAAAGCCTCGATCTGTCGGTGGGTCAGGCGGCGGTTCATGGGCCTTCATAACATTGAGGTATGAAGCTTGGCAAAATGAGCATTTGATTCAGATCAATGCATGCCTAGGCTCTTCCATTGCAGCCGGGAGAACCGGCGCATTAGGGGTGATTTGCTCAGCGTGCGGCAGGCTCCACGAGAGGGAGATGTCGTGTTGGACCATGCCATGCGTCAGGACGCGGCCTTGCGGCCGCCGACCGCTCCTGCCGATTCGCCGACAAACGAGATGGACATGGCGTAGCGCAAGCGCGTCAAATCCAGGAGCGCTGCCGTCCCCGAGGGTGAGAGCGAGGGGGCGGCGGCGCCTCCGAGACCACGCCGCATCGACGCCCGCCCTGTCAGGAGACTTCATGGGGACAGCACGCTACATCGCTCGAAGGCTGATCTTCTCCGCCTGCCTGATCCTTGGCGTCAGCGTGATCCTCTTCGCGATGATCAACGCGATCGGCAATCCGATCGAGATCCTGCTGGCCGAGCGGCCCGGCATCACCGACGACATCATCGAATCCGTCAGCAAGTACTACGGCCTCGATGGCAGCGTCACCGACCGCTACTTCACCTGGCTCTGGAACATCGTGAACCTCGATTTCGGCACGAGCATCATCTACAACCAGCCCGTCTCGGAGATGCTGACCGCCTATGGGCAGGAGACGCTCAAGATCCAGGTCCCCGCCATCCTCATCGCGCTGCTGATCTCGGTGCTCATCTCCGTGGTGGCGGCGACGCGGCAGTACAGCCGGCTCGATTTCGGCGTGATCGCCGGCGCCATGCTGGGGCATTCGCTGCCGGGCTTCTTCGTGGGCATCCTGCTGATCCTGGTCTTCTCCTACTGGCTCGGCATCCTGCCCTCCTACGGCGCCTTCTCCACGCGAAACCTGCTGATGGACAGCTATGTGATCGATGGGCTCTGGCACATGGTGCTGCCCGTGAGCATGCTCGTCTTCTTCAACACCGCGACGCTGACCCTGCTCATGCGCTCCTCGCTGGTGGAGGTGCTGCGGCAGGACTTCATCACCGCCGCCCGCGCCTCAGGCCTGCCGGAGCGGCGCGTGGTCTTCGGGCATGCGCTGCGCAACGCCTTCATCCCCGTGCTGACCTATCTCGGCATTCTCTTCGGGCTGATGCTGGGCACGGCGCCGGTGACGGAGACGGTCTTCACCTGGCCGGGGCTGGGCGCGCTCTACATCATGGCGATCCAGCAGCTCGACTATCCGCTGATCATGGGGGCGACGATGGTCATCACCTTCATGCTGGTGGGCGCGACGTTGCTGACCGACATCGCCTATGTCCTCATCGACCCGCGCATCCGGCTCGCCTGAGATGGACACGCAGGTCGCTCCCGATCCCATCCCCTCTGCGGTGCCGGAAGCCAGCCTTGCGGTGCCGTTGCGCCCGCCGGGCATCTGGCGGCAGGGCTGGTACCGCTTCCGCCGCAACCGCGGCGGCATGCTGGGTCTGGCGCTGGTGGCGCTGGTCGTGATCGTCGCGATCCTCTGCCCCTTCGTCGCGCCCTACGCGCCGACCGACCAGGAGGCCATGCTTCGCGGCGCCTCCCGGGCCGCGCCCAGCTGGGCGCATTGGCTGGGTACCGACCGCAACGGCTACGACGTGCTGAGCCGCATGCTCTACGGCGCCCCCACCGCCCTGGCCGTCGGGCTCGGCGCGATGTTCATCGCCTCCATCATCGGTGTGATCATCGGCGGAATCTCCGGCTATGCCGGCGGCCTGATCGACGAGTTCCTGATGCGCTTCGCCGAGTTCTTCATGGTCATCCCGGTCTTCATCGTGATCCTGGCCGTGGTGCGGCTCTTCGGCATCGTCGTGGTCGGCACCTGGCTGGAGAGCGTGCCGCACCTCAACCTCATGACCATCATCGTGCTGCTCGGCTGCTTCGAATGGCCGCCGATCGCGCGCATGGCGCGGGCCGAGTTCCTGCGCCTCAAGCACGCGGAATTCGTCGAGGCGGCGGTGGTCATCGGCTCGACCAAGCGTTCCATCCTGCTGCGGCACATCCTGCCCAACGCGCTGCCCTCGCTGATCGTGCTGGTGGCGCTCGGCATCGGCGGCGCGATCCTGGCCGAGACCATGGTGAGCTTCCTGGGGTTCGGCGACCCGCGCGCCGTCTCCTGGGGCCAATCCCTCTACTTCAACTACGAGGCGCTGAAGGTGGCACCCTGGGCCGTGCTCGCCCCGGGCGGCGCGATCTTCGTGACGGTGCTGGGCTTCAACCTTCTCGCGGACGGACTGACCGATGCTTTCAACCCTCGCCTCCGCCGGTAGCCCCGCGCCAGTGGCCGATGCGAGGCCGCTCGTCGAGGTACAGGACCTCAAGGTCCACTTCTTCACGCGCGAAGGCGTGGTGCGGGCGGTGGACGGCGTGGACTTCCGGATCAACGCCGCGGAGACACTCGGCATCGTCGGCGAATCCGGCAGCGGCAAGACGGTCTCGAGTCTCGCCTTGCTGCGGCTGGTGCCGCCGCCGGCGAGGACGGTGGGCGGGCGCATCCTCTTCGAGGGCGAGGACCTGCTGACGAAATCGCCGAAGCAGATGGCGGCGATCCGCGGCCGGCGCATCGCGATGATCTTCCAGAATCCCGCGACCTCGCTGAACCCGATCTATTCCATCGGCAAGCAGCTGTCCGAGATCATCACCTGGCACGAGAAGGTACCCCGCAGGCAGGCCGAGGAGCGGGTGGCGGAGCTGCTCAACCTCGTCGGCATCACCGATCCGGTCACGCGGCTGCGGCAATATCCGCACGAACTCAGCGGCGGCATGAAGCAGCGCGTCGGCATCGCGCGCGCACTGCTCTGCAACCCGGCGCTGGTGCTGGCCGACGAGCCGACCACCGCGCTCGACGTCACCATCCAGGCGCAGATCCTGGAATTGCTGGCCGACCTCCAGAAGCGCTTCCGCATGTCCATGGTGCTGGTGACGCACGACATGGGCGTGGTCGCCCGCATGGCGACCCGCATCACCGTCATGTATGCCGGCCGCGTCTGCGAGACGGGTGATGCCGCGACCATCTTCAACGCGCCGCAGCACCCCTACACGCGCGCCCTGCTGGAGAGCATGCCGCGCGTCGACCAGGCCTATGAGCGCGGCGCGGGGAAAAAACTGCCGACCATCGCGGGCCGTCCGCCGAACCTGCTGAACCCGCCCTCCGGCTGCCGCTTCCACGACCGCTGTCCCGAGGCGATCGCCGATTGCCAGCGCCTCCTGCCCATCGAGACGGAAGTGGCGCCGGGCCATACGGTGAGCTGCATCCGCCGCGGCAGCCAGGGGATTGCGGTATGACCGCGCTGCTGGAAGTCGACAGCCTTTCCAAGCGCTATCCCGTCACACGGCGCGGGCTGTTCCGCGCGCGGCAGACCGACGAGATCCGCGCCGTCGACAACGTGTCCTTCCGCGTCGAGACGGGCGAGACGCTCGGCCTCGTCGGCGAATCCGGCTGCGGCAAGACGACCACGGCGCGCGCGATCCTCAACCTGGTCGAGCCCAGCGAGGGCATCGTGCGCTTCCAGGGTCGCGACATCGTGCCGCTCTTCAAGGAGGGCGACCGGCAGAAGGTCCTGCAGGTGCGGCGCTCGCTGCAATACGTCTTCCAGGATCCATGGCTTTCGCTGAACCCGCGCTGGACCATCGGCGAGACGCTGAAGGAGCCGCTGCGCGTGCACCGCCCGGAGGCCCCGGAGAGCTGGGACGCACGCATCGCGGAACTGCTGAACATGGTCGGGCTGGAGCCGCACCACGCCTGGCGCTACCCGCACGAATTCTCCGGCGGCCAGCGCCAGCGCGTCGGCATCGCGCGCGCGCTGGCGATCGAGCCGCAGCTGCTGATCCTGGACGAGCCGGTCTCCTCGCTCGACGTCTCGGTCCGCGCGCAGATCCTGAACCTGCTGGTCGAGCTGCAGGACCGGCTGGGGCTCGCCTATCTCTACATCTCGCACGACCTCGGCTCGGTGCGCTTCATCAGCACGCATGTTGCGGTGATGTATCTCGGCAAGCTCGTCGAGATCGGCGAGGTGGACGCGCTCTTCACCCGCCCGCGGCACCACTACACGCGCGCGCTGATATCGGCGATCCCGGTCCCGAGCCCCGGCGCGGAGAACACCCGCATCGTGCTGCAGGGCGAGGTGCCGAGCGCGCTGCGCCGGCCCTCCGGCTGCCCCTTCCACCCGCGCTGCGCCGCCGCGCTGCCGGTCTGCTCCGAGATCGAACCGATGCTCGCGCCCTCCGGCGATGGCGAGCATCGGATGGCCTGCCACAACCCCGCATGATGGGAGACGAAACATGTCCTTGAGCAGCAAACGCCGGGCCCTGATGCAGGCCGCCGCGGCCTCCGCCGTCACGGCGGCCGTCGGCCCCGCGTCAGCGGCGACGCCCTTCTTCAAGCTCTATCTGATGATCCCGAACAACCAGCCGGCCCGCATGATCTGGGGCACGCTGGCGGCGCAGCAGATGTCGCGCATCGGCATCGACGTGGTCTCCAGCTTCGTGCCCTTCACCGTGATCGGCCCGCGGCGCTCGCGCGGCGACGGCAAGCCGCATCCCGAAGGGGGCTGGGACGCCTATCTGGAGCGCTACTACTACAATGCGATCACGCCCACGCCGAACACGCTGTTCCACAGCCGGCTGATGCCGCCGAGCGGCCAGAACTTCTACTACGTGAACGACCCGCAGCTCGACGCGGCGATGGACAGCATGGCCTCCACCATCGATCCCGCGCAGCGCATGGGTGCCTACCGCGCCTTCGAGCAGCGGTGGTACGATATCGAGCCGATGACGATCCTCTTCTACCCCGAGGACGTCATCGCCGTGAATCCGAAGCTGCGCGGCTTCGATACCACGACCTTCAACCCGGTCTTCTATCCGAACCCGGAGAAGTGGACGATCGAGGGCGGGGGCAACAACGCCACGGCGGCCTTCGCCTCCTGGGCGCCGCCGAGTTCGCTGATTCCGATGTACACGATCGGCTACAATGAATCGAACATCTTCGGCCCCGTCTACAACCGGCTCTACGAGTACGACAGCTGGGAGACGAAGCGGCTCGTCCCAGCGCTGGCCACCGGCCACACCATGTCGGAGGACGGCAAGCACTGGGTCATCTCGCTCCGCCAGGGCGTGAAGTGGCACTCCGGCGAGGAGTTCACCGCCGAGGATGTGAAGTTCACCTGGGACGTCTTTCTCAACAAGGCCTATGGCTCCCCGATCCAGGCCGCGACCGAGCAGCTGCTGGGCGGGCCGAACGCCTACCGGATCACCGGCAAGCACGAGATCACCGTCGACCTGCCGGCCTACAACATGCTCTTCTTCGACTGGCTGCTGGGCGCGCAGGCGATCATCCCCAAGCATGCCTATGAGAGCATCCGCCCGGAGGGCCTGCGCGGCCACACCGCGGGCAACTGGCTCGGCCGCTACACCGTCCGCACCTCGGCCGGCCGCAGCTACACCGCGATGGGCGGCATCGGCACGGGCCCCTGGATCGCGCAGGGCTACGACCCGCAGCGCCGGGCGTACAAATACGTGCGCAACGAGGAATACTGGAAGCCGCACACCGGCAATGTGAAGACCTTCTACGTGGTCAACATCCAGGGCACGGATTCCGTGCTCTCCGCGCTGCGCGCCGGCGAGATCGACGCGCACGACCCGATGTACGACATCGGGCCGGTGGTCAGCACGATCGACCCGTCCTGGGGCAAGGTGCAGACCTTCGACAGCTTCAAGTGGCAGCACATCTGCTACAACCTGCGGCACCCTGTCTTCGGCACGGGTGTGGACACGCCGCTGGGCCGGCGCGATCCCTCCAAGGCGGCGGAGGCCGCCGCGTACATCCGCAAGGCCATCAGCCACGCCATGCCGCGCGAGCAGATCGTCAAGGAGATCGCCGGCGGCTACGGCAAGGAAGGCACCGTCCCGATGCCCTTCTCGGCGCCGGAATACGATCACGACATCCTGAAGCCGATCGCCTACGACCTCGATATCTCCCGGCAGTACATGCAGCGCGCCGGCTACGAGTACTGACACCGACACGGCGCCGCCGGCCCGGCGGCGCCTCTTCCAGCGAAGCGATGAGACCTGAACGATGACCAAGCCGATCAGCCTCGGCCTTTCCATGCGCTACCTCGGCTACCACGCCGCGGCCTGGCGGCATCCCTCCGCCGATCCCGACGCGGCCTCCAAGTTCAGCCACTACAAGTACATCGCCCAGACCGCCGAGAAGGCGAAGATCGACATGGTCTTCCTGGCCGACGGCATCGGCCTGCGCACCCCAGACACGCCGCCCGGCGCTCTCCGCCGCTCGCATCAGACCTTCGAGCTGGAGCCGCTGACGCTGCTCTCCGCGCTCTCCTCGGTGACGTCGCATATCGGCCTCGTCGCGACGGCCTCGACCACCTACAACGAGCCCTATCACATCGCGCGCAAATGGGCCTCGCTGGACCATCTCAGCGGCGGCCGCGCGGGATGGAACATCGTCACCTCCTGGTCCGAGATCGAGGCCCGCAACTTCAGCCGCGAGAAGCACATGGACTACGACCTGCGCTACGAGCGCGCGGCCGAGTTCGTGGAGGTGGTGAAGGGGCTCTGGGACAGCTGGGAGGAGGGCGCCGGCGTCTTCGACAAGGCGAGCGGCATCCTGCTCGATCAGTCGAAGATGCACACGCTCCACCACAAGGGAAAGCACTTCCAGGTCGAGGGCCCGCTGACCATCCAGCGCACGCCGCAGGGCCGGCCCGTGCTGGTGCAGGCGGGCGCCGCGCAGCAGGGCATGGAGATCGCCGCGCGGAGCGCGGACGTGGTCTATTCCTCCCATTTCGAGATGGCCGCGGCGAAGACCTATTACGACGACCTCAAGGGCCGCCTGCCGAAATATGGGCGCGAGGCCGACAGCCTGAAGATCATGCCGGGCGTCACGCTCTTCATCGGCCGGACGCGGGCCGAGGCGCAGGCGCAGTACGACCAGCTGAACGACCTGGTCGCGCCGGAGCTCGGCCTTTCCTATCTCTACCAGCAGTTCGGCGACCTCAGCGGGAACGACCTCGACGGGCCGGTGCCCGAGCCGCCGGATCCGCGCATCAAGAGCATGGCCCAGAAGCTCCTCGCGCTCGCGCGGCGCGACAACCTCACGATCCGCCAGCTCTACGCCACCATCACGCCGGGCTTCGGCGGGCGCTGCCTGATCGGCACGCCGAAGGACATCGCGGACGACATGCAGGCATGGGTGGAGGCGGGCGCGGCCGACGGCTTCAACCTCTGCCCGCCGGTCCTGCCGCTCGGGCTCGACCAGACCGTGGAGCTGGTCCTTCCGGAGCTGCGGGCGCGGGGGATGTTCCGCACCGAATATGCTGGTTCGACGCTGCGGGAGAACCTGGGGCTCGCGCCGCCGGAGAACCGCTACGCGGCCCGAGCGTTGGAAAGGGCGGAATGAACGAATCCCTGAGCTATCCGGCCGAGCTGTCCGACAGCGTCGACGGCGTCACCATCACCTTCCCGGACTTCCCTGGCGTGCGCGCCTGGGGCGCGGACGAGGCGGAGGCGCTGCGGAACGGCGCCGAAGCCTTGCAGACCGCCGTCTGGAACGCCCTGAACGACGGCATGATCCTGCCCATCCCCAGCGAGCCGCATGAGCGCCCGATGGTCTCCGTGATGGTCTGAAGCGGCCGCATCCTGCCGGCCCCCAGGTTGCCACCCCGCCGCCCAGCGCGCATTTTCGGGATCCTGGAGGGCATTTGACTATGGATGACGATTTCCGCCGCGCCGCGCTCGACTATCACCGCCTGCCGCGGCCGGGGAAGCTCACCATCGAGCCCACCAAGCGCATGGCCTCCCAGCGCGATCTGGCGCTGGCCTATTCCCCCGGCGTCGCCGCCGCCTGCGAGGAGATCGCGGCCGACCCGGACAAGGCCTGGGACTACACGACCCGCGGCAACATGGTCGCCGTCATCACCAATGGCACGGCGGTGCTGGGCCTCGGCAATATCGGGCCGCTCGCCTCCAAGCCGGTGATGGAGGGCAAAGCGGTCCTTTTCAAGCGCTTCGCCGGCATCGATTCCATCGACATCGAGGTCGAGGCGAAGGAGAGCGACCACTTCGTCGAGGTCGTGGCGGCCCTGGAGCCGAGCTTCGGCGCCATCAACCTCGAGGACATCAAGGCCCCCGAGTGCTTCGAAATCGAGCGCCGCCTGCGCGAGCGCATGAACATCCCCGTCTTCCACGACGACCAGCACGGCACCGCCATCATCGTCGCCGCCGCCGTCCGCAACGGGCTGCTCGT
The DNA here is from genome assembly GCF_058806835.1 of Roseococcus sp. GW821-FHT12F05. NCBI lineage: Bacteria > Pseudomonadati > Pseudomonadota > Alphaproteobacteria > Acetobacterales > Roseomonadaceae > Roseococcus > Roseococcus sp. GW821-FHT12F05. The sequence goes on from NZ_JBXAQB010000007.1 coordinate 206,748, forward strand.
GCAGGGCAAGCGGCTGGAGGACGTGAAGCTGGTCAACACCGGCGGCGGCGCGGCGGCGCTGGCCTGCCTCGACCTGCTCGTGGAAATGGGGCTGAAGCGCGAAAACGTGACGGTCTGCGACGTCGAGGGCGTGGTCTATGTCGGCCGCCCAGGCCTTGACCCCTACCGCGCGCGCTACGCCCAGGCGACCAATGCCCGCACCCTGCCCGAAGTGCTGGACGGCGCCGACATTTTTCTCGGACTTTCCGCGCCGAGGGTGCTGAAGGGGGAATGGCTGTCCAAGCTCGCCCCCAAGCCGCTGGTACTGGCGCTGGCCAATCCCGACCCGGAGATCTTGCCCGAGGCGGTCCGCGCGGCACGGCCGGACGCGATCGTGGCCACGGGGCGCACGGACTACCCGAATCAGGTCAACAACGTCATCTGCTTCCCCTTCATCTTCCGAGGCGCGCTGGATGCCGGCGCCACCACGATCAACGAGGCCATGAAGGTGGCTGCCGTCGAGGCCATCGCGGCCCTGGCGCGCGTCGAGGCCAGCGAGGTCGTCGCCGCGGCCTATGGCGGCACGGCCCCGGTCTTCGGCCCGGAATACATCATCCCGAAGCCCTTCGATCCGCGGCTCATCCTGGAGATCGCGCCGGCCGTGGCGAAGGCCGCGATGGACAGCGGCGTCTCGCGCCGCCCCATCGCCGATTTCGACGCCTATCGCGCCGACCTCTCCCGCTTCGTCTTCCGCTCGGGCAACCTGATGCGCCCGATCCAGGAGCTCGCGAAGACCGTCCAGGCCCGCGTCATCTTCGCCGAGGGCGAGGACGAGCGCACGCTCCGCGCCGTGCAGACCGTGCTGGACGAGGGCACCGCGCTGCCCATCCTCATCGGCCGCACCGAGGTGGTGGCGGCCAAGGTGCGCGCGCTCGGCCTGCGCATGGCGATCGGGGGCTCGGTCACGGTGCTCCACCCCGACGAGCAGCCGGAGCTCTTTGCGCCGCTGGTCGAGGCCTACAAATGCAAGGTCGGCCGGCACGGGGTGAACCCCACGGCCGCCGAGCGCCGGGCCCGCAGCCGCCCGAGCGTCGCGGCGGCGATGCTGCTGGAATCCGGCCAGGCGGATGCCGCCATCATCGGCGGGCTGGGCGACTGGATGCGCGAGTGGCAGCACGCGCTGGACTGCATCGGCAAGCGCGCCGATGTGGGCCGCGCCTATGCGCTCTCGGCCGTCATCACCCAGGGCGCCACGCTCTTCTTCGCCGACACGCACCTGCTGCTGGACCCGACGGCCGCGCAGCTCGCGGAGATGACGCTGCTGGCCGCCGAGGAGGTGCGCCGCTTTGGCATCGTGCCCAAGGTGGCGCTGCTGAGCCATTCCTCCTTCGGCGCCTCGGGCGCGCCCAGCGCGCGGAAGATGCGCGAGGCGCTGAAGCTGATCCGCGCCGCGGCGCCGGACCTCGAGGTCGATGGCGAGATGCATGGCGACGCCGCGATCGTCGAGGCCATCCGCGCCAAGGCGGTGCCGGACCCGAAGCTGGAGGGGATGGCGAACCTGCTGGTCTTCCCAAACATCGATTCGGCGAACATCGCCTTCAACCTGGTGAAGGCGGTCTCGGATGGGCTGCAGGTGGGGCCCATGCTGCTGGGGATGAAGAAGCCCATCCACGTGCTGGTGCCAAGCGTGACTGCACGCGGCATCGCGAACCTGGCGGCGGTGGCGGGGAGCCAGGTGCGGCGGGGGTGAATCCTACCGCATCAGGCCCGCCTGACGCAGCGCGGCTTCGATCGTGTGCAGGATTCCGCCAGTGGGCTCCGCAGCCGCTGCGGGCTTAGACCGGTCGCGGAATGCGCCGGCCGGCGCCAGCCCCCAGAATCGCGCGATGTGCCGCGTGGAGGAGATGCCCACATCCAGCATATAGGCTCCGGCCGTCTCGCCCGGCTCCGCGCCGTCGAGCGGCGTGCCGTGGCCCATGCCGGGGATGTCGGTGCGCTCGATCACCGCCCGGCCCTTGCGGTCGCACCAGACCTCGTGGGGAAAGCCGTCCACCGTCTCGCTGCGCGCCGGCCGTGCGCCGACGCCATGCAACCCGCGCCATTGCTCCAGGATCGCGTCCGCGTTGGACGGGGAGACCGTCCGGTCCGCGCTGCCCTGCCAGATCGAGATCGTCGGCCAGGGTCCCGCATGGTCCGAGGCGCCGCGGACCAGCGCCTCCAGCTGCGCCGGGTCTGGCAGGCCGTGGCCGCGCATGCGGTCGAAGGCCTGGGGCACGGTGCCCGCTACGCCGTAGGGCAGGCCGGCGATGATCGCACCGCCGGCGAAGACCTCCGGATAAGCCGCGAGCATCGTCGAGGCCATGGCGCCGCCCGCCGAAAGCCCGGTGACGAAGATCCGGCGGCGGTCGAGCCCGTGGTCCAGCACCAGCCGCTCGATCATCTGGCGGATGGAGGCGGCCTCGCCCTGGTCGCGTCGGGTGTCTTCCGGCTGGAACCAGTTGAAGCAGAGGTGCCCGTTGCTGGCCCGCTGCTGCTCGGGGAAGAGCAGCGCGAAGCCCTGCGCCTCGGCCAGGTGCGACCAGCCGGAGTGGTTGTCGTAGCCCGCCGCCGTCTGCGTGCAGCCGTGCAGCACGACCACGAGCGGCGCACGGGGCGGCAGGACGGCCGGGATATGGGTCCAGGCGCGCAGCGCGCCGGGGTTGGAGCCGAAGCCCGTCAGCTCCGTGAGGTCGCCGGGCGGCGCCTGGGCGGTGTCTCTTGCATGACGGAAGGCGGCCAGTCGGGCGATGGTATCGGACAGAGGCCGCATGAGAATTCCTTGAGAGCCGGAGTTCAGCAGGCGCCGGCCCGGTCATAACGCTTGGGAAACGCGATCGTTGTGCAGTGCAGCATAACGATTTGGGGACGCTTCCGCGGGAAATCCATCACTCCGCAGGTGAAAAGAGCGCCATCGGATCGCCAGCCAGCGCGACCTGCCCGTGATGCTCCAGCCGGATGGCCGGGTCGCACCAGACCTCGCCGCCGAGGGCGCGCCAGCGGGCACAGAACAGATAGTCCTCGCTGAGGTAGCGGCCCTCGCCGGGCGCGGGTTTCGGGTCGATCCCGGCCTCGAAGAAGGCGTGGGCCTGCCCTTCGTCGGTCTGATGCAGGGTCTCCGGATAGGCCTGGGCCAGCCGCTCCAGCACGCTCCGGTGGAGGAGGAGAAAGCCGGTGCCGATCGCCTCTGCCTCCACGGCACCGGTCGCAGCGTCGCGGCGCACGGTTGCGCCCTTTCCGCCCGGGAAGGTCGCGACCCAGTCCGCGGCGCCGAGCCGCTTGCTGCGGTAGAGCCCGCCGATCAGTGGCCGCCCGTGCCCCAGCAGCCGCAGCGCCGCATCCGCCCCGAAGCCGATGTCGCTGTCCAGGAAGAGCAGGTGCGAGGCGGAGGACCGCAGGAAGATGGCCGCCAGCGCATTCCGCCCGCGCGTGATGAGGCTCTCGTTGGTCAGGGTCGCCACCGCGAAGGGGAGGCCCAGCGCGAGGCAGGCCCGCTGCGTGTCCAGCAGCCCGCGCATCGCGGCCGCCGTCACCATGCCGCCGTAGCAGGGCATGCCGACCATGAGGCCCGTGCTCTCGATGGAGGATCGGAAAACCGGCGCCGCTTCGGCGATCCAGGGCGGCGCGGGGCGGTGTTCGAGCTGCAGCGGCATGCGCCGCAGCCTATCCGGCGCGCGCCGTCCGCGTCACGGTCGCCGGGCCCGGCCCGATCATTGCGAAGGGCGCCCAGAGCGCCGGGTGCCCGAGGCCCGCCGACCGCATCAGCCCGAGCTGCGCCTTGCGCAGCGCCTCGGCCGGCGCATCGCCGTTCCTGATGTTCTGGAGCGTGAAGAAGGCCACCCGCGCAGCGGCCACGTCGTTCACGTACCAGTGGGTCACCAGCAGTCCGCGCGCCCCGCTGAAGAAGAAGGCCCGTGCGAGGGTCGAGAGGCTCTCGCCCGCCGCCGCGCCGCCGCCCGAGTTGCAGGCCGAGAGCACGACGAGGTCGGCGTCGAGGTTGAGGTCCAGGATGGTGCCGGCCGTCAGCAGGGCCTGCGTCGCTGTCGGGCCGCTGCCGGGCGAGGCGATGATGGCCGGCTCCGTCAGGCAGGTGAGCTCGGCGGGCAGCACGCCATGGGTCGCGAAATGCAGGATCCGGTAGTCGCGCAGGTTGGCCGCCCGGACCGAGGAGACGGTGAAGGCGTCGCCGGTGCGGCGCTCGGCGGGGGTGGCGCCCATCACCGTCTGCGCGGCCTGGAGCTCGATCGCCGCTGCCGGCAGGCGCGTGAGGCTGGCCAGCCCCTGGCCGCAGCTCGGCGCGGCCGGGAAGGAGCGGGCGGCGAAGGCGACCGGCACAGGCCGTGGATCGCCGAAGCCGAACCAGGGCCGGGTCGCGACGGAATTGCCGGCCCGGCGCAGCGTCACGAGGCTCGAGGCCGCCGGCACATGCGTCACCGGCATCTTCTGCACCAGGAAGGCGACGTTCTCGTGCCCTTGGGGGGCCGGCGGCGCCGATGTCACGAGCAGGCCGTAGGGCAGCGAGAGCATCGGCCCTTCCGCCAGCGCGACCATGGATTTCGCCCGGCCCAGCGGCTCGGCGACGGCGCCGAACAGCGCCTGGTGCAGGGCATAGGCGGCGCCTGCCTCGAAGGGCCGGCGCGAGGTGCCGGATTCCGTGCTCGCCCGAATCCGCGCGACAAGCGCCGCGACCTCCGACGTGTCGGCGCCGACGCGCCCCACGCTCACGCTTCCGTCGAGCAGCACGAAGGTCCAGCCGCGGCGGTCGGGCGGCAGGGTGGTGGCGACCAGCGCCTCGCCCGGCGCCAGCGCGGCCAGCACGTCGGCCGCCGAGGAGACGGACTGCACGAGCTGGGCATAGCCGGGGGCAGCCGACTGCGCGGCGGCGTCGGCCTCGGCGGCGGCGCTCTCGGCCTCGTTGATCTGGGCGGTGAGGGCGCTCACGTCGCGTCCATCCGCGGCGGCCGCGTCGCGCTCGCGATAGCGGGTGGCCAGCGTGCGGTCGGCCTCGTCGCGGCGGCGCAGCGCCTCGGCCACGGCCGGATCGCGCGCGCCGGCGGCGAGGCGGGCGGCGGCGGTGGCGATCTGCGTCGTGGTCACGCCGCCCTGGCCGAGCTGCGCGGCCTCGAAGGCCTCCGCCACGCCCTCGGGCGTGCCGAGCGCGATGAAGGCGTCCACGCAGGGCGCGATGCGGCCGGGCGTCGTGCCCTCGCGCAGGTTGCGCAGCACGGCGGTGGCGTCGCGGCAGGGCCCCACCGCGCCGGAGGGCGAGAGGTTCGCCGCGCGCAGCAGCAGCGTCTCGGCGAGGGGGCGCGAGCGCGGGATGCCGCGCGCGAAGCGGGTCGCGGAGCGCCCGAAATCGGCGGCCGCGGCGCCGGAGCGGCCGGTGCCGGCGGCGACGGCGCCCTCGGTGCGGGCGATCCGGGCGGCGATGACGTCCGTGCCGCTGGCGGTGCCGGCGGCGACGAGCGACAGCCGCCCGGCCTCGGCGGCGGCCGTCTCGGCCTCGGCATAGCGGCCGGCGGCGCGCAGCACGGCGGCGGTGTTGCGGCGGGTCTCGATGAGGCCGATCAGCGCCCGGTTGGCCAGCGGATCGACCGAGGGCTGCGGGCTGCCCATCCCGGCGCGCAGCTCGGGTGGCACCCAGCGGGCATAGGCGGCGGCGCCCTCGGCGAGCAGGGCCAGCGCCTGGTCGTTCCGGCCGCGATTGGCCTCGTGCAGGCCGCGGTAATGGGCGAGGTAGGCGCCGGCCAGCGGCTCCGCGGCGCGCGGGGCGAGGGCGGCGGCGCGGGCGAAGAGGGCGTCGGCCTCCGGGAAGCGGCCCTGGTTGGAGAGCTGCAGCGCCAGCAGCACCATGGGCAGGAAGCGGTCCGGCGCATTGGCGCCGAGCGCCCGCTCCTGCAGGGCGAGGGCGGCGCGGTAGGCGGTCTCGGCGGCGACGAAGCGCTCGGCCTGGTTGGCGTCGCGGCCCACGGCCATCAGGCTCTCGTAGCGGCCGACGTCGCCGGTGGAGAAGGCCTCGCGCGCCAGGCGGGCGGCCATCTGGTCGATGGCGGCGGAGGGCAGCGGCGCGGCTTCGGCCGTGATCCGGCCGGAGAGCACGCCGATCGCACGCTCGGCCGAGGCCTGCGCGGGCAGGATGCCCTCGGCGAGCCAGATGCCGCCGCCCGATTGCGCGGCCATGGCGAAGGCCGGCCAGCCGCCGGCCCGGCGCCGGCAGTCCATGATCGCGGCCGGCTGGCCGCCGAGCGCCGTCGTCGCCCGCGGCGCGGCGCAGTCGAGCCGGCTGGCGAGGCCGGCGCGGGCCTGCTCGGCCGCCTCCAGCGGCGTCGCGCCCACGGCCGGGCGCACGCGCGCGCTGGGCGAGGACCATTCGCCGCACCAGACGTCGCCGCCCTGGCCGGAGCGCGAGAGCCGGCACTCCTCGCCGGAGGCGGTGGCGCCGAGCGCCAGCATCCCGGCCCCGCCGCCGGAGGGCACCGCCACATAGGCCGAGGGCGGCGGCGCGGCGCAGGCGCCGAGGGCGAGCAGGAGGAGGAGGCCGGGGCTCAGCGAGGGGGCGCGCGTCATGGGCTCAGAAATCCTCGCCGCGGATGTTGGGAGGCGCGAGCTCGCCCTCTTCCGAGCGGTCGCGGTAGAGGCGGAGGTTCAGGTTGGGCACGGGCGGCTGGAGCTGCTGGATCATCAGCGGCACCGGTTCCAGCACGACAACCTGAGTCGGCGGGTTCACCGCGGTGGCGAGATAGGGATCGCGCTGCCAGGGCACCGCGTTCGGCGTGCTCCCTCCACTCTCCGGGGGTGAGGGCGGAGGCGGAAGCACCGGCGGGGGCGGGGGCACGATGACGGGTGTGCAGACCGCGACGCCGATCGGGCAGTTGTTGAAGAGATAGAGGGCCTGGCTGGGCAGCGGCTCGCTCAGCAGCACGCCGCCCGAGGTGCCGCGCCGCCCCGCCGCCGCGGCCGGCCCGCCCGCGATGCCGGCGATGGTGCCGAAGAGGTTGGCGCTGGCCCCGCCGAAAACACTGAGCGCGCCGGCGGCCAGCGTGCCCGTGGTGGTGCCGCCCGCCCCGAGGAAGAGCTCAACCGGCGTGTTCCCGGCGTTCAGCCCGCCGAAGGTGATGCTGGGCGAGGTGATGCTCAGCAGGCTCCCCGACGCCGTGCCCGCCAGCGAGGCGGAGGTGCCGGCCTGGATGCGGATCGCCCCTGCGGCCTGCAGCAGCCCGTTGAGCGTGAAGACGTTGCTCTGGATGTTCAGGTCGCCGGTCCGCGCGATGGCCGAGTTGCCGTTCACCTGCAGCATACCGGTGGCCGAGAGGCGCCCGGCGGTGCCGGTGATGGTGCCGTCGATCCGGAGATCCCCGGTCTGCTCGATGTCGTAATAGTCGAAGGTGAAGAAGGTCCGCCCGACCCCCAGCGCCAGGCTCGACGAGGTGTTCCTGAACTCCAGCCGGCCGGCGACGCTGGACGAGCCGAAGCCGAAGACGGCATTCGGGCCGTTCAGCAGGGCGTCGCCGCCGGTCTGGAGCGTCAGCGTGAGGCTGGAGATGTATCCGGCGCCGCTCTCGATCAGGTCGCCGCCGGTGGTGAGCGAGACGGACGGCGCAAGGAGCCTTCCGGTCAGGGTTTGCGATTCCGTGGTGTTCAGGATGATCTGGGTGCCCGCCGAGAGATCGCCGATGACGGGCAGGTTGTTGTCCTGATCGAGCTGGATCAGGTTGCCTGCCTGGCCGGTCAGCTGGCCCGCGGACAAGGTCGTGCCTGCGCCCTGGACGATGCTGCCGGTGGCGCGCAGGTCGAGCGTGCCCGGGAAGCTGTAGTCGGCGGGGAAGTTGATCCCGCTCGCGGTCGTGGTCGTGGTCGTGAGCCCGTCGAAGGTCATGGCGCCAAGGCGGAGCGTGGCGGTGCTGATGCGCGACAGGGTGTCGGGCGAGAGCACGAAAGGCTCCGGCGCAGCGGTGACGTTGATCGCCATGCCGACATTGGCGTTGGGCGCGATCTCCACCAGCGGCGCGGTCACGCTGCCGGGCGGCGGCACCGAGATGCTCGGCAGGATCGTGAAGCTGTCGGCGCGGAAGCTCGCGCGCTCGGTCGCGACGATGTCGGCGCCGGGATTGACGGTCACCGCCCCGCCGGTGCGGACGGCGAAGACCTGCGCGTTGAATACCCCGCCCGCGCCGAAGGCGCCGATGGCGAGGTCGGAGGTACCGTTGTCCAGGGCAAAGGTGCCTGCCACGTCGACGCCGAGCAGCGTCGCCACGCTGTTCGGCGCGCCCAGGCCCGTTCCGTTCAGCATCGCGTTTCCACCGGACTGCACGGAGAGCGTGCTGCCGAGGATCCGCCCGCCCGTCTGCAGGATGCCGCCGGTGCCGGCGTTCAGCGTCACGGGACCGGTGTAGTCGGCATTGCCGACCAGGCCGCCGAGGCGGAGCGTGGCGGCGGAGGCCGGGTCGGGCGCGGCGGCGTCGAAGTCATAGCCGGCCTGGATCACGGTCGGCTGTACGTTGAAGTCGACGTTCTGGAAGTTCTGCACCGTGCTGCCGGCGGCGAGGTTGATGTCGCCGGTCGCGCGCAGCGTGGCGCCGTAGGCGCCCTGCACCGAGCCGGTCCCCAGCACGTCCAGGTCGCCCGTGACGTTCAGGGTGGTGGAGGCGTTGGAGCCGCGCACCGTGCCGCTGACCCGCAGAGACTGCGCATTGTTGATGAGGACGCCCGTCGTTCCGAAGACGTCGCCGAGCTCGTCGATCCGGTTCTGGCCCAGCAGCGAGACGGAGAGGACGTCGGTGGTCGCCTCGAAGAGAGGCGTGATCAGCACGCCGCTCTCGCCCTGGCTGATGTCGCTCGCGCTGATGAAGGTCGAGCCCTGGACCGTGGTGGTGCCCTGCAGGTCGATATCCGAGTTCGTCACGATCGCGAGGCGTCCGGCGACACTCGACGGAGCCAGGGCCCCGATGATGTTGCCCTGCGTGACGCCGCTCGAGACATCGGAAATGATCGGGATGTTCAGCAGCGCATCCCCGGCCGAATTGATGGTGAGGCTGTCGGTGAACAGGGTGCCGCCCGTCTGCACGATGCCGCTCGTGCCCGCGGCCATCTCCACGCTGTTGGCCGTGTTGTTGACGAAGCCGCCGTAGCCGCGGACGGTCCCGGCGAGCTGGATGCCGCCCGCCGCCGTGGGATCCGGCGCGCCGGTGCCGAAATCATAGCCCGCCTGCATGCGGACGGCCGGTGCGATGATGCCGCCCGTCGCCTCGACGACGATGTTCCCGGTGGCCCGCAGCAGGGCCTGCACGCCGTCCACGCCGCCGAAGCCGCCGCCGCCGCCCACGCTGCCCGCGATGGTGAGGTCGCCGCCCTCGACGTCGATGTGGGCGTAGGAGTTGGACGTGCCGCCGACCGTGCCGGTGACGCGCAGCGAGCGGATGTTGCGGAACTCGGCGCCGCCGGACGCCTCCAGGTTCTCCAGCGTCAGCACGCTATTGTCGTTCAGCAGCGCCACGTTGGTGCCGGAGTTGACGACGTTCAGCGTGCCGCCGACGAAACGGCCGTCGGTGTTGGTGGTACCGACATAGCCGGTCGCGGTGATCCGGTTGGTGTCGGACACCTGCACGAGCGCGCCGAGCTCGATGGAGGGGATGGAGGAGGCGAAGGGTGCGGTGAGGCTGATGTCGCCGCCCTGCGCGATGACCGAGGAATTGAGGCTCAGGGTGCCCGTGGCCGAGAGCGAGATGCCGCCGTTCTGGGTCAGCAGCGAGCCGGAGATGTCGATGTCGCGCCCCGTCATCGTCAGCGCGCCGCTGCTGATGGTGATCGGGGCGTTGATGAAGATGTCCGTCCCCGCCGTGAGCGTCAGGCCGCCGACGCTCGTCCGGTTGATCGCCGAGTTGACGGTGATTGTCTCCGTCGCCTGAAGCTCGATCGTCGCGTTGTTGAAGACGGGATCGTTGACAATGCCGGCGGCGATGACGGAGGTCGTCGGCGGGCTGGCGGAGCCGAGGACGGCCCCCGTGAAGTCCGCGGTCGAGGTGTTCACGCTGGGATCGCCGTCCGCGACGACGGTGATCGTGGTGGGATCGACGAGGAAGGTTCCGCCCCTCCCGTTCGGTCCCGCGCTCACGTCGACGCGGCCCATGATCGCGAGGCCCTGCTGGCCAGAGACCTCGATGAAGCCGCCATTGCCGCCCTCGCCTGCGCCGCGCGCGGAGAGCGCGCCGGCGTGGACGGTGTATTCGGACGAGTTGACGACGATCGTTCCGCCGTTGCCGCGCTCCGTGGCATCGGCGCGTACCACGGCGCCCTGGGCCACCCCGGTGCGGCGCGCGAGGCGCGTGGTGTTGCGCGGCGCCGTCGCTCCGATGGCGACCGTGCCGCCGCCAGTGCGGCCGGAGGCGTTCACCCGCGCTGTGGCATCCACCAGCGTCCGGTCGCCGAGGATCTGGATGTCGCCGCCTGCCGTGCCCGCGGCGCGGCCCTGGGCGCTCACCTGCCCCTCGATGCGCACGGCGCCGCCGTTGCCGGCCACCACCACGCGGCCGGTGCGGCCGGTCGCGGCATCGGTGTTCGCGGCGATGCGGCCGCCGGCGCGCACCAGGTCCTGCACGATGCCGTCCACGGCCTGGGCGGTCAGCACCACCGTGCCGCCGGTCGCGGTGATCGTGCCGGTGTTGGTGACCAGCGCCTGGCCGTTCGCCGGCGTCTGCCGGACGGGCGAGGTGACCTCGAGCGAGAGCAGCCCGTCGCCATGCAGGTCCACCACCGAGGTCTCGGCGCCGGCCAGCACCACGCGGCCCATGCGGGCGCGGATGACGCCGCGATTCGCGACCTGCGGCGCGACCAGCGCGGCCAGGCCGGCCTCGCGCACCGTGATGGTGCCGTTGTTCTCGATGCGTGCGTCGGGGCGGCCCGGCTGGTCGAAGTTCATGCGCCCGCCGCGCATGAAGGCCTCGTTGGTGATGTTCGCCGTGGAGACCACGAGGCCCGCCGCGTTCACCGTCGAGCCCTGGTGGAAGATCACGCCCGACTGGTTGACGATCGCCACCTGCCCGTTGGCCGTGATCTGCCCGGCGATCTGGGAGGGATTCGGCGTCACCACCCGGTTCAGCGTGACCGAGCTGGTCGAGGGCTGCTGGAACTGCACGGCCTGGTTCCGGCCGATGTCGAAGCTCTGCCAGTTGATCGCGGCGCGGTCGGTGGACTGGTTGATGACGGTGCGGCCGGCGTCACCGCCGATCGTGGCCGAGCCGGCGACGACCTGCCCGCCCTGCGGCCGTGCATTGGGCGCGGGCTGGGCCGATGCCAGCACAGGGAAGATGAGCGCGGTGCCCGCCAGCAGGGCGGTGCGGAAATTGGGGGAGGTGGCCGTCATGGGATCCTGTCCTCCGTCAGAAGCGCGCGAGCACGCGCCAGAAGAACGCGTCCTCGTGCTGCGCCGGAACGCTCGGGCCTGCCGGCTGGCGGGTGAAGCGCCTGACGCCCTCGAACTGCGCCTCGAAGCGCTCGTTCACCTGCATCCGCAGGCCGAAGCCGAAGGAGTGGAGCCGGCGGTCGGGGTCCGAGGCCTGGTTCTCGAAGGTCCAGCCGGCATCGGTGAAGACGTAGTAGGTCGGCGCCAGCCGCAGCCCGACGCCGAAGGCGTTGAGCTCATGCGTGGTCGAGAGCTGCAGCTCGCCCGAGACGGCGATGGCGTTGTCGCCCGTCACCTCGCCGGCGTAGAAGCCGCGGCCCAGCCGGTTGCCGCCGAGGTAGAATTTTTCCGCCAGCGGCAGGATGTCGTTGCTCCACTGGCCGGCCACCGTGCCCTGGAGCGAGATCATGGCACCCGACCAGGGCGAGAACAGGGCCTGGGTCCGCGTCGCCTCGCCGCTGATCTTGAAGAAATCGCCGGTCGCGCCGAGGCGCGAGGGGTTGCGGCCGAGCGAGCCGCCCACGCCCTGCGAGAGGCGCAGGCTCACGAAGTTGGTGGCCGGCCGCGCCTCGCCGGCGAAGAGATCGAAGGTGGTCCAGTCGGCACCCGCGCGCAGCATGCGCAGGCTGTCCTGCGAGAGGCGGGCGCGTTGGCCGTTGGTACCGTCCACCCAGATGTTGCTGTCGATCGTGTCGAAGGTGCCCACCAGGTTCAGCGTCTGCGAGCGGCGGCGGATCAGCGGGTAGGTCAGCGCGGCGCCGGCCACGGTGGAATCGCCCTCGTAGCCCAGGCTGCGCAGCACGCCCGAGGGGTTGGTCGTGCCATGGCCCGCATAGAGGCGCACCTGCAGGCCGGAGCCGCCGATATAGCCCCGCCAGCTCGCCTGGCCGAAGATCTGCGTCGTGGCGCGGGCATAGAAGAGCGCCAGCTCCGTCTGCTCGCCGAGCGAGGTGAAGGAGTTGAACTGCACCGCGGCGAGGCCCTGCTCGGGCCCGGAGAAGCGCGGGCCGCGGTTGTCCGCCGTGACATAGCCCGTCACCGCCCGGCGCGAGAGCTGCGCCACCAGCGAGAGCGCGCCGGGCGCGGTCCCGGCCGGCCGCAGCACGGTGCGGACGGTGAGGCCCGGGATGTCCTGCGCCAGCAGCAGCTGCCGCTCCAGCGTCGCGATGTCGAGCGGCTGGACGTTCACCAGCCGGTTCAGGAAGCGCAGCACCTGGGTGCCGACGGGCCCGACATCGCCGTCCAGCCGGACCTCGCTGATGAAGCCCTCGGCGATCTGGAAGCGCAGCGTGCCGTCGGGGCCGACCGTGGCGTCGGCGGTGACGAAGGCGAAGCCCCGCTCGCGGTAGAGGGTGACGATGGCGGCGCGGGCGTCCTCGATCTTCGCGATCGGGACCGTGGGGCCGGTCAGCGGGCCGGCGGCGGCGGCGAGCTCGGCCGGCGTGAAGGCGGTGGAGCCGAGGAAGGTGACGTCGCGGATGGCGACCTGGCCGGTGACACCCTCGGCCGGCCGGGCGGGGCCGGGCGGCGCCAGGCCGGGGCCGACACGGGGAAGGCTGGGCGGGGCGAGCTGCGGAATGGGCGTGCCGCCGGGTGGGACGATGCCGGGCGGCGGCACCTGCGCGAGCGCGCCGGTGGAGGACAAGGCCAGAAGCATTGCCGCGATCCCCGCGCCGCAGCGCAGAGACACCCCCCAAGACGTCCGCATGCAGTTCGACCCCCCGGCCCGGTTGAGTAACGCACGCCGTTCATTAGAAATTATATTCTTAATGATGGTACTCGATTCGTCGGCGGTGCAAGCCGGAGATCACTTCGGGCCGGGTTTTGTTCCGAATCTGTTGCGACCAGGGCACGGCACGCCTTCCGCCTGGCGGCGGGGCATGGCCTTCCGGCGCATCTCCCGGCTTAACTGAAGCAGGTGCTCCCCATCCGAAGGACGATGCGACGATGTCGGCTTCCCCAGCAGCGACCACCAAGCCCATGGAGGCGGGTGGCTACCGCTACATCCCCGCGGTGTTCCAGTACTCGTCGGGCGTCGCGGCGCTGCCGGGCTACCGGCTCGAGCGCGCGCGGTTCAGCCGGCTGCTGCCGATGAAGGAGGGCTTTTCGCGGATCAAGGCGCATCTCGAATCCCTCGGGCGGCCGCTGACGGCCTTCGCGGCCTGCGAGCTGCGCTCCGCGCTGCCCTTCACCGAGGACGGCTTCCGCGAGTTCAACATGGGCTATGCGCAGGTGCTGCGCGAATGGGGCGTCATGGAGGGCGACGACAATCCCGTCGCGCGCAGCAACGTCTGTCCCGAGCTCTCGCCGCCCAGCGAGTCCGGCTTCTACGCCTTCACCTACACCGTGCCTGACGCGAATGTCGGCCCGACCTTCCTGATCGCGGGCGGGGCGGAGCGGCGCGGCAGCGGGCCGCCCGCGGAAGCCATCGTGGCCTATGGCGACACCTCGCCCGAGGGGCTTCGCGCCAAGGCCCGCCAGACGCTGGGCGAGCAGGAACGCCGGCTGAAGGCCTTCGGCTTCGGCTGGGCGGATACCACGGCCGTGCAGGTCTATACGGTCTATGACCCGCATCCCTTCTTCCTGGACGAGATCACCGCCCGCGGCGCGGCGCAGAACGGCATCATCTGGTACCCCTGCCGGCCGCCCGTGCAGAAGATCGACTTCGAGATGGACTGCCGCGGGCTGGACCACGAGATCCTGCTGCGCGTGTAGCCCGGTGCGGCGCTTGATCGCGGCCGGCGGCAGGGCCGATGATGCCGGCATGACGAACTCCCGCGCCTTGCGGCCCGTCGCCTCCGCGGGCGCGCTGCTGGCCGATGCCTGTATTCACGTCCTCGGCGTGACGGCCTCGATCGCCGCGTGCGTGGCGCTGGTGGCCGTGATGCCCTGGCCCGCGGACGGGCTCGCGACGGTCGCGATCGGCCTCTACGCGATCGGGCTGGTCACGATGCTGGGCTGCTCGGCGGCCTACAACCTGGCCGCCGAGGGGCGGGGCAAGCGCGTCCTGCGCCGGCTCGACCATGCGGCCATCTTCGTGATGATCGCGGGGACCTATTCGCCCGTCTCGCTGCTGGGCATCGGCGGCGATTGGGGGTGGAGCGTTGTGTCGGTCGTCTGGGTGGGCGCGCTGATCGGCGCCGGCCTCAAGCTCTTCGCGCCGGGGCGGTTCGAGCGTGCGGCCATCGCGGCCTACCTGCTGCTGGGCTGGGCGGGGATCGTCGCCATCGTGCCGCTGGTGGCGGCGCTGCCGGCGCTGGATCTCGCTTTGCTGGGCGCGGGTGGGCTGCTCTACAGCCTGGGCGTCGTCGCCCATGTCTCGAAGCGGATGCCGTACCAGAACGCGATCTGGCACGGCTTCGTGCTCGCCGCGGCGGCGTGCCACTTCGTCGTGGTGCTGCGCCTCGCGGCCGGGATCGGGTGAGGCCGGCCTAACGCCGGGCCATGCCCTTCTTGATCTCGCGCTCGATCGCCGCCCGCTCGCCGGTGCCGACGCGCCGCACGATCTCCGTCACGATGGCGACCGAGAGGCGGTGCCGCTTCGCGATCTCCTGGACTTCCGTCGGGTCGAGCATCACGGGCTCCGGCGCCTTGGGCGCCGCCGCGGCCTTTGCCGGGTTCTTCATGGTAAATCCTGTTCCGAAGCCTCGCCCGGAGCGAGGGAATTGAAGCTGGGCTGTCCCGGCTGCGCCGCGGGACGTCACGGCTCTGGCGGGGGATACCGCGCCCATCGCCCCTGCGCCGGGACGGTATAGTCCCCGTTCGCTGCCCTGCGATAGGGGCGTCGCTGCCCTTGTCGCGGGGCTTTCCCCGCTGGCAACATCGCAGGCATGGAACCGGTGCGCATGACGCCGGGCAGGGGAGACCGCCGGAATGACCCAGAAACCGATCCGTCGGCGCAGCGCGCTGGCCTTGCCGGTGTTGCTCGCTGCGCCCGCCCTGGCGCAGACCGCCTGGCCCGACCGTCCCGTGCGCGTGCTCATGGGCTTCCCGCCCGGGGGCCCCACCGATTTCGTCGGCCGCCTCACCGCGAACGGCCTGCAGGAGCAGCTCGGCCAGACCATGGTCTTCGAGAACCGGCCGGGCGCGAATTCCGTCCTTGCCGCCGAGGCCGTGGCCCGCGCGGCGCCGGACGGGCAGACGCTGCTCTTCTCCTCCAACTCGCTGGTGATGAACGCCAGCGTCTATGCCCGGCTGCCCTATGACCCCGCGAGCAGCTTCGCGCCGATCGGCATGGTCGCGACCTCGCCCAACGTGCTCTGGTGCGGCGCCTCGCAGCCCTGGCGCAACCTCGACGAGATGGTGGCGGCGGCGAAGGCCCAGCCGGGGGTGCTCGGTTATGCCAGCACGGGCAATGGCGGCAATGGGCATTTCGGCGGCGAGACGCTGCGGCAGGCGCTGGGCATCGACATCACCCATGTCCCCTATCGCGGCACGGCGCCGGCGCTGCTGGACGTCGTGGCCGGCCGTGTGCCGCTCATGCTGCAGACGCTGGTGGGCGCCATCGGCCCGTACCGGGAGAACCAGCTGCGGCCGCTGGTCGTCTTCGGCCCGCAGCGCGCGCCGGAGCTGCCGGACGTGCCCACGCTGAAGGAGCTCGGCCACGACGTCGCGGATTCGGGCGTGTGGTTCGGCGTGCTGGCGCCGGCGGGCACGCCCGCGCCGATCGTGCTGCGCGCCACGCAGGCGCTCGCCACCTTTCTCGCGAAGCCCGAGGCTCGGGCGCAGCTGGCGACCCAGGCCTCCGTCCCGGCCTATGCCGGCCCCGAAGAATTCGCCACGCGCATCCGCGCCGATGTGGTCGCCTGGGCGGAGGTTGCGCGGCGCGCCGGAATGCGGCCCGAATAGCGGATCATGCCCGTATCACTCCCAGGAGACTCCATGGACCTGCCGCTGGACGGCGTCACCGTCATCGAGGTGGGCCAGGCGCTCGCCGGCCCGCTGGCCGGCGCCGTGCTGGCCGACATGGGCGCCGACGTCATCAAGGTGGAAAAACCCGACGGCGGCGACGACGCCCGCCTCTGGGGCCCGCCCTATGGGCCGGACGGCATGACCTCGCTCTATTTCCACGGGCAGAACCGCAGCAAGCGCTCCATCACGCTGGATCTGAAGAAGCCGGAGGACATCGAGGCGCTGCACCGGATCTGCGAGACGGCCGACATCCTCATCCAGAACCTGCGCCCGGGCGTGGTGGACGAGATCGGCATCGGGCCCGAGGCCATGCTCGCGCGCCATCCGCGCCTCATCTACTGCTCGATCTGGGCCTTCGGCTTCGAGGGGCCGATGCGCCTCAAGCCGGGCTTCGACCCGCTGCTCCAGGCCTATGGCGGCATGATGAGCGTGACCGGCCAGCCCGACGGCCCGCCCACCTTCTGCGGCGCCTCGATCAACGACAAGGCGACCGGCCTCTTCGTCACCATCGGCGCGCTGGCGGCGCTGCGCTGGCGCGAGAAGACGGGGAAGGGCTGTCTGGTCGATTCCTCGCTCTTCGAGACGGCGGCCTTCTGGGTGGAGGGGCAGATCAACAACTACCTGTCCACCGGCGACATCCCGAAGCGCCACGGCACCGGCGCCGCGGTGATCGTGCCCTACCAGACCTTCGAGACGGCGGACCGGCCGCTCTGCCTCGCCGCCGGCAACGACCGGCTCTTCGCGCGGGCGGCGAAGGTGCTGGGGCATCCGGAATGGGCCGAGGATCCGCGCTTCGCTAAGGGCGGCGCGCGGGTGCACCATAAGGCCGAGCTCATCCCGCTGATATCAGAGGTCTTCGTCACGCAGCCGCGCGACCACTGGCTCGCAGCACTGGATGCCGTCGGCGTGCCGAGCGGCCCCGTGAACGACATCGGCGAGGTGACGGAGAGCGCGCAGATGGAGGCGGTGGGCCTGCTGCGCGAGCTGCCGGAGGGCGGGCCGAAGATCGTCAGCCTGCCGCTCTCCTTCAACCGGCGGCGGCCCTTCCCGCGACGGCCGGCGCCGCGGGTGGGCCAGCACAACCGGGAGATCCTGGGGCGGGACTGAGGTCCGCTACAGCGACCGCCCGATCGCATAGCCCTCCGCGGTCGCCGCCATCGGCGCGCGCGCGACCTTCGCATCGCCGATGACATGCACCGGCAGGCCCGCCGCGCGCAGCGGCGCCACCAGTGCGTCGTCCGGCGCGCGCGGCGTGGCATAGGCGAAGAAGACCACATCCTCGATCTGGCGCTCCTGGCCGGTATAGACATTGGCGTAGGTGAGCCGGCCGTCCTGCTCGAAATCCTCCGTCCATTTCGGCTCGGACAGCACTGCGACCTCGATGCCCAGCAGGTTCACGCGCCGGTAGATGCCCTGCCGCGTGACCATGGCGGTCTCCTGCGCGATGCTCTCCCGCGGCGTGAGGATCACCACGCGCTCGAAGCGCCGATGCAGCGCCATGGCAGCGCAATAGGTGCCGTCCGTGTGGTCCTGGTCGAAGATGACAGCCGTGCCCGGCTGCCGCGCGGTGATGCCCAGCACGTCGAGCAGGGCCGTCCGCAGGTCCTGCACATAGCCCTCGGCCTTCAGGCTCGCCGGCAGGCAGAGCGGCCAGACCATCGAGGCGCCCGTCGCCAGCACGGCCGCGTCGGGGCCGAGCGCCAGCACGTCCTCCGCGCTCGCGGTAGCGCCGAGCTCCATCCGCACGCCGGCCTTCTGCGCCTCGGCGAACTGAAAGTCGTAGATGCTGGAGAGCGGCTCGCCGCCCGGCAGCGCCGCGTGCAGCCGGAGCTTGCCGCCCACCTCCGCCGAGCGGCCGAGCAGGATCACCTCATGCCCGCGCGAGGCCGCCACCCAGGCCGCCTCCAGCCCCGCGACGCCGGCCCCCACCACGACCACTCGCTTGCGCGCCGCGGCCGGCGGCAGAGGAAGGGATTCCTCGGGCTCCGCGACGCGCGGGTTGTTGTCGCAGGCCAGCCGGTGCAGCGCGGTCACATTGTGCCAGCAGGAATTCGCGGAGACGCAGTAGCGGATGTCGCGCGCCCGGCCCGCCGCCGCCTTGTTCGGCCAGGCGGGATCGGTGATGAGCGCGCGGCCCAGCCCCACCATCTCCGCCTCGCCATGGGCGAGCAGCCCCTCGGCCTCGGCCGGATCGGTGATGCGGCCGAGCGCCATGACCGGCACGCCGCCAGCATGCGGGCGCAGGCGGCGGACCAGCTCGCGGAAGGGCAGGGCGGGCCAATGCGCGTCCGGCACATGCATATCGAGCGAGCGTGCATGGGTGCCCTGGGCGAAGGCCAGGTAGTCGATGCCGGTGCGCGACAGCCGCGCGGTGATGTCGGCCGCGACGCTGGGCGGAATGCTGGCGGCGAGGCCGTCGTCGCCCGGCATCTTCACGCCGAGGATGAAGCCGGAGCCGCAGGCCGCGCGGATGGCGGCGATGGTCTCGACGACCAGGCGCATGCGGCCCTCGAAATCGCCGCCATACTCGTCCTCGCGGTTGTTCGACCATGCCGACATGAACTGCGCGAAGATGTGCCCATGGCCGGCAGAGAGCTCGACGCCGGAGAAGCCGCACCGCTGCAGCCGCAGCGAGCCCGCCGCGAAGCCCTCGATCATCCGGCGGATCTCGGAGGGCGTGAGCGCATGCGGCATCGACCAGCTGATGTCGTCCGGCAGCGCGGCGGCGCCCACCGCGTCGAAATTGCGCCCCGCCACGTGGCGGCCGCGTCCGGAATCCTGCACCTGCGCCAGCAGCCGGCAGTCCTCGCCCTCCACCGCCGCAGCCCAGCGCTTCAGGCTGTCCAGCGCGCCGTCGTCGCGCGCATTCACCTTGATCGGCACATGCTGGTGCGAGGCCATGTTGACGGGCTCGGCGACGATCATCGCGGCGCCGCCGCGGGCGCGGTTCAGGCAGTACTGGATGTGCCGGTCGCTGACCTGCCCGCCGGCACTCATCGTCGTCAGGATCGCCAGATGCGCCACGCGGTTCCGAAGCCGCCGGCCCGCGAGCTCGAAGGGCGCGAAGAGGTGAGGATAGGGCCGATCGTCCCTCACTGCGGCACGCGCCCGCTCTCGCGCAGGAAGCGCAGCTGCGAGGCGAAGAGCCGGTTCGCCGCCGCGCGCACGGCGTCGCCATTGCCGAGCGAGGGGTCGAGCAGCACGCCGGCCTGGGTGAACTCGCGTTGCGCCTCGGGATCCGCCACCGCCGCCTCGAGGACCGCCGCGAGATAGTCGCGCCGATCGGCCGGCACGTTCTTCGGCAATGCTGCGAAGCGCCAGGCGGCCCAGCTGACGCCGCTGGTGCCCAGCGCCTCGTCGAAGGTGGGCACATCGGGGAGAACCGGCAGGCGTGCCGGTCCGGCGACGCCGACGGGACGCACCGCGCCGGCCTCGAGCTGCGAGCGGAACTCGGAGAAGAACACGGTCGCGAGGTCGATATGGCCGCCGAGCATCGCCGTCATCCCGGGGATGCCGCCCTGGAAGGGCACCTTCACGAACTTCGCGCCGGTGCCGCGCTCGACCTGCTCGATGATGAACTCCGAGGCGCTCTGCGGCAGCATCGAGATGCGGACGGTCTCCGGCGCCTCCCGCGCCCGGGACACGATGGCCGGCAGGTCGAGCCCCTGCATCGGGCCGCGCGCCGCCGATATCCAGACCGTCGGGTCGTAGTTGAGGAAGGCGGCGATCTCCAGGTCGTTGACGCTCCACAGACCCTGGGCGCGCAACACGCCGTCCACGAAGACCCCGCTGGAGAGGACGCCCACCGTGTAGCCGTCGCTCGGCGCCTGCCGCGCCATGTAGGCATGCGCGACCATGCCCGCGCCGCCGGTCCGGTTGTTGACGATGAAGCGATGCCCGGTCAGCCGCTCGGCATGGCGGGCGACGATCCGCGCCGTGACATCCATGCCGCCGCCAGCGGGATAGGCCACGACCAGCTCGATGGGACGGTTCGGGAAATCGGCGGGCCTGGGCGCGCCGAGCGCCGGCGCCTGGGCGAGGGCCGGACGCGCCAGGAGAGCTGCCGGGCCGGCCAGCAGGGTGCGACGATGCATGACGACGTCCTCCATTCCGCGGTCTTGAAGTGAGCCGCTTTCCTTGTGACCAGACTACATTTCGATGCGTAATCGAAATGTAGTGTAGCTCACCGCGCCGCGCGTGGCAGAGGCGATCCGCAAGGCGGTTTAAGCGGGAGCCTCGCGGGGCCGGGCAGGGGGGCACGGCACCCGAGGCTGATACCGCAGGAACAGGAAAACGCGCGGCAGCCTGGCCAATCCATCGGCCTGCCGATTCCGTAGATCAGCGGCTCGAAAGCGCGCCCAGGCGCTTTCCCCTGACGAGGATGCCGCGATGAACATTCTGGTGAAGCTCGCCTGCCTGGCCGGAGGCGCCGCGATCGCCGTGGCGTGCTCGGTCGAGGCCTATACGCGCGCCGTCCGGGAGCCCGCGACCCGGCAAGGAAACCGCTCGTGACCCCGATCGACAAAGTTCTCTACACGGCCATGACCCACACCACGGGCGGCCGGGACGGCGCGTCCCGCAGCTCCGACGGCCGTCTCGACATCAGGCTGTCCTCGCCGGGCACCTCGGGCGCCGGCACCAATCCGGAGCAGCTCTTCGCCGCCGGCTGGTCGGCCTGCTTCATCGGCGCGATGCGGATCGCGGCGAGCAGGATGAAGGTCTCGCTCCCGGCCGAGCTCGCCGTCGACACCGAGGTGGACCTGTGCAGGACCGGCGACGCCTATGTCCTCCAGGCGCGCCTCAACATCAGCCTGCCGGGGATCGAGCGCGACGTCGCCCAGGCCATGGCCGAGGCCGCGCACCAGACGTGCCCCTATTCCAAGGCGACGCGCGGCAATATCGACGTCGTGCTCAACGTGATCTGACCGGCGAGCCGTGGCGCGCCGCGGCGGAGCCGAGGCTCCCCAGCACGCGCACGGCCTCCTTCAGGTCCGCCGTGTCGAGGCCTTCGACGAAGCGCTCAAGCACCGGCTGCAGCAGGGCCCGGGCATCTTCGCGCCGGCCCTGGATGGCCCACAGCTCGGCCAGATCGGTGGCGGTCCGCAGCTCCCAGGCCGGCGCGCCCTGGCGGCGGCTCCATTCGAGCGATGCCCGGAAGCAGGCTTCCGCCTCCTCCTCGCCGGGCCGCGGCATCGCGAGGAGGATGCGGCCCTTCATGCGCAGCAGCTCCGGCATGTGGGAAAACTCCCCGTTCTCCTCGACGAGCCGGATCGTCCCGTCGATCAGCGCGATCCCTTCCGCGAAGCGGCCGAGCGCCGCCAGCCCTCGCGCGAGCGAGATGCGGAATGCCGTCGTGACCATGTGGTAGCGCGCCGCGTCGAGCTCCGTCAGCGCGCTCCGGAGGCTCGCGACTCCCGCCTCCGGGTCGCCGCGGCGGAGGGCCAGCTCGCCCCGGAAGCCGCGGCCGACCGCCAGATACGGCCCCAGCGAATAGGTCTCGGCGCGGGAGGTGAAGCGGTCGATATGCTCCTCGGCGCTCCGGAGATCGCCGATCTCGAAGAAGACGGAGATGGCCCAGACCAGGGCGATGGAGATCGTGACCGGGTGATCCGTGCCCATGGCCTCCTCGACGCTCCGGCGCACCCGCTCCACGGCCTGGGCCGGATGGCCCTGTGACCACAGGGTCTGCGCCAGCGCGAAGCCCGCCATGACGTGGCCGTCGAAGCCGAGATAGGTCGTGCTGGTCCGGCGGGAGCTCCCGTGCCGCAGCGCCGCCTCCAGCTCCACGCGCGCGGCGCGGAGGTCGCCGGTCAGGTTGAGGGAGATCCCCAACAGGGAATGGGCCAGGGCGAGCGCGGCCGGATCGGCCATGGCCGCGGCCACGGCGGAGCTGCGCCTGGCATGGTGCAGCGCGGTCCTGGGATCGCCGACGCGATGATGGAACATGTGCAGCATGCTCAGCACCTGGAGCTGCTGGAGCGCGTCGCCGCGCTCCTCGGCGATGGCGAGGCTCCGGTTCATCGCGGCCCGCGCCGCCTCGCTGCTGCCGCGCGTGAACATCGACGACAGCCCGAGCGCCGCCTGCAGGTGCATCTCCTCGGCCCCGCCGCGCGCGGCCTCGTCGAGGGCGGCGATCGCTCGCTCCGACCAGCGATGGCATTCCGCCATCAGGGAGGTGGCCAGGAAGACAGGCGCTGCGGCGGCGGCGAGCGCCACGCCGATCCCGGCATCGCCCTGCGCGCCGAAGCACCATTCCAGCGCGGCGCGCACGTTGTTCAGATCGGCGAGGCCGAGGGCCCGTCCCATCTTGTCCGAGAGGGCCGGCCATTCGGCGCCGGTCTCCTCCAGCCATCGCCGGAAGTGGCCGGCATGGCGCGCGGACAGGGCGGCGGACTCGGCCTCGTCGACGCGGGTGTCGAGGACATAGGCCCGCGTCGTGTCCAGCAACCGATAGCGCATCGCGGCGCCGACGGGACGCGCCGGGACCATGGATTTCGCGACGAGGCTGTCGATGGCGCCGAGGACGAGGAACTGGTCGATCGCCTCGCTGGTCGCGACGGCAAGCGCCGCCTCGAGCGTGAAATGCCCCACGAAGACGGCGAGCCGGCGCAGCACCTGCCGCTCCGGACCGGTCAGGAGCTCGTGGCTCCAGTCCATCGTGGCCTGCAGCGTCTTCTGGCGCGGCGGCGCGGTGCGCTGGCCCATCCACAGCAGGGCCAGCCGCTCGTCGAGCAGCGCCGCGGTCTGCTGCAGGCCATAGGCCTCGACCCGCCCCGCCGCCAGCTCGATCGCCAGCGCCAGGCCATCGAGCTTCCGGCAGATATGCGCCACGACGGCGGCGTCTGCGTCGCGCAGGTCCAGGGGCGCGCCGCTCGCCGCCGCGCGCTCCATGAAGAGCTGGACCGCGGGGAAGCCCAAGGCGTCCGAGGCCGTGAGCGCAGCATCCTCCGGCGGCACGGAGAGCGGCGCGAGCCGATGGACCTGCTCGCCCTCCACCCTGAGGGGCTCGCGGCTCGTCGCCAGGATGTGGACCTCCGGTGCCTCCAGGAAGATGCGCGCTGCCAAGCCCGCGGAGGCCTCGATGAGGTGCTCGCAATTGTCGAGGACCAGCAGGAGCTGCCGGTCGCGCAGATAGGCGATCAGGCTGGGCGTCGGGTCGTCGGATTCGACGGGAATCCCGAGCATCGACGCGAGCGCCGCGGGCACCATCCCCGGATCGCGGAGCAGCCCCAGATCGACGAAGAGCACGGCCCCGGCGAAATCCTCCAGCAGCGCATGCGCGACCGCGACGGCGACCGTGGTCTTTCCGACCCCGCCGGCGCCCACGATCGTGACGAAGCGCGACACGGCAAGCTGGGCCGAGAGCGCGGCGACGCCCTCGTCCCGCCCGACCATCCGCGCCAGCCGCGTGGGGAGGAAGGTGGCGCCACGGAAGGGGACGGCGACCGCCGCGGCTGAAGCCGGCCTGGCCGCCGGCCGCGAGACCGGCGCGACGAAGCAGTAGCCCCGGCCGGGCAGGGTGGCGATGTAGCGCGCGCCGTCCTTTCCGTCGCCCAGCGCTTTGCGCAGGCCGGCGACGTGGAAGCGCAGGCTGCCCTCCTCCACCATCACGTCGGGCCAGACCAGGGCCAGGAGCTCGCCCTTGCCGATGATCTCGTTGGGGCGGGACACCAGGGCGATCAGCATGTCGAGGGTGCGCGCGCCCAGCTCGACCGGGACGCCGTCCTTCGTCAGGAGCCGTTCGCCCGCGACCAGGCGGAAGGGCCCGAAGGAAACGGCGTCCTGCCTTCGCGTCTCGGGGCGCGTCAGGTTTTGCATCGAGTGATCGGGTCCTCGCCCGGAAGTGGTGCCGGCTTCAGCAAACCACGGGCGGAAGGAGCCTCCTTGTCGAAAGCGATCGCGGCGGGCCCGATCGCCACGATGCCGGAACGGAAATCGTCGCATGAAGCGCCGGCGAAGTAACCGCCGGCAAGGCCGGGCAACCCGGGAAAAGCATGGCCCAGGCGCCGGGCCTAGAGCGGTCCAGAGGAATGCCCTCACCGATTTCCCTTCGCCAGGAGCCAAGATCATGACCGAGATACCAGCCGGAGCGGGCCTTCACGGCGGACGAGATGCTCGATGACATCACGCTGTACTGGCTCACCAACACCGGCACATCGTCCTCGCGGTCCTATTGGGATGCCGCGCAGCTCGGCGGCGGGCCTTTCACGGCCATCGACATCCCGAACGTCCCCGTCGCCGCGACGGTCTTCCCGGGCGAGATCTACCGCGCGCCGCGAAGCTGGGCCGAGCGGAGCTTCCGCAAGCTCGTCTACTGGAACGAGGTCGACCGGGGCGGCCATTTCGCGGCCTGGGAGGAGCCGGAGCTCTTCGCCGCCGAGCTCCGGGCGGCGTTCCGGCGGCCCCGCGGGGCCGCCGGATGTCGGGGGCTCAGGCGGCCGCCCGGTCATCTGCCGGGCGGCGCCTGGCCTCGACCTGCGCCTCGGTGAGGTTCCGCCGGCGCCAGGCCGTGGGGGTCTCGCCCATGAAGCGCCGGAAGAGCTTCGATAGATGCGCCTGGTCGGCCAGCCCGCAGGCGAGCGCGACCTGGCTGAGCGGCTCGCTCGTGGTCAGCAGCAGCCGCTGCGCCAGCTCCAGCCTCAGCCGCGTGATGTGCGTGTGCGGCGTGGCGCCGTAGCTCTCCTTGAAGGCGCGGCAGAAGTGGCTGACGCTCAGCGGGATCTGCTCCGCCAGCTCGGCGATGGGCAGCGCCTCCTCCAGATGCTGGCTCAGGTAGCGGTCAATCTTCCGCCGCTGCCACGGCGCCAGGCCGCCGCGCGCCTCCTGAGGGGCCGGCGTGAGGAGCGTGACCAGCCGCAGGGCGGCCGCCCGCGCGCCTTCCGGGTTGCGCCCGATCGCACGGCGGACGTCGTCGAGGATGTTGGCGGCCTGGGCGGAAACGCTTCCTGGCCCGAAGTCCTCCGGCGGGGCGCCCTGCCGATCGGAAGCGGGGAGATCCTTCTCGGCCCGCGAGGCGTGTTCCATCGTCCATGCTCCTGCCGGCAGGCGTCTTGCGCGGATGGCGTGACCATCTGATGCGCTTCCCGGCGGCGGCGGCCCGATGCCGTCGCGGCCTCCGGCATCCAAGCGGAGGCGCCGGGGAAACGCCCGATAGGGCTTGTGCATCCTTGCGAGCGGTTGTGAGCCCGTGTGACCGACGAGGGGCATGCGCACGTCGCCGCGGCCCATCGCGCGGAAGGAGGAGGGATCGCCATCCCGCGGCAATCCTGGAAAAGCCCGGCCGCCGCCCCGGGGATAGGTTCCGGCACCCTGTGAATCCCGGATGGTCTGACCGATGACGCTCCTCATCCTCGCCTATCTGGCCGGCGTGCTCACCATCGCCAGCCCGTGCATCTTCCCGATCCTGCCCTTCGTGCTGGCGCGCGCGGACGAGCCGTTCCGGCGCGGCGGCCTGCCGATGCTCCTCGGCCTGGCCTTCGCCTTCGCGGCGGTGGCGAGCCTGGCGGCGGTCGCCGGCGGCTGGGCGGTGGAGGCGAACCGCTACGGGCGGACCACCGCGCTGGTGCTGATGACGCTGTTCGGGCTCACGATGCTCCTGCCCGGCCTCGCGACATGGCTGGCGAGGCCGCTGGTGTCGCTCGGGTCCAGGCTCTCGGACCGGGTCGGGCCTCGAGCGACGGTGGCCTCCTCGATCCTCCTCGGCGTCGCGACGGGGCTGGTCTGGGCGCCCTGCGCGGGGCCGGTGCTGGGCCTGATCCTGACCGGCGCGGCGCTGAGCGGCCCCAGCCTGCAGACCTCGTTCCTGCTGCTGGCCTATGGTCTGGGCGCGGCGACCTCGCTGGCCGCGGGCGTGCTCCTCGGCGGGCGCATCCTGGCGGCCGTGAAGCGCTCGGTGCGGTGGGGGGACGGCCTGCGCCGCATCCTCGGCGCCGCCGTGGTGGCGGGCGCCGCGACCATCTGGCTCGGGCTGGACACCGGCCTGCTGGCCCGCCTGTCCGCCGCCGGCACCAACGCCGTCGAGCAGCATCTCATCGACATCCTGCAGAGCGAGACGAGCTTCAGCATGACCACCCCCGCGCGCGCCGCCTCGACGCCGGCGCTCTCCGGCCCGCTGGCCGCGCTGCCCGGCGCGCGGCAATGGCTGAACACCCCGCCGCTCCGCGCCGAGGACCTGCGTGGCAAGGTGGTCCTGGTGAATTTCTGGACCTATTCCTGCATCTACTGCCTGCGGACGCTGCCGTATCTCCGCGCCTGGGCCGAGACCTACAGGGATCGCGGCCTCGTGGTCGTCGGCGTGCACACGCCGGAATTCGCCTTCGAGCGGGATGTCGACAATGTACGCCGGGCCGCGATGTCGCTCGGCGTCGGCTATCCCGTGGCGATCGACAACGACTTCGGCATCTGGCGGGCCTTCGGCAACAGCGCCTGGCCGGCCTTCTACTTCATCGGCGCCGACGGCCGGGTGCGCCACCGGGTGCTCGGCGAGGGCGGCTACGAGCAGTCCGAGCGGCTGATCCGGCAATTGCTGGCCGAGGCCGAGGCCGATGGCGCGCCGCCTGCCGGCACGGCCGCCCCCGTCACCGCCATGGGGCTGGAGGCCGCGCCGGATCCGCGGAACCTTCGCTCGGACGAGACCTATGTCGGCTACAGGCTGGCCGCGAACCTCGCCTCTCCCGGCGACATCCGGAGGGATACGCCCAGCGTGTATCGGGCCGCCGTGCCGCTGCCGCTGAACCGCTGGAGCCTCTCGGGCCCCTGGACGGTCGGCAGCGAGTTCGCCACCGCGAACGAGGCCTCCGCTGCCATCTCCTATCGCTTCCATGCGCGCGACCTGCACCTCGTGCTCGCGCCTCCGTCGCAGGGGCAGGCCATCCGGTTCCGCGTCACGTTGGACGGCGCTCCTCCCGGGGCCGACCACGGCTTCGACGTGGATGCCGAGGGCTGGGGCGTCGTGCGCGACGCGCGGCTGTACCAGCTGGTGCGGCAGGCGGGCGCGGTGGCCCCGCGGACCTTCACCATCGAGTTCTTCGGCGCCGGCGTGCGGGCCTACGCCTTCACCTTCGGATGAGCGGCCAGCGCCGCTCCTCGGGGCGGCGCGTCGCTCACCCCGGCCAGGTCCCGCGCCGGAACGTCAGGCCGGGCCGCCGCCCTCGCATCGCGAGACCGGGGCCACGAAGCAGTAGCCGCGGCCCCAGATGGTCACGACGTATTTCGGGTCGCGATGCTCGTCGCAGAGCACCCGCCGGATCGCCGCGATGTTGACGCGAAGGTTCTCGTCGCAGAGCACGAGGTTGGGCCAGGCATGGGCGATCAGCTCGCTCTGGCTGACGACATCGGGGGCGCGCCGCACGAGGAGCTCGAGCAGATCCAGGGCCCTGCTGCCGAGGGCCACCCGCGTGCCGTCCCGCTCAAGGGACCGCCTCCGGATGCAGAGCCGGAAGGGGCCGAAGGCGAAGCTCGGCGGCGCTTCGGCCTGCGTCCAGACGCGGGCGGGAGCCGATGGGATGATCGCCTCTGGAATCCGGACGGGATGCGTCGAAGGGCGCGGCGTCGCGCGCTTGAGGATCGTCTGGCTCATGGTCATCTGTCTCTCCTGAAATGGGTGTGATCCGACCCCGCGGGGAGTTCGGGCATCCTTGCGGGGCCGCCGCTCACGCGGCTCGGCGATAGAGGGCG
Organism: Roseococcus sp. GW821-FHT12F05; assembly: GCF_058806835.1. NCBI lineage: Bacteria > Pseudomonadati > Pseudomonadota > Alphaproteobacteria > Acetobacterales > Roseomonadaceae > Roseococcus > Roseococcus sp. GW821-FHT12F05. The sequence continues at coordinate 234,748 of NZ_JBXAQB010000007.1, forward strand.
CGCCAGGCCCGCGGGGGGTGCCCGACGAGGCGCTTGAAGACCGTCGTGAAGTGCGACTGGCTGTCGAACCCGACCTCGAGCGCCACCTCGCCGACGGGCGTCCCCGACCGGGCGAGAAGCTCCTGCGCCCGCTCGATCCGGCGGCGCAGCAGGTACTCGTGGGGCCGCTGGCCCGTGGCCGCCCGGAACTGGGAGGCGAAGTGCATCCTGGAGAGGCCGACGGCGGCGGCGACGTCGGCGAGCGTCACCCGGTCCTTGAGCTTGCCCTCGAGATAGTCCAGGGCGCGCTTCAGGCGCCATTTCGGCAGGGGCGTGGCGCGCGCCCGCTCCGAAAGATCGGCCCCATCCGCGACCGCGATGACCCGGGCCAGGATGGCGAGGCCGATCGAGTCCGCGTAGAGCTCGTCCAGGCCGCATCCGAGCTGCGACGCGCTCAGAAGCGCGACGCCGAGCTTGTAGAGCGCCGGATCCGGCACGGCGCCGACGCCGGAGGGTATCCTGCACGGGCGATGGCCCGCCCGGTCGGCCATGCATTCGGCGACGAGCTCGTTCGGGACGCTCAGATGCAGGCTGTCGTAGGGGCCGCGGAACCGGCCGCGGGCCATGGCGCCCGGCTCCGTGACGTTCACGAGGCCGGGCAGGGCGAAGCCGTCGAGCAGCATGTGCCCGTCCACCTCGAAGCGCACCTCGAAGCGCCGGAGGGCGATGCCGACGACATGGCACGAGGCGGGCGTCCTGGCGCTGACCTCCCGGTTTCCCGGCTGGAGGGAGCGCCATCGTGCCGCGAGGATGCGCGGTCCTTGCGGCCCGGAGGCGCCGTCGGCGAAGGGCTGCCGCCAGGGTGCATTCTCATCGATCGCCGCGCAGGCCCGCTGCGCATCGTCCCGGAATGGATCCGGTGGCCCGATCCCGTGCAGCTCCATCGCAGCCCCCGTCGATTTGGATGGGCTGGACCCTAGGCGAAGCCGAATCCCGAGTCCCGGAAGCGGTTCTGAAGAAAAATGAAGGCGTATTCATGCACCCCCTGCGACCCATCGCGCCGTGCGATTCTGAAAGTCGGCGGATGGCGACAGCAGACGCCGGAGGATCGGTCCGACTAGGCTTCGCCCCCGGGGATGCCAGGGGTGGACCTTCCGCATGATGCTCGACTGGACCGGCTATCTGGAACAGCTGCTCGCGCGCGTCAGCGAGATGGGCGAGCTCAGCCCCGACACGGTGCGCGGCTACCGGACCCTGATGACGGCGGGCGAGGACACGAGGCACCTCGACACGAAGACGCGGGAGCTGGTCGCCCTGGCCTGTTCCGTCATGGCCCGGAACGACGGGTGCATCACCCTCCATGCCAATGCGGCCGCCAAGCACGGCGCCTCGCGCGGCGAGGTGGCCGAGGTGCTGTGCGTGGCCGTGGCCCTCGGGGCCGGCGTGGCCCTGGTCTCCTCGCTGCGGGCGCTGGAGGCCTTCGGGGTCCATTCGGACGGCCTGCCCGACTAGGGCCAATTCCCCGCAGGCCTTAAGCCGGGACGCCGCTCCTCCGCCTATTCCACCGTCCTGGCATCCACCCGGCCCGGAGCGGCGAGGGCACGGCATTCGGCCAGCACCTCGCGCGCCCGGCGCAGGAGCGGAAGGTCGAGCCCGCTGCCGAACCTGTCGTAGACGGGGCGGAGCGTTGCCTCCGCCTGGGCCGCGCGGCCTTCCGTCAGCCGGAGCCGCGCCAGGGCGAGCGCGGCGCGCAGCTCGCACAGCAGGGCCCCCTGCTCGCCTGCCGTGGCGAGCGCGAGGTCGAAGCGCCGCTCGGCCGCGGACCGCTCGCCCTGGGAGAGGAGCAAGTCCCCTTCGATCCGGTGGAGCTCCGGCAGGCACCAGCGCTGCTGGCCCGACTCGGCCATGGCGGCGGCCTCCCGGACCAGGTCCAGCGCCTCCGCCGCCTGTCCCGTCTGCGCCATGGCCTCGGCCAGATTCCCCATGAATTCCGGGTTGCGCATCAGCCATCCGGCCTGGTTGCGCGTGCCGATGCCGGAGCGCAGGAGCGGGATGGCCCTGGCATGGTCGCCGCGGCGGACCTCCAGCTGGCCCTGCAGGCACTGCGCCCAGCTCGTCCAGAAGGCCATCCCGTTGCGCAGCGACAGGTCGGACAGCAGCGCGACAGCCGCCTCGGCATGGCCGAGATCGTCGATGGCGAGCGCCACCGGGCACAGCGCGTTGCGCAGGGCGTAGCAGATCGAGAGCCGGTCATTCGCCCGCTGCGCCTCGGCCAGGTTGCGGAGCGCGAGGCGGAGCGCTTCCTCCAGCTCGCCCTGCATCAGCAGCACGCGCGCGAGCATCGCCTGCGTGAGGACCCTCTGGTCGACCAGGAACCACATCGACTGGGCCTGGTCTGTCGCCGCGTGCTGATGGTCGAGCGCGCGTTCCAGCAGCTCCCGGGCTTCCGGCTGCCGGCCCATGTAGTGCAGGGCCGTGCCCAGCAGGCGATGGCCGACGGCCACGTCCGCCGGATTGTGCGCCCCCTCCGCGATCCGCAGGAGCCGGGAGGCGGCGTCGTGCGCCTCCTCGTAGCGGCCGGCATTCAGGTGCAGGCTCCAGGTGGCCCAGAGGGCGCGGAGCCGCAGCGCCGAATCGTCGAGCCTCTCCGCGAGCCGCAGCGCCGTGCGGAGCGCCGCGGCCGTGCTGTCGACGAGCCCCGCCGTGTTGAGCAGGGCGAAGCCGAGCTTGATGTACAGCCAGGCCGCGACCTCGTCGCCCAGCCCGCTTTCCGTCGTCAGCTGGGCCAGGGCGCGCTGGATGCTGTCGGTGCATTCCACGACCAGCAGGAGCTGGAGCCAGACGGGGACATAGGCCGTGGTGAGCTCGACGCCGGTCGCGACATCGCCGCCCGGCGCGAAGGCCCAGCTCAGGGCGGCGCGGACATTCTCCAGCTCCCGGCCATGGCGCACGAGGTCCTCGGCAGTGGGGCTCGCCGCCGGCTCGGCGGCGATCATGTTGCGGTAGTAGACGGCGTGCCGGCGCTTCGCCGCCTCGGCCTCGCCCGCCGCGACGAGCTGCTCCAGCGCATAGGCGCGCGTCGTCTCCAGCAGCCGCCAGCGCGTGTCGGAGGCGCCGCTGTCCAGCGAGATCATGGATTTCGCGACGAGGTTCGAGATGCCCACCATGACGGCGGCGGCGTCGCCCAGCTCGCCGTCGGTCACGGCCATGGCCGCTTCCAGGGTGAAGCCCGCCGGAAAGACCGAGAAGGAGCGCAGCAGCGCGCGCTCGGCCTCGGAGAGCAGGTCGTGGCTCCAGTCGAGGGTCGCGCGCAGCGTCCGGTGCTTGGGAAGGGCCGTGCGGCGGCCGCCGGTCAACAGGCTGAAGCGCTCGTGGAGGCCGGTGAGGACCGCCTCCGCACCCAGGGATGCGACGCGGGAGGCAGCGAATTCGAGCGCGAGCGGAATCCCGTCCAGCCGCCGGCAGATCGCGCCGATGACGGGGGCCTCCGCCTCGGTCACGGGGCCGCCGCCGCGCAGCTCCTCGATGCGGGAGACGAGGAACTGGGCGGCGCTGTGGCGCAGCAGCTCCCGGCCGCCCTGGACAGTTTCGGGCGGGACCTCCAGCGGCGGCACGCGGAAGCAGAACTCGCCTTCCGTCCGCAGCATCTCGCGGCTGGTGGCGAGGATGCTGGCGTTGGGGCACTGCCGGATGATCGCGTCCACGATCTCGGTGCTCGGCTCGAGCAGGTGCTCGCAATTGTCGAGCAGGATGAGGACTGCGCGGGCGCCGATGGCCGTGGCGATGCCCACCGGCGAGGTCTCGCCCGGAGGCAGCTCCAGCTTGAGCGCGCTGGCGACGGCGGAAGGCGCGAGCCTGGGATCGCTCAGCGCGGCGAGATCCACGAAGCGGACATCGCCATGGTACTTCTGCATGAGCGAGCGCGCGACCTCCAGGGCGAGCCGCGTCTTGCCGATGCCTCCCGGCCCGACCAGCGTCACCAGCCGATAGGCGGAGAGGTAGTCGCCCAGCTGCTGCAGGGCCGTGGAGCGGCCGATCAGCCGCGCGGGCGTCAGGGGGAGGGCGCCGGAGTCCGATGGCGGCAGGACCGGCGGAGGCGGGGCCTGGTCGGCAGGGCGAGGCTCCGCGGTGCGGCGGGCGACCCATTCGCCGGCCAGGATGTAGCCGCGGCCCCAGACCGAGCGCAGCAGTCCCTGGTCCGGGCCCAGGGCCTTGCGGATCGCCCGGATATGCACCTGCAGCGTGTTCTCCTCCACGAAGACGCCGGGCCAGACATGCGCGATGAGATCGGTCTTGGACACGAGGCGGCCGCCGGCCTGCAGGAGAATCTCCAGGATCTCGAAGGCGCGCCCGCCGATCGGCACCATCCGGCCGTCGATGTGGAGCTCGCGCCGGCTGAAGTCGGCCTCCCAGCCGCGATAGGCATAGATGGGCTTCGTCGCGGCTTCCCGCTCGCCGGGAACCGCCTCCACCGGTTGCGCGACCATCATGCCGCGGTGCCCGATGCGGCGCGGCGGCGCCGCGCGCGTGTCCGCGGCCGGCACGCCCATCGAGGCTGGAGATGCTCGCAGTGGATCACGTCTGCTGCGTTCCTGTGACGCGGACAGCGCCCGGCCTGCCGCCGAGCCGAAGCTCCACGGCGTGGTCAGGCTACCCTCGTTGTTAGAGTTCGTTAAAGAATGAATTCCTTTAAAACGGCTACGCAACGTTTATCTTATCGGGTGTCGGAGCGGCACGCCCCGTCCTCTCGTCGGCCGCCCAGAGGAACGTGCGAAACCGGAAAGCCTGCCCGCTCTTCGAAATACGCCGTGGAACCCCGTCTGTAAGACAGCTTCACGACTGAGGAGCAGGGATCATGACGGCTTGGCGGCACGGTCGGGAAGCGCGCGATGCCCGCATCGCAGCGGGCGCGAGGCTGGCGAAGGGCAAGATCGTCGAGGCGCAGGACGCCACCGGCCTGCTGGAAGCCATCCTGCGGCCCGGCGACCGGGTCTGCCTGGAGGGCGACAACCAGAAGCAGGCGGACCTGCTCAGCGCGGCGCTCCTCGCGGTCGATCTCGCCAAGGTGCACGACCTGCACATGGTGCAGTCCGGCGTCGTGCTGCCGGAGCACCTCGACATCTTCGACCGCGGCGTGGCGAAGAAGCTCGACTATGCCTATTCCGGCCCGCAATCGGCGCGCATCGCGACGATGCTCTTCGGCGGCAAGATCGAGCTGGGGGCGGTCCACACCTATCTGGAGCTCTTCGCCCGCTACTTCATCGACCTCACGCCGAACGTGGCGCTGATCGCGGCGGTCAGCGCGGATCGCGAGGGCAACCTCTACACCGGGCCGAACACCGAGGACACGCCGACGGTCGTGGAGGCGACGGCCTTCAAGGACGGCGTCGTCGTCGCCCAGGTGAACGAGATCGTGGAGAAGGTACCGCGCGTCGACATCCCCGGCGACCGCGTGAACTTCGTCATCCAGTCGGACAAGCCGTTCTTCGTCGAGCCGCTGTTCACACGCGATCCGGCCGCCATCACCGAGGCGCAGATCCTGACGGCGATGCTGGCGATCAAGGGCATCTACGCGCCCTATGGCGTGCGCCGGCTGAATCACGGCATCGGCTTCAACACCGCCGCGATCGAGCTGCTGCTGCCGACCTATGGCGAGAAGCTGGGGCTGAAGGGCAAGGTCGCGACGCATTTCGCGCTCAACCCGCATCCCGCGCTGATCCCGGCGATCGAATCCGGTTGGGTGGAACAGATCCACTCCTTCGGCTCCGAGGTCGGGATGGACGACTACATCCGCGCCCGGTCGGACGTGTATTTCACCGGGCCGGACGGCTCGCTGCGCTCCAACCGGGCCTTGTCGCAGACGGCCGGCCTCTACGCCTGCGACATGTTCATCGGCTCCACGCTGCAGATCGACCTGCAGGGCCATTCCTCGACGGTGACGACGACGCGCGTTTCCGGCTTCGGCGGCGCGCCCAACATGGGGAGCGACGCCCGCGGCCGCCGCCATCCGAGCGGGCCCTGGCTGCAGGCCGGCAAGGAGGCCGATCCCGACAGCCTCGCGCTGCTGCGCCGCGGCCGCAAGCTGGTCGTTCAGATCGGCGAGACCTTCGGTGACAAGAACGTGCCGCTCTTCGTCGAGCAGCTCGATGCCATCGCGCTGGCCGAGAAGCTGAAGCTCGATCTGGCGCCGGTCATGATCTACGGCGACGACGTCACGCATATCGTCACCGAGGAGGGCATCGCCAACCTGCTGCTCTGCCGGAGCGGCGACGAGCGCGAGCAGGCGATCCGCGGCGTGGCCGGCTACACCGAGGTCGGCCGTGGCCGGGACAGGAAGATGGTCCAGAGCCTGCGCGAGCGCGGCGTGATCCGCCGGCCGGAGGACCTCGGCATCGACCCGCTCGACGCCGACCGGAACATGCTGGCGGCGCGCTCCATCAAGGACCTCGTCCATTGGTCGGGCGGGCTCTACGCGCCGCCCTCCAAATTCCGGAACTGGTGAGAAGGAAAGCCCCGATGGAAGACCTGACCTTGCACCACAGCGCGCGGCAACGCGCCGCCGGCGACCGGCGGATGGCCCTGATCGGCGTGGTGGCCTCGGGCAATCTGGAGGTGCTGGTGGAGCGCGTCCTGCCCGACACCGAATGCCAGCTGGAGATCAAGACCGCGGCCGAGGGCTTCGGCGAGGTCTGGGATGCCGTGGTGGCGGACTTCGTCGAACGCTATTCGCCCGGCGGGCTGAAGTTCTCGATCAACGACGGCGGCGCGCGCCCCGACACGGTCTCGCTGCGCCTGGCCCAGGCCGTCCGCCTCATGGCGGAGGACGACCGATGAGCGCCGATCGGATGGCCAGCTGGTACGAGGCCTCGGCAAGGGCGCGGCTGCGCCTGCTGCTCGACCCCGGAAGCTTCGAGGAGTTCATCGGGCCGGAGATGCGCGAGGTGAGCCCGCATCTGAAGGTCTTCGGCCTGCCCGAGCAGTTCGACGACGGGATCATCGTGGGCCGCGGCAGCCTGGACGGATCGCCGGTGCTGGTCGCGGCGCAGGAAGGCCGCTTCATGGGCGGCGCCTTCGGCGAGGTCCATGGCGCCAAGCTGACCGGCCTGCTGCGCGCCGCGCGGGACATCAGGACGACCCCCGTGCTGATCCTGTTCGACACCGGCGGCGTGCGTCTCCAGGAGGCCAATGCGGGCGAGCTCGCCATCGCCGAGATCATGCGCGCGGTGATCGAGGCGCGGACCGCGGGCGTGAAGGTGATCGGGCTGATCGGCGGCCGCTCCGGCTGCTACGGCGGCGGCGGGCTGATCGCCGGCTGCTGCTCGGCGCTGGCGGTGTCCGAGCAGGGGCGCATCGCCGTCTCGGGCCCGGAGGTCATCGAGACCAACCGCGGAGTCGAGGAGTTCGATTCCAAGGATCACGCCCTGGTCTGGCGCACGATGGGCGGCAAGCACCGGCGGCTGCTCGGCGGTGCCGATGCCTTCACCGACGACACGGTGCAGGGGTTTCGCGACGCGGCGCTGGAGCTGCTGGGCTCCGTCGCGGGCTTCGGCCTCGACACGCTGAAGGCCGAGCAGTCGCGCCTGGAGGACCGCCTGCAGCGTTTCGGCGCGTGCCGGGACGCCACCGACATCTGGGCGGCGGAGGGCGTCCCCGACCCCGCCTCGGTTCCGGCCCTGCCCGCCGACCAGTTCATCCCGCTCGCCGACCAGGTCCGGAGGATCCCCCGTGACGCTCGATGACATCCTTGCCTCCCTCTTCCCGGGCGGCCACGACGTGACCAACGACCACGGCGTGCTGCTGGGATCGGGCTCTCTCCGGGCCGGCGGCCGGGCGCTGGTCATCGGCATCGCGGACCGCACCGCGGTCGGCGTGGACGAGGCCATCCGCCTGTCCGGAGCCGTGCTGGGCTCCATCGGGAAGGACAGCGGCCCGATCCTCGTGATCGTGGACAGCGACAGCCAGCGGATGAGCCGGCGCGACGAGCTGCTGGGGCTGAACGAGTTCCTGGCCCATCTCGCCAAGTGCCTCATCCATGCAGACCTGCAGGGCCGGCCGACCATCGGCCTGCTCTACGGCCATACGGCGGCCGGCGCCTTCCTGGCCACGGCGCTGGCGACCCGCGTGCTGGTGGGGCTGCCCGGCGCCGATCCTGCGGTGATGGACCTGCCCTCCATGGCGCGGGTGACGAAGCTGCCGATCGAGGTCCTGCAGGAGAAGGCGAAATCCACGCCGGTCTTCGCGCCCGGGCTGCAGAACCTGAGCCAGACCGGCGCCGTGCATGAGATCTGGGACGAGGCCGCCCCGCTGGCGGACCAGCTGGACGTGCTGCTTGCGAAGATGCCGGATGCGCGCGACCGGCGGGGCGCGCTCGGTCTGGAGCGCAAGGGCCGGCTGAAGGCCGCCGAGATCGCGGAGCGCGTGCATGACCTCGCCCTCCTGCCACGGTGACCGGCGGGTCCGCCGCCACGACCTGATCTTCGTCCGTCCGGCCGCGTGGCGCTCGCTGCTCGGGACGCGCGCGGACCTGGCCGCCGAGCCGCTCGCCGCCGGGTGGGTCGAGCAGGGGTGGCCATTGATCGGACGGCGTCCGATGCCGGGCGAGGCGCAAGGAGTAGCGCTGGGCCTGCCGCTGCCGCCCTTTGCCGGCAAGCGGCGGATTTCCGTCCTCATGCATCCTCGGGACATCGTCTCGACGGCACCGCCGCCCGCCTTGAACCTTGCCACCCTCATGGCGCCGCTGGCCTGGTGGCCCGCTCTCGACAGCCTCGCCGCGCTGGCGTCGCGGCATGCCGTGGAGGCGCGGGTCTTCGGCAGCCTGGCCTGGCAGGTGCTGACCGGGCTGGACTACGTGACCGACAGCTCCGACCTCGATCTCCTGCTGCATGTCCGCCGCGACACGGATCTTCGCGCCCTGGCCGCCGATCTGGCCGGGATCGAGGCCGCAGCGCCCATGCGGCTCGATGGCGAGCTGGTCCGCGACGACGGCGCCGCCGTGAATTGGCGGGAGGTCCATGCCGACGCGCGCGAGGTCCTGGTCAAGACCATCGACGGCGTCAGCCTGTGCGAGGCCGGCCTCTTTCTCCGCGGGGGGGCGCCATGACGACCGCCCTCGCACGGGTCGCGTGTCCCGCACGGCTTCGACCGGCGGGCCTTCCCGATGCCGGCGGCATCGCGGCGACGGCGGTGCGCTGCCTGCTGCTGGAGCTGGAGACCTGGCCCAAGCCCGGCCTTGTGAGCCATGTCGATGCCGGCAGCCACACGGACATGACCGCCGACACCTTCCGGGCCAGTGCCGCCTCCATCGCGCCGCATCTCCAGGCCCTGGCTGAGGCCGGCGCCGAGGGCTGCGGGATGGGGCGCCTGCGGATCATCGGCCTCGACGCCGAGGCGGCCATGTTCGCGGCGACCTCGGGGGTCAACACGCATCGGGGCGCCATCTTCGGAATGGGACTGCTCTGCGCGGCGGCCGGCGCCAGGGCCGGCGGCCGGATCGATCCCGGCCTGCCCCTGGGAGCCGTTGTCTCGCGGCTCTGGGGCGGCAGCATTCTCGATGGTCCGATCCTGCTGCACAGCCACGGCAACGGCGCCCGCCGCCGTTACGGCGCCGGCGGCGCCCGGCTGGAGGCCGCCCAGGGATTTCCCGGCGTCTACGAGGTCGGGCTGCCGGCCTTGCGGAGGGCGGCGCTCGCCGCTCCCGGTGATGCCGAGGCCGCGCGCGTCGAGGCCTGCTTTGCCCTTATCGCCGTCCTCGAGGACACCAACCTGCTGCATCGTGGCGGCCCGGCCGGCCTTCGCTTCGCCCATCGCGCGGCCCGGCGATTCCTCGCCGAGGGCGGCGTCGGCCGGGCGGATTGGCGGGAGCGTGCGCGATCGGTGCACGAGAACTTCGTCGCCCGCCGGCTCAGCCCGGGCGGCTCGGCGGACCTCCTCGCCATGAGCCTGTTCGTCGATGCCCAGGAAAGGATGCCCTGCTGATGGCCCATGCGATCCTGCTGGCGCTGGCGCCGATCTTCTTCGTGATGGCCCTCGGCTATGGCGCCGGGAAGCTGCGCATCATCGACAACGGCCAGATCGGGGGCCTCAACGCCCTCGTCATGGATTTCGCCCTGCCGGCGTCGCTCTTCGTGGCGACCGCCTCGGCCTCGCGCAGCCAGATGTTCGCGCAGGCACCGCTCTTCGCCATCTTCGGCGGGGCCATGCTGGCGCTGTACTTCGCTTGGTACGTGCTGGCGCGGGCGCTCTGGAAGGCGACCAAGGCGGATGCCTCCCTGCAGGCGCTGACGATCGCCTTCCCGAACCTGGCCGGCGTCGGCCTGCCGATCGTCTCCGCCGTGCTGGGGCCGAGCGGGACGGTGCCACTGGCCGTGGCCCTGGCGGCCGGTTCCATCCTGGTCAGCCCGCTCACGCTGATCCTGCTGGAGATGACAAACGGGAAGTCGGGCGGCGCCGGCGAGACCTCGACGCGGCGGGTGCTCCGGGCGCTGCGGCGCGCGCTGACCAAGCCCGTCGTGGCGGCACCGGCGCTGGGCATCCTGGTCTCGCTGTCCGAGCTGCAGCTTGGCAGCGTCGCCGAGGCCTGCCTGCTGCTCATCGGGCATGCCGCCGCCGGTGTGGCGCTGTTCCTGACGGGGCTGATCCTCTCGGCGCAGTCCTTCCGGCTGGACTGGAAGGTCGTGGGCGCGACGGGCATGGCCGATGTCCTCCGGCCGCTGCTGGTGGCCGCGGTGGTCTTCTCCTTGCCGATGGCGCCGGAGACGGCGAAGACGGCCATCCTGCTCGGCGCGGTGCCCTCGGGCTTCTTCGGCATCCTCTTTGCCGTGAACTACAGGCTGGACTCCGCGACGACGGGCTCCATGGTGATCGCCAGCACCATCTTCAGCATCGTGACGATGGCGGTCGCCATCGCCGTGCTCTTCCCGCAATGAGGTGTTGGCTGTGACGCTGGCCATCCTGTGCTCCGGGCAGGGGCGGCAGCATCCCGGCATGTTCGCCCTGACCGGCGACGCGCCGGAGGCCGCAGGCCTCTTCGCGCATGCGGCGACCCTGCTCGGCGGCCGGGACCCCCGCGAGATCGTCCGGACCGCGACCAGCGAGGACCTGCACCACAACCGCCTCGGCCAGATCCTCTGCACCCTGCAGGCGCTGGCTGCGGCGGCGGTGCTGGGGGATGCGTTGCCCGACCGGCTCGTCGTGGCCGGCTACAGCGTGGGCGAGGTGGCGGCCTGGGGCGTCGCGGGAAGGCTGGACATGACGGACACGCTCGATCTCGTCGCGCAGCGGGCGGAGGCCATGGATGCGGCCTCCAGCCCCGGCGACGGGCTGCTCTTCGTCCGTGGCCTCTCCCGCGATGCCATCGATGGGCTGTGCGCGCAGCACGATGCCGCGGTGGCCATCGTCGATCCGGGCGATGCCTTCCTCCTCGGGGGAAGCGGCGCGGCCCTCGCCGCCCTCGCCGAGGCGGCGAAGGCGATGAACGCGACGCGGGTCGTCGCCGTGCCCGTGGAGGTCGCGTCCCATACGAAGCGGCTCGCGGCGGCCTCCGCCGTGTTCCGGGAGAGCCTGAGCCATGTGTCGGTGAGGCCTCCGCGCAGCGGCACGCGGCTCCTGAGCGGGATCGATGGCACCCCGGCCATTGATGCCGACGCCGGCCTCGACAAGCTGGCCGCGCAGGCCTCCCGGACCGTTCAATGGGTGGCCTGCCTGCAGGGCTGCCTGGAGGCGGGCGCCACCGCCTTCCTGGAGCTCGGCCCCGGGCCGGCGCTGAGCGAGATGGTGGCCGGGATCCGTGGCGACGTTCCGGCACGAAGCCTGGACGACTTCAGGACCCTGCAGGGCGCGCGTGCATGGCTGGCGCATCGCTGAGGGACGTCCCGGCCTCCGCGGCCATCTCCCTGACATGGACGGAGGCCGTGACGGAGCTCCCCGGCCTGAGCCGGTCGATCAGCGGCTGCCCCGGGTCGAGCAGGATCCGCACCGGGATGCGCTGCACCACCTTGGTGAAGTTCCCCGTCGCATTGTCCGGCGGCAGCAGCGAGAAGGTCGACCCGCTCGCCGGCGAGGTGCGGTCCACCCGCCCCAGCAGCACCGCGCCGGGGAACATGTCCACCGTCACCTCCGCCCGCTGCCCCACCGCGATGTGCGTCAGCTGCGTCTCGCGGTAGTTCGCCGTCACATAGACCAGCGGCAGCGGCACCAGCGGGATCAGCGCCGTGCCCGGCGTCACGTAGTTGCCCAGCTGGACCTGCCGCGCCCCCACCATCCCGTCATAGGGCGCCACGATCCGCGTGTAGCCGAGCTGCAGCCGCGCCGTCTGCAGCGCGGCCGCCGCCGCCTGCTGCGCCGCGAGCAGCTCCGCGCCCTGGCCGTTCAGCACCTCCAGCTGCCGGCGCTGGGCGACGATCGCGGCCTCGGCGGCGTTGAGGTCGGCCACGGCCTTGTCGTAGGCCGCCGTCGCCTGCTCGACGAGCTGGCGCGTGCCCGCGATGCCGCCGGCGAGCAGGGTGACCTGGCGGTCGCGCTCCTTCTGGGTGACGACGCGCTGGGCGACGGCGGCGTCGCGCTGGGCGATGGCGGTGGCGATGGCGGCCTCCTGCAGGGCCTTCTGGTTCTGCAGGTTGGCCAGCGTGGCGGTGGCGCCGGCGAGCGCGGCCTCGGCCTGGGCCACGGCGGCCTGGAAGTCCGCCGGGTCGATCTCGACCAGGAGGTCGCCGGCATGGACGCGCTGGTAGTCGGTGACGCCGAGGCGGAGGATGTTGCCCGCCACACGGGCGCTGAGCTGCGAGATGTTCGCCTGGATCGAGGCGTCGTCCGTCGTCTGCACCGACTCGTCCCCCAGCCAGACCCAGAAGGAGGAGGCCACCACGGCGCCCGCCAGCACGAGCGCCGCGCCGAGCAGCGGCAGGTCCAGGCGGCGCACCGTTGCGCTGACGGTCGGGGTCTTCACGAGTGGCGTGGCCGACATGGTTCAGCTCCTTCCGAGGGAACCGGCCTGCCGGCGCCATTCCTGGCGCGCGGCGCCGGATGAAGGCGAGCAGGTCCTGTCGATGGCGTGGAGCGGGCCTTGGACCTTGGGCGCGCTCCTCCCCCGCCAGGCCTGGACGCACCGGTGCGCGTCAAGGGTTCCTGGCCCCTCGCGGTCAGGATGTCGCGGACGGAGCGCCAACCCGGGCCGCCCACCCGTGCGCCCTGCACAGGGACGATGTTCCGGGCGGGCTGAGCCGTCGCCATGATCGGCGCCGCCAAGTTCAGCGGGCGTGCGAGCAGGGCCGCGCATCGGATGCGTGGAAACGACATGATGTCACCTCGACGGTTGACGGAAATGTTCGGACAATGCCGCGTGGCGGCATCGGTCGCATGCGGCGGCCGCGAAACACGAGCAAAAATCGGAAAAGCCCCGAAAGTAAATGTTAATGCCGGTGGGGAGGGGCGCTTGCCGGAGCAGGCGAGCAAGCCGGCATCGCCGGGATGCGGAAGGGCCTGTTCGGCCGGGCCTCGAAATCAGCCGGCCCCCTCTCCTTTACAGCCGCTCCGGCCGCAGCGTCGGGGCACATCCAGGCCGGCGGGCGCCAAGTGGTGCGAGATGCCCAACCGGCTGACAATCCAGGGTTCTGGCGAGCAGAGCCTGCTGAAGGTCGACGTTTTTGTGGCGATCGCGAAATGCTATTGCGCAGTGCAGCATTTCCGGCTTTTTTAGCAAAATGTCAGGCAAGGGGAATGTATTATGAATGATGTTCTTGACCCTACTGTCGCCCTCAAAGAACTGTCGCAGTGGCGCGGGATAGATGGGCGGGCAGCAATCCAGAGAAAGTTTCGTTTCAAGGATTTTTCGACAGCGTGGGGCTTCCTGACACAAGTCGCTATACTCGCGGCATCGCGCAATCAGTATCCCGAACTCATTAACAATTGTGAAAGGGTCACGGTGATCCTGTCGGCAGGGGAGCTCGGGGCATTTGCGGAAGCAGATGTCGAGATGGCCAAGGCAATCGACTCAATCCTTCCTCCTCCTCCGGCTCCGGTCAACAAGACCAAGGCCAAAACCTCGTCGTCGCGAACTCGCTGATCCGGTTCGACCCAAGCGTCGTCTTACGGTATTGGAGCACCTCGACAGAAACCTGGCGCGGATTTCCCCCGAGCCAGGCGCATCATTCCTTAATATTATCGCCCTTGAGCGATGATATTAATTCACTCATGTCGCAATTTTTCTTTGCAATTATTTGTAAGATTCTGAACGTCGGCATGACTGAATCCGTCGTATGCCCGCACAGACGGGCAGACGCGATGGCGGCTTGTGAAGGGGCTTGCCCAGCCGCCGAGATTGCCCTCGCCCGGCGCGGCAGCCGCGCCAGCGTGGACCAGCCAAGCACCAGGCGACAGCGAGACCGCCACCGCGATCTTCACCCTGGCGACGCCATCCATCCCATGGCCGGTCGTCCCCCGACCTTCCTTCGTTACACTGCGCGAGAGGGCCTGATCCTCGCCTCGGCACCGCAGTTGAGAGGGACGCGAGGCGCATGCCAACCCGCCGGGTATGAAAATTTCCGCAAATCAACAGAAAATTTGGATGGCGACCCGTACGGGATTCGAACCCGTGCTGCCAACGTGGACCATCACAAAGATGTCAAATCAGTTGCGTAAACTGGCAACCAATCTACCATGCCGTCACTCCCTCAAATCCATCTTCGGCCCATAGGTCCGGCAGCGCAGGCACACCATCCGGCGCTGCATGTCGTGGAAAGTGATCCGATCGTCGAGGCGGTGCCAGACGATCCAGGTCTGGACCCGCGCCCCGGCCCAGTTGCGGCAGCCGGTGCATCTGACAGAGAGGAAGCTATTGAGGCGCCAGTACAGCGGGTCGACCGGCTTGGGCCCGCGCATGTTGGCGGCCATGGTGCACCTTCAGCTCCGCGCCAGCACGTACTGCACGGCGTCGGAGATCAGCGACGCTGGCAGGGCCGGGTGCTGCGCCCAGGCCGCCTCGCGGGCTGCGAGGGCAGGATCCTTGCCCGCCAGCCGGGCGGCTCCCGCAGCGGCCATCACGGCCGCCAAGGTGGCCATGGTGAAGCCGGCGGGGATCATCTCCGGGCGAGCGATATCGCCGGCCGGCGCGTCCGATAGCGCCCCGTCCATAGTCGTTCCTTTCCGACGCCGTTCAGTCGCCGAACAGCTCGTCCATGCTGCGGAGGTGGGCGAGGCTGAGCGCGATGGCCGTGTTGACCGGCGGTCGGTCCATCAGCGGCGGGCCCACCGGCGACCGCCAGGCATAGGAGTGAAACTCTGCCTCGGCTTCGACCGCCGAGCCGTCCCAGATGTGCGCGTCGACATAGGGTGTCTCCTGCACCGACCAGCCGCTATTGCGCGCGTGATCCCTGCGGACCTCGGCCTCGACCGCGGCCAGATCCGCCGTGTACCGGGCGCCTGGATCGCGGCGGAGAAGCAACGCAATGCGCCGATCCAGATCCTCGTCCGGCCCCTCGGCGCGCTCGAGGGCGGCTATGACCTCGCGGTAGAGGTCCTGGATGTCCTGCCAGCTCAGATCGTCATAGGTCTTCATTCAGAACGGCAGCTCTTCGGGCGGCATCGAAAGGCCCCGCGGCAGCATCTGGCGGGGCAGCGCCTCGGCGCGCAGCAGATCGCGCAGCGTCGGCACCCCGCCCGACGGCATCGGCACGTAGCCCACGACCATCAGCACCAGCCCATCGGGCAGATCCTCACCCTCGATCGGCAGGAGATCGTGGCCGTCCTCGACGCAGAGGCGGCCGCCCCGACCACGGTCGACCAGCCCGACCGAAACGGGCATCGTCTCCCTGTCCGTGACCAGCACCAGGCCGCCCACATAGGGCGCTACGCCGTCATCGGTGACCAGCAGGTCGCCGGCGTGCGGGCCGAGATAGGACAGGTCGTCGTCCGGCATGGCGACCTTGAGGCAGGCATCGTCCTGGAACCAGGCCGCCAGGGCCACACGATCCCATTGGCCATCCGGGCGCAGCAGGGGCTGGCGCCCCGACGTGACGTCGTTGGCGTGCATTGCATTCCTCTCCATGCTCTCGATGACGAGAACATAAACGGAACATCAAGGGGGAGTCGAGTCGGGAATCCGCTAGAGCAGCGAGCCCTGCGCCGGCGCCGGCACGGGATCAACGGAGGCGGGAGGGTCCTGCCGGCCGCCCCGGGCCACGATGGTGAGCGCGCCATCGGGCAGGGGAGCCTGCATCTTCCGGGCCTCCTCCCAGGGCGCCGTCATCCAGAACTCGAGCTGCTCGGAGGTCGTGAGGATGACGGGCATGGCCTTGGGGTGCACCGCCCCCACCTCGGCGTTGGGCGGGCAGGTGAGGAAGGCGAAGAGGTCGGCGGTGACCGTCCCCTCCTTCACCTTCCGGATCGAGGTCCACTGCGGCACCCAGATCCCGGCGAAGAAGGCGAGCGGCCGCTCCTCGCCGAAGGCGAACCACCATGGCTCCGTCTTGCCGCTGGCCGCCAGCGCAGGCTCGGAGAAGCTGCTGAAGGGCACGAGGCAGCGATGCTCGACGCCAAGCCAGCGCCGCCAGTGCGGGCTGGTCGTGGTGCGGACGTTGGTGACGCCGGGATCCCGCCCGCTGGCCGGCAGCAGGTTTTTCGGCGACGGCAGCCCCCAACGCGCCATGGCGAGCTCGCGCACGCCGTCGGCGCCCGCGCGAACGATCGGCGCGGAATAGTCGGGGTAGATGCCTGGCTGGGGGATCAGGTTGCCCAGCCCGTCGCGCATGGCGCGGGCGGCCGAACGGACCTCCGCCTGGCTGCGCATATGGGAGTAGAGGTTGCACATGCCCGAGAGCCTGCCGCAGCATGCGACGGATTTCCAGATCGAGGTGCCCTTCCAAGGGTCGCGCCCGAAACGCCCTGAAACCCCGCGCGTTAGGCGAAGGTCAACAGGAGGTTCGGCCATGCCCGCCAAGCGAGAGCTCATCGATACCGGCACCGACAAGCGCTACGTGCGCCGCGACGAGAAGGGCCAGTTCAAGGAGGTGGTCGACGTCGGCAAGTCGCTCGCCGCCGACCAGCGGCAGCACGCGACGACGCCGGCGAAGCCAGGCCAAGGCGACAAGGGCGATCGGCCCAAGAAGGCCTGAGCTGCGGCCACGCCGGACTTCACGGATCGGTTTCGGGAGGAGGTGGAGCGCACGGCTGCGGGACGCGGGCCGACCTCCAGCGCGGCGGCCGGGTGACAGGCGAGCTTGATCGACCGGCCGGACCATGGCGCGCCGGGGGGATCGACACCCACGGGCACGGGGGGCGGCCAGGAGTGGGTGATCAGGGGATCCTGATCAAGGCGCGCTCGGAAGGTCCGCGGGCGCGTTAGGATGGCTTCCGGACCCCAGGAGCCCGCCATGCCGAAGAAGCGCCCCGCCAACCCGATGATCGAGCCCGCCCTGGTCACGGGCGTGGGTTTCGACCTCTTCGGGCCGGACCACGTGGTCCTGACGGTGCACTTCCTGGAGGACGTCGAGAAGATCGACGGCCCGCAGAAGCGGGCCCGCTTCCTGTTCCAGGCCGACCAGATGAAGGCGATCGGCGCCAAGTTTGCGGAGGCCGCCGACCTCTCGGCGGGGATGAAGAACCCGCCCGGCAGCGCCTGAAACCGTTGGCCGCGCCGAGTCGTTGGGATTCGTCCGCCGCAGGAGGCAGAGATGAGGATCCTGGTCGCGTTCGTGCTGGTCGCTGGGGCCGTCAGCTGGGGGATCCTCGGCGGCGGGCCGGTGGAGTTGGTGCCCGGCAGCAAGATGCCGCAGCAACTCTCGCAGCTCACGCGATGAGCGGCGCCGACGACATCCAGGCGAGGTTCCGCCAGGAGGTCGAGCGCGAGATGGAGGGCCGCTGGCTCACCTCTCCGCTGGCCGAATGGATGGAGACCCACCACGCCGACGCCGCCGAGCTGCTGGCGCACAAGGGCATGAATTGGACGAAGGCCGCGGAGGCCTTCGCGGCGTCCGGGCTCCAGGATCACCGCAGACAGCCGCCCACCGCCGAGACGGCGCGTGAGACCTGGCAGCGGGTGGAGGCGCGCCGGCGGGCGGGGCTCAAGCTGCGCGGGGCGAAGGGCTGATGCCGCGCTACTTCTTCGACCTGGACGTGAACGGCCTGGTCCAAAAGGACACCGCGGGCCGGGAGCTCGCCGATCGCGACGAGGCCCGAAAGCGGGCCAATGACGTCGTCTCTTCCCTCACGCGGATCTGGGACACGACCAAGGCGCTGGATTGCGCCTGCACGGTGCACGACGAGATGGGCGGACACGTCTACCGCCACTCCCACACCGGGCAAGCGGTGACGCCTGAGATGCTTCAGGCCGTCAAGGAGAAGAAGGCCCAACGCGCGGCGGCGCGGCTGGCCGCGCAGGGGGCGAAGGCAAGCCGGCTGTGATCTGAGATCAGCGCGTCGGCGCTTTTACGATGGCGGGAACCGCACCCTTTGCCACTGCAAAGAGCTCGCCGTCAGGCTTCTCCCAAACGTCCTCGCACGGGCCGCCGAGCTCCGGGCGCCGAATCCAACCAGCCTGCTTCGGCGTGAAAATATCACCGATGCCGCTGTAGATGCCGTACGCGGGGTTGGGCTTGTCCATACCCTCACCCTACCACGCTCGCCACCCGCCCTGAAACGCAAAAGCCCCGCGCGGATTGCTCCGGCGGGGCTCTCTTGCTGCGGTGGAAGTCGCATCCACGACTACGAGGCTCATCACCCCGCGCTCACTTCTAGCCCTGTGCAGCGTCAGCAATCTCGGGCCTGGGATCGGCATCCTGGGCGAGGCCCATGTGTCGAAGTAGCGTCACCGGATCGATATAGCCGTCGACCAGGACGCGGTCGCCCTGGACATCGACATAGGGGCTGTCGTGCCCATGCTCCTGCCCTTGTGCCTCAAGGGCCGCAACCAAGCGCTTCAGAAGGTCATCCATAAGCCGCTTCTACCTACCCGCGCTCGCGATCTCCCGCGTGATCTTGCGTTGCACGGCCCGCCCGAAATCCGCCCAGGTCTCAGCCTGCATGACGAAGCCGCCCGGCGTCACGGCGTTCTCGCGCAGCCAGTCGGCCGCACCGACAGGTCCCACACCGATCGCGTTGATGCGCACGCCCTGCGCCCCGGCATAAGCGCGCGCCGCGAGGGTGGTGGCCTCGTTCGCCTCGCCGTCGGTGACCAGGTCGATCACCTCGCGCTCGGCCGCGCACGGAGCCTCGCCCAGGGCCCGCAGGCCGGCGTGGAGCGCGCCGCCGATGTCGGTGCCGCCGGGATAGCCCCGAGGCGCCTCCCGCAGCGCCCTGGCCGCCAGTGACGCATCCTCGGCCGAGCGCAGCACCCGCCAGGACAGGAGGGGTGTGGCGCCGTCGCTGAAGGCCAGCGCGGCCACGGCGAGGCCGTCATCCCGATCGATCGCTCGGACTACCTCGGGCGATTCCAGCGCGGCCGCGTGACCGTGGATCTGCAGCGACCACTCCGGGTCCTTGATGCTGCCGCTGGCGTCGAGGAGGAGCACGAGGGCGATGGCACAAGCGATCATCGCCACTCGTAGGGGAAGAGCTTCCCCTCCCTTTTGGCCTGCTCCCGCCTGCGCAGGAAATCTCTGTACCGCACACGCTCATCGACGAAGAGCCAGGCGATGAAGAGTGCCGGGACGGAGAAGAATGCGATGGCGATCCACGCAACGAAATCGTGGCTCACGCGAGCACCGCCATCGCCTTGGCGTAGCGCACCTTGACCTCAGCGAGCCCGATCGCGCCCCCGTTGACGATCTTCCGGACTCGCGTGATGTCGCCGGCGTCGGCCGGCACGTTGCATTTCGCCACCTCCCAGAAATGCGCCGCGCTCTCGGCCGCGCCGGACATCTGCTCCAGGTCAGCCAGGAGGGCGTCATCGAGCTTCGCCCCGACCAGATCGGCGAACCGCTGATAGTTCGCGCGACCGGTGAGCTGCATGCAGCCCCTGCCCCGGAACCGCCACCCATCGCCGGGCTGCGTGTTGCCGAGGTTCCGCCGACCCCACTCGCCCCCGTAGATGATGTTGGCGATGCTCTCCGGATTCGCCGGCTGCTTGCCGGGGATGCGCCCGACCTGCTGCGCCTGGAATGGCGTGATGCGCGGCGGATCGCCCTGCCCGAACTTCTCGATCAGCGCATCGGCCGTGTAGTTCAGGTTCTCCACCAGCACGCGCCCGTCGCCGGTCTCGTTGCCGATGTTGGCCAGGAAGGCCGCCAACCGCAGCTTCGTGGTGATCCCGCGCGCCTGGCAGGCGCGGATGAGGTGGACGGACCATGCGGCCGGCTCGGCCCAGCCGAGGGAGCGCAGGACTTCGGCGGTGGGGAGGCATACCCCGGCAGGAGCGGGCGTCTGTGCCGGGGCATCGGGGTTCATAGTCTCCCACGTCGCCGGCCCGACCACGCCGTCAGACGCCAGCCCGCGCGCCTGCTGCCACGCCCGCACGGCCGCGCGCGTGACCTCGCCATAGATGCCGTCCTGGACCTCGCCCAGGATGCCCTGCACGCGGCGCACATCCTCCCCGCGGCTGCCAAGGCGGAGGGGGAGGTTCATCCCGCCCTCCGGTCCATGATGTCCATGAGCTTGTCGGCGGCCTTGCCTGCGATCTCGTCCGCGGTCGGTACGGCGTTCGCGACGGCCGTGACGGCAGCACGGATCTGGGCGTCAGGCTCGGCCGGCGTCTCGACCTGCGCCTTCGTGGCGCGCCACGACCAGACGGCCGTGCCTGCCACCACCAGCGGCCCGGCGAGCGTGTCGGCGACATTGCCCCAGAGACCGGCGTCGCCGACGCCAGCACGGGTAAGCCACCCGCCCAGGGCGAGCAGCAGCATGCGCACGGCCCAGGGGCCGACGGTCTTGAGGTCCATGATGATCTCCATGAGGTTGAATCTATTGCGGAAGAACGTGTTGCACTGCGGCATGCGCGGTGATGTGTTCCGGCCGCTGGCTGAGACGGCGGACGGCATTGGCCGAACGCGTTCTGCGCGCTCCTCGAGCGGGGGCTCGAGTCTGCCGTTTCAGTCAGCGCCGAGAGGATGCCGCTGCCCGCGCGGCGGTGCGTTGATTCTCGCCCTAGCTAGGGTCGATTAGGGCCGCCATGATATCTTGTTAATCGTCATTGGACTAACGGCTCCGGGAGCACGAAATGGTCGTCGAGAAAATTAAGCCCGAGCGATTCGATGACGTCTCTGTTCCCGGCTGGGGGAACATGCTTCGCGGAGAAGTAAAATGCCTGCACAGGGCGTTCGTGTTCCCTGACGAGCGGAGCGCATGGGCTTTTGCCATGCATATTTCCCTGCTCGCGGCGGCACATGATCGTTTTCCGCGCCTTCTGATTTTAGGACGGACTGTCGAGATCACCTGCGGCACGAGATCCGGCTTCACCCCTGTCGACGAAAAGCTGGCGAAGGCAATCGGCCTCATTTCGCCTCAGCCTTGGCTACAGCAGCCCAAGAGCTGAGCGCTATCCAGGGGATGCCGCCTATCTAGCGGCGGGGCGCCTAGAGCGGGCGCGGATAGACCGTGGGCTGCTCCGGAGGCTGCGCGGCCCCGGGACGCGCGCCCAGGCGGTTCTCGAGGCGGTCCTGTCGGCGCAGCACCTCTTCCATGCGGACGGTCTGCGCCTGCAGCTGAGCAGTGATCGTGGCGAGGCTCTGCAGCACCGTGCCGATCCGCTCGGCGCCGACCTGATCCGCCTGCTCGAGGGAGCGGATCCTGTCCCGCATGCCCTCCTGCTGCTGATCGCGCAGCCTGGCGGTGGTCTGCACATTCGTCTCCACAGCCTGGATGCGCGCGATCACCGTGGCATCGCTGCGCCCGTAGCCGATCGCGATGCCGAAGACCGTGATGCAGATCGCCAGCACCGCGCCGATGGCGGCCACCACCTTGAGCCAGCCCGGCACGGGGTCGCTCGGCTTCACATCCACCTTCACCGACAGCTCAGCGATCTTCGTTTCCAGGGTCTTGAGGACGTTCGCGAGGCTCTCCTCGCGCTGACGCTTATTGGTGTCGGTGTGGCCGAGCAGCCGGTCCAGCTTGGCGTTCAGCGCCGCGACGTCCTCGATGCTCTCGCCGGTGTGCGCCATCGTCAGTAAACTCCGATGTGGGCCGCCTGCTGGGCGAGATCGCGGGCTCGGGTCATGCAGCGATCCTCCGTCAGATCGTGATCGAGCGCTTGTCGGCCAGGAACTTCTTCACGAAGGCATAGATCGTCGCGATCTCGGTCGAGCTGAGCACCCGGTTGTAGATGGCCGTGAAGGCCTCGTCGCAGGTCGCGGTCGAGCCGCCGACTCCGTTGCCGCCGATGTGGAACTTCGTCCCTGACGAGTTGAGCGACCGCGGGCGATTGCTGTCCGCGTTCGCGACGGACGTGCCGTCGGTCATGTTGTACGCGACGTTTCCGCCGTTGTTCAGCATCGAGCCCGCGAGGAACTTGAAGGCCGAGGCGTCGGTGACCGCGAGCTGAGCATTGGACGTATAGGGCGTGCCGCTGTTGAGCCGCGTGCCCTGGATGCGCAGGTTGCCGGCCGGCGCCACCGACGGCGTGGTGATGATGCCGAGGCCGACGCCCTGGGTGGCGGACGGCCCCTGACAGCTCACGAAATAGGGCTGCGCCGCCGCGGATCCCGTGAAGGATTCAAACGATCGCGCGACGGTCAACAGTGTGACGTCCAGCGAGTCCGGAACATCGGACAGGAAATAATGCGTCCGGCCCGTGAAATGCACGTAGCCGGCATTGATCGTCGGGGATCCGACCACGGCGGCGGCGTTACCGCTGGGGGCCAGGTTCTTCAGCGAAGCGGCGAGGGTCCCGCCGAGATACCACCAGCCCACGAGGCCGCTCATGACCGGCGCCAGAAAGGCCAGGGGATTCGCGGAGAAGTCGGCCGAGCTGGCCCGGATGATGGTGCTCATGGGGATTCCTCGGCGGTGATGCGGAAATGGATGCAGGCGTTGTTGAGCGGATAGGGCTCGTCCACGAGGGCGGCGATGTTCTCCGGCGCGGCCTGGCCGACCTCGCCGTAGACGTACCGGCTGAAGGCGACCGAAGCGTCGCTGTCGAAGAGGTTGCCGTGCCCGTTGAGGCCGCCGCCCTGCTCGGCGTAGCCGATGACCAGCGCGCCCACCGGCTCCCTGCCGAGCAGCAGCTTGACGACGGCGTCGAGCTCGATCGTGACATCGAGGATGCTGACCGCTCCGTCGTCGTCGTAGGCGCGGAACCCCTTGCTCAGATAGTCGGTCGCGGTGTTGCTGACATAGGGCAGGCGCCACTGGAGGGGCGGCTCGGGCACGTGGAACGAGACGAGGGCCGTGGTGCCCCGCCACACCGCCCGCTGCGGCGACAGCGGCTTCCAGCCCTGTCCGAGGACCAGCACCTTGAACAGCACCTGCGCGGCTTTCTCGCCGAGCCATCGGTAGCCGTTGCAGTCCTCGTGCACGTCCTTGTTGGTGACGTGGTAGACCGGCCCGACCATGTAGGCGTTGGGGTCGCTCTCCGTGTAATCCCAGAGCGCGCGCTGCACGCCGATCAGGGAGCTGTCCCTGACCTCCTGCGTCTGGAAGAGGAACTTCGCGGCCGGCCTCGCCTGCCCCAGGCTGGAGGCGACGATCTCCGCATCGAGATCCGCGAAATAGGCCGTCAGATCCGCGAGGAAGGTCTCGTAGGCGGTGCTGGCGTCGTTGGTCCCCTCCAGCATGACCACGGCCGCCAGCGCGTAGCTGAGGCTCCCCACGCCGGCCTGGGCCTGCGCCGCGAGCATCATGTTCTTCGCGCGCTTGAAGAACTGGCCCTCCTCGCTCAGGCCGTTGCCGGTCGGCGCGTCGCTCTGGTGCTGCGCGATGGACGACCCCGAGACATAGGCCGTCGTGCCCAGGAATTTCCGGCCCGGGTCGGCCGAGACCGACCAGTGATCGAGCCAGCGGCGCCGCAGGGCGTTGAGCATGCCCTCGATGTGCGTCTCGCCCGTGTTGGTGCTGACGCCCTCGCCGATGCCCGGGACCAGTGCCGCGATTTCGGCGGCGTCCAGCAGCTCGCCGTCTGAGCCCCCCACGCCTGCGACCAGCGGCTGGAAGCCGTTGCCGGCGCCGCCCACCGACGTCCAGGCCGAGGCGCCGGCCGTCGTCGGCCGCACCGATGCGCCCATCATCAGATTGTCGAAGGGCTGGCTGGTGCTGATCGCGGGGAAGCCGCGCGCGCCGCCGGCGATGCTCTCGCCCACCGTCGCGAAATGATTGACCTGCGCGGTGATGCGCTGGATCTGCGTGTTGCCCTGGCTGACCACCGCGGCCGAGAGCGCGAGGGCGCGGGCATTCGCCGCGGCGATCTCTGCGGCGGAGAAATCCGAGCCCGGCACCGAGGCGGCGCTCGATTGCCACTCGCCCCCCGGCGTGGTGCCGACGCCGATGAATCCATAAGGGTCCGCGATCCCGAAGGCGAAGTCCGGCAGGTCGAATTCGAACCACTCTGCGCCGGCGGCCACGAAGCCGCCGCCCGACAGGCTCTTGAGGACGGTGGCGCCGGCCATGTCGAGCAGCTGGCCCCGCCCATCCGTCGCGAGGGTCAGCTTGAGGCCGCCGAAGACCAGCGGCCCGGCCGGATCGACATAGCCGCCGACGAAGCCATAGTTGTCGGCGAACACGTAGGGCCCCATGGCATCCGCCTGGGACTGGACCCGCATGCCGGGCAGCACCACCGCATCGCCGGCGACGCGGGGCGCGATCTCGATGTCATTGCCGGCCGAACGGAGCAGGCCGAAGAGCAGCGCAAGCATCTGGCCGTCGGCGCTGACCTGGAGCCCGACATTGCCGTACTCGTCCGGGATCGACACGCCGCCGCCCGATCCTGCAACCACCGCGGCCGGAACGGCCTGCACGTCCGCGTCGACCGTGCGGAGCAGGCGGCTTTCGCGCACCGCGGGCCAGTCTCCGGCGGTGCGCCGGTACACGCCCGCGAGGCGGGAGCCGTCGTCGTACTGCAGCGTGGCCGGCCTGGTGTCCGCGGGCTGGTAGGCGAGCAGCTCGGGCTCGGTGAAGAAGACCGGGCCGCCGTCGAGGTTGGCCGTGGTGTTGGCCGCGGCGTCGCGGGCCTGGTCGCGGTAGGCGCCCGTGGCGATCTTGTCCTCGGCGACCTGGCCCGCCTTGGTCGTCACATCCTCGGCGAGCGGCACGACGATGCCAGCCGTCTCGGCTACGGCCGCGGCGTTGGTCGCCACCTGCTGGCGCGAGGCCTCCACGGCCTGGGCGTCGCCGTCGGTCTGCTCGGCATCCAGCTGGGTCTGCTTGCTGTACTTCCGCGCCATCTGCGCCGCCCAGCTCTCGCCCGGCGCGGGGAACTGGATCCTGGGGTCGAGGAGGTCGGACATGCCGCCTCAGTCCTCGATCTCAGCAGGCAGCGGCACGATTTCCTCGTCGGGGCGGCCGTCGTCGAGGATCGCGCTCCAGCCCGCACGGGGCTGCCACGCCGCGGTGTCGCCGTTCCAACCGAAGCGCTCGCGCGCAACGCCGTCCGGATCGATCAGCAGGTAGATCAGGTACATGGATCGGCTCCGCTTCAGAGGATCGAATTCGTGAAGGCCGGGTCCGCCGCGAAGCGGTTGCGGATCAATTCCTTGAGGTCCGACCAGCGCTGCGCGTTCTCGGCGAGATGCATGGCCAACGGGACGACGCCCGCCGAGGCCATGTCGAAGTTGCCGCCGACCCCGCTGCCCTGAGAGGGGCGGGCGCCGATGCCGGAGGCTGTCTCGTCCACCGTGGCGCCGGTCGCGGAGAGGACCCAGGGACCGCCATTGATCGAGGCCGCGACACGGCCCAGGGAATGGTCGAAGGACGAGGCCAGGACGCACCACGTGTCGATCGGCCGCGCCACGATCTTCGCCTCGACGGTCAGTCCCGCACCGACGCGACAGTTGAAGGTCTCGCCATCGTTGAGGTTCCAGATGAAATCCATCCGGTGGCCGTTGACGCCGTCCGTGCTCCAGAGCGAGCAGGTGGACGGAAAGGCGCCGTTCAGGGCCGGCGCCCGCGCGACCATGATCTTGGTCCAATCGAGCGACGCGCTGGCCGGGAAGGTGTAGAGGAGCCGATCCGGCGCCCCATCGGGATCGGAGCGGAAGCGGAGCGCGGGCTTGCCGCCGAGCTGAGCATCCAGCCAGAGGGACTGCTGGGCCGGCGTGCCCTGCGCCAGCGTCGTGCCGCCCGCCTTGGTGGGCCGCAGCTGCGAGACGCGGTCATCGCCGCCTTTGGTCACCAGGGCCGCATCCGGGAACCAGATGTCGGCCATGGGGTTGATGACCTCGACGCGGAAGTCGATCAGCTCGAGCACGCCCGGCCCGGCCTGCACGGCGAAGTCCGGATTGTCGACGATGAGCGGCATGACGTTGGCCCTTCAGCTCAGCGAGAGCTCGGTGACGCACAGGTGATCGTCGAGCGGCAGGCCCGGCACCGCGATCGAGGTGCCGTAGCCGTTGGTCGCGAGGTAATTGCCCCAGGCCGAGCTGCGCTCCGGCGTCCCCGCGCCGCCGCCGGCGGCCGTGTCGGCCTCGTAGGCGTAGCGCACGACGGCGGTATCGCCCGGCCCCCAGGACGCGAAGGTCAGCAGGATCTCGTAGCCGACCTCGAGGTCACCGCTGAGGCTGGAGCTCAGGAGCGTCTTCGTGCCCGAGGCCTGCAGCCACCCGTAATTGGTCGCGGCCGGCAGCCGCGTCGTGTTGATCTCCACGCCGGTGCAGCGGTCCGGCAGGAGCAGCGGCACATGCCAGACGTTGCCCACGCGATAGAGGTTCTGCTTGTCGACGCGCAGGCAGGTGCGGACCTCGCGGCTGGTCAGCTCCCACGGGTCGTGGCCGCGCGCGATGCACGCAAGCGTGGCCTCGCGGATGATGTAAGCGGCCTTCGCCTCATACTCGCTCAGAAGCGCATCGCCGAGCGACTTGTAGTGCACGCCGCCCATCCCGTAGTCGCCCTGGAGCAGGTAGGTCGGGGCCGAAAAGGTGCAGCGGGGCGAGAGGCCATCGGCGTTGACGACCACCGTCTCCTGGCCGAGGGCCGTCCAGGCGGTCACACTGCCGCTGGGCGTCGCGCAGAGCTGCGAGATCGTGGCCCAGACCGGCTCCGGTTGCTTCGTGATCGCGCGGATATCGGCCTCGTAGTCGCCGCGCACCGTCCGGAAGGTCGCGGCCCAGGCCGGAGGCTGGACGCTGTTGCGCTCCGCCTCGCCCTGCCGGGCGACGAAGTCGACAAACCAGACGCGCCGCTGCCCGTAGGCCGCCGCGAACATCGCGATCTTGTCCCAGAGCATGAGCCCATTGGCGTAGGGCACCGTCCCCTTCGCCAGCGCCGTGAGGAACTGCCCGGCATAGCCATGCGCGGCGCCGATCTGCACGTAGGGCACCCGGCCGTCGATCAGGTCCCGCTGATAGAGCCAGCGCTGGCGGCTGGAGACGGGGCTTTCGGTGCCCGCCTCGCGCGAGGGAACCAGGTCCCGCACGCCGGCGGGGTCGATGGGGGCCGCAAGCGTGGAGAAGATGGGGCCGCCCGACTGCCCGCCCGACGGCATGAAGCAATGGTGCGGCGCCACGGGATCGGGCGTCGCGGGCGCATCGGCGGTCCCTGAGAGGCCGCCCATGCCGTTGCTCTGGGCGAGCGTGGTGCTGCCCAGCGCGATGGGCGCGTCGATCGACATGGCCGTGAGGGGGACCGGGAGGTCCATGCGCCCCGCCATGCGGGTGTAGCGGCCGTCGACCTGGCCCACGAGGTCGCTGCGCACGGGGATGCTGGCCAGCCCATAGCCGGCAGCCATGGGAGCGGCCGCCGCGATCCGGCCGGCCAGCATCCGGGACGGGGAGCAGTTCCAGCCGTAGATGTCCAGGAACGACCAGACCTTGGGCCGGCCGCCGCCCACCCCGGGCGTCACCACAAGCGGCTGGTAGCCCAGGAACTCCAGGCCCTTGAAGCCCCGCACGATGCGGAGGGCATAGGAGTTGAGCCGCAGCAGGTCGTCGACCCACGCCCCGACCTTCTTCCCGGCGAAGCGCGCGGCCCAGCCGATCTCGGGGTGGTTGGTCTCGTCCGCGTTGCGGATGCGCGCGTCGAGTTCTTCCTCCAGGCCGGGCAGCGTCGGCCCTTCGTCCACATAGCCGGCGGTTCCCGCTCCCTCGCCGCCGGCGGGACGCACGTCGTACCAGCGAAAGCCCCGCTTCAGCTGCCGCACGTTGTAGAGCAGCCGGTCGACGCCCGGTGCGGGCAGGTCGTTGAAGGTCTCGACCAGCACCGCCGCGCCGAGGACGGCATCATCCATGTTGGCGGCGATGTCCTGCATCTGGGCCAGCACGGGCTGCACGGCCGCCAGGCCCGCGGCGCCGCCCGCAGCCGCGCCAGCCGCGCCGGCAGCATCGGCGAATTCCTCCGCCTGATTCCTGTATTTCCGCGCAAGGGCAGCGCTGTAGCTCTCGCCCGGCGCGGGAAACTGCAACTTGGGCTTGGGCCGGCTAGCCATTCGGCGCTCCGTCGAAGATCGTGATTTCGCCCCAGACCCAGGTCGTCTCGACGCCCGCCTCGATCATCTCGATCGAGTAGCGGGCGGGCGTGGCGCCGGAGCGCGGCAACAGCGCGCGCTGCGCCTTGCTCAGGGTCGCGATGATGTCGCCCCAGGCGTCGGGGTCGGACTGGTCGCCGAGCGCGAACTCGTCGTCGACGCCGGTCGTGAATTCCAGCAATCCGCCGGCCCATGCGATGCGCAGCTTGAAGACCAGGCCGTCCAGCGGGACGGGCTCCTCGGCGCCGGTGTCCGGGTTGGTCCCCATCGCCGTCCACGTCTCGGGATCGTTGTCGCCGAGCACGAGATTCCACTCGCGGTATGGCGGCTGCGCCATGCGATCTGCTCCTGCGATGTCGGGGTGCGGCGTGCCGCGGGTGGTCAGAGGGGCGTCAGGGGTGGCGCGCGCCCTAAGGGCGGACCAGGAGCGTCGCGCGGCCGGCGGTCAGCGTGGTGGAAACGGCGCCGAGCTGCAGGTTGGTGATGCGGCCCACGCTGATGTTGCCGGCGCCCGTCGTGGATGTCTGGAGAGGCCCCGCGCTCAAGCAGAAGGCATGCGAGATATAGGCCCCGAGGTCGGGGTCCATCTCCATATGCCCAAATGCCGCGCCGCTCGCGATCGGAGGGGTGAGCGGGATATACGCCGCCGTACCGCCGCTATTGCTGTTCCCGCCGCTCGTCGTGTGGTTGAGCGTGAAACCATAATCCGAGGCGCCGGAGTAAAAGGTGCTGCCGCCATCGATGCTGACACGGGCGTAGATCAGCGCGGATGTGGCGGGGTCAACGCCCTCGAATTCGAGCCTCGCTCGCTTAGCCCAGGACGGGATCTCGAACTCGTACCCGGCGACGGCGCCGCTCTGGCGGGACCACACGGACCAGTCCGACAGATCCTCCTGCAGCCGCAGCTGCGTCGTACTGTGCGCGTACCAGCGCACCGGCGCGCCGGCCCTGATCACGCCAGGGCCGATCTCGCTCCCATCCGCACGGCGCAGCGGCAGCGCGGAGATGCCGTCGATCGCCAGCGTGACGTTGCCGGTGCTCGCTGACGCCGCATAGTAGCGGCCGCTCATCCCCGCGGCGAGCCGGTGCAGCGGCGGCAAATGTGAAACCGCGTGGGCGTTCGCCGTGCCCGTCGCGGTCGGAACGGCACCCTGCGAGCCGAAACGGGCCGCATCTGCCGTATCGATGATGGTGAGCGTCTTCGTGCCGGCGCCCCAGTTGATCAGCGAGCCGGTGCTGCTGTCGACCAGGGCGCGCGTTACGGTATCGGGTGAGCCGGCGGCAATCGTGCCCTCCACGATCTCCCACTGGTCGCCCATCCTCGCGATGTAGCGCACGGCCGCGCCGTTCCCGCCGCCCGTGACGAAGGTCCGGAAGGCGGCCGAGACGGCGCCGGCGAGCTCGTAGGCTCCGGTCCCCGTGGTGGTCGAGGTTTCGGCGACGCGATCAGCGAGCATGGGATATCCTCAGAGCGTCTGGCGAAGCTGGAAGGCGGCCTCGAAGGTCGCGAAGGTCGGCTGCGCGATCGTCGGCACCTGCTGCAGGCGGCCGATCACGGGCGGGTAGCGGTCGTCGTCGAAGGGGCAGAACAGAACCTGCCCCCGCCGGCCGGCCACACGGGTCAGCTCCCGCAGCTGCGCCGCGTCGGCGGCGGTCAGCGATCGGAAGGCGAAGGTCAGGACCTGGGCGGCCTCCAGCTCGTCCACGGTCTCGAGCCCGCTGCGGTCATTGCGCTGGACCACGCTCGGGTCCTCCCAGGCGCTTGACCATCCATAGGAGAAGTTCCCGCGCTGCGGCTGCCAGGTCGGCCCGGCCCAGGCCCTGCCGAGGTCCATGAAGCCTGGATCACCGGCGAGGGAGGCCGCGTTGAGGTCGAGCCGCCAGTGCCGCGCCGTCACGGGCGCGGCCAACCGATAGGCGTGCGTGCCGTAACCGGGCTGCCAGCCGCCGGGCACATCCCCCGTGTCGAGTAGCCCGTTGCCGCCGGGCGTCGTCAGATCGAGCTGATGGTGCACCGTGTCGGTCGGGTGCATCCAGCCCCGCGCCTCGCCGTCCTGATCGAACCCGCCGGCATCCGTGGGCTGGGCCAGCGCCAGAACGCCGACCTCCCGGGCCGCGCCGAAGTCGACCAGCAAGGTCGCGGCCGTGATGCCCTGCGCCGTCCGCCAACGGCGGCGCAGGGGCGGCTCGACGAGGCGCGATGCGCCCTGCCCGGGCACAAAGGAGGATACGCCCAGCGCCGCCGTGGAGCGGTCGCACCAGTTCGTCCAGGAGAGCGCGGCGGGCATCAGCCGATCACCGTCAGGTCGACGCTGGCCCCGCGGAGAACGCGGCCGACCACGCGGACCCTGCGCCCATCGGCCAGGCCGTAGCGGGGCCAGACCACCCACAGCTGTGCACCGAGAGGGATGGCATAGCCCTCGATTCCGACCGTCATGCGGTATTGCATGACGCCGGCGCGCATCAGCGACAGGATGTTCAGCCCCAGGCCCTGCGCGTCGCTCGCTGCGTCGAAGAGCGAATCCACGGTCAGGTCCAGCGCCTGCGCGTTGCGGGCCCGCCGCGAGGGCTCGGCCACGGGAGGGCTCTTGCGGGAGGCTTCCTGGAGCTCGAGCCGCCGGGCGTCCGTGATCGTCGGCGACGAGACGATGTCGGTGCCCGAGAGCGGCGTCCAGTTGCGGCGGTATGCGACCGTGACCCGCCAGGCGATCGATGTCGCCTCGATCGGCGTCACCTCCTCACGGATGACCGTGCCATCCAGCAGGAGCCCGCCCGGGCCTTGGGCGAGAGAGACCCGCCCCACGGTTACGAGACCACCGCCATCGTCGCCCCACCAGAAGATGCCGCCGGCGGCGAGCCGGGTCAGAGCCTCGGCATGGGTGATCTGCTCCGCCAGGACGATGCCGGCCGCGCCCGGGGCGACGGCTTCGGCCGCATCGAAGGCGCCGGCGTCGACCGGCATGCCGGCCCTGGAGAGGATCCGCCGCATCATGCCGGCGAGGCGCTGGCTGTAGCCCGCCGAGGCATCGCCCTGCACGTCGGCGGTGACCGTGCCGTCCGGGCTGGAGCCCAGCCGGATCCAGCTCCCGTCCGAGGTTATGGACCAGTCCCAGGCTCCAGCGGTCGGCGATGTCCCCGCCAGGACCGCGCGGCTGACGCGCATCGTGCCCGAGGCGACCGGCGCGCCGCGAACCTCGACGGAGACGATGGCCTGCACCTCCCGCGCATGCACGCGGTAGATCAGGAGGGCCGCATCCTCCAGCACGAGGGAGACGCCACGGCAAAGCCCCCAGACCTCCGGGATGGGCTTGCCAGCCAGGTCCGGCCCGCCGTCGGCGCCGCCCGTGCCGCCGTAAAGCGCGAGCATGGGCTGATCGAGCACATAGGTCAGGTCGCGTGCGCGCAGCCTCAGCCGGTTGCTGGAGGCGTCCGGCGACCAGTCCTGCCCCACGCCGCGGAACAGCGTCTGGCGGGCCGCATGCGGGACGCTGGGGTGCGCCAGCATGGAGAGCGCGAAGGGCTGCCCATCCACCGCCAGATCGCGAGCCGGGCCGTCCCAGGCGCCATCCGCATTGTCGATCGACAGGTCGCCGATCGCACGCGAAACACGGCGCTCGCCGTCCGGGCGGAGCGGCAGGTTGTGGTCGATGCGGACGACGCCGAGGCGACCCTCGAAATGCGTATTCGGAAGGTCGTCATCCTGGGCCGAGGTCCAGTCGCGGTCGGACAGCCGGATCACGACGGATCCGCCTGCGATCGCGAATGTCGGATCCGCCATGGCGCGATCGGCCAGCACGTCCATCTCCTCCTCCACGGTGTAGGCGCCGTCGGTGGCCTGGGCCTCGAGCAGCAGCACCGCGCGCGAGACGACGGGTCCGCTGACCAGCGCGAGGTCGATGGCGGGGAGGATCAGCTCCTCCTCCGGCGTGGCCCCCATCGGGAAGCTGGCGAGGGCGCCGCTCATGCGCTGGCCCGCAGGTCGTTGGCGCGGCGGAGCTCCTCGGCCAGGCGATCGAACTTCGCCGTCTGCGCGCGCAATTCCTGCTGGAGCGCCACCACGACCTGAGACAAGGCCGTGACCGTTGCGGCGCTGCCGCTCTCTACCGCCTTTTGCAATCCACTCTGCGCCTCCCGCAGGCCGTAGTTGCCGACCTGCTGGCGGGTCATCGATTCCAGCCCAGCATAGGCTGTGGTGGCGCCGCCGTAGATGTCGCGGCCGATATCGAGCAGCGAGGACGCCGCGCCGGTGATCGACGAGGCATCGCCGCCCGATAGAGCGCCCCTGAACTGCCGCTGCGCCTCGGCGAACCTCTCCATCGGCGACAGGCTGCTGCCTGCTCCAAGCGCCTGCCCGTTCAGCCAGTCGAGGACGCTCTGCGCGCCCTGCCGCTGCTGATCCGCGATCTCCTTCTGCGTCCGGCTCAGCTCGTCCGCCGCGCGCTGCGCGATCTCGATCCGCTGCGCCGCCAACGAGGCCTCGGTCTCCGCGATCTTCTTGGCCGCCGTGCCGGCATCCAGCTCGAGCATCGCCAGCGCGTCCGACAGGCTCTTCACCTGGGCCGCCGCCTGCGCGTCGAACTCGATCAGGTCCGCCTCGTTGCCGCGGCCGGTGGCGCGCAGGGTGCGCGTGACGTTGCTGCGGTCCAGCTCCGCCAGCGACTGCGCGCGGTTCTGCCAGAACTCCTGGCCCTGCGTGCGGGCCAGCTGCGCCATCGTCGCGGTCACGGTGTCGCTCGATACGCCGAGGGACCGGAGCTGCTCGCGCAGCTGGTCCGCCTCCGAGGACAGCCCCCGGAGCCGGTCGGCCGTGGCCAGGCCGAGGATCTGGTCATACCCACTCCCGCCCCGGCTGCGGATGTCCCGCGCCGTCAGGGTGCCGGTGATCGAGGCCACCTGCGCGTCCCGCTGCCCCTGCAGCTTCGCGATCTCCTCGTCGCGCTTGGCGACCAGCTTGTCCGTGGCCAGCGACAGCTCGTTCGACTTGTCGATGATCGGCTGGTACTGGTCGCGGACAGACTTGAGCGACTGCGCGAAGGCGCTGGTGGCATCCGTGCCGTCCTGGAGCGATTTCCACACGTCGTTGTAGAAGCTCAGGTTCTCCTGCAGCTTCTCGACGGTCGGGCTCGCGTCCAGAATGCCCTTGTAGTCGCCCGTCGCCGCGTTCCGGAACTCGTTCAGCAGGAAGCGCGCGGCTTCGTCGGCCAGGGACTTCGCGCCAGCCTCGTCGTTGCTGAACTGGTTCCGCTGCTCGCCGACGCGCAGGTAAAGCTGACCCGGCCCGTCGCCCCTGCTGCTGGTGACGCCCACCGCCGCCGAGGTGTTCAGCCGCACCCCGCCCAACGCATCGCCCAGCTGGCTCGCCAGACTGGCGATCTGCTGGACGGCAGAGGCGGACTGCTCCTGGTTCCCGGCGCTATATCGGTCGCCGCCAAGGCCTCGATAGAAACTAAGCCCGGAATCCAGGTTGACCGCGGTTTCCTGGCCTTTGCCAGACGGCTTCTGGCCGGGAAGGAGGGCGCCCGCGATCGCCAGAACGGCGGCGACGATGGGCGCGGCCGGACCAGTGAGCAGCGAGGCGGCCATGCCCGTGCTGCTGATCAAGCCCGCGCCGACGCCTAGCGAGGTGGCGCCGGCCGCCATGCCCAGGGCTCCACCGAGGGCCGAGCTAGCGCCACCGATGCCGCCGCGCTGGATGCCGTTGTAAAGGCTCAGTCCGCCCAGGCCGATGCCAAGGCCAGCGCCGAGGGCGTTTGCTGCGGTGAGGCCGCTAGCCCCATCATAAGCTGCACTGGCAATGTCTCCGCCAGCATATCCGACATTGCTCGGGATGATCTGGTAGTTCAACGCGTTGTTGAGCCAGGGCATCCCCGTGTTCGCGAACGCGCCCGGCGTCGTGAATGCGGCCCCCAGATTCCCGAAGCGGCCGGCTCCGGTCAGCGCCAGGGACTGGGCCGCCTTGTCGCCGGCGGCAGACCAGCTGCCCGCGGTGCTGGCCACTGCCGCGCCGCCACCAAACAGGTTGCTGAAGGAGAGGCCGCCAACTCCATCGGTGCCGCTGCGGCCACTGATCGCACCCAGGCCGAGCCCAGAGACGATGGGCGCGATGATCGGCCGGATGACCAGCTCGGCCGCGATGCGCGCGACGGTGCTTTTGGCCGTGCGCTCAACGCTCTCCCAAACACCCTTCCAGCCGTCCTTTGTCTTGTCGAACAGGTCGGCGAAGCGATCCGACGAGTACCGGACGATGTTGTCCGTGGCCGTCTGGTTCGCGCGCTCGATCTGGTCGGCCTGGCGCTCGGCCTCGCGGCGCGCCTGATCCGCCTGACGCTCCGCGGCACGGCGCTGCTCCTGGCCGGTAACGGCATCGAGGGCTTGCTGAGTCCTATCGATCGCCGCTTTGTACTGATCCTCGCTGATCCGGCCCTGATCCTTCAGCACCGTCAGGCGCTCAACCGTCTGCGCGCGCTGCTCCTCTGCCGTCATGGTGCGCGTGATCGTGGATTCGGCCTCGCGCAGGATTTGCTGGTACTCGCGCTCAGCATCCGTCAGCCGCTCGGTGGCGGCCCGCGCACCCTCTCGCGCCGAAGCCGGCGGCGCGTCAGGCGGCGTCGGCAGGTTGGTCTCCAGATCCGTCCGGGCCCGGTTCAGGTCCTCGATGCGCTTGTAGGTCTCCTCAACCTCGCGCCGCAGGGCAGCCAGGTTGTTCCGTGCATCGAAAAGGCGCGCGGAGAGGTCGGTGGACTGGTCGCGGGGCACCGCCTGCCCCGTACGGCGCAGCTGCTCATTCAGCCGATCGTCGGCTGCCGCCTGGCGCTCCAGGATCTCCAGCTGACGCTCCTGCTGGGCGATCTGGGTGATCTGGAATTCCTGCCGGGCACCGGCCGCGCGCATCTCCGTGTTCACGCTTTGCAGCAGTGACGATCGCTGGGCCTCGGCCAGCTGGCCGGCACTCCGGGCCGCACCCGCAAATGCGGCAGCCACCTGGTCGATGACCTCCGTCGCGCGCTGCCCTTCGGTCCGCATCGTGTCGAAGGCGGCCTTGGCCGCAGCCTCCGCCTTGTCGGCTTCGCTCTCGATCCGGCCGGCCGCCACGGCCACCAGGGTGAGCGCGGCCGCGGCCGCGGCGCCGGCCGGCCCCCAGCCGGCGATCAGCCCGGCGACGGTGGACGCCGTGCCGGACAGCGAGTTGGCAGTGACCGCCAGCTGGGTGCCGATGCTGACGATATTGCCGATCTGCCCGGCAGCTCCGGCCGCAACCGTCGTCAGACGCTGGGCCGCCGTGGCCTGTCCCGCCATGGCCGTCACCTCGGCCTGCACCGCCGCGGTGTGCTGCTGGCGGGCCGCGACCACCGACTGCAAGGACACGACATTGCCCTGCTGCGCCGCTGTGAGCTGCTGGGTCTTTTCGACCAGCGCGCCCGTGGCCGC
The DNA here is from genome assembly GCF_058806835.1 of Roseococcus sp. GW821-FHT12F05. Lineage (NCBI taxonomy): Bacteria > Pseudomonadati > Pseudomonadota > Alphaproteobacteria > Acetobacterales > Roseomonadaceae > Roseococcus > Roseococcus sp. GW821-FHT12F05. The sequence goes on from NZ_JBXAQB010000007.1 coordinate 270,683, forward strand.
CGTCGCGGGCGCGAGCGTGGACGGGATCTTCGCGACCTCGGCCGAGACCTGGGCCGTCGCCTCGGCAGCGGGCTTCGCCGTGTCTACCACCCGCTGAAGCGCGGCCGCGCCGACGTTGCCGATCTCCTCGAGCTTCTCCTTCGCACCGTCCGCGGTGACGCGGATGTCGAGCGCGACGCCGCCGCGGGTGCCGCTCATGCCAGCGCTTCCTCGACATTGGAGCGAAGCTCGGTTTCGGCCTGCTGACGCACGGCATCGAGATCCAGGAGCTTGGGCACCCGGGTCACCCGCAGCAGCAGGAAGAACGGCGTGCCCGTCTTGGCGCCCGGCTGGAACAGGACGGCCAGCAGGGCGCCAGGGCGGGCCTTGCTGGGCAGCAGCCGGATCTCCGCCCGCGCCTTCTTCTCGGCGCGCCGGGCGCCGCGCGCGATGCGGCGGTGGGTATCGACGCTGACGATGTCGGCCTTCAGGGCATCGGCGGCGTCCTGCAGACGGGAGAGCTTGCGCTTCTGGCCGCCCGGGACGGTGCCGCCCTTCCGGTTCACGGTGGTGGACCCGAACCCCATGTCGATCGCCGCCTTGAGGGCGATCACCAGGTAGCCGCTCCGGCGGGGCAGGACCGTGCCGCCCTCGGCGAAGGCTTCATGGAGGATCGCGGACTTCGAGAAGACGAGCGAAGCGGGGCGCAGGGATTTCTTGCCCGAGGGCGGGTAGTTCTCCAGCCGCCAGGCCTTGTTGAGGCCCATGCCGAGCCCGGCCGCGTCCACCTGCGCGCGCAGCTTTCCCTGCGCGCTCTGCGCCGTGGCGCCCACGGCGCCCTTCAGGCGATCCTTCACGCCGCCGGCGCCGTCCAGCTGCTCCGCCAGCACGGCGGACAGGCTCCCGGCGATATTCACGCTGGCCGTGAACATGGGCTGCACCTCCGATATGATGGGGCGCCTCGGCGGTGCCGAGACGGGGGACGAGACGATGCGAATGACCCTGCTGGCCGTGCTGGCCGTGCTGGCCCTGGCCGCGTGTGCGGCCCCTCAGGCGCCGCAAGTGGCGCCGCAGCAGGTCGTGCCGGCCACCGCCACTGTGGCGCCGATGACGGAACTGGAGCGGCGGGACGCGGCCATGCTGGCCGAGATCAGAGGCGGCGCAGATTCGCTGGAGTCGGCCAGGCGGTATGCCGCGAGCAATGTTGCGGACGGGTTAGCACCACCGCCTTCCCCGAACTGGAGGCCGAGGCCTCATCTATCCCGCAGAGAAAACCTCGCCGCGGCCGAACGTAGTCGGCTGCTCTCGGTCTGGGGGCGCGACACTGTCACCCAATCCCAGGAACGTCGGGCCGCATATCTTGAAGAAGCCCGTCAGCGCCAACGTGCCGCGGACGAAGCCTACTGCCGCAGCCTGGCCGGCGAGGTCGGCACCATCGGCGTCCCGCCGATCGAGAGCGTCGCCCGGCAGGCCCTCGGTATGCAGCAACCCTACGAGGGCACCGCGTATCGGTCCTGCTTGCTGGGCTTCTCGCGGGACCGGGCGTGGATTGGAGCGCAGTGATGGGGGAGGCGCCTGCGCAAGGCTGTTTGAAGCTGACATCGCGAAGCGGGGCTAACCCTCCCCGCCCTCCAGCTTCTTCAGCCGCGCCTCCACCCCCAACAGGTAGGTGAAAGCCTCCATCGTCCAGGCGGCCTGCTCCGCCGTGCCGCCGGCGTCCGGCCAGTAGCGGAAGCCGCCGTTCGGGTCGCGGCAGACGTACCAGAGAGCCACGAAGTCCTCCCATTCCGGCGTGATGCGCTCCCGCGGGTTCTCGTCCCACTCCTGGCCCGCGAGGAACCACTTCTCGTCCGGCCCTAGTGCACCACGGCAGGCCCCTGGGTCGCGGGCGAGGGCGAGGCCGATGGCGAGTTTCCCTCCGCACGCCGGTCCATGCGGGTCAGCGCATTCGCGCGGTAGCCGAGAGCGGTGAGCTCCTCGCCCGGAAGCTGCTCCAGGAGATCGTAGGGCACGAGGCCGCGCACCTGCCGAAACTCGGGCAGGCCCGGCCCCTCCCAGCCGCGGAGGCAGTGCCGGGCGGCCACCCAGGGCATCGCCTCGAGGTGCTGCTGCCGCTGGGCCATCAGGGCCGCATAGGCCGGCGCCGAGGCGAGATGCGCCTGCACGGCCTTCAGCGCCACCTGCGCCGCAGGGTTCCCGGGCTCGGCGGCGGCGAGGTCCATCGCCTCCAGCAGCGCCTCGGTGTTGCTGGCGCCGGACGCGCGCACGGCCTCGCGGAGGGCGGCCAGGGCCACCTCGTCGGTCGGCCAGGTGCCCGCCTCGCGTGAGAGCTCGGCGCGGTAGGCGATGCGCTCGCGCCAGGAGAGCGGGGCGAGGAGATAGGTGCGCGGGCTGAGGATGTCCTCGCCCTCGGCGTCCTTGCCCAGGACAGGCGTGAAGCGCTCGACGTCGCGGGTGGAGGTGACCGGGGCGTCCATGTCACACCTCCTCCTTCGGAGCCGGCGCCGGCGGCCGTGCCGGTCGCGCCGGCGCGTCATCCACCTCCGCCGTGACCTCGCCGGCCGGATCGGCGAGCAGCGCAATCTCGCCGAGTTCCTCGAGCACGGCGTAGCGCTCGGGCGGGATCACGCCCTTCGCGTCGTGCAGGGACCGCATCCCGCCGACCAGGCGCAGGCGCAGGCGGGCGCGGTTGACCCATTCCAGGGTGACTTTCTTCGTCGTCATGGGGCGGCTCCTAGAAGGCGCAGAGGAAGAGCGGCGCGCCGGCGAGGTTCGCCTCGGCGCGGATCTGATTGATGCCGAGGCCGCCGCGGTCGCCGGGGTCGCCGCCCATCTGGCGGATGGCGGGCTGCGCGATGGAGAAGCGGTTGCCCGCCGCGGCGCCGATGATCGCGAAGAGGCTCTTCGTCGTGCCGGCCTTGAAGTCGGCGATCAGGGCGACCTGCTTCGTCGTGTCCACCGAGGGGTCGAGCGTCGTGACGACGCTGCGGCTCAGGATCACGCCGGGGTCGAAGCCGTCGGCGGATTCCGGATTGTCCGGCATGACCACCTGGTTGCCGAGCGCGAAGCTCGCGGTGCGGCAGCGCATGAGGTCGCCGCCCAGGCGGGCGCGGCCGTTGACCCAGACGGGCAGGGAGACGGCCGTGCCGAGGGTCAGCGCCGTGGGCAGCGAGGCCGTGGCGACGCCGATGAACTTGCCGCGGAAGGTGAAGGCCAGCATGCCGGAGTTGCCGGAGGTCAGGTCCAGCCGCACGTCGCCGAGGAGGCCTGTGAACTTGTAGACCAGCCCATCCTCGTAGGCGTAGAGCGTGCCCCACTTCATGGAGGCCTCGTCGTCGATGGGCCGGTACAGCACGTTGGGCGGGATCGCCACGGTGGTGCTGGTGTCGAGCGTCGCGCCGAAGGTCTCGCCGAAGAGCGCCACCTTGCCCGTCGTGTAGTTCATGATCGGCGAGATGGCGCCGTCCGCCGGGTTCACGGCGAGGATGGCGGGCAGGCCGCGATAGGCCTGGGCGGTGGTGCCGTAGCCCGTGCCGAGCGTGGCGGAGCTCGTGCTGCCGGCGGTGGCGGCGGCGGCCGCGACGCCCACGGCGTCCACGACCTCCTCCATGCCGCAGGCCTTCAGCAGCTTGCCGAAGGCGGGCGGCGTCCCGGCGGCGCCCGAGCCGCGCAGGGGCACGTTGATCGTGATCTGCGGTTGGAAGGCGCCGACCATGCCGGGGGCCGTGTCCAGCGATCCCGTGAAGCTCGGGTCCTGGATCATCTGCGGGTTGTAGGTGAAGCTGCCGCTGCCGAGCACGAAGTCGGCCAGCGCGGGCGAGCCCGCGATGGCGTCCGTGCCGGGCGTCGTCTCCACCTTGAAGGCGAAGGCCGAGAAGCGCTTGCGGGTGTGATCGCCAGCCATGGGGCTCTCCTGTCAATCGATGTAGGGGTGGCCGGACGCGGTGACGCACCGCACCGTGAAGGGCTGCGTGAAGTCGCCCGCCGGCAGGGCGCTGTCGCCCACGTCGTAGAGCCGCGCGCCCTCGCCGCCGGCGGCCAGCACGTCGGACAGCCAGGTGCCGTTGGTCAGGCCGTTCAGCGCGCCATGCACGCGGGCCCGCAGGGCGTTGATGGCGATGCGCGCGGCCGTGTCGCCGCCGCGGAGGCCGGAGGTCGCGTAGCCGGAGACGACGAGCTCGATCGCATGGTGCTCGGCGCCGGGGTCCATCTCGAGGTCCGGGGCGGGCGTGCTGCCCTGGTTGAGGACCAGGCGCGGCCGCTCCTCCTCGTTCACGTCGGAGCGGCGGTCGACGTCGAGCGGGATGTCCGGGATGGCGGCGCGCAGGCGGGCGGCCACCGCGTCCATCGCGGCGTCCCAGACGGTGGTGGGCATGTCAGATCCTCGGGATGGCCGACGCCGAGCAGTCGACGATCCAGCTCGTCCGCTCGTCGTCGAGATCGGCGCCGTCGACGGAGAGCTGGTCGCGGTCGAGCATGAGGCCGTCGCGAATCTTGATGATGTCGCCGCGGGCCGGCTTAAAGGCCAGCACCGCGACCGGGATGCTGGCCTGCGCGCGCCGGGTCCTGACGCCGTTGCCGCGGCCGGTGTCCAGGGGCTCGACGGGCTGCGAGAAGATCACGCGGATGCCCGGGACGATGGGGCTGTTGACCGGGTGGAAATCCACCAGCGTCGACAGGTTCGGGTCCGCATGCAGATCCGCGGCCATCTGCTCGAAGGCGTTCATGGGCAGCCCTCATGCATGGGGTGGCCGGCAGCCACAGGCCGCCGGCGGGATCAGCAGCGGATCAGGTGCGCCGGCCCTGGATCAGCACCTTCGGGCGGGTGCAGTAGTGGATGGGGTTGGTCTGCACCTCGAGCTCCACGCCCTTGTCGTTGCGCATGATCATCTGCTTCGCGTAGCGACGCTGTCCGAGGGTGTTGACGGTCTCGACATAGTCGGCGGGGCCGTACACCTGACGGAACAGGCCGGGTGCGCCGAGCGGGAAGATGTGGCACTTGTCGGTGTGGACGAAGGCGGTGGCGCCGACGCCGCCGCGGTAGTTCTCCCAGACGATGCCGCCGAACTCGAAGATGCCGTAGCTGTCGCGGTTCGGCCCGATATACGCTTCGCGCAGGATCTGCGCCTCGTTCCAGCCCTTGTAGGTCTCGCGGACCTCCGGATGCTTCAGCAGGTCGTCGAAGAAGTTGTCGCCGCAGAAGGCGTGCAGGCCCGTGAAGGGCGAGCCTTCCAGGATGCCGGACTCCTGACGGATGACGCCGGTGCACTTCGCGCGGAGCGCGCCGTCGACCGGATCGGCATTGTCGAGATCGAAGTCGATCTCGGTCTCCGCGCTGACTCCGAACTCCGTGAAGAGGTTCAGCGTCGAGGCGTCCGCATAGGTGACGATGCCCTTGATCGCGCCGGCGCGGCTGTACTCCTCGGTCGCCTCCAGCGACTGGTCGTGGATCGCCAGGCGCTCGATCACCTTGCCCTGCACCGTCTCCACCTCGGTCTCCGAGCCGAAGGCGCGCACGCCCTGGACTTCGTCGGCCATGATGGCGTCGTCGATCTGGAAGTGCGGGATCGCCAACGATCGGACCGTGCGCTTGCCCTTGTCGATCGTGACGCCGGGCCCACCGCGCGGCGTCGGCGCGATCAGCACCAGGATGCCGCCCTTCTCCTCGATCGCGATGGTCGTGGTGGCGACGCTGCCGCCCTGGAACAGCCCCATCTTGCCGATGCGGCTGGGCACGTACTTCAGCTTGTTGATGGCGTCCGTCAGCGGGACAACCCCGAAAGCGTCGCTCTTGAAGACGTCCAGCATGGGACCGGTTCTCCGTGAAAGCGGGCGGCGCTGCGCGGCGCCCTATGGGTGGAAGGGAGGTCGCCCGCCGGTCAGCGGACGATGATGCCGCGGGAGGCGAGGGCGAGGATGCCGGCGGCCTTCTGGGCGTCCGTCGTGTCGGTGTCCCAGCCGAGGATCTTGCCGTTCACCTCGGCCTGCCGGGTGATCGCGGAGATCCGCGCGGACTCGCCCGCGCCGGTCGTCGCGCCGTAGAGCGCGATGGCGCGCGGCACCGCGAGGCCGTTCGCGCCGGCGGGGTCGTAGGCGCCCCAGAGGTAGGCGCTCTCGCCGCCGGTGACGGTGACCAGGAAGCGGTCGCCCACCACGAAGTCGGTGGCGTCGGCGATGGTGAACTTGATCTCGCCGGTGAAGGCGACGGCCACGGTCGCGACGCCGACCACGTTCCCCTCGGGGTCGCGCACCTCGAAGGTGCCGGCGTTGGAGGCGGGCTCGGTGCAGACCACCTGGTAGGTGCCGAGCTTGGCCGCGGCGGACAGCGCGGGATCGGCGAGCGTCAGGTCACCCTTGCCGCCGCCCGGGCTGGCGGTGACCGCGGCGGCCATGTTGGCCACCACGCCGTAGCGGCCGAGCACGGTGCCGGGCACGACCGTCTGGCTGGCGCCGATGGTGATGTTGTCGCGGGAGATGGCCCCCGCGCCCTCGGACAGCAGGAACTCGGCCGCGTGGCGGCCCTCGGTGAAGGTGACCATCTGGCCCTCCTGTGCTGGTGTTGCGGAAAGGCGTGGATCAGCCGCCCACGCGGGCGTTCTGGCGCTCGATGTGCTTGTCCCAGGACGCGGCGGCGTCCTTCTTCGGGGGCTGGCCGGGGCCGGGGCCGATGTTGCCGGTCGTGTCGGCCTCCATGCGCTCGCGCAGGCTGCTGCCCTTGGGCGCGGCGGCGAGGATGTCCTTCGCGGCCGCGGCCTCGATGCCAGCGCCGATCAGCGCGTGGGCCTGCGGCTCGCGGCCCTTCGTCTCCTCGAGGGTGAGGATGGACCTGGTCCGGTCGCGCTCGGCGGCGACGCCGGCGGCATGGCCTGCCTTCTCGCCCGCGGCCTGGCCGGCGGCGAAGCCCTTCTGCTCCGCGGCGGTCAGGGCCTTCTCGTGCTCCGCGCGGGTGATCGTGTCCTCGTCCATGGTGGTCCGTGCTCCTGTGCTGGGCCTGGTCGCGCCGGGCCGGGGGTTGCGGGTGGTGGTGGAAGACAGGCGGGCGAGCGTCTCGTCGAAGCTGCCCATGCGGTCGGCGAGGCCGAGCTTCACGGCCTCGGCGCCGATGAAGGTGCGGGCCTCGGTGGCGCGGGCCTGCGCGGCGGTCAGGCGGGCGCCGCGGCCCTCGGCGACCGTCTCGAGGAAGCGGTCGTAGAAGGTCATGACGTCGCGCTGCAGGTCGGCCGCGACCTCGGCGGAGAGCGGGCCGAAGGGGTGGCCGTCCACCTTGTGCGCGCCGGCGTGGATCAGCGTGGCGCGGATGCCGCGCTGGGCCATCTCGGCCGAGCGGTCGAGGTGCAGCATCACGACGCCGATGGAGCCGACGATGCTGGTGGGCGAGACGACGATCTCCTGCGCCGCACTCGCGATGCCGAAGGCCGCGCTGGCCGCGACGTCGTTTACCACGGCGACGACGCGCTTGCTGGCCGCGACCTTCCGGATGGAGGCCGCGAGCGCGAACATGCCGGTGGCCTCGCCGCCGCCGCTGTCGATATCGAGCAGCAGCGTGTGGATCTTGGGGTCGGCGCCGGCGGCGCGGATCTGCGCGCCGATCCCCTCGTAGCTGGTCAGGCCCGAGCTCGCGTCCAGCCAGGCGCCGCGATTCACCAGCGAGCCGGTGACCGAGACCATCGCGACGCCCTTCTCCTGGCGGAACAGCGAGAAGTCGCGGTCGGGCGCGGTGCGGGATCCGGTGAAGCGATCCGCATCGATGCGCCCGCCCGCGAGCGCCTCGGCCGGCACGTCGATCGTGAGCTTGCCGCCCATCCGCTCGCCCAGGACGGCGGCGACGATCTCCGCCTTCTGGGGATGGATCAGCAGCGGCCGGCCATAGAGCCGGTCGGCGACGTGCACCAGCGATGTGGACATGGCGCTATCCCGCGACGATCGCGAACTGGCGCGGCTTGCCGCCGCGCGCGAGAGCGCAGGCGCGGGTCAGCCGGTCGATCTCCGCCTTCAGCTTCGTGGCATCGGAGGGCGTGTAGCGGACGCGGCTGCCGTTGGAGGACTCGACCTCCTGCACCTTGGACCCCTGGAGCAGCGCGTAGTAGGCGGGCTGCAGCAGGGCGAGGACGGCGCAGGGATCGTCATAATTCACGGCGTCAGGCATTCTCATGATCCTCCTGCCCAACCTTCTGGTCATCGCTGAGCAGGGGACCGCCAGCATATTCGCCGGCCACTCTCTCATACGAGACGGAGAGCGGCCGTGCGATCTCGCGGAGGAGCCCGGCGACGTACTCCTCGAACTGCCGGCTCGACACGTCAGGCATCCTCCCGCTCCTCCTCGTCCACCTTTTCGCCGCCTTTGTCCTCGTCGAGCGGCGGTCCGCCGTTGTGGCCGATCTGCGCGGCCGGCTCCGGCACGCCGGCGGCCTTGCGGATGGCCATGGCGCGCGCCTTCTCGGAGACCGTGTTCTCGTAGCTAAGGCCCAGATCCTCGGAGACGCCGATCTCGCTCATGACGCCGAGCGCGATCCAGATCTTGTGCGCCTCGGCCAGCTTCTTGTCGTCGGGCTGCGGCTTCGGGCTGCCCTTCCACTCCGCGCGGCAGGCCTCGGCGCGCTGCGCGTGGAAGCGCTCGATGCCGCAGGGGAAGTCGATCCAGCCGCGGTCGATCTCCTCCTCGAGCCAAGCTTCGTAGGCGGCCTGGCAGAAGGGCGCGACGATGTTCTGCCGCCGGTCCAGCGTGGTGCGGAAGATGTCGTCCGCCGCCATGCGGATGGAGCTGAACGTCACGCCGGCATAGTCGCCGGTCATGCTCTCGTAGGAGATGCCGAGCGCCCGCGCGATCTCGCGCAGGAGCATGGTGGCATAGTCCTTGTAGTTGCCGTTCGGCGTCTCGGAGCCGTGGAACTTCAGCTCCTGGCCGGGGAAGAGATGCGCGAGGCGGCCCGCCACGCCGACGTTGATGCTGGCCTTGTCGTTCCAGCTCGCCTGCGCCTCGAACCAGGCGTCGAAAGGCGACATGGCGCCGCCGGCGACCTTCGCCTGCTCCTCCGGTGTGAGCAGCGCCTGCAGCACCTCCTCCGTCGGTGCGTCGCCGGTGATGGAGGCGGCGAAGACGCTCTGGATGATGGCCGCCATCAGCGTGGCGTTGGAGAGCTGGTCGAACTGCCGCGCGACGGCGAGCGCGGGCACGAGCGGCGAGATGCCGCGGGCCTGCCCGACCATCCCGTCGAAGGTGTGGACGATGCGCGGCCGCCCCATGGCATCGCGCGCGGGGACGCGGACCTCGCTCTTGCCGAGCCAGGGATCTTCCCGGCCGATCAGGTAGCCCAGCGGCAGGCCGTCCGGATCCTCGTAGACGCCCTGGCGCAGCCGGTTGAACGCCTCGGACTTCTGCGAGAGGCGGTGCGGCGCGATCAGCCGCACCTTCGTGCCCCAGGTGCCGCCCGGACGCTCGCGCCAGGGCAGCTCCGACAGGTGCTCGCCGAAGGCGAAGTAGTTCAGCAGGCAGGCGCCCTGCATCTGGCCGAAGTTGCGCCGTCCCTCGACGTCGCATTCGTAGGGGCGCGAGGCCCAGGAGCGGAAGCGGCGCTCGATCTGGCGGGCCAGCGCGCTGGCCTCGACCTCGGTGATGCCGAGCGCCTCGAAGTCGGGCTGGGCGTTGAGGCGGAGCCCGTTGCCGACCGTGTTCGCAACCGCCTGCTTCAGCCCGCCGGCGATCCAGCCGACGTTCTGCATGAGGTCGACGGTGCGGGCCGCCGCGTCCTTCCAGCCCGCGCTGACATCGTCCTGGATCGGCCGCAGGGCGGGACGCCAGCCCGACATGGTGATGCCGCGGACGCCGCGCATGAACTCCGAGCGCGGGCGGCGCTGCGCCGCGGACGTGTCGGTGGGTGCCGGCGCCGCGTGGCTGCGCCGGAAGAGGTCGCGGATGCCCATGGGTGCCTACCGGTTCAGCCGCGCGGCCATGCCGGCGAAGCGGTTGCGGAGCGAGGCCAGATGGTTCGGCGGCGGCGCCAGTGGCACCGGCGAGGGCGGAACGGCATCGCCGAGCGCGATGGGCGGGAAGGGCTGCTCGCGCGGTGCGGCCTCGGGCAGGGCCACAAGCCGCGGGCGGGCCGCCGGCGGCGCCGCATCCTGCCCCTCCGGCGTCGCCACCATCGTGTTGCGGTCCCACTCCTCGGCCCAGCCCGGCGGCGTCTCCCAGCGGATCTGCGGCACGCCGTGCAGGCGGGACAGCGCGTCCGTCATCACCATCAGGTCCGTCGCCTCGTTCCGCGCGGTCGTGACCACCTTCTCCCAGGTGCCGTTGGGCTTCCGGCGCTCGGCCGCGAGCTGCTCAAACCAGCTGTCGCGCACTCCGAGCTCGCGCAGCGCGGCCGGGAAGTGTACGTAGCTGGGCCCCGGGGCGGCGACGGCGAGCTGCATGGCGAGCGCGTCCTTCAGCAGGAACGGGTTGAAGAAGAGGATCGGCACCTGGCCGCGAAGCGCGGCCTTCCGGTCCTTCCGCACGGCCTCGGGGTAGCCGACGCGGTAGCGGGGCGAATCCACCGAGTTGCCGCCCTTCATAGGCAGCATCGTCCAGGCGTCGTGGCCTTCGATCTTGCCAAGGCGGCGGGCGAGGCCGAGGCGACGCGCGCGCATCCAGGCGGCGTAGGCCTGCTCCGTGACGCCGGGCTGGCCGCCGGAATCCCAGCCCACGGCACGGACCCGCATCACGCGGCCCGAGCCGTCGGCCAGCGGGTAGGCGAGGCCCGCGAGGAGACGCATCAGGTCGTCCCAGGCGGCCACACTGGTGGCCGTCTCCGCGGGGATGGCCCGGAAGTCCACCACCCAGGTTTCACCGGCGACGCCGACGCCGCGGGTCTTCAGCTCGAAGCGGTTGCCCTGCACGTCCACCGACGTGAAGAGCGCGCGCACCCCCTCCGGCACGACGCCGAGCGAGAGCCGCGGCTCCGCGCGCTCGGCCACCACGGCGGCGTCGATGGCGCCGACCTGACGCTCAGGCGCATGGGGCAGGCCCCAGCCCTTCACCATCACCTCGCGCAGCGCGCTGTCCTCGCCGGTCTGGTCGAACTGGCGCCTCGCCTGCTCGCGCGAGGAGGCGAGGCCGCCGATGCCGCCCATCGTCACCGGCGACATCACGCCGAGGAACCAGAAACCGGCCGTCCTCGTCGCGATCGCGGCGCCGGTGACGGTGCCGTCCTTCGCACATTCCTCGCCCTGGCAGATCCAGCGGCCGGTCAGGTTCATCGCCCGGCGCTGTCGGTCCTCGATGCCTCCCTCGCAGATCGGGCAGAGCAGCCGCGCCATGTCGGCGATCTCGTCGAGCGGCGCATCCCGCTCGTAGTGCAGCACCATCTGCCGCGGCGTGCCGGGGTGCGGGCTGGAGTAGCCGCCGCAATGCGGGCACTGCCACCACCAGGTCCGTCGGTCGCTGCCGCGATAGACAGACATGATGCCCTTGGCCCAGTCCTTCCTCGGGTCGAGGCCCGCAGCACGGTCGGGGTGCGACATGTAGAGAATCTTCGAGGCGCTCTCCGACGCCGCGACCTGGACGCGATAGTCCATGCGATTCTTCGTGTCGCCGAGGGATTCGCTCCAGGCGTCGAACTCGTCGGCGACGATGCGCGAGGCCGTCTTGTTGATGAAGCTGTTCTCGGTGGCGCCGAGGAACTCGGCCGTCATGCGCTCGAAGCGCTTGAAGTGGATGCTGTTGTCGCTGGACCTGCCGCCGAGCCGCCTATTCATCTCCGCGTGGCGCTCGATCAGCGGGTCGAGGCGGCCCTTCACATAGGCGGCGATCGCGGCCTCGTGCTGCATGTACCACAGGAAGTCGGCGGCATCGGTCTCGACGGTCTTCTGGAACCAGCACTCCGCCACCGTGTTCTTGAACACCTGGGCGGGGCCAACCAACGCCACGTTGAGGAAGCGGTCGTCGTCCAGCGCATCCATCGGGCCACGCAGGTAGGGCGCGTCGTCGTGGCTGAACAGCTGGGTGATGCCGCTGGGCTTCTTGATCCAGTAGCTCTTCGCGGCGTGCACGGCGGTCGAGACCCTGTCGGGCGGGAGGAAGCCCTGGAAGACGTCGCGGACGAGGTCCTGCGCGGAGGCGTAGGCCGGCGGCTCAGGCGCTGCCATGGGGGCCGAGGGCGCGCACGAAGGCGATGCGCGTCTGGTTCAGGTCGCGCGCGATCTCGTCCACGACCGCGCGCGGCAGGTTGTGCCGCTGCCCGATGCGGGCGGGGAAGGCGTCGAGCGCCTTGGCCAGGCCGGCGACGGCGGAGTTGAGCTGCATGCGGACCTCCGTCACCGGCACGAGGAGGCCGGATTCGCGCGCCTCCTTCTGCTGGAGGATGCGCAGCCGCATTGCGGCGAGCTGCTGGGTGGGCGGCAGGGCCCTCTCGGCCTCGGGCGGCTCCTGGTCCATCGGCAGGCGGTACTGATCGACCAGCGATTCGTGGGCGCTGGCCTTCTCCGCTTCCTCGGCGCGTCTCGCCTCGAGGAATGGGATCACCTTCTCGGGGTCGAATTGCCAGGCCTCGCCGTTGCGGCCCTTCTGCTCGACCGGAAAGTCGGGATAGCGGCGGAGCAGCTTGGTCAGCGTGGGCAGCGAGCAGCGCAGGATGTCCGCGAGCTCGGCCTTGTTCACGAGGGCCATGGCGACCTCCGACAGCAACAACAACAACAACAGAAGCCGTTGATTTTATTATCAGCGACTCCTTCCTTCCGCGCGTTTGTTTCCCGCATTGTGGCTGGGGCCCAGGGAGGACCCGTGAGCACGCAACATTCGTGCGCGCACGAATGTTGCGTCGAACACCGAGGGTCGCATGGCGAGCTCCCCGAAACGCGAGGCGCCCGGGGAGTTTCCTCCGCCGGGCGCAACTCAAGACGATGAACCAATACAGGCCCGAAACTGGTCAAGGTGTCAAGCAGCGATTTCAGGTGCCGCACCCGCCTCCGCCCAGCCGGCATGCCGGGCGTACCAGTGCAGGCTCCGGCGAAGCAGACGCAGGGTGCGCCGATGGTCCATCGCCAGCTTCCCGGAGCACTGCACGACGCCCAGGCCCTCCACCACGATCATCCGCGTCAGCTCCTCCAGCGAAGCCGGCACCGGCTCACCCTTCACAGGGAAGTCGCTGGCCCAGGCGCGCCATGGCGCGAAGCGCATGTGCTCCGCCTCCAGCCGGTTGAGCCAGATATCGTCGAACCCGGAGCAGGTGCTGGCGGCCAGGTGCTCGCTGAACTGCGAGCGGGCGAGCGGCGCCGCGCCGCCATCGGTCCACACCACGATGTCGCGAATCTCGAGCGCCGCGCGCATCTCGGGCAGCGCGATGCGCCGCCTCTCCCACAGCAGCGCCAGACCATCACGCTTCATCAGACGCGCCTGTCGCTCAGCGAGCCGCATCGTCTCCTGCGCCGCCTCGGCGCGCGCCACTTCGGCACAGGGCAGTTCCTGATGCAGCACGTCCTGGCTGATCCAGGGTTGGACCTCATCGACCAGACGGATCACTCCCACCACCGTGGTCAGCTTCGGCTCGCCCGCCATGCCCGTGTCCGCCATCACGCGCTCCTCCGCCACGGCGGCGGGCCCATGCAGCCGTTGGCCTGCCATTCGTCCATCTGGCGCTGGAGGTCGGTCGGCGGCTGGCTGTAGCTCACCTCGGCGGGCGCGCCGGGCGTGCGCGGCACCTCGCCGGCCAGGGCGCGCGCGATCGGCTGGTCGAAGTAGCCGAGGCCGGTGATCTCCTCGGGCCGCTTCTTCCCCCTGGCCATCACGTCCTGGACCGTGGTGAGGATGAGCTCGCGGTCGGCGCCGGCCTCCATCCAGGCCTTCACCGGCAGCCAGGTGAGGCGCGGATGCGTGAAGCCCTCCTGCGCGATCAGCTCGCGGGCCACGTCCTGCCAGCCTCCCGCGCGCGAGACTGAATCAGTCTTAGATCTTGAACTACTACTACTGCGCGCGCCGGCGCTCGGGGTTTCCCAGCGCTGGGTTTCGTCGGGTTTCGGCACGCCGCCGGGAATGGGCATGATCATCTCCGTCTGCTGACGCCGGAAGCGGGCCTCCTCCGGACTCTCGTTCTTGCGGGGACGGCCGCCGTGCCTGCCGTTGGCGCGGGCCGTGGTGCTGCGGGCGGCGACCTCGCCCAGGGCCGGACAGGTGAGCGCGCCGCCCTCGCCGCGCGCCAGCAAGCCGGTTTGCAGGAGGGTTTCGAGATGGGTTTCCACTTCGGTTACCCGCATGGAAACCAGAAGCGAAACCCGCTCCGGTTCGGAGAAGGGAATCACGCCCTCGGAGGAGGGCGCGGCGAGGATCTTCACGAGCTGGAAGCACAGCCATTTGGCCCCGGCGTCCAGCGCCTTGAACCAGGGCCGCGCCTCCAGCAGGGCCTCGACGCGATCGCAGGTGCAGCGGCGTCCCATGTGCTTCCCTTTTGGTTCAGTTCTAGGTTTCTTGGGTTTTCGGAGCGCGTGATCAGGCGGCTTCGTCGGGCGCTTCGGCGGCCGGCGGAGGCGCCGGCGGCCAGGCGAGCTCGTGCAGGGACCGCAGGCCATCCTCATGCCAGAGCGGCGGCAGCTTAATCTCCGGCGGCGGCTTCAGCCCTAGCAGGATGCGCCGGAAGACCGGCTCCGGCTTCGACACATCCCAGCCCAGCTTGGGCCCGAGGATCAGGGAGCGCTTCACGCCCTCCATGAGCCCGCGCAGCAAGGCCGGGCTCGCGCCCGCCGTCAGCTGCACGAGGTGGTCCACGTCATCGTCGCTGGCGTCGAGCGGGTGCAGGTAGCGCTTGATGATCGCGAATCGCTCGTCGTCGCCCGGCAGGCCGACCGTGATCTGCAGGTGGAAGCGGCGCCACATCGCCGGGTCCAGCTCATCCGGCATGTTGGTCGCCGCGAAGAGCAGGCTGGAGAAGGTCTCGACCTTGCGCAGCAGCGTGGTCACCACCGCCATGCTGCTCAGGCCGGCAGCGCCGTCGCCGGCCTTGCGCCGATCGCGCGCGATGGCCTCGATCTCGTCCAGGAGCAGGATGCAGCGGACCTCCGATTTCTCGATGCCGTCGAAGATCCGGGCCACCGCCTTCTCGCCCTCGCCCGGATAGCAGGAGCGGATGTTCTCGGCGCCGACGCACACCAGCGGCACGCCGAGGCGCGCGGCCACGTGATGCGCCAGCGTCGTCTTGCCGCAGCCCGGCGGGCCGGAGAGCAGGGCCGAGCGCCGGGGCTTGAGCTTCCAGGCCTTCAGCTCTTCCTCGGAGCGCTTTTCGGCCAGCATCTCCGCCAGCGCCTGCCGCGTGTCGAGCGCGAGGATGGGTTCATCGGCCTCCGTCGGCGAGAGCACCGATACGTCCTGCGGCAAGGCATTGCGCAGCCTCTGCACCGCCCCCGCGAAGGGATCGCGCCGGCTCATGCCTCACCTCCCGCGCCGGCATCGCCGCCGTCGCCCTTGCCGGGCTTCTTCGGCTTGGTCCGCCGGAACGCGGCCGGGATGTCCATGCCGTCGCTGCCCTGCGCCGCGCACCAGCCTTCGTCCCAGGCCGCGCGCCGCGAATCCGTATAGGGATTGTCCAGCACGGGCTTGCCGGCCTTCGCGGCGGCGGCGCCCTCGGCCTTGGCGGTCAGCATCTCCTTGGGCGTGGGGCCCGCCTGCTGGGCGGCGTCCGGCGCGCCGGCGAAGGGCGGCGCCGCATCCTCGCCCGGCTGCCCTTCGCCCGCCCCCGTCGGGGGCGGCGGCGGCGGGCGCAGGCGCCGCAGCGCGGCCGCGCCGAGCGGCGTGTCGCCGTACTCGCCGAGCGCCTTCTCGTAGAGCTCCAGCAGCGCGTCGCGCTCCTCGCGCTCCCGATCCTCCATGGCGCGCCGCTTCAGCACCTCGCGCATCGTCTGCTGGTCGATGCCCGCCGACTTCGCCTCGAGGAAGATGTCGCGCTCGTCGCCCTTGAGCGCCTGGATCTCCTCGCGCACGCGCTCGATCCGCTCGAGGAGCGAGCGCAGCCGGTCACCGAAGCCGCCGCCATTGTCACCCATGGAGATTCTCCCTCACTCCGGCAGCCCGGGGACCGCCAGCTCACCCTCGGAATTGTCGTTGAAGAACCACGTCAGCCGGTCGTCGAAGCGCAGGCGCACGGGGCCGACCGGCCCCTGCCGCTGCTTCGCGACGATCACCGTCGCCTGGCCCTCGGCGCGATGGCAGGCATCGCCCCACTCCATCGACCGGCGGTCGAAATCCTCCGCCTTCTCCTTCGGCCGGCGCGTCGGCCGGCTGCGGATCAGGTAGTAGTGCTCGCGGTAGAGGAACATCACCGCATCCGCGTCCTGCTCGATCGTGCCGCTGTCGCGCAGGTCACTCAGCACGGGCGTCTTGTCGTCACGCTCCTCGACCTTGCGGGAGAGCTGCGAGAGCAGCAGCACCGGCACTGTTAGCTCCTTGGCCAGCGCCTTCAGCCCCTGCGTCAGCTCCGAGATCTCGGCCACCCGGTTCTGCCCCATGGCGCGCGTGCTCGCGGTCAGCATGCCGAGGTAGTCCACGACGATCAGGTCGAGCTTGCCGGAGCGCCGCAGCAGCCGCGCCTTGGCCCGGATGGCCGGCAACGTGACGACTGCGGCATCATCCCACTCGATCGGCAGCTGGCCCACGCGCCGCGCGGCGAGCACGAGGTCCTGCGTCTCGGGCGAATCCGGGCGCAGCCGCACGAGCCGGCCGTCCGGCCCTTCGATGGATCCGCGCCTCACGGCGTTGACCGGTAGGCGCGCCACGGCGGCGCCAACGCGCATCATCACCTGCTTGGCCAGCATCTCCGCCGAGACGTAGAGCACCTTCGTCCCACGCGCTGCGGACCGCGCGGCGATAACGGCGGAGAGCGCCGTCTTGCCCATGGAGGGCCGCGCGCCGATCACCAGCAGGTCGCCGCCGACCATGCCGCCGAGCATGCGGTCCAGCCCGTCGAGGCCCGTGGTGACGCCGATGAGCCCACCCTTGCTGGCGATCGCGGCCATCATGTCGTCGACCATGGCGCGGGCGACGGAGGCGCTATCCTTCGTGGCCTGCGTGCCCTGGCCGTCGCGGGCCAGCGCCATCAGGTCCGTGTCGAGCTGGCCGAGGATGGCCTCGGCCGCGCCGGTGTCCATGTAGCAGGCCTCGTGCCCGCGCTCGCACAGCTCGATCAGCTCGCGCCGGATCCAGCAGTCGTGGATGATGCGCCCGTACTCGGCGGCGTTGACGATGCCGACCATGGCGGCGAGCAGCTGCGAGATGTAGCCGGGGCCGCCGAACTCCTCGACGCGGTTCATCGCCTCGGCGGCATGGCGCATGGAGATGGCGTCGACGGGGCGGCCGGCCTCCACCTGCTCGCGGATGTACGCATAGACCTTCGCGTGGATGGGGTCGGCGAAGTGGCGCGCCTCGAGGAACCCGGCGACGCGGTCCAGCGCCTTGTTGTTGCGCAGCAGGGCGCCGAGCAGGGCCTGCTCCGCATCGAGGTTGGCGGGCGGCAGGCGCGGCTGGAGCGCGAGGCCGGCGCTCATGCGGCCTCCGCGCGCAGGCGCCGGCGGATGTCGGCCTGGTACTCCGGCTCGGCCTCGCAGAGGGCGGCGCTGAAGCCCTCGGCGAGGCAGGCGGCGCCGGTGGTGCCGGAGCCCGCGAAGGGATCGAGCACGAGGCCGCCGGGCGGCGTGAGCATGCGCACCAGCCAGCGCATGAGGGCGACGGGCTTGACGGTGGGGTGGCTGGAGCCGGCGCGGTCGGCGGCGGTGGCCTTGGCGGAGTAGTAGAAGCGGGAAGCGGTGCCGGTGTCGCCAAAGCCTGTGACCGGCGTTCCCGTCTCTTCGGTGCCCCAGGAATAGGGCGCCTTCCGAAGGCCCGAAGGCTTGCCGCTGGTCTTTTCCCCGAAGGCCGCGAAGGCCGCCTCGACCTCCTCGCTGCCGTCGTGCACGACGTTGGCGGGCCAGCGGCCCATATCTGTGGGTATCGGTGGACCTGACGTTCCGGTCCGATACTGGTCCCGATCACGCTCGCCGGCGCCTCGCCACGCCTTCGTTGTATTGTCCGAAGCCGGCACCCGCCCCGCATCCACATTCAGCGCCCCCGCGCCGTGCCGGAGCAGGTTCGCCGCCAGCGTCCCGTCCAGCGGCTTCTGCGCGACGATGATCGGCTCCCAGGCCGGCTTCAGCGCCGAGCCCCAGCCCGCCCACGGCGCCGACCGCTCCGACACGTCGCAGACGTGGTCGCCCGGCTGGCGCTTCTCCTCCGGCGGCAGCGTGCGCGCGAAGTGCCGGCCCGCGCAGCGGCACGTCGCCTCGGCCACCACACGCTCGGCATCCTGGCTCTTGGGCCAGCCTGTGCCGTAGAGCCAGGCGAAGGTGTCGCAGTACTCGAAGCCCGCATCCTCGATCGCGACGGCCATCCGGTGCCAGGTGCGCGTGCCGCCGAAGGCCGCGAGGTAGCCGCCCGGCGGCAGCAGCCGCAGCGCGCGCTTCCAGGTGGCGGGCCGGAAGGCGACGTCGCCGCCGTCCCACACCTTGCCCATGAAGCCGCGCGAGATCCGCCCGAGGGCATTGTTGTAGCCCGGCTGCGCCGCGGCCGCGCCCTCGGCGCCGAAGCGCGCGGTGATGCTGGTGAGGTGATAGGGCGGGTCGCAGATGACGGCGTCGACACGCTCGCCGCGCAGGATCATGCCGTCCATGGCGTCGCGGCAGTCGCCCGGGTGGAGCGTGATGCCGGGCGCGAGGGCTTCGGGCGCGCCGCTCATTCCGCAGCCTGCCAGTGCCGCACATAGGCCCGCGCCGCATGCGCCGCGCAGTAGGCGCGCTCCGTGCCGTCCCGCCGCCGCTCCCGCGGCTTTCCGCAGAAGCGGAAGCCCGGCGCCTTCGGGTCGCCCTCCGGCCAGCAGCAGGTCCCGCGCGACGGCGGTGCGGCGACCGCCACGGCCGGCGCAGCCACCGCTGGCGCGGGCAGGACCGGCGGCAGGGTCAGGCGGGGAACATCGTGCCTCCCCATCTCGGGGCCGGGCCGAGGCTCCCGGCCGATGCTGCCCACGCGGGCCGGTTCAGGGCGCTGCGGCACCGCCCGAGCCGCCGGCAGCGGCGCCAGCGTCGCGCGCCCTGCCCGCGAGGGACGCGCCTTCCGCTCCCCCACGGCGCGCGTGATCGGCGAGGGCCGCGACGCCAGCTTTAGCCGATGCGCCTTGCCCGCGACGGCATTCTTGGAGAGGCCCATCCGCCGCCCGATCTCGGCGGTCGAATGCCCCTCGGCCCACAGTTCGCGCAGCCGCGCGATGGAGGCCTCGGTCCACAGATCCTCCCTCACGCGCCCCTCCCGGAAAAGGAGCGAGGCCGCCCGGCGCGGCCCGCAGGTGGTGCCTCAGGGAGGAACGTCCGCGGCGTACCACGCCCGCCGGGGCGCTTGCCCGCACCGCCGGCCCCAAGGGACGAGCCCTCAGCGGCGCCGGGGGCGATGCGGGAAGGGGGGTTCGGGGGCGCCATCAGGCCAGCGCCTCCAGCTTGATCTGCACGGCGCCCAGCGCCTCGGCCGAGACGCGCTCCAGCTCGCCGAGCTCGCGCTCCAGCCCCTCTAGGTCGGCCCGGCAGAGCCGCCCATCCTCGATGCCCTCGGCGAAGGCGCGCAGCACGTCGCCGCTCTCGCCGCCCACCTTGGCCACCAGCTTGGCGAGCCGCCCCGGCGCCATGGGCTTGCGCGCGACGAGCCCGTGCTGCGCGCGGCGTGCCATCTCGGCGGTGACGAGCGGCTCGCCCACCACCTCCTCCAGCGCGCAGACGACGTCGAGCGGCGCGAAGGCCTCGCTGGCCATGTCGTAGTAGCTGGCGAGCTGCGAGCGGCCGACGCGCACGCAGGTGACGGCGGCGTCGAGCCCGCCGGCGCGCCGGACGAGCTCGCGGAACAGCGCCTTCAGCGCGCGGTCGCGGTCGGGGATGGAGCGGCGCGGGTTCATGGCGAACCCATGCCCAGGACACCGGACGCCTTCCGGATGCCGGCCATGCTGCGCTGCGGCAAGGTCGGGGCATGACGACGATCACGCATGTAGCATGCCTCCGGATGTGGCAGGGTGGGGCGCCGCCGAGGGAGGGCGGATGCGATGAGGATCTTCGCGACAGGCGTGGGCTGGGGGCTGCTGGCCGTAGGCGCCGCATTGATCGCCGCCGGGCTCTTCGCCGCCGCGCCGGCCGGCGCGGATTCCCGCTTCAGCGCGGCGGAGCAGGTGGAGTGGTCGCTCGCGCGCGGCCTGCCGCTGCTCCTGCTCGGCCTCAGCGCCTGGGTGCCCGGCCTGCTGGCGCTGATCCTGGCGCGCCTGAGCCCGGATGCGGCGGCCGACTATCCGGCGGCGCAGTGGCAGGGCGCGATCCTGCGGATCGCGAAGGTGTTGGAGCGGGAAGGGCGCTAGACGGCTTTTACAATCCGCCATGCGGAACGCGATTGATTCGCAAGAATAAACGGCCTGATCTAGCTGCAAACTTCTTTCATTTATTACAGAGACGTGACACGGTTTTGCCCAATGAGAGGGATGGGTCGAGGAGACACCCCCCATGGGAATCAGGGAGATACGCACCGCCGCCGTGGAAGCGGACGCGCTCACGCGCCGGCTCTCTCGACATGCGGTTCGCAGCCCCTCGCCGGTTCGGCGAGGAGAGACTTCAGCGCCTCATCGATGCGCGCCCGAACGCTGACGCGCGGCATGTCCGTCGCGCCATTCTTCCAGCGCGCCCATGTGGACCCCGCCACATCAGCCCTTCGAAGGAGACGGGCCATGGAAAGCCCATGGGCGGTGGCCGCGCCCTCGACCGTCTCGATCCATTGCATCGTGTCGCTCATTTGCGAAAGCATACGGATCGCAAATTGCGATTGCAAGCGTCTCCGCCCGCCCTTCGCAAATGCAACTGCATTAGGATCGCACGCGGCAAGGAGGCGGCGATTTGAACGGCGAGGCGGACGAGGACACCAAGGATCCCGCGACAGCGGCGGATACGTCGGATGACGTCCGCGCGGCCCACCGCAGCTATGTCGAGACCCTAATGCGCCAGACGGGCCGCGACATGACGAACCTCGCCAAAGGCGCCCGTGTGTCCGCAAGCTCCCTGTCCCGCGTCCTGAAGGGGACGTCCGGCCTGTCGTGGCGAACGCTCGAGGCGCTGGAGCAGAAGTATCGCGTGTCACCTCCGGCCGAGGTGCTCGCGGGATTCGACAGGGCCCAGCCGCTGCCGGAGCCTTCGCCGGAAGGGGAGGGCGAAGGCATAAAGCTATTCTCGCTCTACGCCGTGAACTCGACCACCGACTTCGCCATGAACGAACGCGCGAGCGATGCAGCGCCGCGCCTCGCCGGGGTTGCGCATGCCGACAAGGTCTACGCGACGCGCATGCCCGACGCCTCCATGCGCCCATGGCGGCGGCCAAACGAGCTCATCTATATTGACCCCACACGCGTGGTGGCGGAGCAGGAGCACGCCCTCGTCGAGCTCACCTTCCCGCACGACGCGAATCACCCGCGCAATCTGTTCCGCGTTCGGCAGCTCGTCGAGAAGACCCGCTCTGGCGACGTCCGGCTGCGCGCCTACGACTCGCCGGAGGTTGAGACTCTCCCGAAGATCCGGGTCGTGGCCCTGCACCGGATCCTGGAGTGGCACGAGGTCGCGATCGGATGATTTGAAGTTGCGATTGCAATTGACATAGCAAATGCAATCGCACATGTTGGTGCCCGTCGCCCCAATCCCGGGGCGCGGAGCGCCGCATGTCCGACCCCGCCACCCAGGCCAAGCCTGACCAGCCGCCGCTGATCCCCGCGGCCGAGCCGACGCCGCTCGTCACGCTCATCACCATCGACGGCAAGCCGCTGCGCATCATCCCCGAGGGTGCGGGCACGCTCTGCATTGCCCCCCCCGGCCAGCGCTCCCGCCGCTACCGGATCGACCGCTACCAGGCGGTGGCGCTGCTCCGCGCGCTGGAGGACGTGCAGAACAGCCCGGGGCCCGCCTATGTCTTCGCGAAGGGCCAGGGCCGATGATGCACCTGGACCCCATCGGCGCCGCCGCGATGCCGCCGGCCCCGCGCCCCGCCCCGCGCGGCCCCTGCGCCGACTGTCCCGCGCTGCTGCGCCAGGCCGGCGCCTTCGCCACCACCGCCCGCTGCGCCGAGCGCGGCAGCCGCCTCATCGCCTGGTTCTGGAACGGCGCCGACCCCGCGCCGCACTGGTGCCCGAGGGAGGCGCGGTCGTGAGCGGCTTCTTCATCGGCTGGGGCGTCTTCTGGGCCCTGATCTGGGCCGCGGTCTTCGTCTCGTCGCTCCTTGTCGAGATGAAGAAGCCGGGCGAGGGGAAAGCTGTCGGAAGCGCGTCGCTCTGGGGTTTCTTCGTCAGCATCGCCCTGATCATCGCGGCAGTCGTCAGTCGAGCGCTCGCCTGATGGAACCCCAATCCCCCATAACCTTCTCGGGCAGGCGCGATTTCGCCGCCGTGGACGCCGCCGAGGCGTGGTGCCGCGAGCGCGGCATCTCCGTCGGCGCAATGCAGTCCGGATCCCCGCGCGGACTGCTGCGCGGCGCCGCCCGCGTCGCGAAGTGGCGCAGCCTTTCGCCCATGGAGCGCGCGGCGCCTCACGGCCTCATGACGGCGCCGGGCGGCAGCTTCCGCACCGGCCCCGTGATCATCGAGATGCGTCAGCCCTCCCCCGAGGAGGTGATGGCGGAGACCAGCCCCGCACTCCATCCCCAGCAAGGATCCCCAGCATGAACAGCGCTACCCCCATCCTCGCCTACATGGCGGTGCCCGAGATCACGAAGGAGGTCTTCGTGGCCGAGATGGAGGCGCACCGCGCGGCGGACCGCTTCGTCTCCGGCACCTATTGGGAGAACGGCCGCGGCTGCGCGGTCGGCTGCGGCATCGCGACGATCAACGCGCGCCTCGGCCGCCACTACAGCCACGGCGATCACGCCGCGCTGGCGCAGACGCTCGGCATCCCGCGCTGGCTGGCGCGCGTCGAGGACCGGATCTTCGAGGGGCTGCCCCAGGCCGAGCGGCTGGAGTGGCCCGTGCGGTTCGCCCGCGCGATCCCGGAGGGTGTGGATCTCTCCGGCGTGCTGCGGCCCTGGCTGGCCTCGGTGCTGCGCGAGGTCGTGCTGCCGGTGGCCGGCACCAGCAAGGAGGCCGTCGAAGGCTCGATCCGTGTCCTGGAGATGGGCGCGGCGATGACGCCAGCCGATGCCGAAGGGGCCCGCCGAGCCGCGCAAGCGGCGAGACGGAGGGCGGCGGCGGCGGAGGCGGCGTGGGCGGCGGCGGCGGAGGCGGCGGCGGCGGCGGAGGCGGCGGCGGCGGCGGAGGC
>NZ_JBXAQB010000008.1:0-270302 GCF_058806835.1 Roseococcus sp. GW821-FHT12F05
GTGGGGACGGAATTCGCGTCCAGGCACCTGCAGTATGAGATGTTCTATGCCGGCGGGCAGTATGTCACGCGAGGACACAGCTACCGCACCTACGACTGGGCGCGCGCCACAGACATGGCAAAGCGCGTCACAGGCTCCTACCAGCTCGAAGATTTCGTCGGGAAGAGCGATCGGGCCGCGTGATCCGACGGTAACACGCTCGAAAGCCCCAGGCCCTGGATTGCGGCCGGCTCCCGTGGGATATGGGCGCCAGCGAAGAGGTGATGGATGTCGGAACGCAAGATCTGGGTCGTCTGGGGCGGTATCTTCACGGACTTCACCTTCGAGGTGCTGGAGCCCGGCACCGAGGAGCTCCACGGCCCCTACCATGACGAGGCGACGGCGCTGCGCGCCTGGCGCGACGAGACCCGCCGCAAGGTGGACATCGCGACGCACCGGCTCTTCGTGCTGATCGCGACGCCGGAGACGCCGACCTCCGCCTGATCAGGGCTCAGGCGGCGACCTTCCGCAGGAAGGAGAGCACGGCCGCCTCCTCGATGCGCAGGCTGGGCCCCTTCCCCGTGGGCTTTCGCAGGCGGATCTCCAGCGAGCCGCCGGCATGGCCGTCGAAGACGGCGGGGTGGACGTAGCACTTCCGGCAGATGGTCGGCGTGTTGCCGAGCCGCGTGGAGGTGCGCAGGATCGCCTCGCGGATCTGCGCCTTGGCCATGCCCACGCCGGTCGCCGGCGGCATCCCCGCCAGCTCCAGCGCGCAGAGCACGGTGCCGGCCCAGGTGCGAAAATCCTTGGCGGTGATCTCCTCGCCGGTGATCTCGCGCAGATAGGCGTTCACGTCGGCCGAGCCGATGGGCTGCAGCGCGCCCTCTTCGTCGCGGTACTGGAAGAGCGACTGGCCCGGCAGGTCCTGGCAGCCCTTGAGGATGCGCGCGATGCGGCGGTCCTGGATGCGCAGCCGCCAGTCCTTGCCGCCCTTGCCGCGGAAGTGGAAGCGCATCTCGGCGCCCTTCACGTCCACGTGCCGGTTGCGCAGGGTGGTCAGGCCGAAGCTCTTGTTGATCCGCGCGTATTCCTCGTTGCCGACGCGGGCCAGCGTGGATTCGAGCAGCCAGACCACGGTGGCCAGCACCTTCTCGCGCGGCAGGCCCGGGCGGGCGATGTCGGCCTCCACGCGCTCGCGCAGGGCCGGCAGGCCGCGGGCGAAGCCGATCAGCCGCTCGAACTTGTTGCCATCGCGGATCTCGCGCCAGCGGGCGTGGTAGCGGTACTGCTTGCGGCCGCGGGCGTCGCGGCCCACGGCCTGGATGTGGCCGTCGGGGCGGGTGCAGATCCAGACCTCGGTATAGGCCGGTGGAATGGCCAGCTTGCGGATGCGCTCCAGGGTGGCCTCGTCGCGGACCGGCTTGTCGTCGGGCCCGACGTAGCGGAAGCGCGGCGCCGTGCTGAGGCGGCGGAGGCCCGGATCCTGGTCCGAGACATAGCGCAGCCCGGCAAGCTCGGCGTCGGTCACAGCGCGGGAGTCCCGAATGTCATGGCGGACCGCTGAACGCCGCGGGGATCGGCGCGGTTTCCGTAACTTGTCGCAACGGGGGGCGTTGCTGGGGCGCCATGGCACAACCCACCCCCCAGCGTGACCTCCGCACCGGCGAGCCCGTCTGGGTGGATGGCGTGCCCCCACCGGCGCGGTTTCCGCCGCTGGAGCGGAACATCGAGGTGGACGTGGCCGTGATCGGCTGCGGCGTGAGCGGCGCCCTGGCGGCGGACGCCGCGCTCCAGGCCGGCAAGAGCGTCGTGGCCTTCGACCGGCGCGGCGTGGCGCTGGGCTCGACGGCGGCGAGCACCGCGCTGCTGCAGTTCGAGATCGACCAGCCGCTGACCACGCTCATCCGGCGCATGGGGCGCGAGAAGGCCGTGCGGGCCTGGTGGCGCTCGGCGACGGCGGTGGACCATCTCGCCGCGCGCGTCTCCGACCTCGGCCTGCGCTGCGGCTTCCGGGAGCGGCATGCGGTGTACCTGCCCGGCAACGTGCTCGACCTGGACGGGCTGCGGCGCGAGGCGGCGGCGCGCGCGAAGGTCGGGCTGCGGTCGCGCTTCATCGAGGCCGACGAGCTGCTCCGGCTGACCGGGATCGCGCGCAAGGGCGCCATCTGGTCGGGCGGGGCGGCGGAGGTGGATCCGGTGGCGCTGGTGCGCGGGCTCTGGCGCTCGGCGCTGCGACGGGGGGCGGCGATCCACGCGCCCTGCGACATCGCGCAGATCGAGCCCGGCCGGGACGAGGTGCTGCTGACGACCCAGGCCGGCTACCGGGTCCGCGCGAAGCATGTGGTGCTGGCCACCGGCTACGAGCTGTCGAAGCTGGTGAAGCTGCGGGGCTACAGGATCACCTCGACCTGGGCCTTCGCGACGGCACCGCAGCCGGACCGGCTCTGGCCCAGCCGCTGCCTGATCTGGGAGGCGGCCGACCCGTATCTGTACCTTCGCACCACGACTGACGGCCGCGTGGTGGTGGGCGGCGAGGACGAGGAATTCTCCGACGACAAGCATCGGGACCGGCTGCTGCCCCGCAAGATCGAGAAGCTGCGGAAGAAGCTGGGCGCGCTGCTGCCGCAGCTCGACACCACGCCGGAATTCGCCTGGGCCGGCTGCTTCGGCGAGAGCCCCTACGGCCTGCCCGCGATCGGGCCCGTGCCGGGCGCGGAGCGCTGCTTCGCCGTGGTCGGCTTCGGGGGCAACGGCATCGCCTTCAGCGCCATCGCCGCCCAGCTGCTGCAACGGATGCTGCTGGGGCTGCCGGACCCGGATGCGGCGCTCTTCGGCTTCCGGTCATGACGCCCGACGCGCCGACGCTGGTGGGCGCCGCGGCCACGGCGGCCTCGGTCGCGAGCTTCACGCCCCAGGCCTGGAAGATCATCCGCACGCGCGACACGCGGAGCATCTCGGCCGGCACCTATGCGCTGACCGTCGCCGGCTTCGCCCTCTGGCTCGTCTATGGCGCGCTGCTGGGGCAATGGCCGCTGATCGCGACCAACGCCATCTGCTGCGCCCTCTCGGCCTTCATCCTGGTGATGAAGCTGCTTCCGGCGGAGAAGAAGGAGGCCGTCGCCGAGGCGATTGACCCGAAAGGCTGATTTCCGCTCATGTCGGCTCTTCAGCAAGGAGTCGGCATGGCCGAATCGGAACGGGGAACGCATGCCCAGCGCATCCGCGACCGACTGCGCGCGGACATCCTCAAGGGCCGTCTGCCCATGGGCGCGCGGCTCAAGATCGTCGAGCTCGCCCGGCAGTACGAGAGCAGCCAGATGCCGGTGCGCGAGGCGCTGCTGCAGCTTCAGGGCGAGGGGCTGGTGCGCATCTCCCCGCACAAGGGCGCGGAGGTGCGCGCGGTGGACGAGCGCTTCGTGCGCAACATCTACGACATCCGCGAGATCCTCGAGGTCTTCTTCGCCCGGCGCGCGGCCTCGGCGGCGACGCCGCGCGACGTGGCGGAGCTGACGGCGATCGAGGACGCCTACGAACGCCATCTGGAGCCGCGCGGCATCGCGCAGCGCATCCGGCTCAACCTGCGCTTCCACAACAGCATCTACCGGCTGGCGGGCAACGAGGACGCGCTGGAGATCATCGACAAGCACGCGGTGGTGACGCGGCTGCTGACGCAGAAGCACAACCACTCGCCCGAACGCGCGCGGCAGATCGCCGAGCAGCACCGCGCGCTGATCGCCGCCATCGCCGCGCATGACGTGGAGGCGGCGGGCGAGATCGCGGGACGGCACATGCGGGATGCGAGCGACGCGCTGATCGAGCGCATGCGGAGCGAGGGGTAGCGAGGGGCTCTGCCCCTGCACCCCAATACTGAACGATTTGGGGTGCAGGGCATAAAGCCCTGCTGGGGGAGTTTGAGGGGGCAAAGCCCCCTCAATCCTACCGAACCAGGGGGCACCCGCTCTCCGCGAGGGTGCGCCACGCCTGCTCCGCCGGCACGGTCGCGAGCAATTTATAAAAGTCCCAATCGCCCCGGCTGTCCTCCGGCCGCTTCACCTCGAAGAGGTAGGCCGGCGTGATCGCGCGCCCATCCGCGCGGACCGAGGCGGCGCCGTCATAGACTTCGCTTTCCACCGGCATCTGCTTCATGCGCGCGACGACCGCCGAGCCGCTGCGCTTCGCCTCGGCGGCCCCGAGCGAGGCCGCCGCCTTGAGGTAGTGCTGCGTGCCCGCATAGGCGGCCGCCTGGGTCATGTTGGGCCGCTTGTTCCGGTCGAAGCCGGCGCCGAAGGCGCGCTGGGTGAAGGCACGCGTGCGGTCGTTCATGTCCCAGTAGAAGGTCTCGGTCAGGACCAGCCCCTGAGCGGAATTCAGCCCCATCGCGCCGATATTGTTGATGAAGGTCAGCATCGCCGCGAGACGCTGCCCGCGCCGCGTGATGCCGAACTCGCCGGCCTGCTTCACGGAGTTGACCAGGTCGTCGCCGCCATTGGCGAGGCCGATCACCTTGGCCCGCGAGGCCTGCGCCTGGAGCAGGGCGGCGGCGAAATCCGTGCTCGGGAAGGGCATCGCGACACTGCCGAGGACCCGCCCGCCGGCACGGTTGATGAAGGTGGTCGCGTCGTCCTGCAGCGCGCGGCCGAAGCTGTAGTCGGCACGGATGAAGAACCAGGTGTCGCCGCCCTGGGCCACCAGCGCCGTGGTGGAGACGCGTGCCAGCATGTTCGAATCGTAGGACCAATGCACGATATTCGGCGTGCAGGCGCCGCCGGTCAGCTCGGCCGTGCCGACGTTGAAGGCCAGGATCACCTTGTCGCGCTCGCGGACGAGGTTGTTGATGGCGAGCGCGACGGCGGAATTCTGCAGGTCGCAGATCGCATCCACGCCCTGGTCCATCCATTGCCGGGCGAGGGCCACGGCAACATCCGGCCGGTTCTGATGGTCGGCGGAGACGACCTCGACGTTCAGGCCGAGTGGCCCCGCCATCTCCGAGACGGCCAGCTTGACGCAGGCCACGGTGCCGAGGCCGCCATTGTCGCGATAGGTGCTGGACTGGTCGTTCATGACGCCGATCCGGATGGTCGGCGCGCCTTGCGCCCCGGCGCTGATCGCGCCGAGCGCCAGGCCCGAGGCCAGCAGGCCCCGCTTGGTGACCTTGTTGGTCATGGACTTCTCTCCCTGCGGCTTGGTTATCCCAAGGCCTATCGCATCGGAAAGGTATCTCCAAGCACTATCTTGCGCTCATGTGTATACATTCATGCCCGCGGAAGCTTGCGGCTGCGCATGGCGCAGCCGCCGCCATATCCGGAGGCGAGCCCCCTCAGACGGAGGTCTTCAGCTCCTTCGGCGGCCGCGCGCGGATGGCCGCCTCGTTCACCTCGACGCCCCAGCCCGGGCCGGTCGGCAGGATGTAGTCGCCATCCTCGAAGACCGGTAGCGACATCACGTATTCGTCGCGCCAGGGCACGCTGTCGATGTCGATCTCCATGACGCGGAAGTTCGGCACCGTCGCGGAGAAATGCGCGCTGATCGCGCTGGCGAGATGGCCATAGAAATTGTGCGGCGCGACGTTCACGTCATAGGCATCGGCCATGGCGGCGATCTTCAGGGATTCGTTGAAGCCGTTCCAGATCACGTCGACGATCGCGACGTCCATCGAGTTCTGCTCGAAATAGGGCTTGAAGTCGCGCCGCTCCAGCAGCGTCTCGCCGGAGGCGATGGGCATCTTCGCGTCGCGCCGCAGCAGCGCGAGCGCGCTCGCGTCGTGGATGTCGAGCTCGAGCCAGGTCAGGCCCGCTTCGGCGAGCGCGTCGGCCATCCACCGGAAGCCCTCGGTGCGAAAGTGGAAGTTCAGGTCGAGCATGATCTCCATGTCCGGCCCGGCGCCCTCACGGAAGGCCTGGACCGTCCGGACCGCCGATTCCGCGATGTGGCGGTTCCAGTTGCGCTCCGGAAAGCCGCGGCCGACGAGGAAACCAGGCCGGTACTGCTCGATATGATCGCCGACGGAGAGCGCCGTGTTGGTCTTGAGGCCCCGGAAGCCCCTGGCCTTCACCTCCTCGCCGACGCGGGCCATGTCGTCATAGGTGCGCACCGGCTTGCAGCCGAGGATCTCCGGGTTGCGCATGCGGTAGGAGCCGCAATGCGACCAGTAGACCGGCAGCCGGTCCCGCACCTTGCCGCCGAAGAGCTGGTAGACCGGCACGCCCAGGTCCTTGCCCTTGATGTCCAGCAGCGCGTTCTCGATGGCGCCGATCGCCTGGCGCGCGATGCCGCCGCGCGACTGCACCGAGCGCGAGCCGAGCACGGCGTTGATGAACTCGATGCGGTGCGGATCCTGCCCGATCACCGCCGGCATCAGGCTGGTGATGGCGCCGCTGAGGCCCGGGCTGCCGAAGCTCTCGTTGAACTCGGACCAGCCGGTGATGCCGGCATCGGTGTCGAGCTTGAGAAAGGAGAAGGTCCTCCAGCCCGCATCGCAGTGCAGGATTTCGAACGCCTTGACCTTCATGGGATTTCCTCCGTGCTTCACGGCAGGGTTATCGATAATGTGGCCTGGGTCAAGGCGATGCGGCGCCTCTGGCGGCGAAGAAAATTATCGATAATATCGGGCGCGGCGCCAACGAGCGCAGGAGGATATGTCCATGACCCATCGTCGCCAGCTTCTCGCCCTCGGCGCGCTTTCGCCGCTCGCAGCACCCGCCCTGGCCCAGCCGGCCTGGCGTCCGGAAAAGTCCATCACCATGGTCGTGGCCTTCACGGCCGGCGGCGGCACCGACATCGCGGCGCGGCTCATCGCGCGCTTCATGGAGCGCGACCTCGGGCAATCCGTGGTGGTGCTGAACCGGCCGGGCGCGGCGGGCGAGATCGGCTTCGCGGAGCTCGCGCGGTCCCGGCCCGACGGCTACACGATCGGCTTCATCAACACGCCGCCCATCGTGACCATCCCGATCGAGCGCCGCTCCAGCTTCCAGTTCAGCGACTTCGCGATGATCGCCAACATCGTCGACGATCCCGACGGGCTCTGGGTCATGCCGAACAGCCCCTACCGCAGCGTGGCCGACCTCATCGCGGACGCGCGCCGGCGGCCCGAGACCATCGGCTACGGCACCACCGGCGTCGGCTCGGACGACCACCTCGCCATGCTCGCGCTGGAGCGCGTGGCGGGGGTGAAGTTCGTGCACGTGCCCTATCCGGGCGCGGTGCAGATCAAGATCGATCTCGCCTCCGGCCTGCTGCCGCTGGCCTGCACCAATCTCGGCGACTGCATCAACGACTGGCGGCAGGGCACGCTCAGGCCGCTCGCGCAGATGGGCGCCACGCGCTGGGAGCGCGCGGCCGAGCTGCCGACCCTGCGCGAGCTCGGCTACGACGTGGTGATGGGCTCGATGCGCGGCATCGCCGCCCCCGCGCGCGTGCCGCGGGCGGCGCTGGAGCGGCTGGCGATCTCGGTGCAGCGCACGGTGGAGAATCCCGAGTTCCAGGAGCAGGCGAACCAGCAGAACCTGCCGCTGCGCTTCCTCGGTCCGGACGCCTTCGCCGCCGAGCTGACCGCCATGGACGCCGAATACCGCGGGCTCTGGTCCCGCCACCCCTGGCGCGACTGACCCGCGGACGGGCATGATGGGTTCCTGAAAAGGGGGGAGACCCATGCCGCCGGACCGCTGGCTCATCCTCGCCGACGACCTCACAGGCGCGGCGGACACGGCGATCGCCTTCGCGCGGCGCGGCTGGAAGGCCTCCGTCAGCTGGGGCGGCGCCGTACCGGAAGACGAGGTGCTGGCGATCGACGCCGAGACCCGCGCCGCCGAGCCGGAGCCGGCCGCGGCGCGGCACCTCGCGCTGCTCCGCGCGCATGGCGGCGGCCGCACCGGGCTGTTCAAGAAGATCGACTCCACGCTGCGCGGCCAGCCGGCGGCCGAGCTCCAGGCCAGCCTGCAGGAGCTCGGCGCCGTGGCGCTCGTGGCCCCGGCCTTCCCGATGCAGGGGCGCACGACGCTCGACGGCCGCGTGCACCTGCATGGCCTGCCGCTGGAGGCCACCCCGCTCTGGGCGCGCGAGCACAGCTATCCGAACGCGGACCTGCGCGAGGTCTTCGGGCGGGGCGGCACTCCGGCGCGCCACGCGACGCTCGAGACCCTGCATGACGGCGCCCTGCCGGCGCTCATCGAGGCGGCCCTGGCCGAGGGCCTCTGCTCCGTCGTCTGCGACGCCGTGGAGGAGCGCGACCTGGCGCTCATCACCCATGCGGCGCGCCCCTATGCGGAGCGGCTGCTCTGGGTGGGGTCGGCGGGGCTCGCGCATGCGATCGCCGGGGCCGAGCCGCGGCACGGCGCGCCCCCTGCCCTGCCGCGCATCGCCGGCGGGATCCTGATGGTGGTGGGCAGCATGGCCGAGGTCTCGCAGGCCGGAATCGTGAAGCTCACCGCCGATCCGGAGCTGCGCGGCGTGGTGATCACCTCGGCCATGCTGCGGGCCGGGCTCGACGCCTGGCAGGGCACGCGCCAATCCGTGCGGGCCTCTCTGGCGCGGGGCCAGGACGTCATGATCACGATCTCGGGCCTGGGCGGGATGGACCCCACCCTGCCCCGCCATCTCGCGGCGCTGCTTCAGGATGCGAGCCCGGGCGGCCTCATCGCCACGGGCGGCGAGACGGCGCTGGCGCTGCTCGAGGCGCTCGGCGCCACCTCGCTGGGGATGATCGCCGAGGTCGAGCCGGGGGTGCCGCTCGGCCTCGCCGGAACGCTGCCCGTCATCACCAAGGCCGGCGCCTTCGGCGATGCCGGGACGCTCGGACGTTGCCTCGCCTATATGCGCCGGTTGCGCGCGCTGGAGATTCCCGCATGAGCCTGCCCGTCGTCGCGATCACCATGGGCGATGCCTCCGGCATCGGCCCCGAGATCATCATGAAGGCGCTGGCCCGCAAGGACGTGCTGGCGATGTGCCGGCCGCTCGTGGTGGGCGATGCGGGGCGGCTGCGCGAGGCCGGCGCGATCGTCGGCAGCAGGCTGCGCGTCGAGGCGCGCGCCACGCCCGGGGAGGCCACCTACGCACCCGGCACGGCGGAGGTCATCGACCTCGGGCTCATCCCGCCGGGGCATCCCTTCGGCACGCTCTCGCCCGTCTCGGGCGAGGCGGCCTACCGCTACATCGAGCGCGCGACGCGGCTGGTCGAGGCCGGCGCGGCGGATGCCATCTGCACGGCGCCGCTCTCCAAGGAGGCGCTGCATTCCGCGGGGCACAAGTATCCGGGACACACGGAGCTGCTGGCGCATCTCACCGGCACGCCCGAGGTCTCGATGATGCTGGTGGCGCCGAAGCTGCGCGTCATCCACGTCACCACGCATATCGGGCTGATCGATGCCATCCGGAGGATCGAGCCGGCGCTGGTCGAGCGGGTCATCGCGCGAGGCCGCGCGACCCTGGTGAAGTCGGGCATCGCGGAGCCGCGGATCGGCGTCTGCGGCATCAACCCGCATGCGGGCGAGAACGGGCTCTTCGGCCAGGGCGAGGAGGAGGAGAAGATCATCCCCGCCGTGCAGGCCTGCCGCGCGAAGGGCTGGCTCGTGGACGGGCCGCTGCCGGCGGACACGTTGTTCTTCCGCGCCGCCCGCAGCGATTTCGACCTGGTGGTGGCGATGTACCACGACCAGGGCCACGGGCCGGTGAAGGTGATGGGGCTGGAGGCCGGGGTGAACATCACCATCGGGCTGCCGGTGGTGCGGACCTCGGTGGACCACGGGACGGCCTTCGACATCGCCGGCAAGGGCATCGCCGACGAGGGGTCGCTGGTGGAGGCGCTGCGGCAGGCGGCGGAGCTGGCGCCGAAGCACTGACCCCGAGCCTTGGCCGGGGTGGATGCCGGCCCATATCCGGCAAGGCGTTCCTGAAGCGCGAGGAGAATGCGTTGACCAAAGGCTCGGACCTGCTCGTCGCGGCCCTGGAGAACGAGGGTGTCGACCGCATCTTCGGCATTCCGGGCGAGGAGAACCTGGACGTCGTCGAATCCATCCGGAAATCGTCGATCGAGCTCGTGCTGACGCGCCACGAGCAGGCCGCGGCCTTCATGGCGGCCACCTACGGACGGCTCACCGGCAAGCCCGGCGTCTGCATCACCACCCTGGGCCCGGGGGCGCTGAACCTCTCGACCGGCGCCGGCTATGCGCTGCTGGGCGCCATGCCGATGATCATGATCACCGGGCAGAAGGGGATCCTCTCCTCGCGCCAGGCGCGCTTCCAGATCGTCGACATCGTGGCCGCGATGAAGCCGCTGACCAAGCTGTCGCGCCAGATCGTCTCGCCCCAGATGATCCCGACCCTGGTCCGCGAGGCCTTCCGGGTGGCCCAGGAGGAGCGCCCGGGGCCGGTCCACCTGGAGCTGCCCGAGGACATCGCGGCGGAGGAATGCGAGGACGTCGCGCTGATCCCGCCGCATCCGGTGGAGCTGCCGCTGGCGAGCGCCGAGGCGCTGGACCGCGCGGCGGAGATGATCCTGCAGGCGAAGCGCCCGCTGGTCATGCTGGGCGCCGCCGCCTCGCGCCCGCGCTCCACCTCGGACCTCGCGCAGTTCGTCGTGCGGACGCGCATCCCCTTCTTCACGACGCAGATGGGCAAGGGCACCGTGCCCGGCGGCACCGAGCTCTACATGGGCACGGCCGCGCTCTCGGAGCGCGACTACGTGCACGAGGCCATCGAGCGCGCCGACCTCATCATCACCATCGGCCACGACACCGTGGAGAAGCCGCCCTTCATCATGGGCGCGTCCGGGCCGAAGGTCATCCATGTCGGCTACCAGCCGGCCAGCGTGGAGCAGGTCTATTTCCCGCAGGCCGAGGTGATCGGCGACATCGGCCCCTCCCTGCGGCTGCTGGCCGACCGGGTCGAGGGGAAGATCCCGCATGCGCAGGCCCTGCTGCCGCTGCGCGAGGGCATCCTCGCCCGCATCGCCGCGCGCGCCACGGAGGAGCGCTTCACGCCGCAGCGCCTGGTGCACGACATCCGCGAGGTGATGCCGGCCGACGGAATCCTGGCGCTCGACAACGGCATGTACAAGATCTGGTTCGCGCGGAACTACCGCACCCGGGTCGCGAACACGCTGCTGCTGGACAACGCGCTCGCCACCATGGGCGCCGGCCTGCCCTCCGCGATGATGGCGGCGATGCTGTACCCCGAGCGCCGCGTCATGGCGGTCTGCGGCGACGGCGGCTTCATGATGAACAGCCAGGAGATGGAGACGGCCGTCCGGCTGGGGCTGAACCTCGTCGTGCTGGTCATCGAGGACAAGGCCTACGGCATGATCCGCTGGAAGCAGGCCGTCGACCGGTTCCCGGATTTCGGCATGACCTTCAACAATCCGGACTTCGTGAGATACGCGGAAGCCTACGGCGCGAAGGGCACCCGGGTCGGCGCGATCGAGGACCTTCGGCCGACGCTGGAAAGGACCTTTGTCGAGGGCGGCGTGCATCTCGTCGCCGTGCCGATCGACTATTCGGAGAACCAGCGCGTCCTCGTGGAGGAGCTGCGCCACCGTCTCCCCGTCACGCAGCCGGCCTGACCTCCGCGATCGCGGAGGTCAGGCCAGCGACGTCAGCCTAACCGGCGTTGAACACGCCGAGGTTGCTGCCGACCGCCGACATCGTCCGCTGCACCTCGTCGCACAGCTTCGCGAAATCGGCGCCGGAGAGGCCATCGGCCGGGAAGCCGTTCTCGGCCGCGAAGGTCTGGAACTCCGGCGTCAGCACCGCGGCCCGGAAGAGCTCGTTCAGCCGTGCCTTGACCGGCGCCGCCATGCCCGAAGGCCCGGAGAAATAGGTCATCTGCGTGATCGGGCCGTAGGGGTACATGTCGATGCCCGCCTCGGCGAAGGTGGGCAGGTTCGGCAGCAGCGGCAGGCGCTGCGGCGCGAAGGTGGCCAGCGGCCGCAGGCTGCCGTCCTGGATCTGCGGCATGGTCTCGTTGGGCTTCAGGATCACGGAATCGATGTGCCCGCCCAGCAGGTCCGCGATGGCGCGCGAACCGCCGGGATAGCCGGAGAAGATGTAGTCCGAGCCGATCCCGCGGGCCATGACGACGGAGAAGATGTGGCTCACCGTGCCGCGCGTGCCGGAGACGCCGACGCTCATGCCTCCGGCCTTCTCGCGGAAGGCGGAGATGTAGGAGCCGATGTCCCGCCAGGGCGAGTTGGCCGAGACCAGCAGCAGCATCGGATCCTCGGAGACGCGGACGAGGTTGTCGAAGTTCTCGTTGCGCAGCGAGATGGTGCCCGAGGCGATGAGGGCGAGGATGCTCGTCGACGCCAGGCCGACGGTGTAGCCGTCCGGCCGCGCCGCGGCCACGCGCTGCATGCCGACGACGCTGCTGCCGCCCGGCGCGTTGTCCACCACGACGGTGTGGCCCTGGTTCGCCATGATCGCCTGCAGGCGCCGGCCGATGATGTCGGTGCCGCCGCCCGGCGCCCAGGGGATGATCATGCGGATCTCGCGCGACGGGAAGGACTGCGCGAGCGCGCCCCCCGCGGCGAGGAGGGCGGGAGCCGCGAGGATGCCGCGGCGCGTGGTCTGGAACATGATTTTTCCTCCTGGTTCCGGCGCACGGCCCACAGGGCGGACCGTGCCCGCAGCGAAGTCAGACGTAGCCGGGGCCGGGAACGCCGGGGTACTTCCGCAGCAGCTCCTCGTTGACCTCGATGCCGAGGCCGGGACCGTCGCTGGGGCGGACGGTGCCATCGGCTTCCAGCTTGTAGGGCGGGATCACGAGCTCCTCGCGCAGCGGGTTGTCCGGCGCGCAATCGGCCTCGAAGTAGCCGGCGTTCTCGATCGCGCACATCACGTGCAGCGTGGCGGCCATGCAGATGCCGGCGCTGGAATGGCAGTGGATCGGCAGCTTCCAGGCCGAGGCCATGGCGGCGATGCGCATCGTCTCCGTCACGCCGCCGGTCTTGGAGATGTCGGGCTGCAGGATGGTGATGCTGCCGTCCTCGATGAGGCGGTGGAACTCGAAGCGCGTGTAGTGGTTCTCGCCGGCGGCCAGCGGCACGGAGGGCGCCAGCAGCCGCGCCTCCCGGTAGCTGCGGTGGTCGTGCGCCGGGAAGGGCTCCTCCAGCCAGCCGACGCGTGCGGCGGCGAAGGCGGGCAGGATCTGGCGCACGTCGCGCACGGAGTAGCCGGTGTTGGCGTCGGTCAGGATGGTGAGGTTCGGGAAGGCGGCGCGGACGGCCTCGACGCGGGCGATGTCGCGCTCGGGGCTGTCGCCCATGCGCAGCTTCACGGCCTTGTAGCCCTCGGCGAGGAAGGCGCGGACCTCCTCCACCAGCGAGGCCGGCTCCTGGTAGCCGAGGCAGATGCCGCCGACATAGGCGGGGATGCCGCGCGAGGCGCCGCCCAGAAGCTTGTAGAGCGGCCAGCCCACGGCCTTGCCCCGGATGTCCCAGAGCGCGGTGTCGATGCCGCTCATGGCCATGGCGCAGGCGGCGCCCATGCCGTGGCTGCCGAGCTGGAACTTGTAGACCTTGGCCCAGATGCCCACGACATCCGTCGCGTCCATGCCGAGGATGAGGTCGCTGAGCGTGGTGCTGATGAGCTGGCCGATGGCGAGATGCGCCCGGCCGTGATGCGATTCGCCCCAGCCGACGATGCCGTCCTCGGTGGTGACCTTCACGACGACGGCGTCCCGCTTCACCTGGCGGCCGATGCCGAGCGTGACCTGGCGGTCCTGCTTCACGGGCACGCTGATGGGGAAGGCTTCGATGGCGACGATCTTCAAGGCGACGGCTCCTCCTGCTTTCGGCATGAATACGTATTCTTGGCAGCATCCGTCAATTCCTTGAGGTCTGTGGCGTTCCTGGATACGTATCGGCACCATGGCCACCAGTCGTGACGTCGCCCGGCGCGCCGGGGTTTCGCAGTCCACCGTCTCCCGCGCCCTCTCCGGCCATCCCGGCGTGACGGCGGAGGTGCGCCGCCGCGTGCAGGCCGCGGTGCGGGAGCTGACCTATGTGCCCAATGCCGCCGCGCGGGCCATGCGCACGCGCAGCAGCGGCAATATCGGCGTGGTGACGGCGCGGCTGCACAACCCGATCTATCCGGAGATGCTCCAGCTCCTGGCGCGCGAGCTGCGGCTGGCGGGGCTGCGCATGATCGTCTGGAACTCGGACGAGACGGACGAGCGCGCGGCGGCCGACGCGGCGCGGCAGGGCATGGTGGACGGGATCATCTTCACCTCGGCGACGCCGGCCTCGACCACGCTCTACGAGGAGATCGCGCAGCGCCTGCCGGTGGTGCTGGTCAACCGCACCGTCGAGGGCTGGCCCTGCGACCAGGTCGAAAGCGACAATTTCGCGGGTGGCGGCGCGGTGGCGGCGCATTTCCGCGAGGCCGGGAGGCGGCGGATCGGCCTGCTCAGCGGGCCCCTGCTGCCGAGCACCATCCGCGCCCGCGAGGCCGGCTTCCTGGAAGGCTGCATGGAGCCGCCAGCCGTCGTCCGCGCTGATGCCTTCACCTACAAGGCCGGCGTCGAGGGGATGGAGCGGCTGCTCGCCCTCGCCGACCGGCCCGACGCCGTCTTCTGCGCCAACGACGTGCTGGCGCTCGGCGCGCGCGACGCCGCGCGCAAGGCCAACATCGACGTGCCGGACGAGCTCTGGCTGGTGGGCTACGACGACATCGCCATGGCCGGCTGGACGGCCTTCGACCTCACCACCGTCCGCCAGCCCATCGAGGAGATGGTGCGCGAGGCCGTGCGGCTGCTGCGCCTGCGCATGGCCGGCGAGGAGTTTCCCCGCCAGCGCCTGCGCCTGCCGGCCGCGCTGGTGCTGCGCGGCTCGACGCAGCGGCCGCGCGGCGGCTGAGCTTCTATCCCAGCGCGGCGCGGAACTCCGCCGTCCGGCGGTTCGCCTCGCGCAGCAGCAGGCTGTAGTCGCTGTCCATCAGGAAGAGCCGGACGCCCTGAGCGGCCCAATCCTTCGCCTGCTCCGCCTCGGAGAGCTGCATCCCCATGGGGACGCCGGCCTCGCGGCAGGCCTGGCACGCGCCCTCGATGATCCGGGCCACGCCGGGATCCGCCGGCGACGGCGCGCCCATGGCGAGCGACAGGCCGATGCGGCCGACGAAGACCGCGTCCAGCCCCGGCACGCGCGCAATGGCGGAGGCGGCCGCGAGGCCCGGCGGCTCGTCGATCTGCGCGATCACCACGAGGTCGCGCGCCATCCGGTCGCGAAACTCCGGCCAGGGGATGGTGCGGTGGCCGGTGGCGCGGGCGCCGCCGCCCCAGGCGCGCTCGACCGCCAGGCCGCGCGCGAATTGCACGAGCTCCGCCGCCTCCTCTGCCGAGGAGAGGTGCGCCACCTGCAGCCCGTCCGCGCCCGAGGCGATGGCGTGCTGGATGGCGGGGCGCGAGGCGTCGGCCGGCCGCACCAGCACCGGCAGGTTGGAGGCCCGCGCGGCCTGGATGCAGGCGGAGAGCGAGGCCCGGTCGTAGGAGCCGTGCTCGGCGTCCAGCACGATCAGGTCCAGCGCGGAGCGCGCCAGCATCTCGATCGCCTCGGGCGCGACGAGGCGGGAGAAGATGCCGATCAGGCTCTCGCCGTCGCGCAGCCGCTGCCGCAGGGAGACAGGCTCGGGGCGCGGGGGGAACATGCGGGCGGCCTCCGATTTCATGTCAGTGAAGATGACGTCAGGCCGGGACGGGCCAGCCGCAGGAAGCCGATCTCGTGGGACGGCGTGCCGTCGCCCGTGGCGAGGTCGGCCAGGATCTCGCCCACCACCGAGCAGAACTTGTAGCCATGGCCCGAGCAGGGCGAGGCCAGCACGACCTGCGGATGCTCGGGATGATGGTCCAGGATGAAGTGTTCGTCCGGCGTGTTGGTGAACATGCAGGCCCGCAGCGCCTGGGTCGCGCCATTCCCCTCCGGAAAGTAGCGTGCGGAAAAATCGCGCAGCAGGCGCTCGTCCTCGGCGTCGACCTCGCGCCGCATTTCTTCCGCAGCGCAATGCTCGTCGCGGTGGTGGTAACGGCCGAACTTGAAGCCGGGCACCTCGTAGACGGGGAAGCCGTAGTACCGCCCCTCCTCCACGGCCAGGTTGAAGACGGGGAAGCGTTCCGGCGTGAAGAGCTCGGGCCGCGTCGGCTGCAGCCAGGCCAGCACCTGCCGCTCCGGCACCGCGCGCCCGGCGAGCAGGGGCGCGAGATCGGCCATCCAGGCGCCGGCCGTCAGCACGAGGCGCGCGGCCTCGTAGCGGCCCTTGTCGGTCGTCACGACGACGCCCTCGCCGCCCGGATGCGCCTCCCAGCCAAGCACGCGCTCACGGGCGCGGAGCTCGGCGCCCGCCTCCTGCGCCGCGCGGCAATGGGCGACGATGGCGCGCTCGCTCATGACGAAGCCGCCCTCGGGCTGGAAGACCGCCCGCGTGGCCGCGGGCAGCCGGTAGCCGGGGAAGCGGGCGTTGACCTCGTCGCCCGTCAGCACCTCGTGCGCCAGATCGTGCAGGCGGGCGGAGTTGAGCGCGCCCTGGAAGAGCTCGCCATCCTCCGGGCCGGCATCGATCGAGCCGGTCAGGATCAGCAGGCGCTCGCCGGTCGCTTCCTCCGCCTCGCGCCAGAGCTCGTAGGCGCGGCGCAGGAGCGGGACATAGGCGGGGTCCTC
This sequence comes from Roseococcus sp. GW821-FHT12F05, assembly GCF_058806835.1. Classification (NCBI taxonomy): domain Bacteria; kingdom Pseudomonadati; phylum Pseudomonadota; class Alphaproteobacteria; order Acetobacterales; family Roseomonadaceae; genus Roseococcus; species Roseococcus sp. GW821-FHT12F05. The sequence continues at coordinate 16,616 of NZ_JBXAQB010000008.1, forward strand.
GTAATAGGGCAGCCGGATGATCCGCGTGACGCCGTGCGAGGAGCCCATCGCGTGCGGGATGTCGAAGCGCTCCAGACCGAGGACGCGCTGCCCTCGCCTTGCCAGCTGCCAGGCCGCGGCGCTGCCCATGCCGCCGAGCCCCACCACGATCACGTCATACGCCATGCCCATCCCCAGGATCGCGGTTCGCGCGACCATGCTAGCGGCGCCGAGCGGCAGGCAAAGCCCCCTTATCGAGCCATCTTCATATTCGTGAAATTCTGGCTTCCGCCTTCACCGATGCCCCGCTAGCCTTCCCGCATCGCCTCGGGCCGTCCGGACAGAAGGATCGGAACCATGCCATTCTCCGCCCATCGTCGTCGGATCCTGATCGGCGCGGCAGCAGCGGGCGCATTCGCCGGGCCGCGCGGCGCGGCCGCGGCGACCTACCCCACCCAGCCCGTGCGCGTCGTGGTCCCCTTCGAGACCGGCGGTCCCACCGATGCGATCGCGCGGCTGATCGCCAACAAGCTCGGCGGGCTTCTCGGCCAGCAATTCCTGATCGAGAACCGCAGCGGCGCCAACAGCGTGATCGGCACGACCTATGTCGTGCGCTCCGCGCCCGACGGACACACGCTGCTCATCGGCACCAACGGCACCTCGGGCAGCGCGGCGCTGAATCCCAACCTGCCCTACGACACGCTGCGCGACATCAGCGCGGTCGCGTCGCTGGCCATCACGCCCTATTTCCTGACGGCCTCGGCCAACCTGCCGGCGCGCAGCTTTCCGGAGTTCCTGGCCTATTGCCGCGCCAATCCCGGCCGCGTGAGCTTCGCCTCCTCCGGCATCGGCAGCGGGCCGCACCTGGCCAGCGAGCTGCTGAAGATGCGCACGGGCATCGAGATGGAGCACGTGCCCTATCGCGGCACCGCGCCCGCCATCACCGACATGGTCGCGGGGCGCGTGGGGGTCTACTTCACCAGCCTCAGCGCCTCCCTGCCCTTCCTGCAGACGGGACAGCTCCGCATCCTCGCCGTGGCGTCCAAGGCCCGCTCGCCCTTCGTGCCCGACGTGCCGACGCTGGACGAGAGCGGCGTGCCGGACTTCACGGCGGAATCCTGGTTCGGCCTGCTCGCGCCGGCGCGCATCCCGGCCGAGGCGGAGGAGGTCCTGTCGCGATCCGTCGCGACGGCGCTGGACGATGCGGAGGTGCAGCAGAAGCTGCGCGACCTGGTCCATCTGCCGATGCGGATGAGCGCGGCGGAGTTCAAGGAATTCTTCCGCCGCGACGTCGAGAAATGGGCCGAGGTGGTGCGCGTCGCCCGCATCACCGTGAATTGAGCGGGCCGTCTACTCGCGCACGACGTAGGTGAAGAAGCGGACGGAGCCGTCCTCCTGCTTCTGGCGATAGACGCCCTGGATCTCGTTGTCGAAGCCGGGGAAGAGGTTGGCCGCGCGCTCGAAGGCCTTGAGATAGGCGATCATCGGACGCGAGCGCTGGCCCAGCCGCTCGCCGGGGATCACTGTCGCGATCCCCGGGGGATAGACCAACCAGAGCGTCGCCGCGATGCGGCCATCCGCTTCCTCCAGCGGCACGAAATCCACCTTGTTGCGCACCATCTCGCGCACCGCGGCGTGCGGCGGCATCACCATCTCCGGGAAATGCTCGGCGCGGAACTGCGCGGCCTGGAGGGCGCTGACGTTCTCGCCGCGATAGAAGGACTGCATCTCGGCGCAGAGGTCGCGCAGCCGGACGCCCACGTAGCGCTTCGGGCGGCGCGCGACGAAGTTCGGGATCACCTCTTCCAGCGGCGCGTTGCGGTCGTGCAGCTTCTTGAAGGTGACGAGATGGGAGAGCAGCGTGCCGGCCTTGCTGCTCTCGCTGCCCGGCGTCAGTAGGAAGAGCAGGCTGTTGAGGTCGTTCTTCTCGGGCACGATGCGGTTCTGCCGCAGGTACTCGGCCACGATCGGCGCCGGCACGCCGTGCTCGTCATAGGCGCCGTCGCGGAAGCCCGGCGTCAGCACGGTGAGCTTGTTCGGGTCCGTCATCGCCCAGCCGGAGGGGACGTCGCCGAAGCCGTGCCAATCCGCGCCGGGCGCCAGCTCCCAGTGGCGCGGATCGGAGGCCAGCAGGTCGGTGGGCACGTCCTCCCAACGCAGGGTCTCGCCCTCCACCTCCGTCGTCTTGGGCACGAAGGGCTCGAAGAACCACTTGTTCGCGGGGTCGACCTCCTGCTCCGCGAATTCCCGGGCCATGAGGCGGAGCTTCTTCCGCATCTCGATGCCGAGGCGGATGGTGTCGTCCCACAGCACCTCGCCCGAGCGCCCCTTCATCATCTGCGCGCCCACGTCCAGCGAGGCGAAGAGCGGATAGAACGGGCTCGTGGAAGCATGGAGCAAAAAAATCTCGTTGAAGCGCCGGTGCTCGACGCGGCGCTCCTGGCCCTTGATGTGGTTGTCCCGCACGTGGATCTGCGAGGCCTGCGAGAAGCTCGCGAGCTGCTTGTGCGTGCTCTGCGTCACCAGGATGCCGGGCGAATCCGGGCCCAGCGGCTTCAGCCCCATGCCGAAGCGGCCGCGGTACAGCGGGTGGAACTTCATGAAGCCCGCCCAGGCCTCGTCGAAGAGGATGTAGTCGCAGAGATGGCCGAGCCGCTTCAGCACCTCCTCGGCCGAGTAGATCGTGCCGTCATAGGTGCATTGCTCGACGACCGCCGCGCGGAAGGGGCGCGGGCGCTTCCAGGCCTCGGGGTCCTTCACCAGCGGATTGTCGCGGATGGCCTGGCGCAGCCGGTCCTCGTCCAGCGCCGCGAGGTCCATGGGGCCGATGAGGCCATGCGGGTTGCGCGCCGTCTCGATGAAGATCGGCGTCGCCTCGCCCAGGAAGAGCGCGCCGTGATGCGCGGCCTTGTGGTTGTTCCGGTCGAACAGCACGAGGTCGTCCTCGGCCAGCATCGACTGGAGCACGACCTTGTTGGAGGTGGAGGTGCCGTTCAGCACGAAGTAGGTGCGCTCGGCCCCGAAGATCTTCGCGGCTTCCATCTGCGCCTTCAGCGCCGGCCCCTCATGGGTCAGCAGGTCGCCGAGGTCGAGGACGGAATTGTCGAGGTCGTCGCGGAAGATGGCCTCGCCCAGATGCTCCACGAAGATGCGGCCCACCGGGCTGCGGCTGTAGAACATGCCGCCATTATGGCCCGGGCAGGTCCAGAGCATGTTGCCCGCCTCGGCATAGTCGACCAGCGCGCCGAAGAAGGGCGTCTTCAGCGTCTCCGCATATTGGCGCAGGCGGGAGACGAGGTTCTTGGCGATGAAGTCCGGCGTCTCCTCCGCGAGGAAGACGAAGCCGTCCACGTCGTCCAGCACGTCGACGGGGATGTCCTCCAGCCGGCGGCGGCGCACCAGCAGGATGATCGGCATCTCCAGCCCGCGCTTGCGGATCTGCGCGATCAGCGTGGCCGCCTTGCCCTGCAGGCCCTTCTTGCCCCAGTCGACCAGCACCGTGCCGATGGCGCTGTCGGTGCGGATCACCAGCTCCGCATCGTCGTCGCGGCGGGCGCGGACGACGGCATAGCCCATGCCCTCGACCTCCGTGAGGATCTCGCGCAGGCGGGCGCCCTCGAGATCCGTCTCGTCAAAGTTCGGCGCGCAGACCAGGACCTTGAAGCGGCGGGCGTATTCCATCCAATGCTCTCCCTGGCATGCACGCCCCTGGTAGCCGGAGGCTCCCCGGGGGCAACCCGCCCCTGCGTGACGCTTCGATGAAACCTGCGGCGACCCGTCAGGTCGCGCGGGGCACCGGAATGGACTCGGCGCGGGCCAGCGCGGCGTTCTGGAAGCGCGGATCCTGGGTGACCTCGGCGCCGATCCAGGGCGGCAGGGCGACGACCTGCCCGGCCGCAGCAAGCTCCACCTCGGCCAGGACCAGCCCGGCGAGGCGCCCCTCGAACTCGTCCACCTCCCAGACCAGCCCGTCATGGCGCACGCGCGTCCGATGCTTGGCGATGGGCGGGGAGACGCAATGCGCGGCCAGCAGCGCCTCCGCATCCGCGGCGGGGATCGGGTATTCGAACTCCGCGCGGGACAGCAGTCCCGGCGATTTCAGCGTGATCCAGGCCCGCTCGCCGGATTGGCGCACGCGCACCGTCATCCCCGCGCCGGCGCCGTCCACCACATAGCCCTGCCGGATCGGCAGGGGCGGGCCGAGGGCGGCGTCGCGCCAGCCCTCTGATGTCACCAGGAATTTGCGTTCGATCTCGACCGGCATGGCCGGCCTCTACCGCGATCGAACGCCGGGCGTAACCCTCAGGTGCGGGCCAGGCCCGCCGCCTTCATCGCATCGCCCAGCGAGGTGTCCGCCGCCGCGAGGTGGCGGGCGAAGCCCTCCGCATCGGCATAGGTCAGGCCGAAGCCGCGGTTGTTCATGAAGCCGATATACTCCTCGGACTTGAACACGCGATCGAGCGTCGCGTTCATCACCGTCCGCACCTCGGCGGGAAGGCCGGTCGGCCCCACGATGCCGCGCCAGGCGCCCGTCGAGTACTCGATCCCCATGGCCTCCTTCAGCGTCGGGATGTTCGGGAAGGCGCCGAGGCGCTCGTTGGACATCACCGCCAGGCTCCGCGCACGGTTGGCATCCAGCATGGCGCGCGCCTCGACCACCGAGTTGGTGGTGAAATCGAGCCCGCCGGCGACCAGATCCTGCATGGCCGGCGCCGCGCCGTTGGACGGCACCCAGCGCACATGCGCCGCCGGCATGCCGATCGCCATCAGCCAGCCCGCCAGCGCGAGGTGCCAGATGCCGCCCTGCCCGGTGCCGCTCGCCTTCATCTGGCCCGGCCGCGCCGCCTTCACCGCCTCGGCGAGCGCGCGGACGTCCTGGTAGCGCGAGTTGCTCGCCACCTGGATGCCCGGCGGGTCGTTGTTCATCAGGCCGAGCGGCGTGAAGTTGCGATAGGTCACCTCCGTCAGCCCCTGCCAGTGCAGCATGCAGATCTCGGAGGTGATCATGCCGAGCGTGTAGCCGTCGGGATTGGCGCTCGCGATGGCGGCATGGCCCACCACGCCCGAGCCGCCGGTACGGTTCACCACGTTGAAGGGCTGGCCGAGCTCCTTCTCGAGCAGGGTGGCGATGATGCGCACCACGGCGTCGGTGCCGCCGCCGGCGGCCCAGGGGCAGAGCATCTGCACCGGGCGTACGGGCCAGCGGGCCTGGCCGAAGGCGGGCGCGGCGAGCAGCGCCGTCGAGGCGCCGAGCAGCGTGCGGCGGGACGTGTCGTTCATGGATGATTTCTCCCTGCGAGTCTTATTGGACGGTGAACTGTGATCCATTTTGGCGGATCGCAGTCCAGTTTTTTGTGGGAACGAGGGGCTCAGCCGTGTCTCCGCTTCGCTGCCAACCCCGCCAGGGCTTTTGGCCCTGGACCCTTTCACTTGACGAATGAGCGGGCAAAGCCCCTTCAACCCGCAGCGGCGCGCGCGCGCCGCTGCGGCGAGACACGCGTCCAGATCCAGGCGACCACCGGCCAGAACAGCGCGCCCAGCGTCAGCGCGGCCAGGACCGAGGACACCGGACGCTCGAAGAAGGGCAGGATATCGCCGTCGGATTTGATGAGGCTCGTGATGAAGCTCTGCTCCACCATGCTGCCCATCACGATGCCGAGCACGAGCGCCGCCACCGGATAGCCGTTCTTCTCCATCACGTAGCCGAGACAGCCGAAGGCGCCGACCAGCAGCACGGAGAAGAGGTTGTTTCCCGTGGCGAAGGAGCCCACCGCGCAGAGCAGCAGGATCACCGGCATCACCGAGGCGCGCGGTGCCCGCAGCACGCGCGAGGCGAGGCGGATCATCACGATGCCCAGCGGGATCATGATGATATTGGCCAGGATGAAGATGATGTAGAGCGCGTACATGCTGCCCGCGCGCTCGGTGAAGAGCGTCGGGCCCGGGTTCAGCCCCTTCATGTAGAGCACGCCGATGGCGATGGCGGTGATGGTGTCGCCCGGGATGCCGAAGAGCAGGCTCGGCACCCAGCCCGAGGCCAGCGAGGCGTTGTTGGAGGCGCCCGCCTCCACCAGCCCCTCAGGGTGGCCCGTGCCGAAGAGCTCCGGCGTCTTGGAGAACTTCTTCGACATGGCGTAGCTGACCCAGGCGGCCATGTCGGCGCCGGCGCCCGGCAGCACGCCGATGATGATGCCGACGAAGTTCCCGCGCCACATCGGCCACTGGTACTTCTTGGTGAGCTGCCACTGGTTCGCCAGGATGGAGCCGAACTTCCGGTAGGGCAGCTTGGGCGGCTCGGATGTGCCCATGGCGCGCATCACTTCGCTCACGGCGAAGACGCCGACCAGCGCGGGGATGGGCTCGATGCCGCCGAGCAGGTCCGCGACGCCGAAGGTGAAGCGCGGCGTACCCGCCGGATTCTCCATCCCGATGCAGGAGATGAGCAGGCCGAGCAGCATCGAGGCGATGGCCTTGATCGGCGAGGAGCGCGCGACCAGCGTCGCGCACATCAGGCCCAGCAAAGCGAGCCAGAAATACTCATAGGTGGAGAAGGAAAGCGCGACCTCCGCCAATGCGGGCGCCAGCAGCATGAGCGAGAGCGTGCCCACGATGCCGCCGATGGCGGAGAACCAGAGCCCGGCGCCGAGCGCCAGCTCGGGCTGGCCCTTCCGCGTGCAGGCATAGGCCTCGTCGGTATAGGCGGCGCTCGCCGGCGTGCCGGGGATGCGCAGCAGGGCACCCGGGATATCGCCCGAAAAAATCGCCATCGCCGAGGCGGTGATGATCGTGGCGATCGCCGCGATGGGCGAGAGCCAGAAGGTGACGGGCACCAGCAGCGCCGTCGCCATGGTGGCGGACAGCCCGGGCAGCGATCCCACGACCAGCCCATAGATGGCGGAAGCGAAGATCGCGATGAGCACGTCCGGCGCGGCGACGAGCCGGAAGCCTTCGAGGACTGAATCCATCATCTACCAGGGCGCTCCCAGCAGGCCGTCGGGCAGGGGCACGCGCAGCAGCTTGTAGAAGGCCAGGTGCACGAAGAGGGGCGCGATGATCGCCAGTGGAATGGCCAGCTTCAGGCTCGCCCGCAGCGCCAGCGCGCCGAGGAAGACCATGACCGCGCCGGTCAGCAGGAAGCCCAGCCGGTCGACGGCCAGCATGTAGAAGAGCAGCAGCGCCGGCGGCGTCAGCACGCGCAGGCCGAAGCGGGCCATGATGCTGCCGGAGTTCTCCTCCGGCGCCTCCTCGACCTCGAAGCTGCGGCCGATGCCGAGCACGATCAGCACGCCGCAGGCGATGAGGCCGAAGCCGATGAGCATGGGAAAGGCGGCCGGGCCCACATCCTGGCCCGGCACGGCCGGCAGCCTGGATCCACCCCATGCGGCCGCGGCGCCCAACACCACCAGCGCGCCGCCGGTTATCCGGTCGGATAATTGCACCCCGTCTTCTCCCTCGGCTTTTGCCGCGAGTTTAGGCGAGGCGATATGGAGCGCCAGTCCCAAATTCGTAATCTGGGACGCTTACGCCATTTAAGCGAAGCTGCGCAGCGCCTCCGTCCGCCGCGCTTCCGCCTCGGCGATCTGCCGATGCCAGGAGGCGACCAGCGCCTCGTCGCCCTCGAGCCGCAGCGCCATCCGGGCGGCCATGCGCCGGACCTCCGATGGCGCGGTGCCGCCGGGGATGGTGCGCGCGGCGACGGAGCGCACGGGATCGAGCGCCTCGGCGACCTGCGCCGCGGTCAGGCCCGAGGGCCGGCGCGCGACCTGCAGCGAGGCCGATTCGACGAAGGCGAGATCCGCCTCATGCGCCCGCAGCCCGGCATCCATCAGCTTGCGGACGACGGCGCCGGCGACGTGGTGCGCCGTGCGGAAGTCCATGTTCGCGAAGCGCACCAGCGCGTCGGCGAGGTCGGTCGCCGTCGAGAAGTTGGCGCGCGCGCGCTCCAGCAGCAGCTCGCGCTTCGGCTGCACCGTCGCGGCGGCGATGCCGGCGAGCGCAAGGGCACGCTGCGCCTCGGCCAGCCCCGGCCAGATCAGCGCCTGGGCCTCGCGGTTGCCGTCGATCGTGTTGGTGAAGTGGCTGCCGCGGATGATGGCGCCGGCGGAGGAGAAGCCCGCCACCACATGCGCGGCCTTGGCCTTCAGGTGCTCCAGCACCACCGGGTTCTTCTTCTGCGGCATGATGGAGGAGGTGCCGCAGACGGAATCCGGGAATTCCACCGACGAGAATTCATGCGTCACGAAGACATGCATGTCCTCGGCGAAGCGGCTGAGGGTGAGGCTCATCTGCGCGGCGCCGGCGATCAGCTCGACGGAGAAGTCGCGGCTCGCCACGGCGTCGAGCCCGTGCTCCAGCACGCCGTCGAAGCCCAGCAGCTCCGCCACCATCGCGCGGTCGATCGGGAAGGTCGTGGTGGCCAGCGCGGCCGCGCCCATGGGCGAGAGGTTGAGGCGCCTCCACAGGTCCAGCAGGCGCTCCGCGTCGCGCTCCAGCGCGGAGGCGAGGCCGGTCAGGTAGAAGCCGAAGGTGATGGGCTGCGCGGGCTGGAGATGCGTGTAGCCGGGCATCACGACTTCGGAGAACTCCTCGCCGCGCGTGATGAGCGTGCGGCGCAGCTTCGCCGAGGCGTCCAGCAGGTCCAGCAGGATCTCCCGCGCGCGCAGCCGGTCCAGCGCGGCGGAGAGGTCGTTGCGGCTGCGGGCGATGTGCAGGCGGCCGCCCGCATCGGCGCCGATCAGCTCGACCAGCCGCGCCTCGATGTTGAAGTAAGAATCCTCCAGGGCAGGGTCGGGCGTGATGGCCTCGACGCCCTCCTCGGCGATGCGCAGCAACCCGCCGGCGATCGCCTTGGCCTGTTCCGGCGTGAGGATCCCCTGCTTGGCCAGCATGACGAAATGCGCGGCGTTCAGCGCGCCGAACCAGGGAAAGGTGATGAGCATCTCGCCCGCCAGGCGCGGACGGTAGATATGCTCCAGCACCTCCGGGGCGATGGTTTCGGACAGCCGGCGGCTGACCTTGGATGCGACCGACATGGTGTTCCTCGAGTGGTTTGTTGGTTCAGGCCTGCGCCGCGCCAGGTTTCCTCAGACGCCAGCGGCGTCGGGCGCGCGCACCGCATGCGCGCCCAGCCGCCGCTCCAGCCGGCGCGAGAGCCAGGTGAGCACGGAGCAGATGGCGAAGTAGACGAGCAGCACGAAGGCGTAGACGCCGAAGGCGGGGTTCACGCCGCGCATCACCGTGCTGGTCTCGATGATGAGGCCGCCGGCCTTCAGGAACTCGGTGACGCCGACCAGCGCGCCGAGCGAGGTGGACTGGATGATGAGCGCCAGCAGCCCGGTGAAGGCCGGCAGCATGGCCCGCAGCGCCTGCGGCCAGAGGATCAGCAGGTAGATTTTCCACAGGCGCAGGCCGAGGGCGGTGGCGGCCTCGCGCTGGCCGTGCGGGATGGACTGGAGGCCGCCGCGCACGATCTCCGCGCCGTTGGCCCCGCCCCAGAGCGAGAGGCCGAGCGCCACGGCCGGGAAGGGCTCCAGGGGGATGCCGAGGGCGGGCGCGCCGAAGAAGATCGCGAAGATGGTGACGATCAGCGGGATGTCGCGGAAGACCTCGACATAGAGGGCCGAGAGCGTGCGAATCCACCGGGGCTTCAGCGTGGCCAGCGTGCCGAGCAGCACGCCGATCGCGGTGGAGGCGACCAGCGTCACCGCCGCCAGATAGAGCGTCGAGCGTAGCCCGATCAGCAGCAGGGGCGCGTTGGCCTTGAGGAGGTCGAGCGTGTCCATCATCGGCGGAACGGCGCCTGCAGCCGGTGCTCCAGCACGCGCACCGAGGCGCTGAGCGAGAGCACGAGGGCGAGATAGCCGACCAGCAGCACGGAGAGCATCTCGAAGGCCCGGAAGTCGTTGGCGATGCGCTCGAAGGCGACGGCGGAGAGGTCCTGCAGCCCGATCGCCGACACATAGGCGCTGTTCTTCACCAGCGAGACGCAGGTGTTGAGGATGGAGGGCAGGCTGATGCGCACGGCCAGCGGCAGCCCGACCAGCCGCAGATACTGGAAGCGCGAGAGGCCCAGCGCCCGGGCCGCCTCGCCCAGCCCGCGATGCACGGCGGAAAGCCCGCCGCGCAGGTTCTCCGTCTGGAATGCACCGGCCCAGAGGGTGAGCGACAGCACGCCGCACCAGAAGATCGGCAGCACCAGGCCGATCGTCGGCAGGCCGAAGAAGACGAAGAAGATCTGCACCAGCAGCGGGGTGTTCCGGATGACCTCGACATAGCCCACGAAGATCTGCCGCAGCACCGGCACGTTCAGCACCCGGACGGCGGCGCCGACCATGCCGATGAGGATGGAGAGCACGACCGCGATGGCGCTCACCTGGACCGTCACGACGAGGCCGGCGCGCAGCAGCGGGAGCTGCTGCCGCAGATAGTCGAGGTCGAACTCCATCAGCGCCCCGTCCTCAGCGCGAGGGGGCCCGCGGCGCGTAGTGGGCGTCGATGTAGTACTGGCGGATATCCGGGGCCACCACGGCCTCGATCCACCCGCGGTAGAGGTCTTCCGCCTTCATGCGGGCCACGGCGGCGTTGACCCAGGCCATCCACTCCGGCTCGTTCTTGCGCAGGCCGATGGCGGCGTCGGAGAGCGCGTAGATCTCGCCCACCATGCGCAGGTTCTGGTCGCGCGCGGCGATGACGATCAGCGTCGCGGCGTCACCGGCCAGGGCGTCGCCGCGGCCCTGGAGCAGCGCCTGCAGCCCGTCCGAGATGGTGTTGAGGCGCAGCGTGTTCATGCCCGGCCAATTCGCGTCGAACCACAGCGCCTGGGTCGTGCCGCGCAGCATGATCACGTTGCGGCTGCGCGCGTCGTCCAGCACGCGGATCGGGCTGTCGCGGCGGACCAGCAGGTCGGAGCCGCCCCAGCGATAGGGCTCGGAGAAGTCGATGACGCGCTGGCGCTCGGGCGTGACGCCGAGGGTGGCGATGAGGAAGTCCACGCGGCGGGCATTGAGCTGCGGGATGCGGTTCTCCGCCGTCACGCACTGCAGCTCGACCTTGTCGCGGCTGCCGAAGGCATAGACGGCCATCTGCCGCGCCATCTCCACCTCGACGCCGGCATAGCCGCCATCGGGGCTGCGGAAGCCGTAGGGCGGCTGGTCGCAGCGCACGCCCGCGCGCAGCGTGCCCTGCGACTGTATGGCAGCCGGCAGCGGCGGCATCTGCTGCGCCTGGGCGGCACCCATCCAAAGGCCGGCGCAGGCGGTGAAAGTCGCGAAAAGCTTCTTCATCGTGAGGTCTCCTTGGTGGTGACGGGGATGCCGGGCTTGCCCATGCGCTCGGCGACGACTTCGGAAGGGTTCGCGGCGAAGTCTCGCAGGTGATAGGCGGCGCTGGCCAGGGGCACGAACCAGCTCCGCCCCGCCGGCTCGGGCACGGCCGGGAAGGGGATGTCGGCGAAGAAGGCGCGGCGGTTGGTGCGGCCGAGGATGAGCTGCGCGGCATGCCAGCCGAGAAAGGTCATCAGCGCCACGCCGTTGCCGTTGCAGCCGATCGCGTGATGCACGCCGTCGCGCTCGCCGACATGGGCGATGCGATCCGCCGTCATGCCGACATAACCGCCCCAGACATGGGTGAGCCGGTAGGGTGCAAGTTCGGGAAAAATGCGCAGCATGCGGTCGCGCATGCTCAGCGCGCGGTCGATCGGCTCCGCCGGCAGGGCGCGCGAGCGGCAGCCCAGCAGGATGCGCGTGCCGTCCGGCGAGGGACGCAGGTAGGTCAGCTCCTTGCGGCTGTCCGTCACCATGCGGCCGTTGGGAATGAGCTTCTTCATGAGCTCCGGCGGCAGCGGCTCGGTCGCGATCTGGTAGCTGCGGACGGGGATGATACGCTTGCGCAGCCAGGGGTCGGCACCGTCGGTGTAGCCGTTGGTGGCGTAGAGCACGTGCTTCGCGCGGATATGGCCGCGCTCGGTCTTCACGACGTGGCCGGCGCCGTCCTTCTCCGTGCCGAGCACGCGCGCATGGCTGAATAGCTTCGCGCCGGCACCGCGCGCCGCGCCGCGCAGGGCCTTGGCGAGCTTGGCCGGATGCACGCCGCCGTAATCCTCCACGACGAAGCCGCCATGGAAGTAGTTGGAGCCGACCTCGGACTGCTGCTCCTCGCGCGAGAGGATGCGGATCCTCACGCCGGTCCGCTCATGCAGCGTCTTCGCGTTCTTGTGCAGCGTGGCCAGGTGCGCCGGCGTGAAGGCGCCGAAGAAGCGGCCGCAGAGCTGCATGTCGGCGTCGAGCTTCTCCCGCGTCACCAGGTCCTTCAGGAACTCGAAGGTGGCCTGGCTGTCCTCCAGTGCCGCGACCTGCTTGGCCACCGGCAGGCCCGACAGCGCCTGCGACAGCACCAGCTTCTGGCCGGAGCTGATCATGCCGCCGGAGCGCGAGGAGGCGCCGCCGCCCAGCGGCCCGCCGTCCAGCACCACCGTATCGGCGCCGCCGCGCGCAGCCTCCAGCGCGGCCGAGAGCCCGGCATAGCCGCTGCCGATGATGACGAGGTCCGCGCTTTCAGGGAGCGGGTCGCGCGCCTCCTCGGGCGGGGCCGCGTCCCACCAATAGGGCTCGTCCTTGAAATCGGGGTGAAAGGCCGGGCTGGCCATGCGGCTATCTCCAGAACGAGCGCTTCGCGATGTTCCGCATTGACCCGCAATTGACACCATGCCGTCAAATGCCCCGTATCGCAGTTTCCATGCGACAGAGGCATGGAAAAGCAGGGAACGACCATGGATCTGCGTCAGATCGAGGCATTCCGGGCGGTGGCGCAGCATGGCGGCTTCTCCCGCGCCGCCCGCGCGCTGGATGTGGGCCAGCCCTCCCTCACCCGCTCCGTCGCGCGGCTGGAGGACACGGTCGGCTTCCCGCTCTTCCTGCGCGGCCAGGGCGCCGCGCGCCTCACCCCCGAGGGCGAGGCCTTCCTCCGCGAGGTGGATCGCGCCTTCACCGGGCTCGACCGGCTCCGCGTGGCGGCGCAGGACATCCGCAACTTCGGCACCGGGCGATTGCGCGTGGCCTGCCTGCAATCCCTCTCCGGCGGCCTGATGGCGGGAGCGCTGTCGCGCTTCCTCCGCGACCGGCCGGAGGCCACCGTCTCCTTCCAGGTCCGGCCCTCCATGACGATCTACGAATGGATGGCCACGCGCCAGGCGGACCTGGCCCTGGTGGCGCCGCGCACGGGCTATCCCGCCGTCGAGCAGGAGGAATTTTTATCCGTTCCGGGCGTGCTGATCGTGCCCCGCGGCCATCGTCTGTCCCGGCTGCGGCGGCCCGTGGAGCCGCGCGACATCGCCGACGACCCCTTCCTCGCCCTCGCGCTCGAGGACGGCATGCGGCACATGGCCGAGGAGATCTTCCGGAACGCCGGCATCACGCCGCGGCTGCGGATCGAGACGCCCTACAGCGCGACCCTCTGCCGCCTCGTCGCGGAGGGGCTGGGGGTGGCGCTGGTGAACCCGCTGGTCGCGGCCGACGATTCCAGGGGGCTTGCCATCACCGTCCTGCCGTTCCGGCCGATCGTCCCCTTCCGATACCTGATGCTGCGCCCCGCCGGCGGCATGCGCGACCGGCTCAGCGACGCCTTCGCCAGGGAGCTCCAGGCCGGCGCCGCGAAGGCCATGGAGAGATGGCCATCTTCGCGTTAGGCTCGGTCCACGCGACAGGGAACCCCGACCTCATGAACCGACGCCACATCCTCGGCGCCAGCGCCGCCATGCTCGCCGCCCCGGCGATCGCCCAGACGCAGGGTTCTGCGCAGCACCAGCATCACGGCCCGGCCCTGCGGCCGCTGCCCTCCTCGCCGCAGCCCTATGCGAACGTCTTCGAAGGCGGCGCGCCGCATCACATGACGCCGCAGCAGGAGGCGCAGCGCTTCACCGAGAGCAATGCGCCGGCCGGGCCAGAGGGCCGCTGGATCGCGCGAGCCGACATGCCCATCCCGCGCAGCGAGATGGCCTGGGCCACCGCCTGGGCCGGACGCATGCATGTCGTCGGCGGCTATGGCGAGGGCCGCTTCAACCAAGCCTACCACACGGTCTACGACCCCGGCGCCGACCGCTGGTACGACGCCGCGCCGCTGCCGCGCGGGGCGAACCACGTGGCCGTCGTGGCCGATGCCGGGAAGGTCTATGCGCTGGGCGGCTTCATCCAGCAGAACCGGCTCTGCGACGACCTGGCCTTCGTCTACGACGTCGCCGGCGACCGCTGGAGCGAGATCGCGCGCCTGCCGCGGCCGCGCGCCGCCTCTGCGGCGGTGGTGCTGGGCGGCAAGGTCCATCTCATCGGCGGCGCGACCGATCCGGCCGACGAGCGCGCCAGCATCGGCTGGCACGAGGTCTATGATCCCGCGACCGACCGGTGGGAGCGCCGCCGCCCCCTCCCCGCCGCGCGCGACCATGTCGGCTGCGTGGCGCATAACGGCGTGATCCACGTCGTCGGGGGGCGCTTCAACACCTTCCAGTACAACACGGCCCTGCACCACGTGTACCTGCCGCAGCGCGACACCTGGGAGGTTCGCGCGCCCATGCCGACCGAGCGCTCGGGCCATGGGATGGTGATCTACCGCGACCGCTTCTTCTGCATGGGCGGCGAGGGCGGCATCCTCGAGCGCGGCGTGCCGCGCGATGCGAAGATCTTCGGCCAGATGGAGAGCTACGACCCCGCCACCGACAGCTGGCAGAAGCACGCGCCCATGCTGACGCCGCGCCATGCGGTGGCGGCGACGGCGATCGGCGACTGGGTCTACGTCGCCGGCGGCGGCGCGGTGCTGGGCGGGATGGTGCAGTCGGCCATCCACGAGGCGTTCACCTTGGGGTGACGCTCACTCGCGCTTGAGCGTGTAGAAGAGCGGCATGTGGCGCGGCAGGTCCTTCAGGCCCGCGCGATAGGCCGTCGGCTGCTTCCACCGGCCGGCGGGGACGAAAGCCACGTCCTCCGCATTGGCGAGCTGGAAGTCGCGGCCCATCGCGGCACGCGCCGAGGCCTCGGCCGTCCCGAACCAGGTGTCGCGCAGCGATTCCAGCCGCTGGCTCGCCGGCCAGCCGGACCAGGCCGCGCCGCCATTGCCGCGCAGCGCGAGATGCCCGGCCGGATCCCACAGCTCCAGCCCGGGCAGGAAGGTGGTGAGCACGTTCCAGCCGCCCTGCTCCGGCGGCTCCTTGCGGTTGCGGCGCTGCAGCCAGTTGCCGAAGTCGAGTGCGACGAATTCCACGTTCATGCCGGCGCGGCGGAGCTGGTCCGAGGCCACCTCGGCCAGGGTGTTGATGCCGAAGCTGGTGACCGCCGTGATGAAGACGATTTTTTCCCCGGCATAGCCCGCTTCCTCCAGCGCTTGCTTCGCTGCGTCCGAGGCCAGCGGCGGTCGGATGCCGGCGTCGCTGGCCATGGGCGATTCCGGGACGAAGACGCCGACGCCGTCCTTCCAGAGGTCGCGGTTCGATCCGGCGATGGCCTGCATCATGCCGGCCTGGTCAAGCGCGGCCATGGCGGCCCGGCGGACCGCCGGCCTGTCGAAGGGCGGATGCAGGTGGTTGAAGCGGACGATGCCCATGTTGCCCGCGGGGTTGAAGTCGTCCACCACCACGCGGCGGTCGCGCCGCAGGGTGGGCAGCAGGTCGAGCAGCGGGTCCTCGTACCAGTCGATCTCGCCGGCGCGCAGCGCATTCGCGGCGGTGGCGTGGTCGGGCAGGATGATCCACTCCAGCCGGTCGAAATGCGCGACCTTCGGGCCGGAGGTGAATTCCGGCCGGCCAGGGCGCGGCACGTAGTCGGCGAAGCGCTCGTAGACCGCGCGGGCGCCCTGCACGCGCTCCGCATGGACGAAGCGGAAGGGACCGCTGCCGATGGATTCCGTGACCTGGCGGTTGGCGGGCGTCTGCGCGAGACGCTCGGGCATGATGCAGGGCATGAAGGTGTTCGCCTTGCCGAGCGCATTGGGCAGCAGCGGGAAGGGCCGCTTGAGGCGGAAGCGGATCTCGCGGTCCGACGGCGCGGACAGCTCGTCCGTCGCGGCCATGAGCGTCTGGCCGAAGGCGTCCACCACGGCCCAGCGCCGGATGCTCTGCACGCAGTCGCGCGCGCGGACGGGCTCGCCGTCGTGGAACTTCAGGCCCTCGCGCAGGGTCAGGCGCCATTGCAGCCCGTCATTCTCGACGACATGCCCCTCCACCATCTGCGGCTGGGGATTCAACGCGTTGTCCATGCCGTAAAGCGTGTCGAAGACGGCATTGCCATGGTGCCGCGTGACGAAGACCGAGGACCATATGGGATCCAGCACGCTCAGGTCGTTGTTCGGCCGGAACTTCAGGATCCGCGCGGATTGCGCGTTGATCCCGGGCGCATGCACCGCGGTGGCGAGGGCGGCCCCGGCGGCCAGGACGTCACGGCGGTTCATGCGGGCGGTCTCCTGATTATTGGCGCACTCTCGCGCTGGTGGGGTCATAGGGCGGCTTGAGCGTGGCGCGCGCGGCGTGCCTGACGCCGGCGATCTCCAGCTCGAAGCGCCCCTCGCGAATCCAGGGCTCCGTCACGCCCTCGGGGTTCGAGACGTAGCCAAGGCCGATGGAGCAGCCGAGCGTGTGGCCATACATCGCCGAGGTGATGTGGCCGACGCGCACGCCGTCGCGCCAGATCGGCTCGTTGTGCAGCAGCAGCGGCTCCGGATCGTCCAGCAGGAAGGTCACGAGGCGCCGCGCGTGCGGCTGGCCGCGCAGGGCGAGCAGCGCGTCGCGGCCGAGGAAGCCGCCGGGCTTGTCCCAGGCCACGGCGAAGCCGAGGCCGGCTTGCGGCGGGGTGTCCTCGTCGGTGATGTCGTGGCCCCAGTGGCGATAGGCCTTCTCGATGCGCAGCGAGTTCAGCGCGTGGTAGCCGCAGAGGCGCGGCCCCTGTTCCATCAGCGCCTCGAAGACCCCGGCGGCGAACTCCACGGGCATGTGCAGCTCCCAGCCGAGCTCGCCGACATAGGTGATGCGCGTGGCCCAGACGCGGGCATAGGCGAGGTCGATCTCCTGCGCCGTCGCGAAGGGAAAGGCGGCGCTGGAGAGGTCGGCATCGGTCAGCGCGGCCAGAACTTTTCGCGAGTCCGGTCCCATCAGCGAGAGCGTCGCGTAAGCCGAACTGGCATCCCAGGCGGCCACGCCGTCGGGCAGGTGCTTCTTCAGCCAGCAAAAATCGCGCACCTGCGTCGCGGCCGCGGTGACGATGCGGTAGCGCGTGGCGCTCTCGCGCGTGACGGTCAGGTCGGCCTCGATGCCGCCGCGCTCATTGAGCCATTGGGTGTAGACCACGCGGCCCGGCGCAACGGCGACATCATTGGCGCAGATGCGGTTCAGCGCCGCCTCGGCGCCCTCCCCTTCCACGAGGAACTGCGCGAAGGAGGTCTGGTCGAAGAGGCCCACCGCCTCGCGCACCGCGCAATGCTCCTGCGCCGAGGCCTCGAACCAGTTCTGGCGGCCGTAGGAGTATTCGTACTCCGCCTTCATGCCATCAGGGGCGAACCAGTTCGCGCGCTCCCAGCCCGCGACCTCGCCGAAGACGGCGCCCCTGGCCTTCAGCGCGTCATGGATCGGCGAGCGCCGCACGCCGCGCGCCGTCTCCGGCTGCCGGAAGGGCCAGTGCATCGCGTAGAGCAGGCCCAGCGATTCGACCGTGCGGTCCCGCAGGTAGCGGGCGTTGCGCTGGAAAGGCATGGCGCGGCGGATGTCCACGTCCCAGAGGTCCATGGGCGGATGGCCATCCACGATCCAGTCCGCCAGCACGCGCCCCGCCCCGCCGGCCGACTGGATGCCGATGGAGTTGAAGCCCGCCGCGACGAAGAGGCCCGGCAGCTCCGGCGCCTCGCCCAGCAGATAGCGGTCGTCCGGCGTGAAGCTCTCGGGGCCGTTGAAGAAGAGGCGGATGCCGGCCTCGCCGAGCCTGGGGATGCGCGCCACGGCACGCTCCAGCAACGGCTCCACATGATCCATGTCGTCGGGGAGATGGCCGAAGGCGAAGTCCCTGGGGATGCCGCCCATGCCCCAGGGCTTCGCGACCTCCTCGAACCAGCCGACGAGCAGCTTGCCGGTCTCGGGCTTCACATAGGTGAAGTTGTCGGGGTCGCGCAGCACCGGGAGGTTGCTGGGCAGGTCCGGCATGTTCTCGGTGACGACATAGAAGTGCTCGGCCGCATGCAGCGGCACCGTGACGCCCGCCTTCGCCGCGAGGCCATGCGCCCACATGCCCGCGCAGTTCACGACGATCTCGGCCTGGACCGGCCCGCGATCGGTCATCACGCCCGTGGCGCGCCCGTTCTTCTGCAGGATCTCCGTGACGTGGACGCCCTCCTCGATCCGCGCGCCCTTCTGCCGCGCGCCGCGGGCGAGGGCCTGCGTCGTGTCGATCGGATTCACATAGCCGTCGCCCGGCAGGTGCACGGCGCCGACCAGATCCTTGGCATCCATCAGCGGCCACAGCGCGGCGGCCTCGGACGGGCCGAGCACCCGCACCTCCAGCCCGAAGCAGCTCGCCATGGAGGCGCCGCGCTTCAGCTCCTCGAAGCGCGCCTCGCTGGTCGCCAGCGCCAGCGAGCCGGCCTGGCGATAGCCCGTCGCCTGCCCGGTCTCGGCCTCCAGCCCCTGGTAGAGACCGCTCGTATACTGCGCGAGCCGCGTCAGGTTCTGCGTCGCGCGCAGCTGGCCCACGAGCCCGGCCGCATGCCAGGTGGTGCCGCTGGTGAGCTGCTTCTGCTCCAGCAGGAGCACGTCGCCCCAGCCGCGCCGCGTGAGATGATAGGCGAGGCTGCACCCCACCACGCCGCCGCCCACGATGACGACGCGCGCACGTTCCGGAAGATCACTCATATCGGTTACAGATGGTCCCTCGGCATGGTCCAGCTCCAGTCGCGGGAGAAGACTTCCGCCCCGCCCTCGCGCGCCTTCAGCGACATGCGGCAGTGGAAGTTCTTCGCGTCCGAAGTCAGCTCGGTGTCGATGTCCGTCGCGACGTTCCAGGCGCCGCGGCTGAACTTCCAGCGCAGCGCGATCTCGACGCCGGCCGTGGTCGGGTCGGCATCGGTGATGCGGTATTCCTCGCGCGCGGAGGAGGCGACGGTCCAGTCGATGCCGTCGAGGCGATAGGCGCCGTTCTCCTCCTCGATGATCAGCCGCGTCTCGTTGGTGGCGACATCCTTCACGATGCGCCGTGCGCGCTTCACCGGCGCGACCTCGCTGCGCGCCGGCGGCGGGAAGGCGCGCGGCGGGCCGAAGGGATTCCAGCCTTCCGGCGTCACCTGATCCACCAGCTTCGGCAGGCTCAGCTGCGTGGCACCCGTGAAGACGGTGAGCGTGACGGGCTCCGGCGAGGGCCAGGCGATCGGCCAGTAGCTGGTGGAGAGCGCCAGCCGGATCCTGTGCCCCTTGAGGAAGCGGTAGCCGCGCACGTCCATCTTCAGCTTGAACCTGTAGCGCTTCCCCGGCTCCAGCGGCTTCGGGTTCCGCTCGTCCTCCAGCTGCGTGAGGTTGTGCAGGCTGAGCCAGGCGCGGCCCGAGCTGCCGTCCGGCTTCACGTCGCAGATGCGGGCGACGAGCATCGCAGCGGGGCGGTCCACCGCCATCTCGATCTCGAGCTCCGGCGCACCGAGGCAGTCGAGGTCGAATTCCAGCGGCGCGGAATCGAAGCAGAGCGACTTGCCGTCGTCCTCGCGCTGATCGCCGGGAAGCTCGGCGCCGGGCGCATAGGCGAACCAGGGCATGATCTCGCCGGAAGCGAGGCCCAGGGATTGCGGCGAGAGATGCGTCAGCGTGGCCTCGGCCGGCGCCGTGTCGGTCAGACGCCCCTGTGCCAGGAAGAAGTTTTCGTAATTCGGCGCCGCCGGCGGCCAGGACGAGACACCGACCCAGCGGCCCGGCGTCTGCGGATAGAACTCCGTCGTCGGCACGTCCTCGATGAGGAAGGCCGTGAAGGGCGGACGGTCCGCCTGCGGCGCTTCGCCGCGCAGGTGCTCGCCGAACCAGGCCACCGCATCGCCCAGAAAATCGATCGCCGGGCCCGGCTGCGCCTGGTGCGGATACTTGTGGCACCAGGGGCCCAGCGTGCCGCGTCGCGGCGCGTCCAGCGCGCCCATCAGATAGGGCACGGTCTGCGCGTAGTTGCTGTCGGCCTGGCCGGAGAACATGCAGAAGGCCGCCGTGATCGCCTTCGGGTCCTTGAGCTGGTGCTTGTCCCAGTGCGCGTCGCGGCGCTGGCGGCCGATGGTGGTGAGCGCGTGCGGCGCCATGGTCTCCAGCCGCTCCAGCCACATCTCCCGCCACGTCTCGCCCACGACGTCCGGATCGGGCGGGCGCGAGGTGAAGCCGGTGCAGGCGGCGGCCCAGGCCATGTTCTCGTTCAGGATGACGCCGTTCTTGCGCGCCATGCCGACATTGTAGCGGTCATGGCTGAAGGCGGTGGCGACCACGGCCTCCAGCCCCGGCGGCCGCTGCTCCGCGGCCAGCAGCGCGTTGATGCCGCCCCAGGAGAGGCCGATCATCCCCAGATGCCCGTCGCACCAGGGCTGCGCCTTCATCCAGGCCAGGACCTCGACCGTATCGGCGTAGGTCTGGTGCGGATCGTCGATGCCCTCGGAGTCGCCCGTGCCGCGCATGTCCACGCGCACGCCCGCGAAGCCGGCCTGGGCGAGGAAGCCGTGGATGCCCCAGTCGCGCGTCGCGGTGTGGTCGCGCTTGCGGTAGGGGATGATCTCCAGCACCGCCGGGACCGGCTTCGCCGCCCCTTCCGGCTGCCAGAGCGAGGCGGAGAGCCTGATGCCGTCGGACATCGGCACCCAGACATGGGCGGTGTGGGCGACCTTGGGCTCGGTCGCGACCGAAACATCCATTCCTGGGACTCCCATCCGGCCCTTGCATCGGGGCGGGCTTATGCGGCAACGAGGGAGCCTAGAGATGGGTCAACACTTCACGCAAGTGAAAAAATGAACGACGAATTTCATGAACTGCCGAAGCGCCGGAAGGCCGGGGATCCGCAGCCCGACGGCATGCAGATCGGCGGCCAGATCCGCGAGCTGCGGAAAGCCAAGGGCATGACCCTCCAGGCGCTGTCCGATGGCTCGGGCCTGTCCATCGGCTATCTGAGCCAGCTGGAGCGCGGCCGCTCGACGCTGACCATCGGCAATCTCAAGCTGCTGGCCGACCAGCTCGGCGTGCACATGAACTGGTTCTTCCTCCCCGCGCCGGAGCCGCCGCCGGAGGAGCTGGGCGTGGTCGTCCGGAAGAACCGCCGGCGGAAGCTCTCCTTCACCAATCTCGGCATCGAGGAGGAGCTGCTCTCGCCCAACCTCGCGGGACCGCTGGAGCTGCTGCTGAGCACGCTGGAGCCCGGCGCCGACAGCGGCGACTACAGCCACGAGGGCGCGGAGGCCGGCCTCGTGATCCAGGGCGAGCTGGAGCTCTGGGTGGGCGGGGCGTGCTTCCGGCTGGAGACGGGCGACAGCTTTTCCTTCCGCAGCACCGAGGTGCATCGCTGCCGGAATCCGGGGAGCGAGCGCACCCAGGTGGTCTGGGTGATCACGCCGCCGAGCTACTGAGGCCCTTCAGGCCGCGCGGGCGCCGGAGATGCGCACGAGCTCCTGCCAGAAGGGCCGCTCGCGATCGGCGCGGGCCAGCATCTCGGGGCCCGTCGTGCCGCGCAGCGTGGCGCCGGCCTCGGTGAAGCGCCGGCCCACCTCGGGCTTGCGGCCGGCTTCCTGGAGGGTCGCCGAGATCGCCTCGGCGATCGGCTGCGGCGTCCCCTTCGGCGCGACGAAGCCGGCCCAGACGGTGACCACGAATTCCCGCTGGCCCACCTCCGGCATGGTCGGCAGGTTCGGCAGCAGGGGCGAGCGGTCCTCGGCCGCGATGGCCAGCGCGCGCATCTGCCCGCCGCGCACCATGGGCAGCCAGCTCGCGAGGTTGTCGATGGCGAAATGCACGTCGCCGCGCAGCATGGCCGGGCCGGACTCGCCCATGCCGCGGAAAGGCAGGTGCGTGACCTTGATGCCGTTGCGCAGGCCGAAGAGCTCGCCGAGCAGATGCGCGCTGGTGCCGATGCCGGGGCTGCTGAAGACGAGGCCGTTGGGCTGCGCGCGGCCCCAGGCGATGAACTCCTCGACGTTGCGCGCCGGCACGACGCTCGCCGGCACGAGCAGGATGTTCGCCATCTCCCAGCACAGCGAGATGTAGGAGAAATCCTCGCGCGGGTTGTAGCTCATGGAGGGGTAGAGGAAGGGGTTGATGACCCATTGGCTGACGGTCGCCGCGGCCAGCGTGTAGCCGTCGGCCGGGCTCTTGGCCGCAACGTCGAGGCCGATATTCCCGCCCGCGCCCGCGCGGTTCTCGATGACGAAGGGCTGACCGAACTTCGCGGAGAGCTCCGCGGCCATGATGCGCGTCAGCACGTCGGCCGAGCCGCCGGGCGGGTTGGGCACGATGACGCGGACGGGGCGCGTCGGATACTCGGCCGCATGCAGCGCGGGCGCGGCAAGGGTCGCGAGGCCGGTGCCGAGCAGCGCACGGCGGGGCAGATTCGTCATGGAGGCATTCCTGCTTCGTCGTGGAACGAAGCCGTGCAGCCCGGCGGTATCCCTTGTCGCCGGCCGCTTGCGGGCCGGTCGCGTTCAGTCCGACTGCACCTTCACGCCGCCGGCCTCGCGGATGTGGTCGTAGTTCTGGCGCTGGAACCACATCTGATAGTCCATGTAGCTGATCGGCTCGTAGCGCGGCGGGTTGTCCGCGCTCGTGCAGGTCGGCAGGCAGGTCATCCTGTAGTCGATATCAGCGTCGAAGAAGAACGGGATCGAGTAGCGCTCCCGGCCCGAGCGGTTGATCACGCGATGCGGCGTGGCGATGAAGCGATCGTTGGTCCAGCGGCGCAGCAGCTCGCCGGAATTGATCAGGAAGGTGCCGGGGATGGTCGGCGCGTCGATCCAGCGGCCGGAGCGGGTGCGGATCGAGAGGCCCGAGACCTTGTTCTGCGCCAGCACCGTCATGAAGGTGCTGTCGACATGCGGCGCGATGCCGAACTCGTTCTCCTCCACCACGTCCTGGCGCGGGTAGTAGGCGAGGCGCAGCGTGTATTGCGGCTCGGTGAAGGCCTGCGCGAACCAGTCGGGCGGCAGGTCGAGCGCGGTCGCATAGATGGGCAGCATGCGCAGCGCCAGGCCCTCGACGGCGTCACAATAGCCGACGCAGGTCTCGCGGAATCCGGGCAGATTCTCGGGCCATTGATTCTGGCTGCGGTACAGCTTTCCCGCGATCACGTCCGGGTGATCCGCCGGGAGGTCCCGCTTCATGAGAAAGCCCTGGAGCAGGTTGGGCTTGTTGTTCGCGTTGAGGTCGGAATGGCGCGTGGTGGAGCCGCGCATCGGCAGATAGCCGACGTTATGCTTGTTGGCCTTCAGCGCCATCTTCACGTCGAGCGGCAGCGCATGAAAGCGTTCGGCCTCGCCGAAGGTGGCGTCGATCAGCGATGGCGGGACGTCGTGGCCGGCGAGGAACCAGAAGCCCACATCCTCATAGGCATGGCGCAGCTGCGCGGCCGCCGCCTCCACCGCGCCGGGCGTTCCGGCCAGCACGCCGGAGACATCGATGACGGGAATCTCGTCATCGGAGGGGAGGATGGCGGGGCTCGCCAGATCGGCCTGATCCATGGCGAGGAGCCTCGCCATGGGGCATTTGTCTGTCAAGCAGGCAAAGGCGAGAGGACGCTCACCGCCGGGCCCGCATCTGCCGCGTTTTCGCGCATGGCGGCCGTCGCCCCGGCGCCGAGCGTGAGGAGGTGCCAGAGGATGGCCCCGACCTTGCCGGTGGCGGTGCGCAGCTCGGCCGCATCCGTCAGCGCCCGCGTGTCGGCGCCGGTGAGGATCTGCGAGACCCGGCAATCCGGCTCGTTGAAGCCGGCGATGGTCCGCAGCGCCGGCACGCCCCTGGCGGCGAAGTTCGCGTGGTCCGAGCTGACCGACATGAGGTCGCTCACCGCGACCTCGGCACCGGAGCGCACCACCTCCGCGGCGAGGCCCGGATAGCCCGAGGTCAGCGCCGTCAGGTTGGGGCTGCCGACGATGCTGTCCAGATTCACATTGGCCGCCATGGCCGCGATCTCCGCCGGCGGCAGCGCGCCCAGCCAGGCGCGCGAGCCCGAGAGCGACCACTCCTCCGCGCCGAAGACGCAGACCTTCAGCCCGCGCTCCGCCCGGCCCAGCAGCGGCTTCGCGGCCCGCGCGAGGGCCAGCACGCCGGCCACGCCGGAGCCGTTGTCGATGGCGCTCTCGCCCGGCAGGTGCCCGTCGAGATGCGCCGAGAGCACGACATGCCCAGGCCCGCGCCCGGGCAGGGTGACGATCAGGTTGCGCGTGGTCGCCACTGCGCTGCTTCCCTGCAGGAAGAAGCGCGCGCGGCCGGCCGCGAGCATGCGGCGCGCGCCCTCGGCGCTCACGCCGAAGCCGGGGACGGGACAGAGGTTGGCGCCGCCGGAGACGGGGTTGTCGGGATGCACCATCACCACGGCGGCCGCGCCCGCGGCGACGGCCGCGTGCAGCTTCACGCGGCGATGGATGGTCCCG
The DNA here is from genome assembly GCF_058806835.1 of Roseococcus sp. GW821-FHT12F05. Classification (NCBI taxonomy): domain Bacteria; kingdom Pseudomonadati; phylum Pseudomonadota; class Alphaproteobacteria; order Acetobacterales; family Roseomonadaceae; genus Roseococcus; species Roseococcus sp. GW821-FHT12F05. The sequence continues at coordinate 41,198 of NZ_JBXAQB010000008.1, forward strand.
CTCGCGAAGGCGTATTCATGGGCGAGCAGCACCGCCTTGCCCCTGATGGCCCCGCCCGCGGCCGCCACATCCGCCGGCGCGCCGCGGCCGAGGTCCAGCACCTCCAGCTCGATCCCATCCTTCGGGGTTGAGACGGAACCGATGAGGGGAAGCGCCGGGATCTCGGCGCCATCCGGCGTCGCGACGCGAAGACTGTCGAGCGACCAGCCGTGATAGCGCGTCGGCGCCTCCTGGACGGGGCCGAGCGCGCCCAGCCGCTCCGCCACGAAATCGAAGGCGGCGGCGCAGCTCGGCGTGCCCTGGAGACGGCCGCCGAAGCCGCAGATCGCGTCGAAATCCGACCAGAGCCCGGCATCCGCGTTCAGGCCGGCGAGAAAGGCTTGGCGGCTCATCGGACGGTCGCCCCGGCGGCCTGGGCCACCCGGGCCCAGTTGCGGAACTCCGCCGCGAGGAGCTCGCCGAAGGGCCCCGGCCCGCGCGGCCGCGGCTCGACGCCGAGCGTGGCGAAGCGCGCGGTCACGGTGGCGTCGCTCAGGGCCAGGTCCAGCGCCGCGCTCAGCCGCGCGATCACGGCGGGCGGCGTGCTGCGCGGCCCCAGCAGGCCCCACCAGTTGGCCGAGACCATGTCGACGCCCTGCTCGCGGAAGGTCGGCACGTTCGGCAGCGCGGCCAGCCGCTCCGTCGCCGCGACGGCGATCGGCCGGACCGAGCCGTCGCTGAGCGGCCCCGCGGCCGCGAGCGTGCTGGAGAAGATCGCGGCCAGCTGCCCCGCCGCCACGTCCAGCAGCGCCGGGCCGGAGCCGCGATAGGGCACGATGGTGAACTTCACGCCGCCGAGCTGCGCCAGCCATTCCGGCAGGAGATGCGTGAGGCTGCCGGGGCCGGAGCTGCCGAAGGTGACCACGTCGGGCTGCGCCCGCGCCATCGCGAGGAATCCCTGGAGGTCGCGCGCCGGATGCCGGCCGTTCACCATCAGGATCATGGTCACGGCGCCGATGAGGCCGACCGGCACGAAATCGTTCACGGCGTCGTAGGGCACGCGCGGCTGCACGGCGGGGATGATGGTGTGCGGGCTGTCGGCGACGAAGAAGGTGTGCCCGTCATCCGCCCGCGCCACGTATTCCGCGCCGACCATGGAGCCGCCGCCCGCGCGGTTCTCCACCACGACAGCCTGGCCGAGCTCGGCGGAGATGACGTTCTGCACCGCCCGCGCCAGCACGTCGGAGGGCCCACCGGCCGCATAGGGCACGACGAAACGGATGGGCCGCGTCGGCCAGGACTGCGCCCGCGCCACCGCCGGCAGAACGAGGGGAGCCGCAAGAAGGCTCCGGCGAGGCACAGTCATCATAAACTCCGTTGGCAAAGGCGCAAACTGCCCCAAGGCAGCGCGCCGTGCCAAGCGGGGCGGCTCAGACCGTCACGTTCTTGATGTAGGTGTCCTTCTTCGTGACCTTGCCATCGCGGAAGGCATAGAGGTCGACGCCGTACCACTCGTTGACCTTGCCGTCCTTGCCGGTCGCCATGCGGTGCCACTGCGTCACCGCCTGGTCGTCGCCGATGAGGAGCGCCGGGGCGCGCGGCTTCCAGGCGGCATCCGGCGTCTCCGCGAAGACCTTCTCGAAGTAGCCGCGCACCTCGTCGGGGCCGGTGTAGGTGTCGCCCTTCAGATCGCCGACGGCGTTGATGAAGACGCCGTCATCAGCGAACATCGCGGCGATGCCGGCGGCATCATGGGCCCGAAAAGCCTTGCCGATCTCGGCGAGGATCTCGGTGACGGGGATCATGGTGGTGCTCATGCTGCTCTCCTGGGGTGGATTCAAAGACGGTCGCGCAGGCCGAGGCGCTGGATGATCGGCGCCCAGCGCGCATTCTCCGCCGCGATCAGCTGCCCGAGCTCCTCGGGCGTGCTGCCGAGCGCGGTCAGGCCCTGCGGCGCGAAGGCCGCGACCACGGCCGGATCGGCCAGCGCCGCATTCACCGCGCCGTTGAGCCGCCGCACGATCGGCGCCGGCGTGCCCGCGGGCGCGAACATGGCGAACCAGCCGCGCACGTCGAACTCAGGAAACCCCTGCTCGGCCACCGTCGGCACATCCGGCAGCAGCGAGAAGCGCCGCGGCGTGGTCACCGCCAGGGCGCGCGCGGCGCCGGCCTGGACATGCGGCAGCATGGCGAGCGTCGTCATCTGGAAGTCGAGCCGGCCGGCCAGCAGGTCCAGATCCGCCTGGGTGCCCGCGCGATAGGGCACGTTCTGCATGGAGATCCCGGCCATCTGGCTCAGCAGCTCCACGCCGAGATGGGTGATGTTCCCCGCGCCGAAGGTGCCGTAGTTGAGATGGCCGGGCCGCGCCTTCGCGAGCGCCACGAATTCGGCCAGGTTCCGCGCCGGGCTGCCCGGCGGCACGACCAGGAGATAGGCGTTCTCGGTCAGCAGCGAGACCGGCGCGAACTGCTCGGGGCGATAGGGCAGGTCGCTGCGCAGCAGGGGGTTGAGGCTCTGGCTGGTGCCGGTGCCCATGAAGACGGTCCGCCCGTCCGGCGCCGATTCGGCCGCGACCTGCGCGCCGATGATCAGGTTCGCGCCGGGCTTGTAGTCCGGCACGATGGTGACCCCGAGCGAAGCGCCGACCCGTTCGCCGACCATGCGCGCCACGAGGTCGGCCGTGCCGCCGGTGGCATAGGGCACCACGAAGCGGATGGGCCCGGGCGCCGCCGTCTGCCCATGCGCGACCCATGGCAGCGCGAGACCTGCGGCAAGGGCCGCGCGGCGGGAGGTGATCATGGCTCGAAGCTCCCGCGCATGGTGTCGACGGCGGCGCGAAGGCGCGGCGCCACCTCGGTTTCCAATCGTTCCGGCGACATGACATAGGCCGGCCCCGCCGCGGTGAAGGCGACGAGCATGCCGGTGACGGGCAGCCGCCACGGAACGGCGATGCTGTTCACCTCGGAATGCCAGAGGCCGAAGGAACGGCAATAGCCGCCTTCGTCGAGCTCGGCGGCGCCGCGGCGCGCCTGCTCGCGGAGTTGCGCACCGATGCCCCTGCCCTGGCCCGCCTCCTCGATGATCTGCTTCCGCTCGCCCGGCGTCGCCGCGCCCAGCAGGGCCGAGCCCGCCGCGGAATGCAGCACGGCGACGCGCGACCCCACGGCGAGCGAAAGCGCCACGAGGCCCTGCGACCGGCAATATTCGAAATAGACCAGCTCGCCGCCCTCGACATGCGCGGCGCCCATGCTGGCGCCCGTCTCCCGCGCCAGCTCCGCCATGATCGGACGTATCAGGCTGCGGAGCGCCGCGAAGCGCGTCACGCGCCCGGCCAGGACCAGCACGGCGGGCCCGAGGCGGAACTTCTGGGACAGCGGATCCGGCTGGAGGAACCCCGCCTCGACCAGCGTGTTCGTGGCGCGCGTCACGGTGGGACGCGGGAGGCCGGTCCGGGCCGCCAGCTCCTGGTTGCCGAGCCACTCGTCGTCCGCGGCGAAGGCGCGCAGGACATCGAGGCCCCGCGCCATTGCCATCGTCACCTGTCCGCCATCCGGCATCGTCGGTCCCTTGGGTTCGGCATTGGCTTAGCATTAATGGAAATGGAATTTCAATTCCAAATCTTCCCTTCGCCCGAGGCGGATCCGTGCCGCGCCTGAAACCTCGCGGCGCGGCACCGGTTAACCGCCCCAGGGTGGCGCGTGCAGTGCAGCATCCTCGGCCGGCGCCTGCCTGGCCGGAATCCGACAACCCGACCCGGAGGGCCGATGCTCGAGGATATCGACGACGCGGCGCGCGACATCATCGCCAAGGCGACCTGGGCGCCGACCTGGGTCATCAGCCTCATCGTCCTCGGCGTGTCGCTGGTGCCGGCGCTGGTCGCGCACCGCATCATCTTCCGGATCGTCAGCCGGGTGGTCGAGCACCGGGACCTGTTCTGGCGCTCCCTGGTGCAGCGGACCGAGGGGCCGACGCGCCTGGCCCTGATCGTGGTGGCGCTCAGCGTCGGCGCCAGCCTGGCGCCCTTCACCATGGAGCAGGCCGGCTGGATGCGGCACATCCTGGCCATCTGCTTCATCTGGCTCTGCGGCTGGGTGGCGCTGACGGCCCTGCACATCTGGACCACGGTCTATCTGCGCAAGTTCAAGCTCGATTCCGAGGACAACCTCCTCGCCCGGAAGCACACGACCCAGTCGCGCATCCTGAAGCGCGTGGCCGGCATCATGATCGTGCTGGTCACCGCCTCCGCCACGCTCATGACCTTCGACGGCGTGCGGCAATACGGCGTGTCGCTGCTGGCCTCGGCGGGCGCCGCGGGGATCGTGCTGGGCCTCGCGCTGCAGCCGGTGCTGAAGAACCTGATCTCGGGCGTGCAACTCGCGGTGACCCAGCCCATCCGGCTGGAGGACGCCGTCATCGTCGAGGGCGAGTGGGGCAATGTCGAGGAGATCACCTCCACCTATGTCGTGGTGCGCCTGTGGGACTGGCGACGGATGGTGCTGCCGCTCACCTACTTCATCGAGAAGCCCTTCCAGAACTGGACGCGGGAGAACGCCTCGCTGATCGGCACGGTGATGCTCTATGTCGACTACTCCGCGCCGGTCGCCGAGATGCGCGCGCAGTTCGAGGAGGTCGTGCGGGCGTCGAAGCTCTGGGACCGGCAGGTGGTGAACATGCAGGTCACCGACTTCCGCGCGGAGGTGATGGAGGTGCGCATGCTGATGTCGGCCAGCAGCGGCCCGCGCACCTTCGACCTGCGCTGCGAGGTCCGCGAGAAGATGATCGCCTGGCTGCACGCCGAATACCCGGCGGCCCTGCCCCGGCAGCGCGCGCAGATCGGGCGCCTGCCGCACAACGCCTCCTGGGTGGGTGGCAACTGACCTTCGACGCCTTCGCCCAGGGCCGCCGGGCGCCACCCTTCCCCGCCGAGCGATCGAGCGGCTCTACCTGATTTTACCTAGATTTACCTCCGATCCAGAGGCCGGGGCGATAGCCTGCGTCAGTCCCGAGATCCTCTCGAACCGACACTCAGCCGTCTCCCAAGCTGTGAAAGGCCCGTCGATGCCCAGCTTCGAAAACTCCGACGATCCCTCCCAGTCCGCCGATCGCCGCGGCATCATCCGCGGCGCCGGCGTCGCGACCCTCGCGGGGCTCGTGGTGCCGGCGGCATCGGTCGGCGCTCCGGCCGCCGCTCAGGGCCGCAGCGGCAGCGGCTCGGATCCCAACGCCGCCCCGCTCGGCAGCCGGCTGCAGGGCGTGCAGCATTTCGGCCTGACCGTGCAGAACATGGAGCGGGCCTACGAGTTCTATACGGAAGTCCTGGGCGGAACCGAGGTCTTCCGCCACGGCGATTTCCAGGGGCAGACGGTCCACAACGTGCTGATGACGGACCAGGAGATCGCCGCCGCCGAGCTCCGCGTGAATCCCAGGACGATCGGCGTGCCGGACCTCGCCGGCGGCGCCCAGCGCCTCGATGTGCGCTTCATCCAGTTCGACAATGTCGTGATCGAGCTTCTGCAATACCGGAATGCCGACCAGCCGATGGGCGGGCCGAACAGCTTCGCCGAGCCGCGGGACCACATGAGCCCCGCCTACCCGCGCTCCATGCACATCTGCTTCTATATTCGCGACGATGTGGACTTCAACGTCTTCATCCGCGATCTCGAAGCCGAAAGCGCCCGGCGCGGCATGACCCAGGTCAGGGCGAACCGGACCGTGACCGTCCGCAGCGAGGCCGCGCGTCTCGCGGCGCCGCTGGAGTCCCGTTCCAACCGCGTCACCGAAGCGCCGTCCGACGGCTGGGAGCTGATCTACTGCAAGGGCCCCGAGGGCGAGCAGCTCGAATTCGTCAAGGTCCTCGGGCCGGTCCGGCAAAGGTTCATGGCCGCATCCGAGGCGAAGCACAGGCAGATCGCCGGCCGCTGAGGCAGGTCCGAAGGAAGAGTCCCATGATTCCGAGAAGATGCCGGCACCTCGTCCTGAGTGCCGCCCTGGCTTGCATGGCCGCGCCCGCGGCGATCGCGCAGGAAGGCCCGGGCGCCGGCTATGCGCACGTCCCCGCAGGTGCCTATTCCGTCTTCGCGGAGGTGCGCGCGAAACCGGGAAGGGAAGCGGAGCTCCGTGCCGTCACCCTGCCCCTGATTGATGTCGTCCGGCGGCAGCGCGGCAACCTGGTGTACTTCCTCCAGGAGGACCGCGAGGCGCGAGGCCGCTTCCTCTTCTACGAAGTCTTCGCCTCCCTCGACGATTTCGAGGCGCATAACGCGTCACCCGAGGTGCAGGCCTGGTTCCGGAGATTGCCGGAGCTGGCCGAGGGAGGCGTTCGCGCCACACGCATGGAGATCCTTTCGGCTCCCGCGCGCTAAAGCATCTTCCGTTCGCAGCCGCTCACGGCAAAAGCTCCAGCCTCCTGTTTTGAGGGCATGATTCGCGCCTCCGGCGGATCCACCTGCGGCGATCATGCTCCAAGCGACCGGCCGCACCTCATCCAGCAGGATGATCCGGTGCGGCCGACGGCTGCGCCTGCCCTCGTCCCACTCGGATGCGCGATGCAGGCTAAGGCAGTTGTCGCTCCCCGGCGCTCCCGGGCGCCAGGGGTGGAGCGTGGACGAATCGCGGCTGAATCATATGGGCCAGCAGCTGGGCGAAGATGAGCGAGCCCTGACGGCAAGGAGGAAAATCGAAAGGGCGCGAATTGCGCGGCTCGGAGGGCCGGGTGAATCGAGACCTCGTGCATTCTTCCGGCCAGGCAATATATGGGCCATGAAATCGGCCCATTCCGGGCCGGACATGCCATGAAACCGGCCGAAGGGCCGGTGCACGTCGCCCAGGACAGAGGCAGCCAGACCCACGTGATGTCGCCGGAAACCACCCTGAAGCTGCGGCGCATCGCGCGGCGGATCTTCGCGCCTGTCGTGATCGTGCTCGCCGTGCTCTGGGCGCTGCTCGACGTCACGGTCTGGCGCTGGCTCTCGGCACTGGGACGGGTGCTGGCGCGCATCCCGCTCTTCGCCTGGCTGGAGCGGCTGGTGGAGCGGCTGAGCCCGGGCTGGGTGATCGCGGTCTTCGTGATCCCCTTCGTGCCGCTGGTGCCGATCCTGAAGCTGACCGAGCTCTGGCTGCTGGCCAACAAGCACTATGTCTCGGCGGTGGTGCTCATCGTCGGGACCAAGGTGGTCGGCGCCGCCTTCTCCACGCGGGTCTTCGCCATCGCCAAGCCGAAGATGATGCAGGTGCGGTGGTTCGCGCGGTTCTACGGCGGCGTCGCCTGGCTGCTCGACCTCGGCTATCGCACGCTGGACGGCATCCCCGCCTGGCATGCGACGCAGGAATGGGTGCATCGCGTGAAGCTGCGCCTCACCTCCGGCGGGCGCGGGCTGGTCCGGCGGAAGTGGGATTCGGCGTTGCGCTGGGTGCGGCGGAAGGCCTCCTAGGCCCCTTCCGCCGGATCGTACATCACGCCGGCCGCGGCGAAGCCGCCATCCACGTTGAGGATCTGGCCGGCAATGAAGTCGCAGTCGTCGCCGCACAGGAAGGCGACGGCGCCGGCGATGTCGGCCGGCGAGCCGTAGCGCTTCACCGCCATGCGATCGAGGAAGGCCGCGCGCTGACGCGGGCCGTGCGCGGTGCGGGCGATCTGCGTCGGGCCCGGCGCCACGCCGTTCACGCGGATGCCGAAGGGCGCGAGTTCCACGGCCAGCACCTTGGTCAGCGTCTCGATGCCGCCCTTGCTGGCGCCATAGGCCGCCCGGCCGGTGCCGCCGAACTGGCCGGAGACGGAGGAGATGGTGACGATGCGGCCGCCCTGCTCCCCTTCCCCGCCGCGCGACATGGCGCGCGCCGCGGCCTGGGCCGAGACGAAGCAGCCGACGAGGTTGGTGCGGATGATGCGCTCGAAGGCGGCCAGCGACATCTCCAGCACGGGGATGCGGTCGGTGATGCCGGCATTGCAGACGGCGATGCGCAAGCGGCCGAATTCTTCTTCCGTGGCCGCGACGGCGGCGGCGGCATCTTCGGGCGATGCCGCATCCATCTTGAAGGCGAGCGCCTTGCCCCCGGATTGCGTGATGTCGTCAGCGGTCTTCATCGCGGCGTCGAGGTTGAGGTCGGCGACCAGCACGCCGGCGCCTTCGGCCGCGAGCCGTGCCGCGATGCCCGCGCCGATGCCGGCGCCGCCGCCGGTGACGAGGGCCGCCTGTCCGGCAAACCTCATGGCGCGTCCTCCATGACGATGACGCGGGCGGGCGCGCCGTCGCTGTCCGGCAGCTTCAGGGGGAGGCCGATCACCGTGTTCCTCGGCTGGGTCAGCGCGCCCATGTTGCAGAGGTATTCGAACATGATGATGCCACGCGCGAGCAGGTGGTAGTGCGTGACGTGCTCGGGCAGCGGCGGGCGCTTCTCGCCGGTCAGGAAGAAGCGGATGCAGTGGTCCTGCGGGAAGTCGAAGCCGACGGCCTTGATGCCCTGCTCGCGCAGCCAGATGGAGGCCTCGGCGGTCATCCAGGGGGCGTTGAGCCAGAAGTCCGGCGTGTCGATGCTGGCGCGCTCGTCCCAGCGGGCGCGGATGAGGGCGAAGTCGCCGGGCTGGAGATGGGCACCGGCTTTCGAGAGGGCTTCGGCGGATATGGCAGTGTTGGCGGGCACGTCGGAAATGTCCACGACGGCGCCGGGGCCGGTGGTCATGTCGAGGCTGATGGCGTCGGTGGTGAAGCCGTCGGGGTCGACGTGGCGCGGGCTGTCCATATGGGTGAAGGCGTGGACGTTCCATCCCGCCCAGGTGGCCTGGCCGCCGCCGGTGTCGTGCGTCTTGGCGAAGCGGCGATCGACCTCCCAGCGGAAGTGGTTGGTCTTGATGGGCGTGGAGAGGTCAATCAGGCGTGGCATCGCGGTCTTTCTGATGAGGGTCCAGGGCAAAAAGCCCTGGCGGGGGGCTGGCCGCGAAGCGGAGACAGCGGGACGGAGGCCCTTCGTTTCAACCGTCCTTCCAGGGCCGCTCCCGCCAGAGTTGGCGCAGCGCCTCCTGCTCCCGGAACACGATCTCCCTGGTCTCGTCGGGGTTGCGGTACTTCAGCGGGATGAAGAGCCGTTCGGCTTCCGCGATCCAGAGCGGGTCGCGCATGGTGTTGGCGAACATCTCGGCCAGCCGGTCCTGGATGGCGCGCGGCGTGGCCGCCGGCACGACGAAGCTTCTGACAACGCCGGTGTCCAGCGGGTAGCCGGATTCGCGGAAGGTCGGCACGTCCGGCGCCATGTGGAAGCGCTCGCGGCCGGCGGTGGCGAGGGCCCGCACGCGGGATTCGCGCAGCAGGGCGATGCTCTCGCCCATGTTCATCGAGGAGATCTCGATCTGGCCGGCGATGAGGGCGGTGACGGCGGGCGCTTGGCCGGCGAAGGGGATGTGGTTGAGCTGGATGCCCGCCGCGCGCTCCAGCCCGATCATCAGCAGGTGATCGTCGGAGCCGATGCCGGCGGTGCCGACGGCGACACGGCCCGGATTGGCCTTCGCATAGGCGACGAGGTCGGCGACGCTGCGCCAGGGGCTGTTGGGCGCGACGAAGAAGCCGCCGGGATCCTCGACGACCGTGCCGATGAAGGCGAAGTCCTCCAGCTTGTACTGCGGCTGGCGCTCGATGGTGATGGTCTGCAGGCTCGGCGTGATGACGGTGCCGATGGTGTAGCCGTCGGGCGCGGCCTGGGCCATCGCGGTGTAGCCGATCTCCGCCCCGGCGCCGGGGCGGTTCACGATGACGAAGCGCGAGCCGGGAAGATGCCGCTGGAAGTGCGGCGGCATGGCGCGGACGTTGATGTCCGTGCCGCCGCCCGGCGGGAACGGCACGATCAGCTGGATGGGGCGGTCGGTCGGCCAGGCCGGTTGCGCGGAGGCGATTCCGGGCGCCGCGAGCGCGGTCCCGATCCCTGCGCCGAGGAGGCGGCGTCGCGAAGCTTCCATGGTCCCGTTCCCTTGTCCTTATACGCTTTCGCGACGCGAAGGCGGTGTTGGGAGCGAGAGTAGCAGCGCTTCCCGGCGCCGCAAGAAGCACGAAAGTCCGGCCGATTCACGCCTCGGGTCGAGGAGACCCGACTCGATGGACGGAGGTCAGGTCTCCAGCGAGATGGTGCAGTCCTCGCCGCCCTCGCGCCAGGTGCGCAGGCCGACCTCTTCCATGAAAGGCCATTGATCCTCGCTGACGCGGGCGAAGAGGTTCACGCGGGATTCGCCGCGCCAGTCGCGCACGGTCTCGGTGCCGTAGAACCAGCCGATCGCCTCGAAGCCCGTGACGTCGCGGTCGGACCATTCGCATGCATAGATCACGTCGCCCGTGGCGGCGTTGAGGATCTGGTTCTCGCGCGGCGGCTTCACCGGCAGGTCGAGCTTGGTGTGCGTCTCGCGGCCAGTCCAGCGGGCGTTGTAGGCCTTGATGGTGAGCGGCAGGTGGGGGCGGATCGCCTCCCAGGTCTTCGGCGCCTTGTCGAGCAGGATGCGCGCGGTGAAGAAGCCGCCGCGCGCGAAGGAGAAGCGAAGCATGGTGGACATGGTGATACTGCCTTTCTAACGGGCGGGCGCGATGTCGAGCGACGACCAGTTCACGTAGAAGCCGTTGGGCGCGGAGTAGCCGGTGATGCGCGGGCTGATGGCGCGCGGCGCGACATCATGCACGAACCAGATGAACAGCGCCTCGTCCACCATGCGCTCGTGGATGCGCGCCAGGGCCTTGTCGCGCTCCGCCGCGTCGAAGGTGACGCGGGCGGCCTGGCTCAGGCGGTCGAGCTCGGGGTCGTTGATGAAGCCCCAGTTGTTGGAGACCGGCGGCGCCATCCGGGAATCCGCGAAGCGCACCAGCGCGAAGAAGGGATCGATGGTGGCGACGCTGACATTGGTGGCGTTCGCGCCGCGCGCCACCGGCGCCCGCGGGCCCTCGCGCCAGTTGCCGAAGAGCGTGCCCCATTCCAGCGTCTCCAGCGTCACGTCGAAGAAGCATTCGCGCAGCGCGGATTGGATGTATTCGTTCATCGGCAGCGACTGCATCTGGCCGGAGCCCGCCGTGGTGACGAGGACCTTCACCGCCGCGCGGCGGCTCGCGGAATAGCCGGCCTCGCCCATCAGGCGCCGCGCCTCGTTCGGATCGAAGCGGAGCCGGAAGGAGGGGTTGCCGAACCACGGATGGTTGCGGCGCATCTGGCCATGGGCGAGCTCCGCGAGGCCGCCATTGAGGGTGACCAAGTCCTCGCGGTTCACGCCCAGGTTGGCCGCCATCCGCACGCGCTTGTCGCGCCAGGGCGAGCCCTCCAGCAGCGAAGGCTGCCAGGGCCAGACATGCACCATCTCGCTGCTGACGATCTGGAAGCCGCGCTGGCGCATCTGGGGGATGACGTCGGGCGCCGGCGCCTCGATCCAGTCCACCTGTCCCGAGAGCAGCGCGGCGGAGCGCGTGTTCACATCGGCGGCGGGGACGACGACGAGGCGGTCGAACTTCGCGCGGCGGCTCTCGTACCAGTAGTCGGGGTTCCTCACCATCTCGAGCCGCACGCGCGGCACGAAGGCGGCGAATTTGAACATGCCCGTGCCGGCGGGATCGCGCGCGAAGGCGTCCCAGGCCTGCACGGCGCGCTGCGCCGGATCGGTCACGCTCGCGGGCACGGCGGCCAGCTTGGCCTCCCAATGCGTCGGCGAGGCGAAGAAGAGGTTCACGAGGTTCAGCGGCAGGAAGGAATCCGGCTCCGAGGTCGTGAGGCGCACGGCGAGTTCGTCGATCTTCTCCGCCGTGCGCAGCGTGGGCATGCGGCCCACGGTGAAGCCGGCCTGCGCGGGATCGAATTGCGGCGCGCCCCGGTCCAGCAGCTTGCGGACGTTCCAGACCACGGCATCGGCATTGAAGGGCGTGCCGTCGTGGAACTTCACGCCGGCGCGCAGCCGGAAGACCCACTTCGTCCTGTCCGCCTCGTCGACCGCCCATTCCGTGGCCAGCATGGGCTCGATGCGCGTGCCGGTCTGGTAGTCCCAGGCGGTCAGCGCGTCGTACATGGTGAGGCCCGCGACGCGCACGCCCTCGAAGGCCTGGTCGGGCTGGCCATGGGTGCGCGGGATGTCGCCGGCGGTCATGGCGACGCGGATGACCTTCTCGGCCGGCTGGGCCCCGGTCGCCCGCGGCGCCGCCGCCGCCGCAATTCCCGCGGCGGCCTGGCCGAGCCGGCGCCGTCCGATGCTGTTGCTGCGAGCCATCAGCCACTCCGAAGCCAGGGTCAGCCGCGCTCCGCCGAGGCCTCGCGGCCCCGATCGATGACGCGCATTTCCCCGGCCCGAGCCGTTCCGACCCTGTGGGCGGCAGAAGGCTAGGGCCGCGGGAAGCCGGCCGGCAAGCCGCTTTGTACGGCTTGTCGGACAAGTTTTTTTGGCCGAGCCTCCAAGGTCTGCCGCGGGGGGACGCGAATGGTGAAGCTCGTCGAGACGACGGAACTGATGCGGCCCATCGCCCATTTCTCGCATGCCGCGCGGCTCGACGACGTGATCCATGTCGGCGCCACGGCCGGGACCAACGCCGCGCGCGAGCTGGCCGGCGAGGCCCCGGGCCGGCAGGATGCGGCGGCGCAGACACGGCAGATGTTCGACAACCTCGAGACCGCGCTGCGCCTGCTCGGCGCCGACATGGCGGATGTGGTGCAGATCAAGACCTACCTGGTCGACCTGCGCGACATCGGCACTTATCGGGCCATCTTCGCGGAACGCTTCGGCACGGCGGCGCCGAGCCATGCCGTCGTCGGCTCCTGGCACTTCCCTTTGCCGCAGGCGACGGTCGAGCTGGACGCGATCGCCGTGATCGGCGGCGCCTCGCGCGTCGAGGCCCTGCCCGACCTGGCGCCCCTGCCCTCGGGCGGGCCCAATGGCGGAATGGCGGCGGCGCGCCAGGTCTTCGCCACGGCGGTGCCGCTGGCCGCGAACGGCACGATCATCAGGGGCGACATCGCGCAGCAATCGGCGCAGGTGCTGGCCAATCTGGCGCAGGCCCTGCGCTCCCACGGTCTCGGCCTGGAATCGCTCTGCCGCCTGCATGTGACGCTGGCCGATCCGCGCCTCCTCCCGGACTTCGACGCGGCGTTCCGCGCGGTGGCGACGCCGCCCTTTCCGGCGCGCACCGTCGTCGCCGCGGCGCTGGAGGATGCCGACTTCCTCGTGCAGGTCGAGGCGGTGGCGGCGATGGACGGCTTTCGCGCGATCGGCGACGAGGACCCCGCGCTCGGCCCCGCCTCGCCCGCGGTGCTGGTGGGCGGGACGCTCTACACCAGCGCGCGGACCGGGCTCGCGCCGGACGGAAGCTTCCGCGACGTGCAGGCCCAGTCCGAAGTCGCCTGGGACAAGGTCGAGGCGACGATGGCGGAAGCCGGCATCGCACGGGGGCATATCCTGCGCACCAACAACCTGCTGGCGCACTGGCACCTCTTCCCTGGCTTCAATCGCGCTTATGGGCCGCGCGTCGAATGGCCCTACCCGCCGCGGACGACCGTGCTCGGGCAGATGGCGCATCCGATGGCGCTGGCGCAGGTGGAGGCCATCGCGCATGCGCGGGCCGGGCAGGCCACCATCCTGCAGGTGCCGCAGGAGGAATGATTTCGGTGGAATCGGTTCTGTCCGGCAGATTGAATGCATCCGCCGCGCAGCGGATGCGAAAGGAAGGAAGTTCCACATGAGCCTTCTCATCGGGCGACGCCCGTTCCTGCTCGCCGGCGGCGGCCTCGCGCTGCCCGCCATCGTCAGCGCGCAGACCACGCCGCCGAAGCCCGACCGCATCGTCGTCAACGCCTCGGGCGGGGCGATGAACTCCATCTTCCGCCGCAGCTACTTCGCGGCCTTCGAGCGCGAGTACGGCATCCGCGTGGTCGACACCTCCCCGGTGGATTTCGGCAAGCTCCGCGCCATGGTCGAGAGCGGCAATCCGGAATGGACCTGCACTGAGATCGGCGGCCAGGACGCGGTGCGCGCCAAGGAGATGAACCTGCTGGAGCCGATCGACCCCAGCGTCGTCGACCGCTCCGACTATCCCGAGGTTGCCAGGGATTCGCACATCCTCACCGCCTCGGCCTATTCCACCGCGCTCGGCTATCGCACCGACGTCTTCCGGAACGACAGCCAGCCCAAGGGCTGGGCGGAGTTCTGGGATGTCCGGCGCTTCCCGGGCCCGCGCTCGCTGCGCAACCACCCCACGGACAACCTCGAATTCGCGCTGCTCGCCGACGGCGTGCCGATGGACCAGATCTACCCGATCGACATGGACCGCGCCTTCCGCAGCCTCGACAGGATCCGTCCGCACATCACGGTGTGGTGGAGCACCGGCGCGCAGCCGGCGCAGCTGCTGGTGGACCGCGAGGTGGTGCTGGCCTCCGGCTGGAACGGGCGCTTCTACGAGCTCACGCGGCGCGGCGCGCCGGTCGCCACCGACTTCACCCAGGGCAGCCTGAAGAGCGGCGCCTTCGGCATCCCCCGCGGCACGCGGCAGGCCTATTGGGGCCAGCGCTTCTTCTCGGTGATGACCCGGCCGGAGCTGCAGGCGGTCTACACGACCGAGATGGGCTATCCCGGCCTCAACCGCCACACGATGGACCATGTGCCGCGGGAGCTGCATCCGCTGATGTGCACGGCGCCGGAGAACATCGGGAAGCAGTTCTGGCTCAGCGTCGAGTGGTGGACCGCCAATGCCGCCGCGGCGCAGGAACGCTGGAACCGCTGGATGCTGCGGCGCTGATCGCGTGAGGCTGGAAGTCCAGGGCATCGTCAAGCGGTTCGGCGCCGTCGCGGCGCTGAACGGGGTGGACCTCGCCGTCGAGGAGGGCGAGTTCCTCACCATCCTCGGCCCCTCCGGCTCGGGCAAGACGACGCTGCTGAAGTCGGTGGCGGGCTTCGAGGTGCCGGACGAGGGCACGGTCCGCCTCGGCGACAAGGACGTCACGACGGCGCCGGCGCGCCACCGCAATGTCGGCATGGTGTTCCAGAACTACGCGCTCTTCCCGCACATGACGGTGGCGGAGAACCTGGCCTTCCCGCTGGAGATGCGCCGCGTGGGCAAGGCGGAGATTATCAGGCGCGTGGCAGAGGTGCTGGCGCTGGTGGAGCTCGGCGGCTACGCGGAGCGGCTGCCGCGGCAGCTCTCGGGCGGGCAGCAGCAGCGCGTGGCCCTGGCCCGCGCGATCATCTTCAACCCTTCCCTGCTGCTGCTGGACGAGCCCTTCGGCGCGCTGGACCGCAAGCTCAGGGAATCGCTGCAGCTGGAGGTGCGGCGGCTGCAGCGGCGGCTGAAGCTCACCACCCTCTTCATCACGCATGACCAGGAGGAGGCGCTGGTCATGTCCGACCGCATCGCGGTGATGGACCAGGGCCGCATCCAGCAGCTCGGCACGCCGGGCGAGATCTACGATTTCCCGGTGACGCGCTTCGTCGCCAACTTCATCGGCGAGTCGAACCTGATCGAGGGGACGGCACAGGGCGGCGAGGTGAGCGTGCCCGGCTTCGGCGCGATGGTCCTGCCGAAAGCACCGCCTCCGGGCCCCGTCACGCTGCTGCTGCGCCCGGAAGCGCTGCGCCTCGGCGCCGAGGCCGAGGCGGCGCCCTGCCGCGCCACGGCAACGGTCATCGAGACGGTCTTCCTCGGCCTCTCCGTGAAGCTGCGCCTCAAGCCCGAGGGCGCGCCGGAGATGCTGGCCCGCCTGCCGCTGCGCCCCTCCGACCCGCCGCCGGCCGCGGAGGGCACCACCATCGCCATCGGCTTCCGCCCGGAGGACGTGCATGTCGTCCCCCGGGACTAGGCGCGAGCGCGCGCTGCTGCTGATGGGCCTGCCGGCCCTGCTGCTGCTCGGCGTCCTCTTCGCCTGGCCGGTGCTGCGGCTGCTCTCCATGTCCGTGGAGGGCGGCTCGCTCGAATATCTCCAGCGCGCGGTGCTGGACGAGCTCTACCTCTCCGTCCTGCTCGACAGCCTGAAGATCGCGGGCCTCGTCACGATCATCTGCCTGGTGGTCGCCTATCCCCTCGCCTTCTGGCTCACCCGCGCGAGCCGGCTCGGCCTCGCGCTCGGCCTGTTCGCGCTGCTGCTGCCCTTCTGGACGAGCGTGCTGGTGCGCACCTATGCCTGGATGGTGCTGCTTGGCCGGAGCGGCGTGATCAACCGCATGCTGCGCGACTGGGGGCTGATCGAATATCCGATTCCGCTGATGTACAATCTCGGCGGCGTGCTGATCGGCATGGTCCATGTGCTGCTGCCCTACATGGTCTTCCCGATCTACGCGGCCCTGCTGCGCATCGACCCCGACCTGCCGCGCGCGGCCGAAGGCCTTGGCGCGCCGCGCTCGGCCATCTTCCGCCGCGTGATCCTGCCGCTCTCGCTGCCCGGCGTGGCCGCGGGCTGCGCGCTGGTCTTCGTGCTCTCGCTCGGCTTCTTCATCACGCCGGCGCTGCTGGGCGGCGGGCGCGTGATCATGATCGCGATGCTCATCGAGCAGCAGGTGCGCGAGCTGCTGGACTGGCCCTTCGCCGCCGCACTCTCGCTGGTGCTGCTGGTGGTGACGCTGGCCGTCTACGCCGCCATCAACCGGCTGACGAAGGGGGCGCGCCTTGCCTCGTGATCGCCACGGCGGGGTAGGAAACTGGCTGCTCGCGGGTTTCGCGACGCTGGTCTTCGTCTTCCTGATGCTGCCGCTGCTGGTGGTCTTCCCGATCTCCTTCTCCTCGGCCTCCTACCTGCAGTTCCCGCCGCCCGGCTTCTCCTGGCAATGGTACGAGCGCTATTTCGGCGATCCGGACTGGATCGATTCCACGATCCGCAGCCTCCAGATCGCGACGCTCTGCACGGCGCTCTCCATGGCGCTCGGCGTGCCGCTCTCCTTCCTGCTGGTGCGCTCGCGCCGGCGCGGGATCTGGCTGCTGGACCGTCTGGCGGCCGCGCCCATCATCGTGCCGACCATCATCCTCTCCATCTCGATCTACAGCATCTTCTCCCGCCTTCAGCTCATCGGCGAATGGTACGGCATCGCCGTCGCGCACACCGTGCTGGCCCTGCCCTTCATCGTGATCCTGGTCGGCGCGGGGCTGCGCGGCTTCGACGAATCGCAGGAGCAGGCGGCCATCGGCCTCGGCGCCTCCTGGGCGACGGCGATCTGGCGCATCACCCTGCCGCAGCTCCGGCCGAGCCTGATCTCGGCGGGATTCCTCGCCTTCATCTCCTCCTTCGACGAGCTCGTGGTGGCGATGTTCCTGTCGGGCGCCGAGAAGACGCTGCCCAAGAAGATGTTCGACAATATCATGATGGAGATCGACCCGACCATCGCGGCCGTCTCCGTCACGCAGATCCTGCTGGTCGCGGTCTGCCTCGGCCTCACCACCCTGTTCGGCAAGGGCGCGCTGGCCACCACCCTGTCGCGCTGAAAGAACCCCATGGACGCCATCTTCCATCCCGACTTCAAATCGACGCCCTATTGGTGGGACGACCTGCCCCCTGAGGAGCCGCCCCAGGAGGACCTGCCCGCGCGGGCCGACGTCGTGATCATCGGCGGCGGCCTCACCGGGCTCAATTGCGCGATCGAGCTGGGCCGCGGCGGCGCCAGGGCCGTGGTGCTGGAGGCGGAAAAGCTCGGCTACGGCGCCTCCACGCGCAACGGCGGCGGGGTCTCCGGCGGCAACTCCATCGGCAAGGGGCTGTCGGGCTCCAAGGGCCGCTCCGGCGAGAGCGCCGACGAGCTGGTGAAGTCCATGATCGGCGATGCCGTCGAAGGGCTGAACCACATCGAGAGCATCGTGAACAGAGAGAAGATCGACTGCTTCTACGAGCGCACCGGCCGCTTCATCGGCGCCTTCACGCCCAGGCACTACGCCGGCATGGAGGGCAAGATGGCCCAGCTCAACGATCTCGCCATGGCCGACGCCCACATGGTCCCGCGCGAGCGGCAGCGCGAGGAGATGGCGTCGGACTACTATTACGGCGGCATGGTCATCAACCGCACCGGCAAGATCCATCCGGCGCTGTACCATTGGGGCCTGATGGAGGCGGCGCGGCGCTACGGCGCCACGCTGGTCGGCCACACCCGCGCGGGCAAGCTGACCAAGCTCGCCGACGGCTGGCGCGTGGAGACCGACCGCGGCCCGATCGAGGCGCGCGAGGTGGTGATCGCCACCAACGGCTACACCGGCGGCATCACGCCCGACCTGAAGCGGCGGCTGATGCCCATCGCCTCGCACATCATCGCAACCGAGGTGCTGGACCCGGAGCTGGCCGCGAGCCTCATCCCCAAGAAGCGCACGCTGGCCGACAGCAAGCGCATCCTCTGCTACTACCGGATGTCGCCGGACGGCACGCGCGTGCTCTTCGGCGGGCGCGCGAAGTTCACGCAGGTCTCGCCCGAGGTCTCGGCGCCGATCCTGCGCGACATGATGCTGATGCGCTGGCCGCAGCTGAAGGGCGTCCGCATCACCCATGCCTGGACGGGCAACGTGGCCTTCGCCTTCGACTACCTGCCCCACATGGGCCAGACCGAGAAGGGCCTGCACTACGCGCTGGGCTGCAACGGCTCGGGCGTCGCGATCCTGTCCTATCTCGGCGCCGAGATCGGCAAGAAGATCCTGGGCCAGGCGAACCGCGTGATCTCCTTCGACGGCCAGGATTTTCCCACCAAGCCCTTCTACACCGGCAACCCCTGGTTCCTGCCGATGGTGGGCAACTGGTACAAGTTCCGCGACTGGCTGGACCGCACGCTGGCCTGAACGCCGGACTGGCATGCCAGCCGCGGACCCGGCAGAATGACACCGGGATGACGCAGCAGGCCACGACACGGGAGGAGGACGCGCCGGCGCGCCGCGGCCGCCCGCGCTCGGTTGCCACGACGCGGGCCATCCTCGAGAGCGCCTACCACCTGATGGCGACGGCGAGCGCGGCCGCCACGACCATCGAGGCCATCGCGCGGCACTCCGGCGTCTCGAAGATGACCATCTACAAATGGTGGCCGTCGCGCGAGGCACTGCTCATCGACGCCTTCCTCGACCACGCCTCCGCCATGCTGCCGCTGGCGGGCGAAGGCCCGGCCCTGCCGCGCGTCATCGGCCATGCCGAGCGCTACGCGGCGGCGCTGCAGGAGGAATTCGGCCGCGTGCAGCTCGCGGTGATCTCCGAATGCATCGCGAGCGCCGGCTCCGCCGAGCTGTTCCACGAGCGCTACATCGGCTTCCGCCGCAGCGCGATCGCCGCGATCATCGCCGAGGGCCAGGAGGACGGCAGCATCACCGGCGCCGCCACGCCGGGGATGCTCTTCGACGCGATCTACGGCAGCCTCTTCTACCGCTACGTCTTCCGGATCGAGCCGCTGACGCCCGCCTATGCGCGCGAGCTGGCGGAGTTCGTCCTCGCGCCGCGGTAGCGCGCGCGGAACCAGGACCAGGTCTCGCGCGTCACGCGCCGGTAGCCCTGCCCCTTGTAGGTGATCTCCTGCGCCACGGCGCGGTGCAGCTCCGGCAGCGCGTGGAAGGGCACCGAGGGATAGGCGTGGTGCTCGGCATGGTAGGGCATGTTCCAGGCGAACCAGCGCAGGAAGCCGTTGGTGAAGGTGGTGCGCGTGTTGTCGAAGGCGCTGCGCGTCTCGTCGCAGCCGACATGCTCGGCATAGAGGTAGGGGCGGAGCATGAACTGGCCCATGAGCCAGGGCAGCAGCCAGGTCCAGAGCAGCAGCGCGCTGCCGGCCCAGACCGAGCCGATCAGCGCCGCCGCGTAGATCGCGAGGTAGATGCGCGCCTCGCGGACGACCAGCGCCTTCCTGCCGGCCGGCACCCAGGGGAAGAACACGTCGCCTCGCGCGTGCCGCGCCATCAGCCGCAGCCGCCCGGCGGCCTGCATCAGCCCGGTATAGGCGATGGCGAGCCAGGTGTCGGAATGCGTCGGCACGGCCACGATCAGCTCGGGGTCGCGCTGCGGATCCTGGGTGTGGCGGTGATGCTCCCAGTGGAAGAGGATGTAGTACTCGTAGGGCTGGGCGATCAGCACCGCCGAGAGGTAGCCGAAGAACGTGTTGAGGAACGGGCTGCGGAAGGCCGTCTTGTGCGCCGTCTCGTGCATCATCACGAAAAGGAAGGCCACGAAGAAGCCCTGCGCGACCATCAGCGGCAGCGCCCAGAGCACGCCGTAGCGGGACGAGACGAGCCAGATCAGCCAGCCCAGCAGCAGGATCATGCCGAAATGGCTGCCCGCCCGGACCAGCCCGGGCAGGTCCGTCTTCGCCGAGAGCGCACGCAGGGTCGCGTGGTCGACGGGGCGTTTCGCGGCGGTGAAGCTCTCCATGATCCGTCTCCTCAAGCGGGGTGACCGAAGGCGCGAAGGCGCCGGAGGTCTGCATCCCGCGGCAAAGCATTCATCTCGCGAGCAGGGCCGAGACCTCGGCGTTGAGGAAGGCACGATCCGCGGGGATCGCGACGGGATTGCCGGCGCGATGCCCGTAGTCGGACGGGATGGGCCGGAAGGTGACGGTGGCAGCGTTCACCAGCTTCGGCAGGTCGGCCTCGTTGTCGCGCCAGTCGAAGTAGCGGTCGGTGCTGCCGGGCATGAGCAGGACATGCGCCGTCACGGCGGCCAGGGCCTGGTCCATGTCGCCGCCGAATGCCGCGCAGGCGCTGATGTCGCCGGCCTGCCAGATGGCGATCTGCGCCAGCAGGTCGTTGGCGTCGCGCCGCGCGAAATTCGTGTCCCAGGCGCGGACCAGGAAATCCTCCAGCGAGGCGAAGCCGCCCTCGCGCCAGAGTTCGTCGCGGTAGAAGCCGTGCGACAGCGCCCAGCCGGCATAGACGCGGCCCATGGCGCGCAGCCCCGCCATCGGCTGAGAGACGAAGCGGCCCTTCTGGAAGGCGGGATCGGCGGTCAGCGCGGCCTTCGCGCCCTCGAGGAAGACGTGGTTGTAGGGCGAGCAGCGCGCGCTGCCGCAGACGATCGCCGCGCGCTCCACCATGTCGGCATGGCAGGCGGCCCAGTGATAGGCCTGCATGCCGCCCATCGACCAGCCATAGACCAGCGCCAGGCGGGAGATGCCGAAGCGCTCGACCAGCAGCCGGCGCTGGACCGCGACCGCGTCGTGATAGGTGACAGGCACGTAGCCCGGCGCGTTGGAGGGCGAGGAGGACAGCCCGTTGCCGAAGAGGTCGGCGACGACGATGAAGTGGCGCTCCGGATCCAGCGCGCCGCCGGGCTGGTTCAGCCAGTCGATCTCCTGGTGCTGCGCGCCGAAGGAGGTCGGGTAGAGGATGACGTTGTCCTTCGCCGCGTTCAGCGTCCCGTAGGTCTGGTAGGCCAGCCGCATCGACGGAAAGACCACGCCGGATTGCAGCGTGACGTCGCCGGCCTCGAAGATCTGGTGGTCCGTCATGGCGGTCTCGGCAGCTCCCTCGTGCGGCCCGATTTACTGGACTTATAGTCCAGTAAATCGGGCCGGCTTGCAAGCGGAACATGCAAGAAGCCCACCGCGCGACCGGGCCGCGCGGCGTCTCCGCATCATATCCCATTCCGTCAGAAGCTTATGCGATCCCGATCAGCACGATGATGCTGGCTATGACCGGCAGCAGCAGGCCCATCGGGCCGATCCAGACCATCGCCACGCCGCCCAGCAGGCAGCCTGCCGCAAAACCCAGCAGCACCACCGCGACCCGCCGCAGCCGTCCCAGCCCGTCCGGCGGCAGCCGCCCGGTCATCCAGTCGGAGAGGTCCATCATCGCGGCCGTGGTGTTGCCGGTCATGATGGTGGTCGGCATCGCCGTGGGAAAGGAGATGCGCATCAGGGCGTTCTGGATGCCCATCGCCGCCACGGCGAGGCTCGCGACCAGGATCAGCTCGGGGCTGTCGGCGTGCTCGAAGGGGCCGAAATACACCGCCCCGAGCCAGAAACCCGCCAGCAGCAGCGTCTTGGCCAGGATCAGCTTCCGCTCGGGCCGTTCCCATCGGCGCGCCATCTGGCGGGCCAGGATCACCGAGAGCATGAAGACGGGAAAGGTCGCGAGCTTGGCCAGCAGGCCGCCCGTGCCCAGCACCAGCGCCGCGCCGATCAGCACGAAATTCCCCGTGACATGGGCGGCGAAGACGCCGTGCAGCGATACGAAGGTGGCGGTGTCCACGAAGCCCGCGATGCCGGCCAGCAGGGCCGTGTGGAAGGGGTTCAGCGTCGGGGCGGCGGAGCTCAAGGTCGGGTGTTCCCGCGGAGGTCCCACCATGCCACGAGCAGGAAAGCGCCCACCAGCCCGAGATGCTCGAAGAAGCCGTTGGCCATCATGAAGCGCTCATGGCCCGCCGGCAGCTCCCAGAAGCGGTTGGCGATGAAGGTCGCCGCCAGGGTGAAGGCGCCGAGCGCCAGCGCGCCCAGCCAGCGCAGCCGCCCCAGCAGGATGAACAGCGAGGCGCCGAGCTCCAGCGCGATCGTGCTGGTCGCGACGAGGATGGGCAGCGGCAGGCCGAAATGCTCGGCCTCGGCGACCGCGCCGGAGAAGTCGAGCAGCTTGTTCAGCCCGCCCTGGATATAGGCGGCGCAGAGCCCGAGCAGCCCGAGGAGGAGCGGCCAGCGGGCCTTGGTGAAGGCTTCCATGGTCACACCGCCCAGCAGGAGCAGCCGAGGCCGCCCCAGAAGCGCGCCATGTCCGAGACCGGCAGCGAGGCGCCCCAGGCGCTGGCGTGGTCGTGCCCGTGCACGCCGCAATTGGCGGCGCAGCCGCAGGCCGTGCGGCTCGCTGCAGTGACGGCCTCGGCCGTGAAACGCGAGCCGCCCGCCTCGGCGCGGCGCTGGTAGCCGCCGAAGCTCTTCACGGGCGACCACTCGGGCAGCACGGGCAGCGCCGGAGGGGCGAGATCGGAAAAGTCGCCGACGCCGAAGACCGGCTTGCCGCCCAGCAGGGTCAGCACGGCTTCGATGTCCTGAATCCGGTCCTCCGGCACGGAGAAATAGTCCTCGGAGAGCACGGCGAGGTCGGCGAGCTGGCCGACGACGATCTGCCCCTTCTTGCCCTCCTCGGTGGAGAACCAGGTGTTGTTCTCCGTCCAGAGCCGCAGCGCCTGCTCGCGGTCCAGCCGGTTCTGCGGCGGATAGAGCCGCAGCCCGCCCAGCGTCATGCCCGACACCATCCAGGCCAGCGAGACCCAGGGGTTGTAGGAGGCCACGCGCGTCGCGTCCGTGCCGCCGCCCACCTTCACGCCGGCCGCGAGCATGCGCTGGATGGGCGGCGTGCGCTCGGCCGCCTGGGCGCCGTAGCGCTCGACGAAATACTCGCCCTGAAAGGTCATGCGGTGCTGCACGGCGATGCCGCCGCCCAGCGCCGCGATGCGGTCGATGTTGCGGTCGCTGATGGTCTCGGCGTGGTCGAAGAACCAGTGCAGCCCGTCGAAGGGCATGTCGCGGGCCACCTTCTCGTAGACGTCGAGCGCGCGGCCGATCGTCTCGTCGTAGGTGGCGTGCAGCCGCCAGGGCCAGCGGTTCTCGACCAGCTTGCGCACCACGGCCTCGAGCTGCGGCTCCATCTCCGGCGGCATGTCGGGGCGCGGCTCCCGGAAATCCTCGAAGTCGGCGGCGGTGTAGACGAGCATCTCGCCGGCGCCGTTGTGGCGGTAGCTGTCGTCGCCCTGGCCGGGACGCACCATCGAGCCCCAGCTGGTGAAGTCCGAGAGCTCCGCGCCGGGCTTCTGGGTGAAGAGGTTGTAGGCGATGCGCAGCGTCAGCTCGCCGTCCGCATGCAGCTTGTCGATGATCTGGTAGTCCTCGGGATAGTTCTGGAAACCGCCGCCCGCATCGATGGCGCCGGTGACGCCGAGGCGGTTCAGCTCGCGCATGAAGTGGCGCGTGGAGTTGAGCTGCTGCTCCGGCGGCAGCTTCGGGCCGCGCGCCAGCGTGGCGTAGAGGATGCCGGCATTGGGCCGCGCCAGCAGCAGGCCGGTGGGCTCGCCGGAGGGATCGCGCTGGATCTCGCCGCCCGGCGGGTTCGGCGTGTCCTTGGTATAGCCCACGGCGCGCAGCGCGGCGCGGTTCAGCAGCGCGCGGTCGTAGAGATGCAGGATGAAGACGGGGGTATCCGGCGCTGCGGCGTTCAGCTCGTCCAGCGTCGGCAGCCGCTTCTCGGCGAACTGATGCTCGGTGAAGCCGCCCACCACGCGCACCCATTGCGGCGGCGGCGTGACCTCCACCTGGCGGCGCAGCATGGCCATCGCGTCGGAGAGCGAGCGCACGCCGTCCCAGCGCAGCTCCATGTTGTAGTTCAGTCCGCCGCGGATGATGTGCAGATGGCTGTCGATCAGCCCCGGGATCGCGCGGCGGCCGCGCAGGTCGATGACCTTCGTGTCCGGCCCCGCCGTCGGCAGGATCTCCCTGTTGTCGCCCACGGCGGAGAACCGCCCGCCCGCAATGGCCACGGCCTCCGGATTCGGATTGCCCCGGTCCAGCGTGGTGAAGCGGCCGTTGGTGAGGATGATCTCGGGTGCGGCGGTCTGGGCCATGGCGGGGCCTCCGATGAGGGTGGAGAGTCCTAGCTGCGCGGTGTGTCGGCGGGTGAGCATGCTGGCGTTTCCTGACTGTCCTGGGCGCGGCCAGGCAGCGTTCCGAAGATGTGTGCGGCGCAGTCCTGCCGGAGCACGCCGAGGGTCAGCCGCTCTCCGCTCCAGAGCCGCTTCGCGATGGGGGCCACCTGCTCTCCCGCCAGCATGCCGAGCAGGCCGAGCAGCGCGATCACCGGCGGCGCCGGCGAGCGGACCCCCAGCGAGCCGTAGAGGATGCCGACCAGCAGGCCGACGCCGAGGGAGAGCAGGTAGTTCATGGCCTCAGTGGCCTTCGCTGCCGCCGAACATGGTCTTGGCGTAGATGATGCCGAGGCCGTAGGCGCCGCCGTACTTCTTCGCGATGCCGGTGGTGAGCTCGTAGGTCTCGCCGCGCGCCCAGTCGCGCTGCAGCTCCAGCATGTACTGCAGCGCGGTCATCGGCCGCGCGCCGGCCTGCACCATGCGCTCCATCGCGCGCTCATGCGCCTCGTCGGAGACGTCGCCGCAGGCATCGGCGATGACATAGACCTCGAAGCCCTGGTCGATCGCGGACAGCGCGGGGCCCACGATGCAGACCGAGGTCCAAAGGCCGGACAGCACGATGCGTCCCTTGCCGATGCGGTTCACCTCGGCGATCACGCCGGCATCCTCCCAGGTGTTCATGCTGGTGCGGTCGAGCATCTTCTGGCCCGGGAAGGCCGCGCCGATCTCCTCGAACATGGGCCCGGAGAAGCTCTTCTCCGCGACCGTCGTGAGGATGGTCGAGACGCCGAAGCCCTTGGCGGCGTTGGCCACGAGGGCGGCGTTGTTGCGCAGCATCACGGCGTCGATCGACTTCGTCGCGAAGGACATCTGCGACTGGAAATCGATCATGATGAGCGTGTGGTCGGAGGGCGTCAGCAGCAGCTTTCCGGGGGTGGGAGATGCGGTCGGCATGGTCTTGCTCCTTGGCTCGCGGCGGCGTGAGATGGGGCCGCCGAGCGCATTAGAGGCACGCCGCGGCCCGCCACAACCAGTTACCCGGCAATCACTATCCGTTTTGCGGCGAGGAGCTTGCACATGAGTGACCTGAACGACGCGCATGACGCCGGGGGAACCGGGCTGCGCCCCATCCCGGCCGGCTGCGCCATGGACCGGGTGCTGAAGTTTCTGAGCCGCGAGTGGCTCGCCCATGTGGTCCGCGCGCTCGGCCAAGCCGGCGTGCTGCATTTCGGCGCGCTGCGCCGCGCCCTGCCGGAGCGCATCTCGGCCCGTATGCTCGCGGCGCGGCTGAAGGAGCTGCAGGCGCTCGGCCTCGTCGCGCGCAGCCAGGGCAACGACGCGCTGCGCAAGGTCGAGTACCGGCTGACGGAAGAGGGCGCTGCGCTCGACGCCATGCTCGCCCGCTTCCAGGCCATGGTGGAATCCACGCCGCTGCCGGCGCGGCTGCGGGAGCCGGCCGAATGAGCAACCGCCCCTCCCCTTCCGCGTTCCCCAGCCGCACGTCCTGGATGGCCGCGATGAAGAAGTTCCTGGCCCTCGCCGCCACGGTGCTGGTGCTCGGCGGCGGAGCGCTCACGCTCTTCGCCTGCGAGAGCGCCACCCTGCCCGTCAGCGCCGGGATCGGCCCCCGGCCGCAGCTCCCGCCGCCCAACCCGACGCTGATCCCGACGGTGAACATCGCGCCCGCGGTGGGCTGGGCGGGGGAGGCGAAGCCGGTGCCGGCCCCGGGCCTCGCCGTCGCGGCCTTCGCGCGGGACCTCGACCACCCGCGCAACCTGCTCGTGCTGCCCAATGGCGATGTGCTGGTCGCCGAGACCAACGCGCCGCCCAAGCCGGAGGACGGCACCGGCATCCGCGGCTTCGTCATGCGCCGCATCATGGCGCACGCCGGGGCGGGCGTGCCCACGCCCAACCGCATCACCCTGCTGCGCGACGCCGACGGCGACGGCGTCGCGGAAACGCGCGCGCCGCTGCTGGAGGGGCTGAACTCGCCCTACGGCATGGCCTTCGTGAACGGCCGGCTCTTCGTCGCCAACACCGACGAGATCCGCAGCTTCCCCTTCGAGCCAGGCCAGCTGCGCATCACCGATCCAGGCACCCGGCTCGTCGCGCTGCCGGGCGGGCCGATCAACCACCACTGGACGAAGAACATCGTCGCCAGCCCGGACGGGCGCTTCCTCTATGCGAGCATCGGCTCCAACAGCAATGCCGGCGAGAACGGGCTCGCAGTGGAGCAGGACCGCGCGCAGATCTGGGAGGTGGAGATCGCCACCGGCAACCACCGCGCCTTCGCGACCGGGCTGCGCAACCCGAACGGCCTCGCGATGGCGCCCGGCAACCCGCCCGTGCTCTGGACCGCCGTGAACGAGCGCGACGAGATCGGCAGCGACCTCGTGCCCGACTACATGACCTCGGTGCGCGACGGCGGCTTCTACGGCTGGCCCTTCAGCTATTACGGCCAGCATGTGGACGAGCGCGCGCAGCCGCCGCGGCCGGACCTCGTGGACCGGGCCCTCGTGCCGGACTATGCGCTGGGGGCGCACACCGCCTCGCTCGGCCTCGCCATCACGGCGCGGAGCGGGTTGTCGGCTCCCTTCATCGCCGGCGCCTTCGTGGGGCAGCACGGCTCGTGGAACCGGCGGCCGCCGAGCGGCTACAAGGTGATCTTCGTGCCCTTCGCGAACGGCCGCCCGCAGGGCGAGCCGATCGACGTGCTGACCGGCTTCCTCGACGCCCAGGGCAACGCGCAGGGCCGGCCCGTGGGCGTGACGCCGGACGGGCGCGGCGGGCTGCTGGTGGCGGACGACGTGGGCAACGTCGTCTGGCGGGTCACCGGCGCGCGGTAGCAGCCGCTGGGAAGGGCGGCTCGGGCTGCACTGTCGAGGCGAAAGGGCTCCGCCCTCTCGCACTCACCCGCCAGGACTACAAGTCCCTGGACCCTATCAATTCGGTGGCGCCCTCAACGGCGCAGCCATGCAGCCGTCAGGCGCCGACGATCACCGCGCCGCCGAAGGTCGTCTCGACGAAGGCCTTCACCTCCGGCCGCGCATAGGCCTGCGCGATCCGCCGCGCCCAGGGCGCGTTCTCGTTCGCGCGGCGCACCACGACGAGGCAGGTGTACACGCTCTGCTCCGTCTCGCGCGCCAGCGCGTCGCGCAGCGGGTTGAGGCCGGCCGGCACGGCGTAGTTGCCGGTGATGGCGCCGGCATCCACATCCTCCAGCGCGCGCACGATGGTGGCGGCCTCCAACTCCACGATGCGGATGCGCTTCGGGTTCGCCACGATGTCCGCGATGGTCGCACGGTGGTCCGCGCCGGGGCGCAGCGTGAAGGCGCCGTTCTGCGCGAGCAGCAGCAGCGCGCGTCCGCCATTGGTCGGATCGTTCGGGATCGCGACGCGCGCGCCGCTCGGCAGCGCCTCGATGCTGCGGTGCTTCTTCGAGAAGACGCCCATCAGGGTCAGCACCGTCTTGCCGACGGGGACGAAGTCGTAGCCGCGCTGGGCCCGCTGCGCCTCCAGGAAGGGCAGGTGCTGGTAGGCGTTGGCGTCGAGGTCGCCGGCCGCCAGCGCCGCGTTGGGCTGGATGAAGTCGCCGAACTCGACGGCGCGGGTGAAGAAGCCGTCGGCGGCCAGCAGGTCGCGCACCTTCTCGAAGGTCTGGGCATGGACGCCCTGCGTCACGCCGACGCGCACGGGGCGGGCCTGCGTGCCGGGCTCCGCGGACTGGGCGGCGGCGAGGCCGGGCAGGAGCGCGGGCAGGGTCAGGATGGAACGGCGCAGCATGGGGATACTCCAGGAGAAGTCCCGGGGCTCATCGGCCCCGGGCCGGATCGGGTCAAGACCAGCGGGGCGGCGGGCCGGGATGGTTGCGGCGCAGATGGGCGCGCGCCGCGGCCTCGATCTCCCGGGCGCTGCCGAAGCTGGCGCGGTCGAGCTCCTCCAGGCGGGAGTCGATGGCGATGAGGAACCAGCCGGCCTCCTCGTCCTGCGCGGCGACGGCGATGAGGGCACCGTGATCGGTGACAGGGACGGACAGGCGCATGTGCATCTCCTGCGCCGGGACGGCGCGCGGAATGTGGGAAACGGAGGGCGAAGGAGGCCGCGGATCAGCCACGGCGACACATCCCATCGGGCGGAACGCGGCGGGCTGCGGAGGCGATGTGAGGCACGTCGTCATCCTCGTTCTTGAACCGGTGGGGCATCTTGTCGGGGTCCTCATCCATTCAAGGCGGGACACCGTGAATTCACCGTTGCCGGAAAAGTGGCCGGAGCCCGGAGGCCCCGGCCAAGGTCATGGGAGGAAAACGCTAGCAAGGCGTCGCCTGACACGGCCCCGAGGGACCGCTCCGCCGGCGACAAGCGGAGAGGGGAGCGCCTAGGGCGCGAAACAGGCGGCGAGGACGGCGTCCTCGATGTCCCTGGAGGGCGGCGGATAGCCGGCGTGCAGCACCACGCCCAGCGCGGCGGTCCAGAGAAGGATCAGGAGGGGCGTGGCGAAGCCGGCGGCTTCAGCGAGATCGAGGAGGGACATGGGGCGGATCCGGGACAGGGTCAGGCGAAGGGCGGGGCGCGTTCAGGCGCGACAACACCAGCCAGCGAGGATCGTCCGATGCAGGATCATGACGGCAGGCTATGCGGACCGAATCAGGCCGTCAAGCCTTTATACAATCCAATAAGGTGATTTATCTGGATCGAACTGGAATTTTAAACTATTGTTTTTAAACAATAAACTAATAAGATTGGCCAAATTCCCGACACGCATCACGTCGATCTGAAGAAAATTATCAGAAAAAATTGTGGAAATCTGTTTCCATCGCGAAATCCGGTGCCATACTCGGTCCGTCACCGAGCGACCGGAGCCAGCGCACCCCGCCATGTCCGCCGAACCGTCCTTCCCCGCCCGCCATCGCGGCCCGGCGCGATGTCGGAAGGCCGCCCGGCCCGCCTGAGGCGCGGCCGCGCGCCCCCTTCCCTCCCTCGCATCCGGACATCCTCGCCATGCTTCACCGCCGCCACGTCCTGGCCGGCGGCGCGCTCCTCGCCGCGCGCCCTGCCCAGGCCCAGACCTTCCCGCAACGGCCGTTGCGCCTCGTCGTCTCCTCCGCGCCCGGCGCCAGCCTCGACGCCCTGGCCCGCATCCTCGCGCCCACGCTCTCGGCCCGCTTCGGCCAGCCCGTGGTCGTCGAGAACCAGGGCGGTGCCAACGGCCTCCTCGCCGCCCAGCAGGTCGCCCGCGCCGAGCCCGACGGGACCACCCTGCTCCTCACCGGCGACGCCATCATCCTCGCCGCCCTGGCCGAGCCGCGCGCCGGCATCTCCTTCGAAAGCTTTTCCCCCATCATCCAGGCCGTGCGCGCCGCGCAGATCCTGGTCACCCATCCCGGCACTGGCATCGGCGACGTGCAGGGCTATGTCGCGGCCGTGCGCGCGCGGCCCGGCGGACTCAATGTCGGCATCCCGGCCCAGGCCGGCATCGCCCAGGTGGTGCACGAGCTGCTGGGCGCCCAACTCGGCGACCTCCGCGTGGAGTTCGTGTCCTACCGCGGCGGCGGCCCCGCCACGACCGACCTGATCGCCCGCAACACCGACGCCCTCGTCATCACCCTCCCGGCCGTGACCGAACACATCCGCCAAGGCGTGATCGTGCCGCTCGCCGTCAGCACCGGCGCGCGCGACCCGGCCCTGCCGGAGGTCCCGACCTTCGCCGAGACCGTGGCGCCCGGTTTCGACGTGGATTCCTGGCAGGGCATCCTCGCCCCCGCCCGCACGCCGCCCGCCATCGTCGCGGCCTTGCACCAGGGCTTCGCCGCAACCCTGGCCGATCCCGCCGTCGCCGACCGCCTGCGCGGCCTCGGCTTCACCATCACCGCCCTGCCGCCCGCCGAGTTTTCCGCCCGCGCGGCGGCCTCGAGCGCGCAGGCCGCCCCCGTCATCCGCGCCATCACCGAGCGCTCACCCCGAGGCTGAACCCATGATCCGCATCCCCCGCCGCGCCCTGCTCGCGGCCTCCCTCCTCGCGGCCCCCGCGGTCCATGCCCAGGGCTTCCCGAGCCGCCCCGTCCGCGCCGTCGTCCCCTTTCCGCCCGCAGGCGGCGTGGACGTCTTCGCCCGCGCCTTCGTGCCGGCCTTCGCCGCCGCGCTCGGCCAGAACGTGGTCATCGAGAACATCGGCGGCGCCTCCTCGCGCGTCGGCAACCAGGCGGTGCTGCGCGCCGCGGCCGACGGGCACACCATCCTCATCACCAACGACACGCTCGCCGCCGTCGAGGCCCTGCCCGTCCCCGGCAGCGGCCCCTTCGTGCCGGGGCTCGCGCCCGTGCTGCTCGGCGTCTCCGCCTCGCACGCGGTGGTGGCCAATCCGCGCGCCGGCCTGCCGGATGCGGCGGCCTATGCCGAGCGCCTGCGGTCGCGCCGGCCGGTCAACGTCGGCGTGCCCGGCCTCGGCACCGCGCACCATTTCGCCAGCGAGCTGCTGGGCCAGGCGCTCGGCGGCCGACCCGAGCACGTCGCCTATCGCGGCGGTGGACCGCTGCTGGTGGACGTGCTGGGCGGCACGCTGGATGCCGGCGTGGTCACGCTGAACGCCGCCATCGACCACATCCGCGAGGGCCGCCTCGTTGCTCTCGGCGTCACCGGCAGGGAGCGCAGCCCGGCCGCGCCCGACGTCCCGACCTTCGCCGAGACCGTCGCTCCGGGCTTCGAGATCCGCACCTGGATCGGCCTGCTGGCGCCGGCCGGCACGCCCGCGCCGGCCCTGGCCGCGCTGCAGGCGGCCGGCCTCTCGGCCCTGCGCGATCCCGGCGTCATCAAGCGGCTGAGCGGCCAGGGCTTCGACGTCGAAGGCCTCGGCCCGGACGCCTTCGGTGTCCTGCTGCGCGACACCGTCGCCCGCTTCGCCGCCGTCGCAGGCGCGGTCGGGTTGCGGCCCGAGGACGCATAGATCGGATGGCCGGAGGCGCGAAGGCGCCGCAGGTCTGAATCGCGCTCCAGCACCGATTTGTGCTCCGCCGGAGGAAGGCGCTAGCTTTCCTTATACGGATTGGAGCATCGGCGATGACGTTCACGGTTCTGGGCTTCTGCGAGGAGACCGGCCGCCTGGGGGTCGCCATCGCGACCTATTCGCTCGGCGTCGGCGCCAAGTGCCCGCAGGCCCGCTCCAACCTCGGCGCCGTCGCCAGCCAGGCCTTCTCCAACCCGCGGCTGGCGCGGCTTTCGCTGAGCTTTCTCGCGCAGGGCCACGATGCGAAATCCGCGCTGGCGGCAACGCTCGCGACCGACGAGTTCGCGGACTACCGGCAATGCGGCATCGTCGACCGCAACGGCGGCTCGGCCGCGCATACCGGTCCGCACACGCGGCCCTGGCACGGCCACCGGACCGGCCCGGGCTATGCCGTCTTCGGCAATGTCCTGGCCGGCGAGAAGGTGGTGGAGGCCATGGCCGCCGCCTTCCTCGCGACCAAGGGCGAGACCCTGGCCGAGCGGCTGATGCGCGTGCTCGAGGCCGGGCGCGATGCCGGCGGCCAGGTCGGCGGCAACGGGCACCTGCCGGAGCGCTCATCCTCGCTGCTCATCCAGCACCGCGACGAGCAGCCGGAGCTCGACCTGCGCGTGGATTCCCACCCGCACGCGGTCGAGGAGATGCGCCGCATCTACGAGGAGTACAGCGACTACCTGCCCCTCTACCGCATGCGCGCCGAGCACCCGCCCTCGGCCCCGCCGCAGGAGAAGTTCGTGGCCGAGCTGGCCGCGCGGAAGGCCGCCAAGGCATGACGCCGCGCCGCTCGCTGCTCGCCGCGCCGCTCCTGCTCCCGGCGCTCGGCCATGCGCAGGGCCGCTATCCGAACCGGCCCGTCCGCGTGATCGTCGCGCTCGCCGCCGGCGGCGACAACGACATGGTCACACGCCTGCTCACCCAGCGCATGTCGGACCGGCTGGGTCAGCCCTTCGTGGTGGAGAACCGCCCCGGCGCGGGCTCGCTGGTCGGCCACGAGGCTGCGGCCCGCGCGGCGCCGGACGGCTACAACCTCATCATGAGCACGATCAGCGCGCTCGGCGCGAACATCGCGCTCTACAGCCGGCTGCCCTACGACCCCGTGAACGACTTCGTGCCGGTCATGCTGGCGGGCCTCGCGCCGGGCGTGCTGGTGGTCGGCCCCAACAGCCCCTTCCGCACGCCGCAGGACATCGTGGAGGCCGCCAGGGCGCGGCCGGGCGTGCTGACCTTCGGCTCCGCCGGCAACGGCAACCTCACCCAGCTCATCGCCGAGGTCTTCAAGCGCGCGGCGGGGATCGACGTGGTGCACGTCCCCTACCGCGCCATCACCGACGCGCAGCGCGACGTGGGCGCGGGGCGCGTGGACTTCATGTTCGCCATCTCGCCCTCCTCGGTGCCGCTGATCGACGGCGGGCAGCTGCGCGCGCTGGCGGTGACCTCGGCGACGCGGCTCGCGGTGCTGCCGCAGATCCGCACCATGGCCGAGTTCGGCTACCAGGACTTCGACATCAGCTCCTGGTACGGCCTGATGGCGCCGCGCGGCACGCCGTCCGAGATCGTCGCGACGCTGAACGAGGCGGCCAACGAGGCGCTGCGCGATCCCAACGTCGAGGCCCGCCTGCGCAGCATGAGCGTGACGCCCGGCGGCGGCTCGCCCGCGCAGTTCCAGGCCTTCATCGAGCGCGAGCGCAACCGCTGGGTCGCCATCGTGCGCGAGGCGCGGATCACCGTGGATTGAGCGTCGGGGGATTGAGCGTCGGGAAATCCTCGCCCCGCTGCAGGGCGAGCCAGCCCTCCAGGAGCCTGCCGTTGTCCGTCGGAAAGGTCTCCTCCAGGACGGTGGAGGCGAGGATGCGCTCCACCCGGAAATGCCGGTAGTCGCCCCGCTTCTCGCACCAGGCGCCCAGCACCGCCGCATCCACGTAATAGGCCATGGCAATGGGCCAGATGATGCGCCGGGTGCGCCGGCCCTCCTGATCGGCGTAGCGGATTCGCAGCTTGCGGTTCTCGCGGATCGCCCGTCGCAGCTCCGCCAGGTCGATGCCCTGCGCCTCCTTCGCGCTGCCGATCGAGACCAGGTGCGGCGGCGCCACGAGGCCGGAGCGCAGCGCCTCCGGCAGGATGGTGGCCACCTTCGACAGCACGCTCTCCGCCGCGCGATGCAGCCCCGGGTCGCGCAGCCGGCGCACCATCCGCGCGCCGACGGTGATGGCGTCGATCTCGTCGGCGGTGAACATCAGCGGCGGCAGGTCGAAGCCGCGCCGGAGCACGTAGCCGATCCCCGCCGCGCCCTCGATCGGCACGCGCCGCGCCTGCAGCGTG
This sequence comes from Roseococcus sp. GW821-FHT12F05, assembly GCF_058806835.1. Taxonomy (NCBI): domain Bacteria; kingdom Pseudomonadati; phylum Pseudomonadota; class Alphaproteobacteria; order Acetobacterales; family Roseomonadaceae; genus Roseococcus; species Roseococcus sp. GW821-FHT12F05. The sequence continues at coordinate 74,989 of NZ_JBXAQB010000008.1, forward strand.
GCGATGTCGCGGTAGATCGTGCGGATGTTGACCTCCAGCCGCTCCGCCAGCGCCTGCGCCGTCATCGGGCCCGGGGCCGCGCGCAGGGCCTGGATGATGTCGAAGAGGCGGTCCGCACGGCGCATCGCCGGGTCTCCCGGGGGAAGGCGTGTCCCCTGACATAACCCTGTCAGGAGGGGGCGGCTAGCCTGCGGCCTCACCATCCTCCGGGGACATCGTGAACACGGATTCCATCTGGCCGGGCGCGCTGCTCGTCATCGCCTCGGCCGTGGCCTTCAGCACGGCCGGGCTCTTCACCGGGCTGATCCACGCCGATGCCTGGACCATCCTGGTCTGGCGCGGGCTGTTCGGCGGGCTGTTCATCGGCGGCTTCGTGCTGCGGCAATATGGGCGCGCGACGCTGTCCGCCATCCGCGCCATGGGTCGGCCCGGGCTGGTGGCGGGCGCCTGCTCCACCGCCGGCACCTTCTGCTTCATCCACGCGCTTCGGCTCACCTCGGTCGCCGAGGTGACGGTCATCTTCGCGACCGCGCCCTTCCTTGCGGCGGCCCTGTCCTGGCTCTGGTTCCGCGAGCGCCAGAGCCCGGCCACCCTCGCCGCGAGCGCGCTGGCGCTGGGCGGCGTGCTGATCATGTTCGGCGGCGCGCCCGCGGCCGCCCACCTCGCCGGCAACCTGCTGGCGCTGGCCATGACCACGCTCATCGCCACCATGATGGTGGTCATCCGCCGGCACCGGGACCGCCCCATGCTGCCGGCGAGCTCCCTGTCCGCCCTCGCCTGCGTGATCCTGGCCTGGCCCTTCGCCCGGCCGTTCGGGGTCACGAGTGCCGACCTCCTCTGGCTCGCCCTTTTCGGCGCGATGCAGTTCGGGCTCGGCCTGCTGCTGCTCACGCTGGGCAGCCGTCTTCTGCCCGGCGCGCGGGCGGCGCTGCTGGGCAATATCGAGCTGCCGCTGGCGCCGCTGTGGATGTGGCTGGCCTTCGGGCAGCAGCCCTCGGCGGCGGGCTGGGCCGGCGGCAGCGTGGTCGCGCTGGCCCTGGCGATCGACCTGATGGCCGGGCGCGCTACTCCACCCGGATGTTGTTCGCGCGGATCACCTGCGCATAGGTGTCGGCGTAGCGCCTGATCTCCGTGCCGAACTGCGCCGCCGGGCGGGCGAGGATGGTGAAGCCCGTCTCCTCCAGCCGCCCCTTCACCTCGGGCCGGGCAAGCGCCGCGATCCACAGCGCCTCCAGCCGCGCCCGCGCCGCCTCCGGCACATCCGAGCGCATCAGCAGCCCGAACCAGCTGTCCGAGAGGACCAGCGGGAAGCCCAGCTCCGCCATGGTCGGCACGTCCGGCAGCTCGCGCGTTCGCGCCTCGGCCGAGATGGCGATGGCGCGGATCTGGCCGGCCTGCGCCGGCTGGATCACGTCGGGGAGGTTGGTGAACATGAACTGCAGCCGCCCGCCGATGAGATCGGTGCCGGCCTGCGAGCCGCCGCTATAGGGGACATGCGTGGCGTTGAGCCCCGCGAGCTCGCGGAACTGCTCGCCGCCCAGATGGTTGGAGGTGCCGATGCCGTAGGAGCCAAAGGCGAGGCCTGCCCCAGGCTTGCGCCCCGCCTCCAGAAATCCGGCAAAATCGCTCGCCACCGAGGGGTGCACCACCAGCACATGCGGCACGACCGTGCACATCACGATCGGCGCGAAGTCGCGCAGCGAGTTGTAGGGCATGCTCGGCCGCAGCGTGATGTTCGCGGCGAAGCTGTTGGCCACCATGATCATCGTGTGGCCGTCCGGCGCCGTGCGCGCGACCTCCTGCGTGCCGACCACGGTGGCGGCGCCGGGGCGGTAGTCGATGACGACCGGCTGCCCGAGCTCCTGCTGCAGGAAGGTCTGCGAGAGGCGCACCACCGGGTCCATCGTGCCGCCCGGCGGGAAGGGGATGATGATCCGGACCGGCCGGCTCGGGGCCCAGGAGGCTTGAACAGGGGGGGCCTGGGCGAAGGCGGGGGTGGCGAGCAGCGCGGCCGCGGCGGCGCGGCGGGTGAGGCGGACGGACGGCATGGCTCGGACCTCCTGGCGGGAGATCCGATCCTTGCCGGGAGGGCCGACTGGTCAAGGCCCCTGACCCATCCGAAACTGGCTTTTCGCGCAAGCTTTGCCCAGGAAGCGCGCAGCCCCTACGGCGCGGGGAGCACGCGCTCCACCAGCACGCCGCGGCAGTCCATCTCGTACTCCAGGTCCTGCACCGGCGGGCGGCAGAACTGCCAGGTGAGCCCGTGCCGCGCGGCGCCGCGGCCGACGATCTCGCTCGCGAGGAAAGGGTACAGGTCATGCACGGTGTAGACCTGCACGCCGGTGGTGTCGGCCCAGCCGAAGCCCAGCGCCGCCATGCGCCGCTCCATCTCGCCGAGCACGAACTTTCCCTTGCTCAGCAACCCCTCCGGCGAGAGATCGCCCAGCGCGACGGTGTGGTCGCGGTAGTTGCCCTTGCCCTCCTGGGACTCGCCGCTGCCCGCGACCACGAAGCTCGGCGCGGCCTCCGCGTCCGGCACCGTGAAGCTGAAGGCGTGGAAGCACGGCTCGGCCGGCGGCGCGATCTCCGGGCAGACATTGCTGCGGGCCACGGGATTGTCGCCGTCGAGGAAGATGCCCCATTCGGTCAGCACCGCGCCGTAGACCTTGTTGAAGTCCGAAAACCCCTGCTCGGTGAAGGGCGCGGGCGAACGCAGCTCGCAGGCGCAGAAGGCCGTCCTCGGCCGTCCCGCCGCCGCCAGCACCTCCGCGATGACGGCGAAGCCGGCGGCCATCGGCACGGGGTCGGCGAAGCGCACGCGCTCGATGCGGAAGCCGGGCTCGGCCGCCACGCCCGCGGAATACTGGTAGACGCCGGGCACGTAGCGGAAGCCGCGATCGGCGGCGAGGCGGGTCGAGGACATGCGGCGGGGCTTCTCCGGAAGGAACGCGCGGATGCTGGCCCGCGGAACACGCAGCGGCAAGCTATCCCGGCCCGCCGACGCCCCCCGCGAGGCCGATCCGCACCGCCTCCGGCAGGCTGCGCACGCCGAGCTTCTCCATCAGGTTCGCGCGGTGCACCTCCACCGTGCGCGGGCTGATGCCGAGCTCGAAGCCGATCACCTTGTTGGCCTTGCCCTCCACCAGGGCAGCCAGCACCTCGCGCTCGCGCGGCGAGAGCGCGCCCACCTTCGCCTGCGCCTGCACCGCCAGCAGCCGCCGCCGGTCGGCCTCGCGCGAGGAGGCCAGCGCGCTGCCGACCGCCTCCAGGATGCGCTCCTCGGCATAGGGCTTCTCGACGAAGTCCAGCGCGCCCGCCCGCATGGCCCGCACCGCCAGCGGGATGTCGCCATGGCCCGTCACGACCACCACGGGCAGGCGGATGTCGCGCCGCGACAGCACCTCCATGAGCGAGAGCCCGTCCATGCCGGGCATGCGGACGTCGAGCACGATGCAGCCCTGGGCCAGCCCGCCGGCCGCCTCCGCCGCCTGGAGCAGCGCCTCCGCGCTGCCATAGGTCTCGACCTGATGGCCGACCGAGCGCAGCAGCATCGCGAGCGAACGGCGCACCGCCGTGTCGTCGTCCACCACATGCACGACGCGGCTCATCATGCGGAGCCCTCCGCACGGGCGAGCGGAAGGTCGATGCGGATCACGGTGCCGCCCCCCTCGCGCGCCAGGGCCACGATGCGGCCGGCATGCGCCTCCACGATCGCGCGGCAGATGGCGAGACCGATGCCCATCCCCCCCTCCTTGGTCGAGACGAAGGGCTCGAAGAGCCGCTCCTTCACCTCCGGCGGCAGCCCGGGCCCGGCATCGGCGAAGCGCAGCACGGCGCGCCCGTCCTCGCGCCGGAGCGAGACGGACAGCCCGCGGTCCCGCTGCCCCTCCGTCGCCTCGATGGCGTTGCGCAGCAGGTTCACGAAGACCTGCTGGAGCTGCACCTCGTCGGCCATCACGATGCAGCCGGTGATCGCGAGGTCGAGCGCGATGGGCAGGCTCTCCTCGCCCCGCGCCGCGCAGGTGAGCGCCACGCCGTCGGCGATGAGCGGGCCGAGCGAGACGAACTTCTGCTCCGTCTCGCCGCGGCCGATGAAGTCGCGCAGGCGGCGGACGATCTCGCCCGCGCGCTGCGCCTGGGCCGCCGCCTCCTGCATCGCCTCGCGCGCCGCGCCGATGCGCGCGGGATCGGGCGTGTCGTCCTGCAGCCAGCGCGCGCCGGCGCGCAAAAAATTCGCGACGGCGGTCAGCGGCTGGTTCAGCTCGTGCGCGACGCCCACGCCCATGGCGGTGAGGCTGTCGGCGCGGGCGATGCGCCGCATCGCCTCCTCGGCCGCGCGCAGGCGCTCCTCGGTGGCGCGGCGCAGCGTGACGTCGCGCGCCACGCTGACCAGCCCCGCGATGCGGCCCGTCGAATCCCGCCAGGGGCCCTTCACGGTGAGGTAGGTGCGCGGCTCATGCCCGTGGCCGGGCAGGACGACCCGGTTCTCGTACTCCTGGGTGATGCCGCTGTTCATCATGGCACGGTCGGTGAGGCTCATCTCGCGGGCCACGTCCGGATGGGTGAGTTCCGCGTCGGTGCGGCCGATCACCTCGTCCTCGCTGCGGCCGAAGGCGCCGGCGGCGGCGCGGTTGACCAGCACGTAGCGCAGTTCCGTATCCTTCACGAAGATGGCCTCGGGCACGGACTGCACGACGGATTTCAGCAGGCGGCGCTCGTCCTCGGCCTCGCGCGCCAGCGTCAGGTTCTCCTCGGCCGCCCGGCGGGCGGCCTCGGCCTCGCGGCGGGGCGCGTTCTGCGCGGCCATGACGGCGGCGGCCAGCGCCTCGAACTCGGCCACGCGCACGACCCCCGGCGGCTGGGCGGCGGCGCCGTCCACCAGGTTCTCGAGCGGCCGCATCAGCCGCCGGATCAGCCAGGTCATGGCGGCCAGGCCCAGCAGCAGGAGCCCCGCCACGGTGGCGGCGCGCCACAGGATGGTCTGCTCCCACGTGGCCCGCTCCTCGGCCAGCGTGGCGCTGGCCAGGACGACCCAGCCGTTGATCGGCAGCCGGTTGAAGGCCATGACGGCCGGCACGCCGTCCAGCCCCTCGCCGCGGATCACGCCCCGCTGCCGGTCGCCGACCGCCTCGGCGATCCAGGCGGGGACGGTGGCGGTGATCGTGCGCTCCGGCTCGGGCTGACGCGCGACCAGCCGATTCCTCGGCCCCAGGATGAAGACGGTGGAGCCGAGCCCGCCGGGCTGCGGGCGCAGCGGCTGCTCCAGCCGGCTCGTCGCGAGCGGCATGGCCAGCGCGCCCCGGACCTCGCCGCCGCGGATCACCGGCACGGCGACGATGGCGAGCGCGCGGTCGATCTCCGGCATGTAGACGGGCGGCACGAAGGTGGGGCGGCCGGTGCGGGCGGCGATCACCGAGGCCGCGCCGTTGGGCACGCTGGGCAGCGGTCCACCGAGGGGCTGGCCGGTGTTGACCGCCTGCTGGCCGAGATTGGCCATCGTGATCAGGATGACGAAGGTCTCGAGCTGGGCCGCGACCTCGCGGGCCTGCCAGTGGAAGGCCTCGAGCCGCCAGGCATCGGGATCGAGATAGGGCGAGGTGGCGAGGGTGGAGAGGACGAGCAGCGAGCCCTCCAGCTCCTCGTTCACGGCGAGCGCGGCGGCGCGCGCGCTGGTCATGAGATCCTCTTCGGCCTGGTGCTGGAGCCGGAGCGCGAGGTCGTAGGTCATCCCGCCGCCAAGCAGCAGGGCCGGCAGCAGCAGGACCGCGCCGAGCAGCATCAGATGGCCGCGCAGGCTCCGTGCGCGCCGCCTCCGTCCCTGTCCCGTAACCGCCAATGCCCGCCTCACCTCAATGGTGCAAGCATGACAGAGGCGACAGGGTTCGTCCAAGCAGGGGAATGTTACCCCCCCGGGTTGATCCGGCCGCGCAGCAGCTCCTCCCAGCGGGACACCTCCCCGGACACGTATCCGGCGGCCTCGTCCGGCGTGCTGGCGACGATCCGGTCCACGCCGAGGCCGAGCATGCGCTGGCGCACGCCCTCCTGCGCCAGGGCCGCGGCCATGGCGCGCTGGAGGATCAGCTTGGCCGGCCCGGGCGTGGCGCTGGCGGTGAAGACGGCCTGCCACACGTTCATCTCGGCATCGAGGCCGAGCTCGCGCAGGCTGGGCACGTCCGGCAGGGCGGGGCTGCGGCCGGCGCTGGTGACGGCGAAGGCGCGGGCCTGGCCGCTGCGCGCGGTCTGCACCCCCGTCAGCGCCACGTCGTAGACCAGGGCGATCCGCCCGGCCGCGAGGTCGAGCGTGGCCGGCGCGCCGCCGCGATAGGGGATCTCGTTCAGCTGGAGCTGCGCCGCGTGCAGGAAGAGCAGGGCCGCCATCTGCAGCGTGCCGCCGCCGCCCGTGCTGCCGTAGTCGTAGCGGCCGGGATTCGCCCGGGCGAGCGCGATGAACTCGCGGGCGTCGCGGGCCGGGAAATTATTCGCCACCAGCATGATCATCGGCATCTCGGAGAGCACCGAGACCGGCGTCAGCGCCGTCGTCACGTCGATGGGGGCGTTGGGCACCACGAGGCGCAGCACGACGTGGGAGGTGTTGTTGAAGAGCAGCGTATGCCCGTCCGCCGTCGCACGGGCCACCAGCTCGGAGGCGACGATGCCGGCGCCGCCCACCCGGTTCTCGATCACGATGGGCTGCGGCAGATGGGGGACCATGGCCTCGGCCAGCACCCGGGCGCCGACATCGGTGGCGCCGCCGGCCGTGAAGGGCACGATCAGGCGGATCGGGCGGTCCGGAAAGGCATAGGCCGGCGTCGCGCCGAGGAGCGCAAGCAGGCCGAGAATGAGGAAGCGGCGCATGTCCGACGTTATCTCCCGTTCTGGTTAACGGGAGGCTAAGCGGGATGAGGTCCCGCGGATAGCGAATGGATGGGGCGATCGACGGGACTCGAACCCGCGACATCCAAGACCACAACCTGGCGCTCTACCATCTGAGCTACGACCGCCGCACGGCGCGCTGGATAGGCCCGGCGCGCGGGATGCGTCAACCCACTGTCACGGCCGCCTGCGGCGGCCGTGACAGTGGAGTCCTTTCGTGCCCTCAAACGGCGGGCGCCCGCTCCGCGGGCTTGCCTTCGCCGCGCCACTGGAGCGCCGAGCCGAAAAGTGGAGTGGGCGGCGCCGGCCGCTTTGCGGCCGGATATTCTCTTGGGAGGGTGCCGGATGCCAGCGATGCTGCCGGCGATCAGCCCGTCTCGCGGCCGGTTCTCCTGGCAGGGTGCTGGGCGCCGGCGGATGCCGCCGGCGCTCAGCCCGCCTCGCGGCGGGCGCCGGCGCGGCGCTCCATCCAGGCGCCGATGCGGGCCAGCGCCTCGCGCAGCACGGGCTCGTTCTTGCAGAAGGCGAAGCGGGCGTAGTGGTTCGGGGGATTCTCGCCGGCGTAGAAGGCCGTCACCGGGATGGCCGTCACCTTCGCCTCCTCGGTCAGCATGCGGCAGAAAGCCACGTCGTCGCCGGTGAAGCCGATCGAGCGGATGTCGGCCGTGACGAAATAGCTGCCCATCGCCGGCAGCACCTGGAAGCCCAGCGCCGACAGCCCCTCCGCAAGGAAGTCGCGCTTCGCGGCGAGCTGGCCGGAGAGTTCGGCGAAATAGGCCTCGTCCTTGGCCAGGCCCACCGCCACCGCCCGCTGCAGGTTGGGGGGCGTGGTGAAGGTGAGGTTCTGGTGCGCCTTGGCGACGTTCGGCGCCAGCGCGCGGTCGCAGGTGACGTAGCCGACCTTCCAGCCCGTCAGATTGAAGGTCTTGCCCGCGCTGCCGATGCGCAGGCAGCGCTCGCGCATGCCCGGCAGCGTCATCAGCGGGATGTGGCGCCAGCCGTCATAGGTGAGGTGCTCGTACACCTCGTCGCAGACGGCGTAGCAGTCGTGGCGCTGCACCAGGTCCGCGATGAAGGCGAGCTCGGCGGCGGTGAAGACCTTGCCGGTCGGGTTCATCGGCGTGTTAAAGAGGATCGCCTTGGTTTTCGAGGAGAAGGCGGCGGCGAGCTCCGAGCGCGGCAGCTCCCACCTGGGCGGGCTGAGGCGCACCAGCTTGGGGATGGCGCCCAGCAGCTTCACCACGGGCAGGTAGGTGTCGTAGAGCGGCTCGATCAGCACGCACTCGTCGCCGGGGTTGAGCACGGCCATCAGGCAGGCGGTGATCGCCTCGGTGGCGCCGGAGGTGACGACGACCTCGGCGTTCGGGTCCACCTCCAGCCCGTAGAAGCGCCTGTTCACCTCGGCCACGGCCTGGCGCAGCTCCGGAACGCCGGTCAGCGGCGGGTACTGGTTGCGGCCGTCCATCAGCGCGTCGGCCGCGGCCTTCACGACATCCGGCGGACCGTCATAATCGGGAAAGCCCTGGCCGAGGTTGATGGCGCCATGCTGCACCGCGAGCGCGGACATGACGGTGAAGATCGTCGTCCCCGTGGCGGAGAGGAGGTCGTTCATCGGCTTCATCGGCAGGGCACCTTGAGTATGGCTTTGGGGCATGGCTGGCGGAACGAGGGTCTAGCATGAGGGCCCTCCCCTCGCTGCGCAAGGACCGGACCCGAGACATGCCTTGAACGCGGGCAGCATGCCCGCCTTTCAGGCGCTACCATCCGGGAAAAGCATGACAATCGAAGTCACGGGCCGATTGCGCGCATGGCACGGCGCGTGCCAAACAGATGCGGCTCGACGGGCGTCGGCGCGCACCGGCGCCCGGAGCCATCGGGGAAACGCCGCGGGCCGCCCTTCCGCCTGCGCCAATACGTGACGGATGCGATGAAGAAGATCGAGGCCATCATCAAGCCCTTCAAGCTCGACGAGGTGAAGGACGCGCTGCACGAGATCGGCCTCCAGGGCCTCACCGTGCTCGAGGCCAAGGGCTTCGGCCGCCAGAAGGGCCACACCGAGCTCTATCGCGGCGCCGAATACGTCGTGGACTTCCTGCCGAAGGTGAAGATCGAGGTGATCTGCGCGGACGACATGCTGGAGCGCGCCGTCGAGGCCATCCAGGCCGCCGCCCGCACCGGCCGCATCGGCGACGGCAAGATCTTCGTCTCGGACATCTCCGAGGTGATCCGCATCCGCACCGGCGAGCGCGGCGAGGACGCGGTCTGAGTTTGGGGGAGCCTCCCGGGGCTCCACAGGGTTTCGTCCAGCGCCGGTCCTGGGGGCGTCCCTGGCCGGCGGTGCGGCGGCTGCGCGGTTTTTCCGCGCGGGACATCACCTAGGGACGCAGTGAACAGGACAGAGACATGGCGATGAATTCCCCCGAAGCCGTCTCCAAGGTCATGGAAATGATCAAGGAGAACAGCGTGGAGTACGTGGACTTCCGGTTCACGGATCCGCGCGGCAAGTGGCAGCACACGGCCCAGCACGTCTCGACGGTCGAGGAAGAGACCTTCGAGGAGGGCATCATGTTCGACGGCTCGTCGATCGCCGGCTGGAAGGCGATCAACGAGTCCGACATGATCCTCATGCCCGACGCCACTTCGGCCTGCATGGATCCGTTCTCGGCCAAGCCGCAGCTCATCCTGTTCTGCGACATCTACGAGCCCTCGACCGGCCAGCGCTACAACCGCGACCCGCGCTCCACCGCCAAGAAGGCGGAAGAGTACCTGAAGAGCACGGGCCTCGGCGACAAGGCCTTCTTCGGCCCCGAGGCCGAGTTCTTCGTGTTCGACAACGTGAAGTTCGGCACGGGCGGCAACTTCGCCCACTACTCGCTGGAGAGCATCGAGGGCCCCGGCGCCTCGATGAAGGACTATCCCGAGGGCAACATGGGCCATCGCCCGGGCGTCAAGGGCGGCTACTTCCCGGTGAACCCGGTCGACAGCGAGGTCGACCTGCGCGCCGAGATGCTGTCCACCATGATCGAGATGGGCGTCATCGGCGAGAAGCACCACCACGAGGTGGCGCAGTCGCAGCATGAGCTCGGCACGAAGTTCGGCACGCTGGTCACCCAGGCCGACCACATGCAGATCTACAAGTACGTGATCCACAACGTGGCCCACAGCTACGGCAAGTCGGCGACCTTCATGCCGAAGCCGATCTATGGCGACAACGGCTCGGGCATGCACGTGCACCAGTCGATCTGGAACGAGGGCAAGCCCGTCTTCGCCGGCAACGGCTATGCGGACCTGTCGGAGACGGCGCTCTACTACATCGGCGGCATCATCAAGCACGCCAAGTCGCTGAACGCCTTCACCAACGCCTCGACCAACTCCTACAAGCGCCTGATCCCGGGCTTCGAGGCGCCCGTGCTGCTGGCCTATTCGGCCCGCAACCGCTCGGCCTCCTGCCGCATTCCCTATGCGACGAACCCGAAGGCCAAGCGCGTCGAGGTCCGCTTCCCCGACCCGACCGCCAACCCCTACCTCGCCTTCGCGGCGATGCTGATGGCCGGCCTCGACGGCATCAAGAACAAGATCCATCCGGGCGACCCTATGGACAAGGATCTCTACGACCTGCCGCCCGAGGAGCTGAAGGACATCCCGACGGTGTGCGGCTCGCTCCGCCAGGCGCTGGGCGAGCTCGAGGCCGACCACGACTACCTGCTGGCCGGCGACGTGTTCTCGAAGGACCAGATCGAGAGCTACATCGAGCTGAAGTGGTCCGAGGTGTACCGCTTCGAGCACACCCCGCACCCGGTCGAGTTCGAGATGTATTATAGCGTTTAATACGCCCTCAGACGCCGGGCGCGCGCGTCACGCCGTAGGCGTGCATTCGCACAACGCGCTTGGCTTCGCGCCGCCGCGGTGGTGCTGGGCCAAACGGTAGTCCTGGGCGCGCCGGCCGCATTCGCGGCCGGAGAGTTGGAAACCCGTCGCCAGTTCTGGCGGCGGGTTTTTCGCTATCGAGATCAGGCCTTCGAGAGTTCCGCAGCGACGCGCTGCGCCTGCACGCGCAGCTCCGGCACGGCCGTGGCCTCCCAGAGCGCCGAACGCGTCGCCGGCCCCGCCACGTAGAGGCCCGCCACCGGCCGGCCGTCGGCGCCGAGCGCCTGCAGGCTGTCGGGATCGACATCCAGCCCGAGCCCGAAATCATCGCCCCGCAGCAGCCCGCGGTCGCGGAGGCCGCAGAGCGGCCGTGTCGCAAGCCAGTCCGGCCCGGTGTCGGCGCCCGTGCAGAGGATGATCCGCGCCACATCGAGCCGCGCCTCCCCGCCGCGCCGCTCGCGGATCACCGCCTCGACGCCGGGCCGCCCGGGCCGCCAGCCCTGGAGCCGGCCGGCCCTCACCCGGAGCTGGCCCGCCGCCTCGGCCTCGGCGAGCACCCGGGCGACCTCGGGCGCGATGCGGTGCCGGTGCAGGTTCCACGGCGTGCGCGCATGGCGGAGGAACCGGGCGCGCTCGCGGTCCGGCATGGCGCGCCAGGCGCCCTGGAGCTGCGGCCGAAAGCCGTCGAGCGCCGCCTGCCAGGGGAGGCCGCGCGCCATGGCCTCCTCGGCGGCCCGGCGCATCGCGCGCAGGATCCGGCGCGGGCCGGCGCCTTCCGGCAGCGCCGGGGCCGGCTCCGGCGCGGGCAGCGGCGTGGCGTGCGGCAGGGGCAGCCAGCCCCGCCGCGAGATCGCGTGGATCGTGCCGCGATGGCCGCATCTCCTCAGCAGCGTCGTCGTGAGGTCGGCCATGGTGAGGCCGGTGCCGACGATCAGCAGGTCGTCGTCCGGGGAAAGCCCGTCGAGCGCGCCGGATTCCCAGGGATCGCCGAAGAGGCAGGGCGGCGCGTGGAGCTGCGAAGGCGGCGGATTGCCCAGGCACAGCGCCACCGCCGCGGCCTCCAGCGGCGCGCCGGCCCGCATGCGGATCTCGTAGCCGCCATCGGCCAGGGGCAGCACCTCCTGCGCATCCTCCGCGACGCGCGTGATCCTTGCCGGCGCGGCGTCCAGATTCTCCTGGATGTAGCGGCCGTAGAGGCCGCGGGGCGCGAAGGCGGACGGCAGCGCCGCCGGGCAGAGCGGGCCGAGCGCCGCGGGCTCCTGCCGCGCCAGCCATTCGAGGAAATGCCCGGGCTGGTCGGCAAAGGCGCTCATCCCTCGCGCGGGGACGTTCAGCAGATGGAGCGGATCCCCGGTGCCGTAGGCGACGCCGCGGCCCGGCTCGCCCCTGCGCTCGATCAGAAGGACGTCCCGGCCTGCCCGCGCGAGGTGGATGGCGACGAGAGCGCCGGTGAAGCCGGCGCCGATGACCGCGATCGGCCGGGGGGAACTACATCGCATGTGTACGAACGATAGGGCATTGATGAGGCCAGTCCAGGAATTCCGCTCTCCCCCTCGGCTTGACTTCATGGCCCCGCGCCCGAAGCTGCGCGCGAATGTCGAACCGCCCCGGACCGGCCCTCGCCTGGCCTCTCGCCATCGCCGGCTTCGCGGTCTGGCCGCTCCGCATCCCCCTGAGGAAGCCGCTGCTGCTGGCGAGCGAGACGATCGCCGACGCCGAGACCCTGCTGATCGAGGTGCGGGACGCCGAGGGCCGCTCCGGCTGGGGCGAGGCCAGCGTCGCGCCGACCATGACGGGCGAGGTCCTCGCCGGCATGGCGGAGGTTGCCAGGCGCTACCTCGGTCCAGCCCTGCTGCGCGAGGCGCTGCAGGATGCGGGCGCGATCGGCCCCCGCCTGGCCCGCGCCATCCGCGGCAACACCGGCGCCAAGGCCGCGGCCGAGATGGCGGTGCTCGACCTCGCCGCGCGCCGGGCAGGGCTGCCGCTGTCGCGCTTCCTCGGCACGCCGCTGCGGGATTCCGTGCCGGCCATCGCGATGATCGGCGGCGCCGACGACGCCTCGGTGCTGGAGGCCGCGCGCGCCGCCCAGGCGCAGGGGTTCCGGCACATCAAGGTGAAGCTCGGCCTGCGCGCCGATCCGCTGGAGGATGCGGCGCTCGTCCGCGCGTTGCGCGCGGCGCTGGGACCGGCGGCGCATCTCTCGGGCGACGCCAACATGGCCTGGATCGTGGCGGCCGCGAGCGCCTTCCGCGCCGATCTGCCCGAGGGCACGCTCGACTACCTGGAGCAGCCGCTGCCGGACGACGACCTCGCCGGCCTCGCGGTGCTGGCGCGGCAGCCGGGCTGCGCCATCTGCATCGACGAGGGGCTGCACGGCCTGCGCGACATCCCCAGACATCGCGGGCTGGCCGCCGGCTTCGGGCTGAAAGCCATCAAGCTCGGCGAGCTGCTGCCCACCCTCGCCGCCGACGCGCTGCTGCGCGAGAACGGCATGCGCGGCACGCTGGCCTGCAAGATCGCGGAAAGCTCGGTGGGCGCGGCGGCCGCGGTGCATCTCGCGGCGCTGCTGCCGGATGTGGAATGGGGCCTCAGCGTGACGCATGGGATGCTGACCGAGGATGTCACGGAGGCCGGCATCGTGCTGCGGGACGGCCGGGCCATGGTTCCGGCGGGGCCGGGGATCGGCGTGGTGCCGGACCCGGCACGTCTGGCGCGTTTCGGGGGTTGAGCATGGGCATGGAACTCTTCGCGGGCTTTGCTCGGATCGCGGCCGAGGGCGCGGCGGCGAAGGGGCCGGAGGAGGCGCTCTACGCCATCACGCGCGCCCTGCCCGCGCTGCTCGGCGATCCCGCCGCCGCGCTGCGTCCCAACGCCTTCCGCGAGGATCCGCCGCCCAGGGTCGGCGCCGCCTGCACCGCCTTCATGCGCACGGCCGACGGGCGGCACCACATGATCGTGGCACCCGTGAACTTCGCGCCGGAGCAGTATCACGAGCTCGTGGACATCGAGCTGGGCCATCCGGGCGAGGTCGCGCACACGCACCAGCCCATGCTGCTGCGCGACACGGCGCTGCATGCCAGCTTCGTGAAGATCCTGCAGAGCTTCCGGGCCGGCTCCTCGATCTTCGCGCCGCTGATGTGGAAGGGCGACTACCTCGGCGTGCTGATCTGCGCCAACGCCGCGAGAAGCACTTTCGGCGAGGCCGACCTCATCGCGCATCGCGGCTTCGCGGCGCTTGCGGCCTCGCTGTGGGTGGCGCAGGGTGGCCCCGGCTGGATGGCGGCGCAGGATCTGTCCGGGCTGCCAAGGCGCAGCGTCGGCACCTGAGGCCGGACGTTCTGCCCGCCCCCACGGCAATTCAACCTAGGATTGAACACGCTTTGAGCACGCCTGTGCCGCAGCGCCGCATAACCTCCCCAAATCACTGAAATATCACGCCTAAAGCATTGACGCCGGCTTGATACTGGATAGTACACATGAGTTGATATGCATCTGGAGGCTGTCATTGATGCAAGCCTATGATCTCAGTGTTGCCCGCCAGCGTAACAGTGCCCGCCTCAAGCCCGCCGCGGATGGCGTCCATGTTCTTTCGGATTCCTCTGCCCGCGGCTGGCAGGTCATCGACTTCCTTGATCGTGACGTCGCCCGCTCCACCCTCCGGCTCCGCGTCCTCCTCCGCCCCGTCGAGAAGGGAACGGCCGCGTTCTGCGTGCAGACCAGGCTGGGCACTGTCCCCCTCCAGGTCGGGCAGGACGGCGCGATCCAGCGGTCCGACGACGCCGACCTGAAGGAGTGCTCCATCCACAAGGACGCCTCCGGGTGGATGCAGCTGGACGTGCTGTATTTCAACCATGAGCCGAGGATCATCATCGGCCTCGTCAACAAGACGGCCAACTACACCGGGACCAATGCCCCGCAGTTCGAGCTGAAGGACCTCCAGGTCGAGGTCGTCCAGCCGCGCTGGACGCCCTCTCCCGCCGACCGGCTGCGCGTCGTGCAGACGGGCCTGCCGACCCTGGGCGAGCCCGCCTGGCAGTATTTCGCCGAAGGCCTGCAGATCACGGCTTTCGTGCCCGATTCCGCCGCGGCGGCCGGCCTCCAGGCCAAGCTGCCGGCGGCGGACGGCCATCAGGTGATCGGCAAGGCCCTCAGCGACCGGAACGGGACAAGCCCCTTCCACGTCACGAAGGACAAGGCCCAGAGCTCGATCTTCAAGCCCGATTTCCAGCGCCTCAAGCCCTATGCCGCGGCCGCCAGCTTCGCCCTCCTGTCGGAAGAGAAGATCGAGACCTGCCGGTTCGACAGCCTCGCCCGGACCGCTGGGGCCACGGCGCCGGATGTGATCCGCATCCGGGCCCCCGGCTTCGAGTACAACGCGCTCCGTGGCTTCGGCGACGTGCTGGACAAGGTCCTCGGCGTCGAGGTCCTCTTCCACTTCTATCCGCTCTACAAGAAGCAGAAGCCGATCGGCGACATCCTCGATCTCCTGGACAGCTCCGGCCTCAGCCTGCGCCGGATCATCCCGCCCTCGGCCAAGGTCATGCAGGATTTCGGCGAGGATCTGGTGCAGGCCACCGGCCTCTTCATGCGCAAGCCGCCGAAGGGGCCGGCGCTGGGCCGGTTCGAGCTCCTGGAAGAGATCTGGGGCCTGACGTCGGCGTCGGCCTGAGCGCCCCGCCTATTCGTCCAGCCAGGCGACGGGCCGCACCGGGCTGCCCGTGCCGCCCCGGATCTTCAGCGGGAAGGCGATGAAGCGGAAGCGGCCCTTGCCCGCGACCTTGTCGAGGTTGATCACGCCCTCGTAATGCGTGAAGCCCATGTCGCGGCAGACGTGGTGGACCTCGAAATTGTTCCGGCCCGGGCGGCCGGGGCTGACGGATTCCACCGTGAACGCCGTGATGCCCTTCTTCCCCAGCCAGGTCGCGCTCTCCTTGGTGAGGCCGGGGAAGTCGGTGATGTAGCCCTCCGTCCCGGTCGCGCGCTTGTAGAAGCCCGTGTAGAGCAGCACCGTGTCCTTCGGCTGGATGGTGATGCCGGCCGCCTTCTCCGCCGCCTCCAGATGGGCGATCGTGATGTCGGTCCTGTCAGGCACATGGGTGAGGTCGAGGCAGACGGCCTCGGTGAAGAAGGTCTCGAGCGGCATCTGGTCGATGGTCATGGCGCCAGGCTTCTCGTCGAAATGCACGGGCGCGTCGACATGGGTGCCGCCATGGTCGCCCATGTGCAGCACCATGGTCGCCGAGGAGAACTCGTAGCCGTCGGCCACGCGCTTCTCGTCATGCGTGCTGAAGGGATAGACCTCGATGGTCGGGTGGTTCACCAGCCGCTGGGCCTTGTGGTGGATCTCGCGGCTCAGGTCGATCAGTTTCATGGCGGCCTCTGCATGTTCGCTGAGCAAGTATGGAGCCGCGGACAAGCATCGGAAACCCTGCTTCCCTTTCAAAACCCGTGGCCGGGGCGCAATCTGCGCGTCATTCCGTCCTTATAAGGAGACGTCCATGCGTTGCAGGCTCGCCATTCTGGGACTCGCCGCCCTCTCCCTGATGCCATTCCTGCCGCGCCCCGCCGCGGCGCAGTCCTTCCCGGACCGTCCGATCCGCATCATCGTGCCGATCAATCCCGGCGGCGGCACCGACATCTTCGCGCGCGTGCTGCAGGAGATCGTCGGCAGCTCGCTCGGCCAGCCGATCATCGTCGAGAACCGGCCCGGCGCCAGCGGCACCATCGGCGTGCAGTACGTGATCGACTCCCGGCCGGACGGGCACACGCTCGGCTTCATCTGGAACACGCCGATCACGGCCGCGCCGCACACGCTGGGGGCGCGCTACACGATCGACCAGATGGCCCCGGTCTTCACCGTGGGCTACTCGCCCTTCGCGCTCTGCGCCAAGCCCGACTTCCCCGCGCGCAGCCTGCCCGAGATGATCTCGCAGATCCGCGAGCACCCCAACACCTACACCTGGGGCAATGAGGGGCTGGGCGGCGTGATGCATCTGGGCGTCGAGCGCATCCTGCGCCGCCTCGGCCTGGAGATGACGACGGTGCCCTTCCAGGGCGCGGGCCAGACGCTGCCGGCCTTCCTCGGCGGGCACATCACCTTCTACGGCGGCTCGATCGTCGGCGCGATGCCGGCCATCCGCAACGCCAGCACGCGCTGCCTGCTGCTGACGACGCGCGAGGGCCATCCGGCCGCCCCCGACGGCGCCGGCCTCGACAGCATCGGCCTGGGCGACATGGCGGTGACCATCTGGTGGGGCATGATCGCGCCCGTCGGTATCCCGGCCGACCGCATGGCGAAGATCAACGAGGCCTTCGGCGCCGCGATGCGCACGCCGCGCTTCCGCGAGGCGATGGACGCGCAGGGCGCCACGCTGGCCCCGCTCTTCGGCGACGACATGGGCCGCGCGATGCGGGCCGAGTACGAGGCGCTCGGCGAGGTGGCCCGGACGCTGGGGCTGGCGCGGCCGCCGGCGCGCTGACCAAGGGGGAGCCTTGGCTCCCCGATAGCCTCAGGCGTCGAGAACCTTGCGCAGCGAGGCCTCGATCCGGCCGCCGCAATAGGCGTCGCCGTAGTCTTCCCGCGCCCGGGCAGCGAGCCCGGCCATCGGCGGCAGCGCGGCGACCCGCCGCGTCAGGGCCGCCGTCATGGGCGCGGTCTGCTCGAGGATCTCCGCGATCTTGCGGAAGCGGTCGGCCATGGTCGACCACAGGGTGGCCGTCACGATGTCGGCGACAGCCGGCGCCTTGCCGCCCAGGAGGAAGCCGGAGCTCTTCTTGAGGCCATGGCGGCGCCCGGTCTCTTCCCAGAGCGACATCCACTTCCTCAGGCGCGGGACGAAGTCGTGCCAGCGCTTTTCCGTCCACATCTCCCGGCCGCCATCCAGGGTGATCTCGTCGATCACGTCGTTCGCGTCGTTGACGATCTTCATGGTCAGGGCGCGCAGGGCGGGGGTGGCGGGCATGAGGTCCAGCGTCTCGCCCAGATAGAGAAGGATGGCCGGCATCTCGGCGATGGCGAAATCCGCCTTCCTGTCGACCAGCAGGGGCGGCCCCGTGAACGGAACCGGCATGTCCTTCACCGGCCCGCCCATCAATTCGGAGATCGCGGCGTCCCCGCCTTCGGTCCAGCTCTTGCCGGCACAGGCCAGGACAGCGCGCACGAACTGACCGCGGAACGGCACGGACCAATAGTAGAGATCGTAATCGGACATCTCGGGGGCTCCTGGTCATCCGTTTCGCGTTCGACGCGGCTGGCGCCGATGTCCAGGGTCCACCCTGGACCGGGATCACGCCGTCCGACAAACGGCACGGCGATGGCCCGGTTTCACGGTCGCGCCAGAGCCGCAGCCGCTCCCAGGACCGAAAGGGCAGAGCTTTCGGCAGGTCAGCGCAGGATGCCGGGCAGCTCCAGCCCCTTCTCCCGCGCGCAGTCCAGCGCGATCTCGTAGCCCGCATCGGCGTGACGCATCACGCCCGTGGCCGGGTCGTTCCACAGCACGCGCGCCAGCCGCTCCGCCGCCTCCGGCGTGCCGTCGGCCACGATCACCATGCCCGCATGCTGGCTGTAGCCCATGCCCACGCCGCCGCCATGGTGCAGCGAGACCCAGGTCGCGCCGCTCGCCGTGTTGAGCAGCGCGTTCAGCAGCGGCCAGTCGGAGACGGCGTCGGAGCCGTCCCGCATCGCCTCCGTCTCGCGGTTCGGCGAGGCGACGCTGCCGCTGTCCAGGTGGTCGCGGCCGATGACGATGGGCCCGATCTCGCCGCGCGCCACCATCTCGTTGAAGGCCAGCCCGATCCGGTCGCGGTCGCCCAGGCCCACCCAGCAGATGCGCGCCGGCAGGCCCTGGAAGGCGATGCGCTCCTTCGCCATGTCGAGCCAGCGGTGGAGATGCGTGTCCTCCGGCATCAGCTCCCGCACCTTCGCATCGGTCTTCGCGATGTCGTTGGGGTTGCCGGAGAGCGCGGCCCAGCGGAAGGGTCCGACGCCACGGCAGAAGAGCGGGCGGATATAGGCGGGCACGAAGCCCGGAAAGTCGAAGGCGTTCTTGAGACCCTCGTCCTTCGCCATCTGGCGGATGTTGTTGCCGTAGTCGAGCACGGCCGAGCCCATCTTCTGGAAGTCCAGCATGGCCTGCACATGCGCGACCATGCTGCGCTTGGCGGCCGCCGAGACGGCCGCCGGGTCGCTCTCGCGTTTCGTGGCCCATTCGTCGAGCGTCCAGCCCGCGGGGAGGTAGCCGTTGCCGGGATCGTGCGCGCTGGTCTGATCGGTCACGATGTCCGGCACCACGCCGCGGCGCACCAGCTCCGGAAACACCTCCGCCGCATTGCCGAGGAGGCCGACGCTGATCGCCTTCTTCTCCGCGGTCGCCTTGCGGATCATCTCCAGCGCCTGGTCGAGATCGTCGGCGCGATAATCGAGGTACCTCGTCTCCAGCCGCTTCTCGATGCGCGAGGGCTGGCACTCCACCGCCAGCACGCAGGCGCCGGCGAAGACGCCCGCCAGCGGCTGCGCCCCGCCCATCCCGCCGAGCCCGCCGGTGAGGATCCAGCGCCCCGCCAGCGATCCGCCGAAATGCTGGCGCCCCGCTTCCACGAAGGTTTCATACGTGCCCTGCACAATCCCCTGGCTGCCGATGTAGATCCAGGAGCCGGCCGTCATCTGGCCGTACATCATGAGCCCCTTGCGATCGAGCTCGTTGAAGTGCTGCCAGTTCGCCCAGGCCGGCACGAGGTTGGAATTGGCGATGAGCACGCGCGGCGCATGGCTGTGGGTCCGGAACACGCCGACCGGCTTGCCCGACTGCACCAGCAGCGTCTGGTCGCCCTCCAGCTTCTTCAGTGCGCCGACGATCCGCTCGTAGCTGTCCCAGTCGCGCGCGGCGCGCCCGATGCCGCCATAGACGACCAGCTCGCCCGGCTTCTCCGCCACCTCGTCGTCGAGGTTGTTCATCAGCATCCGCATCGCCGCCTCGGTGGTCCACTGGCGGCAGGTGATCTCGAGGCCGCGCGGCGCGCGGATGGCAGGGGCGTTGCGGAAGCGGCCCAGGGGAGAGTGGCTTGGAGAGTGGCTTGGAGAGTGGCTTTGCGACATGCTGGGAATCTCTTCGATGACGTGCCGGCCATCATGACAGCCCCGCGGCCGCCGCCAACCGGGCGAATTCCCAAGCGCCCGCCTTCTGCGCTAGGAGGGCGACCATGTCCGACGATACCAGGCCCGCCACGCCCCCCGACCGCCTCGCCAGCGATCCGAAGAGCCCTTTCCATGATGCCGCCGCGCTGGAGCGCGGCGTCGGCATCATCTTCAAGGGAGTCGAGAAGACCAATGTCGACGAATACTGCGTCAGCGAAGGCTGGGTCCGCCTCGTCGTCGGCAAGGCGGTCGGCCGCAACGGCCTGCCGCTGACCATGAAGGTCCAGGGCAAGGTCGTTCCCTATTTCCGGGACATGCCGCGCCCCGACCCCGAGGACTGACCCTCGTCGCATCGGCTTTTGTCGCGTTGGTCGCACGGCGCGTAATCCCCGCTAGGCGCTTCCAATTGCCCGCATTACCATGCAATTCTCTTGCGTTAGGGATGAACCGCCATGGCCAGCCGTCCGCTCCTCCGCGCGACCGCGCTCCTCACTGCGACCGTCATGCTCGCGGGCTGCGTGACCACGCAGGCCGGCCGCATCGGCGCGGATGACGGGCGCGACGTCTGCCGCCAGTACCTCGTCGCCCTCGACAGCACCGGCGACTACTACGGCGAGGACATCCTGCAGGGTGCCGCCGTCGGCGCCCTCGGCGGTGCCCTGGTCGGCGGCCTCGCCTCCGGCAACTGGCAGGGCGCGCTGATCGGCGCGGCCGTAGGCGGCGCGACCGGCGCGGCCGTCGGCTACTACTCGGCCCTGCAGCGCCAGGCGCGCGACCAGGCCGGCATCTTCGCCCAGATGAGCAGCGACCTCTCGCGCGAGAACGCCCAGCTCGACCGCACCCAGATCGCCTTCGACCAGCTGTCCGACTGCCGCCTCCGCACGGCGGCGACCGTGCGCGACGCCTACAAGGCCGGCCGCCTCAGCCGCGACGTCGCCCAGGCGCAGCTCGCCGAGATCCGCGCCCGCTTCCAGGGCGACATCCAGGTGGCCCAGCGCATCAACCAGAGCATCACCGGCCGCGGCGCCCAGTTCGACGCCGCCTTCGACAGCGCCCTGCCCGGCGGCAAGGCCGCGGTGGTGGCGAGCTACAGCCGGCCGCAGCCGGTCCGCATCGCGCCGCGCCGCGCCGTCGCCGTGAAGTTCCGGCCCGATGCGGGCAGCGCCGAGATCGCGCAGATCAACCCGCGCGAGGTCGTCGCGACCCGCCCCGGCCCGGCCGGCTACGTTCAGGTCGAGACCGCCTCCGGCGTGCGCGGCTACGCCCCGGCCGACGCCTTCCCCGCCGCGCCGCGCGGTCAGCGCGTGGCCTCGGCGACGCCGCCCGAGGGCGGCACCGACGTGCGCTCGCTGGCGGCGACCAACATCTCCCGCCGCGACAACTTCTCCGAGAGCGTCGGGAATGCCGAGCGCCTGGCCGCGGCCGGCGGCGGCTTCGAACTGACGAGCTGAGACCGGCCTTGCGCCGGCTCTTCGCGGCTGTCGTCGCGGCGGGACTCGCCCTCGCAGCGGGGGCGCATGCCCAGGAGCCGCCGCAGGCGCCCATCCTGCGGGTCGAAGCGGCGGCGCATATCGCGCCCGTCGCCCGGCTCGCCACCGACGCGACGGGGCGCATCCTCGCCTCCGTCTCCGACGACAAGACGCTGCGCCTCTGGGCGCTGCCCGACGGCACGCCGATCGGCGTGCTGCGCCCGCCCATCGGCGACCGCGAGGAGGGCGAGCTCTACGCCGTCGCGCTGACGCCGGACGGCACCCGCGCCATCGCCGCCGGCTACACCGGCCGTTCCTGGGACGGCTCCTTCGCCATCTACGTCTTCGAGACCTCGAGCGGCCGCCTGCTGGCGCGGCTGCCCAACCAGCCGGCGCCGGTCTTCCACCTCGCCGTCTCGCCGGACGGCACGCGGATCGCGGCCGCGCTGGGCGGACGCTCCGGCATCCGCATCTGGGACGCGCGCAACGGCCGCCAGCTCGCCGAGGACAGCGCGGGCTGGATGGGCCCCGCCCGCATGGTCGCCTTCGACAGCGCCGGCCGCCTCGCCGCCACCTCGGCCGACGGGAAGGTGCGGGTCTACGACGCCTCGGGCCGCAAGGTGGTCGAGCGGGCGCCGGTGCAGGGCGGGCGGCCCTACGGCCTCGCCTGGTCGCCGGACGGCGCGCTGCTGGCCATCGGCTTCGAGGACCGGCTGCGCGTCGAGGTCCTCCAGGCCACCGACCTGCGCACCGTGCTGGTGCCCGACGCGACCTGGCTCCAGGGCGAGGGCCTGCCGGCCGTGACCTGGGCCTCCGACGCGCGCGGCGGCGTGCAGCTCTATGCCGGCGGCTATGCGCGGCGGTCGGGCGGCGCGCCGGGCGCGGCCAATTTCGTCATCCGCCGCTGGTCGGATTTCGGCCTGGGCCCGGCGCGCGACATCCCCGCCGCCCGGGACGCCATCTCGCACCTCCTGCCGCTGCCGCAGGGCGGCCTCGCCTATGCCGCGGCCGATCCCGGCTGGGGGCGCATCGCGCCCGACGGCTCGGTGGTGCAGGCGCCGAGCCCGCCCGGCGGCGACTTCCGCAACACCTCCGAATGGCTCGCCGCCAGCCCCGACGGGCAGCGCGTGCGCTTCGTGCTGCGGCCGGGCGCGCCTCCCCTGGTCTTCGACGGCCAGTCGGGCCAGCTCTCGACGGATGAGGGCCGCGACCTGCTGCCGGCCCGCCAGCAGCCTTCGACGCCAGGGGGGCGCCTCGTCGTCACCGACTGGCAGAACCGCGACCGGCCGCGCCTGAACGGCCAGCCGCTGCGCCTCGCCGAGGGCGAGTACAGCCGCAGCCTCGCCATCCTGCCCAGGGAGGATTCCTTCCTCCTGGGCACCGACACGCATCTGCGCCTCTTCGACCGCTCGGGCCGGCTGCTCGACCAGCTCCCCATGCCCGGCACGGTCTGGGGCGTGGTGGCGGTGGAGGGCCTCGCCGTGGCGGAGCTCGGCGACGGCACCATCCGGTGGTTCGAGGTCACCGATCACATCCGCGAGCGCGGCGCCCTCTTCGTCCATGCCGATGCCCGCCGCTGGGTCGCCTGGACGCCGGAGGGGCTCTTCGACCACGCGCCCCAGGGCGGGCAGGAGCTGGTGGGCGTCCACCTCAACAACGGCCGCGGCCAGACGCCGGAATGGGCGAGCTTCCAGCAGGCCTACCGCGCGCTCTACGCGCCGGCCGCCGTGCGCGCCCGGCTGCTCGGCGACACCGGCCCGGCCCAGGCGCGCATGAACGAGCTGGGCGAGGTGCGCGCGCGCATCGGCCGCCTGCCGACCCTGGCCGCCGGCCAGGCCTGCGCCGTGATCGGCGAGGCCTGCGCCCCCGTGGCCTGGGGCGGCGCCGAGCTGCCGGCCGGCGCCAGCGCGCTGCGCCTCACCTTCAGCACCGCCGACCGCGGCCTCGGCCTCGGCCCGCTCGACGTCATGGTGAACGACCGGATCGCCGTGCGCAGCGTGGCCGTGCCCGGGCAGAACTCCGTCGAGGTCCCGCTGGACCCCGGGCCCAACCGCGTCGCGGCCCGCCTCTATGCCGACGACCGCACCCTCTTCGCCGAGGGGCCCACGCTGGAGCTCCGCCGCCCCGGCGAGGCCGCGCCCCCGCCGGGCGCGGGCCGCCTGATCCTGGTCGCGGTCGGCGTGGACCAGTACCAGCTGGCCGAGCTCAACCTGCGCTTCGCCGTCGCCGATGCCCGCAGCGTGGTCGAGACCCTGCGCAGCCGCGCCCAGGGCGTCTTCCGCGAGGTCATCTCGACGGTGCTGACCAACCGCGAGGCGACGCGCGCCAATATCCTCGCGGCGCTGGCGTCGGCGGCCCAGGTGGCGCGGCCGGAGGACACCTTCGTGCTCTACCTCGCCGGCCACGGCGTGCGGACCGAGCCCGACCGGCGCTTCCTCTTCCTGCCGCACGAGACCACCAGCACCGCCAACTGGGACGCGCTGCGCCGCACCTCGCTGGACGAGGGCACGCTGGTCTCCGCCCTCGCGCGAATCCGGGCCAGGGACGGCTTCCTCTTCATCGACACCTGCCATGCGGGACAGGTGACGATCGACAGCCTCGCCGCGCTCGGCAACGAGACCGGCCGCTTCCTGCTCGCCGCCAGCACCTCCGTGCAGGAGGCGCTGGACAGCTACGACGACCGCAACGGCGTCTTCGCCTTCGCCATCCGCGAGGCGATGAGCGGCCGTGCCGCGACGGACAGCGAGGGGCATGTCTCCGCCCTGGCGCTCGGCGAATGGGTCACGCGGCGCGTGCCCGTGCTCGCGGCCGAGAAGCAGCACCGGCAGGATGCGGTCTTCCGCACGGCGCAGCGCGAACTGCGCTCGTTCCCGATGGGCGTCGTGGCGCGATAGACATGACAAATTTTCTGTCGGGGTCCTGCGCCGGGCGCTCTAAGGTCACGGCCACTACTCCTGGGGAACGCCTTCTTTGAGCGACGTGTTGAACCTGTCGCACGCCGATCGGCTGCTGGAGATCACGTCTCCGCTCGGAGCCGACAAGCTGATTCTCCGGCGCCTGTCGGTGCAGGAGACGATCGGCCGGCCCTTCACGCTGACCGCCGAGGTGATCAGCCAGGAGATGGACCTCCAGCCCTCCTCGCTCATCGGCAAGCCCGTCACCTGCTCGGTCAAGGTCGGCCATGTGGAGCCGCGCCACTTCCACGGCATCGTCCGCGCCTTCTCGCGCATCGGCGCCTTCGGCCGCGGGCTTGCGGCCTATCGGCTCGAGGTGGTGCCGAACCTCTGGCACCTCTCGCGCACGGCGGATTGCCGGATCTTCCAGGACAAGTCGGCCAAGGACATCGTCACCGCCGTCCTCGGCGACAGCGGCGTCGCCCCGGTGCGCTGGGGCGGGTCGGTGCCATCAAGCCCGCGCACCTACTGCGTGCAGTTCAACGAGACCGACCTCGACTTCGCCCAGCGCATGCTGGACGAGGCCGGCTGCGGCTACTTCTTCGAGCACAAGGCCGGCGAGCACACGCTGGTGATCTGCGGCGCCAACAGCGACTACCCGATGATACCGGGCTCTCCCCAGGTGGTCCGCTCCGATGCCGGCAGCGTGGGCACGCTGACCGACTGGAAGCCGGTCTCCTCGCTGCAGCCGGGCAAGATGGTCGCCGAGGATTTCGACGGGCTGAAGCCCAACACGCTGCTGCAGAAGCAGACGGGCAGCATCCTCGGCACGCCCAACGCCTCGAAGTACGAGATCTACCGCTGGCCCGGCGGCCAGGCCGTGCGGCCGGAGGGCGACCTCTCCAAGCTCGGCATGGAGACCTACGAGACCGTCGCCGACCGCATCACGGCCACCGGCAACGACCCCACCGTCTTCGCCGGCGGCCGGCTCAAGGTGCAGGGCGGGATCGACGTGACGGCGGCCGTCACCTGGCTCGTCGCCTCGGCGCGGCACGAGGCCTTCGACGAGACCCATCTCTCGGGCGGCGGCACCTCCGGCTACAGCAACAGCCTCGTGCTGATGCCGGCCGACCGCCCCTGGCGCCCCGCCGATCCGCGCCCGCGCCCGCCCATGGTCGGGCTGCACAGCGCCATCGTCACCGGCCCCTCCGGCGAGGAGATCCATTGCGACGAGTACGGCCGCATCAAGGTGCATTTCCTCTGGGACCGCGCCGGCAAGAAGGACGACACCTCCTCCTGCTGGGTGCGCGTGGCGCAGAGCTTTTCCGGGAAATGGGGCGGCTCCTGGACGCTGCCGCGCGTCGGCGACGAGGTGCTGATCGCCTTCGAGGAGGGCGACCCGGACCGGCCGATCGCCATCGGCAGCGTCTACAACGCCGAGCAGAAGCCGATCTATTCGCTGCCCGCCAACAAGACGCAGTCGGGCATCAAGACGAAGTCGAGCAAGGGCGGCGGCGCGTCGAACTTCAACGAGCTGCGCTTCGAGGACAAGAAGGGCTCGGAGGAGATCAACATCCAGGCCGAGAAGGACATGACCCTTCTCATCAAGAACGACCGCACGGAGACGGTGAAGAACAACCGCACCGAGACGGTGGACGGCAAGCACACCGAGACCGTGAAGCTCGACCGCACGGCCACCGTCACCCAGGGCAACGAAGCGCTGACGGTGAAGATGGGCAACATGGACACCAAGGTGGACATGGGCAACCAGAGCACGCTGGTGAAGATGGGCAACATCGACACCAAGGCCTCGCTCGGCGCCATCACCATGGAGGCGATGCAGTCCATCACCCTCAAGGTCGGGCAGAGCAAGATCGTCATCGACCAGATGGGCGTCACGATCAACGGCATGATGATCAAGGTGGACGCCACGCTGCAGCTCGACACGCACGGGCTCATGGCCAATCACAAGGCCGATGCGATGATGGTCGTCAAAGGCGGCCTGGTGATGATCAACTGACATGAGCACCTCCGCCCCCAACAAGCTCACCACCGCCCTCGAGCCGCTGCTGCCGCGGCTGGAGCTCGACGCGCCCGGCGCCTCCCTCGTGGCGGGGCTGCCCGACGCCGCCGCGGGCGTCGCCCGCCTCGCCGAGGCCGGCCGCATGCCGGACGCGCTGCGCCTCGTCGCCCATGCCCTGCCCAAGCGCGAGGCGGTGTGGTGGGCCTGCATGTGCGCCCGCGCCGTGCCGGTGCCCGAATCGCCCGCCTGCGACGCCGAGGCGCTGGCCGCCGCCGAGACCTGGGTGCGCAAGCCCGACGAGGCCGCGCGCCGCGCCACCATGGAGGTCGCGCAGAAGGGCGGCTTCCGCAGCCCCGAGGCCTGGGCGGCCGTCGCCGCCTTCTGGTCGGGCGGCAGCATGGCGCCCGAGGGCCAGCCGGTCGTGCCGCCGGCCGACCACCTCACGGGCGTGGCGGTGGCGGGGGCGATCATCCTCGCCGCGACGCGCATCGCGCCGGAGAAGGCCGAGGACCGCTTCCAGCGCTTCCTGCAATCCGCGCGCGACATCGCCGGCGGCGGCGCCGGGCGCCTCGAACCGGAGAAGCCCTGATGGGACAGCCCGCCGCGCGCGTGAGCGACATGCATGTCTGCCCGATGTTCACCGGCCCGGTTCCGCATGTCGGCGGACCGATCCTGCCGCCGGGCGGCATCCCTGTCCTGGTCTGCGGGTTGCCGGCGGCCCGGGTCACCGACATGTGCGTCTGCGTAGGCCCGCCCGACGTCATCGTGCTGGGCAGCTTCACCGTCCTCATCGGGGGCCTGCCTGCCGCCCGCATGGGCGACATGACGGCGCATGGCGGCGTGATCGTCCTGGGCGCGCCGACGGTGCTGATCGGGTAGTGGTTTCCTGCCCATCGAACGCCGGGCGGCATCTCCGCGCCGCGTGTTCGAGGGGTGCTGGCCTCGGCGGTCGCGACGAGCGGTCACGGGGCTGCGCTTGACGCGATCGTCCGGCGCAACGCCTACTGTCACGGCGCAAGCCGATGTAAAAAGTGCCTGAAACGCGCCCGTCAGGGCGCCGCCGAAGGGTGAGAAAGAACGTCGCATGGTGCTTGTCCTGTCCGTCCTTCGCTGTCCGGAGCAGGCCATCCCTGAGCAGCGGCGCGTGCCCGGCGGCGAATACGTCATGGGCCGCGGCACCGAATGCGACTGGCCCCTGCGCGACCCCGACCGCGTCCTCTCCAAGCGGCATTGCGCCGTGGAGTACCTCTCGGGCGCCTGGCAGGTGCGCGACCTCTCGACCAACGGCACCTTCCTGAACAGCGGCGCCGAGCCGGTGGGCCGCGACCAGGTGCGCGTGCTGCGCGACGGCGACCGGCTGCGGCTCGGCTCCTACGAGATCGAGTGCCGCGTCGAGGAGGAGGCCGGCTACGGCGAGGGCCGCTGGCAGTCCGCGGCCGCCGTGCCCGACCCCATGGCGCCGCCCGCCGCCCCGGTCTCCGACATCTTCTCCGCGCCGCTGCCGGGGCTTTCGCCGGGGGACAGCGCGCCCTCGGGCCATGCGCCGCTGCTGCCGTCGGACTTCGATCCCTTCGCGCCGGACGATCACGGCCCGGTCATGCCCGACCACCGTCCCAGCACGAACGACGTCTTCACCCCGCCGCGGGCCACCATGCCCGACCTGCTGCCGACCAACTGGGACGCGCCGGTGGCGCCGAAGCCCGCCGCGGCGGCGGGCGATCCTTTCGCCCACCTGCCGGATCCCTTCGCCGACGCCCCGCCCGGCTTCGGCGCGCCCGCCGCGCGGCAGGCCGATCCCTTCGCCGCGCCGGCCGCCCCGCCGCCCCGGCCGGCCGCGCCAATCCCCGCCCCCTTGGCCGACCCCTTCGCCGATCCGCCGGCCGCGCGGCCCGCCGCGCCGCTGGGCGATCCCTTTGCCGATCTCGGAGCGCCGGCCTCCCCGCCTCCGGCGCGGCCAGCCGCCCCCCTGTCGGATCCCTTCGCGGATCTCGCGCCCGTGGCCGCACCGCCGGCCGCCGCGCCACCGCCGCTGCCCGATCCCTTCGCCGACGCGCCGCCCCCGGCCGCGGCTCCCGTTGCGCCTCCCCTGGGCGATCCCTTCGCGGACCTGCCGCCGCCCACGCACGCGCCGCGCCCCTCGGCGCCGGATCCCTTCGCCCACCAGCCGCCGCCGGCCCCTCCCGCGCCGGCTCCCGTGCGATCCGCCGATCCCTTCCTCGACGTGCCGCCGCCTCCGCCACCGGCGCCGGCGGTGACCGTCGCAGTCAACGTCACGCCCGCCGCCCCGTCCCCAGCCCCGGCCGGCGGCGACCTGCAGGCCGCGCTGGCCATCGTCTTCCAGGCGGCCGGCCTGCCGCCGCCTCCCCCGGGCCTCGACCCCGCGGCCGCGCTGAACTCCGCCGGCGTGGTGCTGCGCGCGGCCGTCTCCGGGATGCGCGCCCTGCTCATCGCCCGCGCCGACGTGAAGCGCGAGTTCCGCATCGAGCAGACCATGCTCCGCGCCGCCGGCAACAACCCCGTGAAGTTCGCGGCCGACGACGATGCCGCCGTCCAGGCCCTGCTCACCGCGCCGCGCGGCGGCCCCGCCGCGATCCGCGAGACGGTGCAGGACCTGACGGCGCACCAGCTCGCCACGCTGGCGGCCACGCAGGCGGCGGCCAAGGCGCTGCTCGCGCGCCTCGCGCCGGCGCCGCTGGAGGGCGAGATCACCAGCGGCGGGCTGATGCCCGGCGCGCGCGAGAAGAAGCTCTGGGAGGCCTACAAGCGTCTGCACCAGCAGGTGACCGACCAGTTCGAGGACGATTTCGACAGCGCTTTCGGCAAGGCTTTCGCCCGCGCCTATGAAGAGGCCGCGCGCGGCGGCCGCTGACCACATCTGGCCCCTCCGGGGCCGGCACTTTCGGGGGAATGTCTCGCGGCATGGCTTGGAACGACAAGGTCGTCTGGCAGGAGGGCATGTTCCTCCGGGCCCAGCACTACCAGCAGCAGGACCGGTACTTCGAGCACCTGCTCCAGGCGCGCAGCGCGCCGCTGCGCCCGCATCCCTGGGGCGTGACCGAGATCGCGCTCGACCGCGACCTCCTGGGCGCGGGAAAGTTCGCGCTGTCCAACATCGCCGGCGTGCTGGAGGACGGCACGCCCTTCGCCATCCCCGGCACGGCCGACCAGCCCGCGCCGCTCGACCTGCTGGAGGGGACGCGCAACCAGATCGTCTATCTGGCCCTGCCCGTGCGCCAGCCCGGCAGCCCCGAGGTGACCGCGACGGACGGTCCCGAAGGTGCGGCCGCGCGCTACGGCCTGCGCGCCTTCGAGGCCTACGACACGCATTCCGATGCCACGCTGCCCGCCGAGCTCGCCGTCGGCCGCCCGCGGCTGCGCTACATGCTGGAAAGCGAGGAACGCGCCGGCTTCACCTGCCTCGGCCTGGCCCGCATCGTCGAGGTCCAGGCCGACCGCCGCGTGGTGGTGGACGACCGCTTCATCCCGCCCTGCCTGCGCGTCTCCGCCGTGCCGCCGCTCTCCAACGTGCTGGGCGAGCTGGTGGGCATGCTCGGCCAGCGCGCCGAGGCGCTGGGCGCCCGGCTCTCGCAGCCCGGCGCGCGCGGCGTGGCCGAGGTCGCCGACTTTCTTCTCCTCCAGACGGTGAACCGCTGCCTGCCGCTGCTCGCGCATTACGCCGACGCCGGCAACGTGCATCCCGAGACGCTCTACGGAACGCTGATCCAGATCGCGGGCGAGCTCGCGACCTTCACCGCGCCGGACAAGAAGGCGACCACCTACCCCGCCTATCGCCACGACGACCTGCAGCGCAGCTTCGCGCCGGTCATCGCCGACCTCCGCCGCAGCCTCTCCGCGGTGCTGGAGACCAACGCCGTCGAGATCCCGCTGCAGGAGCGCAGCCACGGCGTGCGCGTCGGCCCCATCCTCGACCGGAACCTGCTGCGCGCCGGCCAGTTCGTGATGACGGTCATGTCCGACATCCCCGGCGAGACCATCCGCCGGCAATTCCCTAACCAGGTGAAGATCGGCGCCGTCGAGCACATCCGCGAGCTGGTGAACGTGGCGCTGCCCGGCATCATCGTGCGCCCGCTGCCGGTCGCGCCGCGGCAGATCCCGTTCCATGCGGGCGCCGTCTATTTCGAGCTCGATCGCGGCTCGCCGCACTGGCAGCAGATGCAGACCAGCGGCGGCTTCGCGATCCACGTCTCCGGCGATTTCCCGAACCTCCGTCTCAGCCTCTGGGCGATCCGGGCATGAGCCATAACGAGACCTCCGCGAGGGTGGCATGAGCGACAACCCGTTCGGTGAACCCGACGACAACGACCGCACCGTCGTAGGACGCGGGGCGCAACGGCCGGTGGCGAGCGCGCCGCAGGGCGCGGCGCCTCCACCGCCGCAGGCCGCGCCCGGCGCCGCCGCGCCGCGGCTGGCGGGCGAGGCCGAGGCGCTGCCCAAGGTCGGCCCCGGGCCGCTCGCCGCTGCCGCCTCGCCGCTGCTCCAGATTCTCGCGCGCCTCGCCAATGCCGGCGTCGCGGGCCAGCCGCCCGTCGAGGAGCTGCGCGAGCGTGCGCTTCGGGCGCTGCGCGCCTTCGAGGCCGATGCGCGCGATTCCGGCGCGACGGCGGAGGAAATCCGCGCCGCCCACTACGTGATCTCCGCCGCGCTGGACGACGTGGTGCTCAGCACGCCCTGGGGCGCGCAATCCGCCTGGGCGCAAAAATCGCTGGTCTCGACCTTCCACCAGGAGGTCCGCTCCGGCGAGCGCGTCTTCGACCTGCTGACCGGCATGCAGAAGGATCCCGGCCGCTACAAGGGCGCGCTGGAGATCACCTACCTGGCGCTCTCGCTGGGCCTCCAGGGCAAGTACCGGCTGATGCCGCGCGGCGCGGCCGAGCTCGACCGCGTGCGCGAGGGGCTCTACCAGCTCCTCCAGCAGCTGCGCGGCAACTACGAGCGCGAGCTCTCGCCGCACTGGCGCGGCGTGGACGCGCCGCATCGCGGCCAGAGCCGCAGCGTCCCCGCCTGGGTGGCCTTCGCCCTGGCCATCTTCCTGCTCGGCGGCGGCTGGTACTACGTCTCCGACAAGCTGGGCGCCCAGGCCGGCAATCTCTACGAGCGCATGGCCGCGCTGCCGCCCGGCGCCCTGCCCTCCATCGACCGCACCGCGCCGCCGGTGCCGCCCGCGCCGCCGCCACCTCCGCCGCCGACCGCGACCCCGCGCCCCGACGCGCTGCCCACGCTGCGCCAGTTCCTCGCGCCCGAGATCGCGCAGGGCCTCGTCACCGTCGAAGGCGACGCGCAGCGCGTCCTGGTCCGCATCCGCGGCCGCGGCATGTTCCCCTCCGCCTCCTCGACCGTGGACCGCGGCTTCCACGATCTGCTGCGCCGCATCGGCGAGGCGCTGAAGACCGAGCCCGGCCGCGTGCTGATCCAGGGCCATTCGGACAACCAGCCCATCCGCTCCGTCCGCTTCCCCTCGAACTTCGCGCTCTCCCAGGCGCGCGCGCAGGAGGCGGCGAACCTCATCATCGCCGCGAACGGGGAGCCCGCCCGCTTCACCATCGAGGGCAAGGCCGATGCCGAGCCGATCGCGCCCAACACCACGCCCGAAGGCCGCGAGGAAAACCGGCGCATCGAAGTGATCCTGCTGCGGGGAGGCCGCTGAGATGCGCAGCCTGTTCACCATCCCGGCGCTCGGCGCGCTGCTCGGCGTCATCCTGCTCGATGTCGTCATCTGGCTCTTCGCGCCGCTGCTCGGCGAGATGTTCGACGCGATCTGGCTGCGCGCCGTCCTGGTCGCGATCCCGGTCCTCATCTGGTTCCTGGTCTTCTTCCTGATCGGCCGGAAGCGCGAGAGCCGCGACGCGGGCCTGGTCGAGGCCGCCGCCGCGCCCGACCCGCAGGCCAAGAAGGACGAGGCCGCCGCCGAGGAGGAGGCCGAGCTCCGCGCCAAGCTCACCGACGCCCTGGCCAAGCTGAAATCCGCCACCGGCGGCAAGGGCACCTACCTCTACGACCTGCCCTGGTACGCGATCATCGGCCCGCCCGGCTCGGGCAAGACCACGGCGCTGCTCAATTCGGGCCTGGAGTTCCCGCTGGCCGAGGGCCGCGTGGCCGGCGTCGGCGGCACGCGCTTCTGCGACTGGTGGCTCACCGAGCGCGCCGTGATGATCGACACGGCCGGCCGCTACACCACGCAGGACAGCGACGAGACGGCCGACAAGGCCGGCTGGGAGCGCTTCCTCGACCTGCTGAAGAAGAACCGCCCGCGCCAGCCGCTGAACGGCGTGCTGGTCGCCTTCGGGGTCGACATGCTCTCGCGCCTCGACGCGACCCAGCGCGAGGCGCATGCGCGCACGGTGCGCCGTCGCATCAAGGAGCTCGAGCAGCGGCTCGGCCAGCGGCTGCCGGTCTATTTCGTCGTGACCAAGGCGGACCTGCTGCCCGGCTTCCTCGAGTTCTTCGACGACCTCGACAAGACCGCGCGCGAGCAGGTCTGGGGCTTCACCTTCCCCGTCGGCAACGCGCCCGAGGGCGCGGTCACGCAGTTCGGCCAGGAGTTCAAGGCGCTCTCGGACCGGCTGATGGTCCGCCTGATCGAGCGGCTGCAGACCGAGCGCGGACCGCAGCAGCGCGCGCTGATCGCGGGCTTCCCGACGCAGCTCGCCTCGCTGGAATCCGCGCTGAAGGACTTCGCCCAGGCGGCCTTCGGCGGTTCCAAGCTCGACCCCGCGCCCCTGCTGCGCGGCGTCTACTTCACCTCCGGCACGCAGGAGGGCACGCCGCTCGATCGCCTCGCCGGCGCGCTCTCGCGCTCCTTCGGGCTGGATCCGAGCCGGCCGGCCGCGATCATGGGCCAGAAGGGCCGCGCCTACTTCCTGACGCGGCTGCTCAAGGACGTGGTGTTCAACGAGGCGCGGCTCGCCGCCAATGACCGCGGCCTCGAATCGCGCCGGCGCATCGTGCAGATCGGCTCCTGGGCGGCGGCGCTGCTGCTGGTGCTCGGCGGCGGCGTCTGGGGCTGGACCGCGCTCAACGCGGAGGGCGGCCGCAGCGAGCGTCTGGCGGCCGCCGTGGGCGCGGCCGAGCAGAGCGGCGCCGCCGCGCCGCTCGACCGCGTGCGCGGCCCCGACCTCGCGCCCATCCTCGCCTATCTGGAGGCGACGAAGGCCCTGCCGCCGGCCGCCGCCGGCGAAGGCCCGCCCTTCGGCCTGAGCCAGGGCGAGATGCTCCAGGCCGGCGCCGAGAGCGCCTATGGCCGCGCGCTCAACCGCGTGCTGCTGCCCCGCCTGCTGGCGCGGCTGGAGCAGCAGATCCGCGAGGGCATCCAGCGGCCCGACTACCTCTACGAGGCCGTGCGCGTGTACCTCATGCTCGGCAAGCAGGGGCCGATGGACCGCAGCCTGGTGAAGGAGTGGTTCTCGCTCGACTGGCAGGCCGCCTTCCCCGGCGCGGTGAACCAGCCGGGCCGCGAGGCCCTCGGCCGGCACCTCGACGCGCTGCTGGCCGGTCAGCTCGCCACCTATCCGCTGGACGGCGCGCTGGTGGACCAGGCCCGGCGCGTCTTCTCGCGGCTGCCCATGGCGCAGCGCGTCTATGCGCGGCTGCGCACGCTGGCCGACAACACGCCGGGCTGGGCGCCGGCCCAGGCGCTCGGCGCCGCGGGCCAGCGCTACTTCGTCCGCCCCAGCGGCCGCCCCCTCACCGAGGGCGTGCCGGGCTTCTTCACCGTGGACGGGCTCTATCGCGGCGTGCTGCCGCGCCTGCCGCAGGCCGCGCTCGAGGCGGCCAGCGAATCCTGGGTGCTCGGCCCCGAGGCCGCGACGGCGGCCGGCGATCCGCGCCGGCTGGAGGCCGACGTGCTCGCCCTCTACGCCGCCGACTACGTGCGGGCCTGGGAAGGAATGCTGCAGGACCTCGTGCTGCCGCCGGTGGTCGGGCTGAACGCCTCGGCCGAGGCGCTGAACCTGCTGGGCGCGCCCAACTCGCCCATGAAGGACCTGCTGCGCAGCATCGCGCGGCAGCTCTCGCCGGGGACGGCGCCCGAAGTGCCGGGCGCCGCCGCGGGCGGGGTCGTGGGCCAGGCCGCGCAGGCCGCCGCGGGAGCCGCCGCCGGGGCCGCGAGCCGCGTCGCCGCGGCCGTCGGCGTCCAGGTCGGCAGCGGCGCCGCGCCGGTCGCCGAGGTGGTGGAGCGCCGCTTCCAGGCGCTGCGCGAGGCGTCGGGCCAGCCGCTCGACGGCGTGCTCGCGATCCTGAACGACCTCTACGTGCAGGTCGCGCGCCTCGCCAATTCCCCGCCCGGCACGGTGATGCCGCCGAGCGTGGGCCTCGACCCCGGCCAGCGGCTGCTCTCCGAGGCGCAGCGCCAGCCCGAGCCGCTCCGCGCCTGGATGACCGCGCTCGCCCAGGCGACGGGCCGCGCCCGTGCCGGCGGGGCCCAGGCGGCCATCGCGGCCGCGGCCGGCGGTGGCGGAGGAGGCGGTGGTGGGGGCGGCGGAGGCGGTGGAGGCGGCAGCCTCGTCGGGCTCTGCCGCGGCATCGAGACGCGCTTCCCCTTCCGGCGCCAGCCCAACACGCCGGACATGCCGGTGGACGACTTCATCCGCCTCTTCGCGCCGGGCGGCACCTTCGACACCTTCTTCACCCAGTACCTGCGCCCCTATGCCGACGTCACGCAGCGCCCCTGGCGCCCGGTGGCGACGGACGGGCTGCCGCCGCCCATCTCTGCTTCGGACCTGATGCAGTTCCAGCGGGCCCAGGCGATCCGCGACGCCTTCTTCCCCGCGGGCGTCGCCAACGGCTTCCGCTTCCAGATCATCCCGGCCGGGCTCTCGGCCGGGACGTCGAGCGCGACGCTGGAGGCCTCGGGCGCGCGCATCTCGCTGCCGGCGGGCGGCGGCGGCCGGCCGATCGACCTGCAGTTCCCGTCGCTGCACCCGATCACCCTGACCTTCGACCCCGCCTCCAACCGCGGCGACCTCGCCTATGACGGCGCCTGGTCCACACTGAAGCTGATCTTCCTGCACCGCGTCCTGGCGACGCCGCAGCCCGACCGCTTCCGGCTGAGCGTCATCCAGGGCGACCGCACCGCCGAGTTCACCCTCCAGGCGGCGAGCAGCATCAACCCCTTCGGATTGCGCGAGATGCTGGACTTCCGCTGCCCGACCTTCACGCCGCCGCAGACGCAGAACTAGGAGGCACACCCGGATGGACCGTGGATCGATCGCCGAGGGATTCCTTCCGAGGCCGGCCAGGGCCGCAGCACTGCCGCGGCGCGCTGGTTCCGCTCCATCGCGCCCGGCTGTCGACGACGCCGGCGCGCAAGAGGCCCGGCGAGCGGCCACGCAGCCGTCCGGGCGTGCCTCCTAGCCATGGAGGAGGCGCGCACTGGCCTGTTCGGCAAGCTCCCTGCCCATGGGGACTTCGTGCGCCGCGTGCTGCCGCGCAGCTTCGTGACGCCCTGGGACGCCTGGCTGAGCGAGGGCATCGCCGCCGCGCGCGAACGGCTCGGCGAGGACTGGGAAGCCGCCTGGGAGGCCGCCCCCGCCTGGCGCTTCCGCCTCTCGCCCGGCGCCTGCGGGCCGGATGCGGCCTTCGGCGTCGTCGTCACCTCGGCCGACACGGTGGGCCGGCTCTTCCCCCTCACCTTGGCCGCCGTGCTGCCCATGGCAGGCCTGCCGCCGCCGGAGGCGTGGTACGACGCACTGGAGGCGGCCGCGCTGAGCGCCCGCGCCGGCGGCATCGACGCCGATGGCCTCGCCGCCAGCCTCCCCGAGCCGCCGCCCGACGAGGATCCGGACGTGACGCTCGACGGCCGCAGCGTCTTCTGGTCGGCGGGCCAGCCGTCGCGCGCCATGCCGGCGCCGGTCGATTTCGTGCTCCTGCTGGAGCAGCACGCGGTGGAGCAGCCCGAGACATGAGCGCCAGCCTGGCCTCCAGCGCCGCCACCCATCCCGGGGCCATCAGGACCCGCAACGAGGACAACCTCGTGGACCGGCCCGACCTCGGGCTCTGGGCGGTCGCCGACGGCGCCGGCGGGCACGGCTCGGGCGACGTGGCCAGCGCGGCCATCGCCGAGGCGCTCTCGGCCATCCCGCCCGGCCTGACCGCGGCCGAGATGCTGGCGCAGGTGCGGCTGCGCCTCTCCGCCGTGCATGCGGAGCTGCAGACCAAGGCGGAGGAGCGCGGCACCGGCGGCGTCATCGCCTCCACCATCGTGGTGCTGCTGGCGCGCGGCGAATACTTCGCCGCGCTCTGGGCGGGCGACAGCCGCATCTACCTGATGCGCGACGGCCAGCTCCTGCGCCTCACGCGCGACCACAGCCTCGTGCAGGAGCTGGTGGATGCAGGCGAGATCGACGCGGCCGACGCCGAATCGCACCCCAAGGCCAATGTCATCACCCGCGCCGTGGGCGCCGGCGGCGAGCTGGTGCTGGACAAGGTGGCCGACCGGATCCAGCCGGGCGACCGCTACATGCTCTGCAGCGACGGCGTGTTCAAGGAACTGCCGGAGGCGCGCATCGCGACGCTGCTGGCGCAGGGCGCCAAGGCCGAAGAGCTCGTGCGGCTCGCCGTCGAGGCCGGCGGGCGCGACAATGTGAGCGTGGTGGTGATCGAGGCCTGAGGCCCGATCAGATCAGGAACTCGTCCCGGCTGCGGCCCTCGGCCTCCATCGCCGCCAGCCAGTTCGGCATGCGGCCGCGGCCGGTCCATTCCTCGCCATTCGGCCCGCGATACTTGGCGGCGACCTTCTTGCCGGCGTCCGACCTCGGCGAGCGCGAGCCCTCCGGCCCCACGGCGCCGACCAGCTCCTCGATCGACACGCCCAGGCGCTCGGCCTTGAGGCGGAACTCCTCCAGCAGCGCGGCGCGGCCGGCGGTGGCCATGTCCTCCCGCGCCTTCGCGATGGCCTCGGACAGCATGCCGAGCTCTTCCATCGACAGGCTCGGCAGGGCGGCGATCAGCGTCTCGAGCTTGCCATCGGAATCAGGCATTCAGGGTGTCTTTCCGTCAAAGAGGGAATCCGGCCGGGGCCGTCCAGGTCAGGTCCCAACGCGCTTATGGCGCAGCGGACGGATTTGCAAGCGCCATCCCCTGAAAACGGCTGGCGCGCCGCGACCCATCGGGGGTCGGGCGCGCCAGGGGCGAACCTGCGCTGCGGGCCGGGGCGGATGCGCCCCGGCGCCGAGCCTCGCTTACGAAAGCTCGGACTTGCCGATGTCGTAGATGACGTGGCCCGTCGTCTTGGACGCGAACTTGTCGTCGATGTTCATGTACTCGCTGTCGACCTTCGCGAAGTTCAGGCTCAGGCTCTCCGCGGGGCGCGCGCCGCCGGAGGAGATGCTGTAGCCCGAGATCAGCGTGTCGCTCAGGATGTACTTCTGGAAGGCGACGTGCTTGCCGCTGTTGTCGGTCTGCGTCAGCTGGATATGGACCTCGACCGCCTTGCCGCCCAGCGCTTCCTTGAAGATCAGGGGCGACGAGATGTCCATCGTCTTGGTCAGCGTGATCTCGCTCACCGACGGGGCCGAGGCCTCGCGCTTGGAGCCGCCGCCGACGCCCATGGAGATGCCTCGGCCGACGCCGAACTGGAAGGACTCGATCTCGATCCAGTCCTTGTGGGCGGTCTGCGTGGTCTCGCCTTTGAGGGAACCGAACTTCAGGAAAATGGCCATGTCTTTTTCACTCCATTGCCGCGCGCTGAGCCGATCCGGGTGCCGCGGCGGCGACCTGGCCGGTTTGTTGGGGCGGCAAGACCACCTCGCCGCCTGGCAGGTGCCCGCCTGCCTGGCCCTTCTTGCGGTGCCAATGCTTGCGGAACCCTGAAATCCACAATCACAGACTCACGCGAACCATGCTTTGCTGCAACGGCATATTCTTCGCGTGTGTCGCGTCGTCGCATGCGCGGTCATCTGAGCGTCGCATGCGCGGTCATCCGAGCGTCGCATGCGCGCTTTCCGATCGTCGCATGCGCCCTCATTCGAGCGTGTAGCTGAACGCTCCATCGTCGGTCAGACCGACGCGCACCTTGCCGATGGGCTTGCCTTCCGACAGCCGCTCCAGCACCTGCGCGGAGAGCTCCGGCAGGAGCGTGCGGTTGAGGATGTTCTCGATGTTGCGCGCGCCGCTCTCGACCTCGCGGCAGCGCTCCACGATGGCCTCGATGACGGAGGGATCCACCTCGAACGACGCGTCGTAGGATTCGCGCACGCGCTTGCCGATGCTGCGCAGCTTGAGCCCGATGATCTGCTTCAGCACGTGGTCCGCGAGCGGGTAGTAGATCACCACGTTGCAGCGGCCGAGGAAGGCCGGCTTGAAGGACTTCAGCAGGTCCGGCCGCAGCGCCTCGGCCAGCGCCTCGGGCTCGGGCGCGGTCTCGGGGTCGGCGCAGAGCTTGGCGATGGTGTCGGTGCCCGCGTTGGAAGTCATGATAATGACGCAGTTCTTGAAGTCGATGTCGCGGCCTTCGCCGTCCTTCATGTTGCCCTTGTCGAAGACCTGGTAGAACACGTCCTGGACGCCGGGATGCGCCTTCTCCATCTCGTCGAGCAGGATCACCGAATAGGGGCGCCGGCGCACCGCTTCCGTGAGCACGCCGCCCTCGCCGTAGCCGACATAGCCGGGCGGGCTGCCCATCAGCGTCGCGACCTTATGCTCTTCCTTGAACTCGCTCATGTTGATGGTGGTGAGGTTCTGCTCGCCGCCATAGAGCAGGTCCGCGACCGCCAGCGCCGTCTCGGTCTTACCGACGCCGGAGGTGCCGGCCATCATGAAGACGCCGATCGGCTTGCGCGGATCGGCAAGGCCCGCGCGGTTCGTGCGGATCGCCTGCGCGATCGCCGCGAGCGCATGGCTCTGGCCGACCACGCGCTCCTCCAGCCGGGACTGCAGCGCCATCACGCCCTTGATCTCGTCGCCGGCCATGCGGCCCAGCGGGATGCCGGTCCAGGTCGCGACGACCTCGGCGACGGCCTGGCCGTCGACGACGGGATGCACCAGCGGCTCCTCGCCCTGCAGCTCGTGCAGCGCGGCGGAGACCTTCGTCAGCTCGGCCAGAGATGCGACGGCGTCGTGGCCGTCCGCCGGATTCTCCAGCTTCTCGCGCAGCTCGCGGATCTGCGTGACATAGGCCTTCTCCTGCTCCCAGCGCTCCTTCAGCGCCGCGAGCTCGGCCTCGACCTCCGCCTGCTCGATGACGAGCGCGCCGGTGCGCTTGTCGTGGTCGCCGCCGGTCGCGGCCTCGCGGCCGAGCGCGGCCAGCTCCGTCGCGATCAGCGCGAGGCGCCGTGTGCGGTCCTCGATCGGCGCGGGGATCGCGGCCTGGCTCATCGAGACGCGCGCGCAGGCGGTGTCGAGCAGCGAGACGCCCTTGTCGGGCAATTGCCGCGCGGGGATGTAGCGGGCGGAGAGGCGCACCGTCTCCGTCACCGCCTCGTCCAGGATGCGCACGCCGTGATGCTTCTCCAGCGTGGCGACGAGGCCGCGCAGCATGGCATTGGCCAGCGGCAGCGTCGGCTCCTCGACCTTCACGACCTGGAAGCGGCGGGTGAGCGCCGCGTCCTTCTCGAAGTACTTCTTGTACTCGGCCCAGGTGGTGGCCGCGACGCAGCGCATCTCGCCGCGCGCGAGCGCCGGCTTCAGCAGGTTGGCCGCGTCGTTCTGCCCGGCCTGGCCGCCGGCGCCGATCA
Organism: Roseococcus sp. GW821-FHT12F05; assembly: GCF_058806835.1. Taxonomy (NCBI): domain Bacteria; kingdom Pseudomonadati; phylum Pseudomonadota; class Alphaproteobacteria; order Acetobacterales; family Roseomonadaceae; genus Roseococcus; species Roseococcus sp. GW821-FHT12F05. Next base: position 114,936 of record NZ_JBXAQB010000008.1, read on the forward strand.
GCGTGTGCGCCTCGTCGATGAACATCACGACCGGCTGCGGCGAGGATTTCGCCGCGTCGATCACGCCCTTCAGGCGGTTCTCGAACTCGCCCTTCATGCCCGCGCCGGCCTGCAGCATGCCGAGGTCGAGCGACATCAGCTTCACCTTGGCCAGCGCCTCCGGCACGTCGCCCGAGGCGATGCGCAGCGCGAGCCCCTCGACCACGGCCGTCTTGCCGACGCCCGCCTCGCCCGTGAGGATCGGGTTGTTCTGGCGGCGGCGCGTGAGGATGTCGATCATCTGCCGGATCTCGGCGTCGCGGCCGAGGATCGGATCGATCTTGCCGGCCTTGGCCTGCGCCGTGAGGTCCGTGCAGAACTGGTCGAGCGGACCGCCGGAGCGCGGCGCGCCCTCGGCCGGGGCGCCGCTGGCGCCGGGCGGCGCGGCGATGGAGGCCTGCGCCTCCTCCTCGCTGCCCTTGGTGAGGGCATCGAGGTTCTTGCGCAGCGCGTCGGTCGGGATGTTGAGCAGCGTCGGCGCGCTGTCCTTCACCGTGCGCGACAGCGTCTCGTCGCTGATGAGGGCGGCCAGCATGTGGCCGGTGCGGATCTTGCCCTGGTTGGCCTCGAGGCTCGCGATCATCCAGGCCTCGCGCAGCCAGCTCACGATGTCGGGCGAGAGGCCGGGGGCACGGGCATTGCCCGTCCGCATCTTGTCGAGCGCCCGGGTGAGCTCGGAGAGGACGCGGCCGACATCGATGCCGGCCTGCTTCAGGATCATCGAGACGTCCGATCCCGGCGTCTCGATCAGCTTCATCAGGAGATGCTCGATCTCCACGTTGTAGTGGGTCCGGGACAGCGTGAGTCCGGCCGCAGCCTCCAGCTGCCGGCGCCCCAGCTCCGTCATCCGGGCCACCAGGGACTTCAGATCGATCGCTACCATGAAGCCGACGTCTCCCTTGCCGCTTTCCCGCGGCAACCAGCCTTTATCGGCGGGAAGCTACGGGCCGCTCTTGCCCTGTGTCCAGGGAAGATCATGAATGGACGAGAATTTGTGCATCTGCACGGCCTGTTGAATACCCGCATGATCCCGTCCTGCCATCATGCAGAATCCTGCAAACGGCGCACGCGCGACAGACGCGACAAAGCTATCCGGATGGCGCGTCGAAAGGCGCGCCAAAAGGTGTCAAAACCCAGGCTTCATGCTCTACTTGGGCGACGCGGCGCCCGACCGGCGACCGTCATGGCAATCGGGGGATACGCATGGTCGACGACGTGGTGGATGTGGCCACGCTGGTGGCGCCGCTCGGCAGCGGGGACGGTGCCGGCGAGGATCTCCGGCTCGATTACTCGCCCTCCTCCGTCTACCAGAAGCTGCGCGATGCGCGGGCCGAGGCCCGGGCCGACGAGCGGGCGCGGGACAGCGAGGGCGGGAGCGAGAACGCGCCCGTCGAGGGCTGGCGCCAGGTGCGCCGCCTCGCCGTCGAGGCCCTCACCAGCAGCACGAAGGATTTCGAGATCGCCGCCTGGCTGACCGAGGCGCTGGTCCGGCAGGAGGGGCTGCCCGGCCTCGCCGCCGGCGCGCGCGTGCTGGCCGGCCTGCTGGAGCAGCACTGGGACGCCGGCTTCCCGCAGCCGGACGAGGACGGGCTGGAGGGGCGCGCCGCGCCGCTCGGCGGGCTCGCCGGCGGCGACACCGACGGCACGGTGATGCAGGCGCTGCGCCGCGCCTCGCTGTTCCGCCGGCCCTCGGGCGAGGGCTTCAGCATCTATCAGTACGAGGCCTCGGCCGACACGGCGGGCATCTCCGACGAGACGCGGCGCGAGCAGCGTTTCTCGCAAGGCGTCATCCCGCTGGAGACGGTGGAGACGGAGGCGAAGTTCGACCGCCCGGGCCTGCGCGCCATGGCCGCGCTCGCCAAGGAGACGCGCGCCGCCTGGCAGCTCTTCCAGGATCAGCTGGACGCCCGCTTCGGCTATGATTCGCCGCCGTCGCGCCGGGTCGCCGAGGTGCTCGACCGCATGGCCGAGGTCGCGACGCTGCTCGGCGGCCCCGCCGAGGACGGCGGCGGCGCGATGGTGATGGAGGACGGCTCGCCCGCGGTGCCCGGCCAGCCGGCGATGGCGGCCGCCGGGATGGGCGGCGCCATGGTCCTGCCGGGCTTCAACCTCGCCGGGCGCGAGCAGGCGCTGAAGACGCTGGAGCAGCTCGCCGAGTTCTTCCAGAAGACGGAGCCACAATCCTTCCTGGCCTACACGCTCTCCGACGCGGTGCGGCGCGGGCGCATGTCGCTGCCCGAGCTGCTGGCCGAGGTGATGCAGGATGAAGGCGCCCGGACGGCGATGCTGACCGCCCTGGGAATTCATCCCCGCGCGATGGACGCGACAGAATAGTCGCTTCCGCCGGGTGCGGTGCGGGGTAGAATAGACCTCGATCGCAAGATTGACGCCGCGAAATACAAAGGCTTAGGCTCCCGCGCCAAGCGGGGCCGGCCAAAGGCACTCGCGGCGTGCGGACAACCAGGGCGGCGCCGTGGCGCCGGGGAGAATGCCATGGCCAGCGTTCATGACAAGCTGAACCGCGTGCGCAAGCCGCGTGTCCACATCACCTACGACGTCGAGACCGAGGGCGCGGCCATCGAGCGCGAGCTGCCCTTCATCGTCGGCGTCATGGGCGATTTCGCGGGTGACCCGTCCGAGCCGCTGAAGCCGCTGGCCGAGCGCAAGTTCACGCAGATCGACCGCGACAACTTCAACGACGTCATGGCGCGCATCGCGCCGGGCCTCAACATGAAGGTCGAGAACACGCTGGCCGGCGACGGCAGCGAGATGGCGGTGAACCTCAAGTTCCGCCACATGGACGATTTCGAGCCCGCCAAGGTGGCCGAGCAGGTGCCGGCGCTGAAGGCCCTCATGGAGACGCGCGCGAAGCTGCGCGACCTCATGAGCAAGGTCGACAATTCCGAGAAGCTGGAAGAGCTGCTGGACGAGGTTCTGCAGGACGAATCCAAGCTGAAGGCCCTGTCCGATCAGCTCGGCCTCGGCAAGACGGAGGGCTGATCCCATGAGCGGCACACAGACCCAGCCCGGCGCAGCCGGCACGACCACCACCGAGGAAGGGGGAGTCTCCTTCCTCGACCAGGTCATCGGCGCCACGCGCCAGACCGAGAAGGACCGCGCGCAGGACCTCATCAAGGCCCTGACCGAGGAAGCGCTGAAGGGCACCGTCACCTACAGCAAGAACCTCACGCAGACCTTCAACCGCGCCATCGCCGAGATCGACGCCAAGCTCTCGGCGCAGCTCAACGCGATCATCCACCACGAGAAGTTCACCAAGCTCGAGGGCTCCTGGCGCGGGCTGAACCACCTCGTCATGAGCAGCGAGACGGGGACGAGCCTCAAGATCCGCCTGCTGCAGGCCTCCAAGCGCGAGCTCAACCGCGACCTCACGCGCGCCGTCGAGTTCGACCAGAGCGGCCTCTTCAAGAAGATCTACGAGAACGAGTTCGGCACGCCCGGCGGCGAGCCCTACGGCGCGCTCATCGGCGACTACGAGTGGACCAACCACCCGGACGACGTCGAGACGCTGCGCCTCATGTCCAACGTCGCGGCGGCGGGCTTCGCGCCCTTCATCTCCGCGGCCGGCCCGGGCATGTTCGGCTTCTCCGACTATCGCGAGCTCTCCAAGCCGCGCGACCTCACGAAGATCTTCGAGACGCAGGAATACGCCAAGTGGCGCTCCTTCCGCGACAGCGAGGACAGCCGCTTCGTGACGCTGGTGCTGCCGCGCGTCATCGCCCGGCTGCCCTACGGCGCGAACACCAAGCCGATCGACGAGTTCGCCTATGAGGAGGCGCCCTTCAACGCCGACGGCACCGCCAAGGCGATGGAGCACAGCGACTACTGCTGGATGAACGCGGCCTATGTCCACGCCGCGCGCCTCACCGACGCCTTCGCGCAGTACGGCTGGTGCACCGCGATCCGCGGCGCTGAGGGCGGCGGCATGGTGACCAACCTGCCGACGCACGTCTTCACCTCGGACGACGGCGACATGGACACCAAGTGCCCCACCGAGATCGGCATCACCGATCGCCGCGAGGCCGAGCTGTCCAACAACGGCTTCCTGCCGCTCTGCCACTACAAGAACACGGACTACTCGGTGTTCTTCGGCGCGCAGACCACGCAGAAGCCGAAGAAGTACGACCGCCCCGAAGCCACGGCGAACGCGGCGATCTCGGCCCGGCTGCCCTACATCATGGCGACCAGCCGCTTCGCGCACTTCCTCAAGGTGATGGCGCGCGACAAGATCGGCTCCTTCATGGAGGCGACGGACTGCGAGCAGTGGCTGAACCGCTGGATCCAGAACTACGTCAACCCGATCGAGGGCGCCGGCCAGGAAAGCCGCGCGAAGTACCCGCTGCGCGAGGCGCGCGTCGAGGTGAAGGAGATCCCGGGCAAGCCGGGCTCCTACAACGCCGTCGCCTACATGCGTCCGTGGCTGCAGATGGAGGAGCTCACCACCTCCATGCGCATGGTCGCGCGCATCCCGCAGAAGGCCTGATCTGCGGGAAAGGGGGCGAGACATGGCGGGGCTTGGCGCCATCTCGCCCGAGACTCGGGTCGCCGATGGGAGGCGCATCGAAGGGGGCCTCCGCGAGGTGGCCCTCGCGGGGCGCCACTTCTCGGCGGGCTCGCCGGCGGCCGAGATGGCCGGCTTCCTCATGGAACGCGATCCCGGCGCCATCCTGCGCAGCTGGATGGGCCGCGACCGCCTGCGCGCCATCGCCGCCTCCGGGAAGAGCCGCAGGGCCATCCTGGAGGAGGCGCTGGACCGCGACATCGCGGCGCTGGACGCCGCCATCTCCCGCCAGCTCGACGCCGTCCTGCACCATCCGCGGCTGACGCGGCTGGAGGGCTCCTGGCGCGGGCTGCACTGGCTCGTCGAGGGCTTCGTGCAGGACCGGCTGGTGAAGGTCCGCCTGCTCGCCGCGCGCTGGCAGGAGCTGGCGCGCGACCTGGAGCGCGCGGCCGAGTTCGACCAGTCCGTGCTCTTCCGCCTGATCTACGAGGACGAGTTCGGCACGCCCGGCGGCGAGCCCTACGGCATGCTGGCCGCCGATTTCGAGATCCGCCCCGGCCCCGCGCAGGGCCATCCCGTGGACGACGTGCGCGTGCTCGACCAGCTCGCCGCCGTCGGCGCCGCCGCCTTCTGCCCGATCGTGATGCCGGCCTCGCCCGCGCTGCTCGGGCTGGATTCCTGGCACGACCTCGCCACCACCACCTCGCTCGCCGAGGTGCTGCGCGCGCCGGAGCGGACGCGCTGGCGCAGCCTCGCCACGCGCGACGACACGCGCTTCCTGGCGCTGGTCCTGCCGCGCACGCTGGGCCGCCCGGCCTGGCGCGACGACGGCAGCCGTGCCGACCGCTTCCGCTACCGCGAGGATGCCGGTGCGGCCTCGCAGCGCGTCTGGACCACGCCGGTCTACGCGCTCGCCTCCGTCGCCGCCCGCGCCTTCGCGCGCTACCGCTGGCCCGCCGAGATCCGCGGCGCCGAGCCGGGCTGGGAGGCCACGGGCGGCGTGGTCGAGAGCCTGCCGCACGAGCGCTTCCGCGCCGACCCGCCCGGTCCGCCGCCGCGCCCCCCGCTCGAGGTCGCGCTCACCGACGACCAGGAGCGCGAGGCGGCCGACGGCGGCATGGTCGCCTTCTGCGGCCTCGACTCCCTGCCCGAGGGCTCCTTCGGCGCGGTGCCGAGCCTGCACAGGCCGCCGAAGATGACGACGCAGGTGGCCGACGCCAACCAGCGCATCTCGGCGCAGCTCAACAGCGTGCTCTGCGTCTCGCGCTTCGCGCATATCGTGAAGCTGATGGGCCGCGACATGGTGGGCAGCTTCCTCGGCGCCGACGAGGTCGAGCTGCGCCTGCAGCAATGGCTGAACCGGCACGTCACCGGCCTGGCGGGCAGCGGCGAGGCGGCGGCGAAATACCCGCTGCGCGACGCGCGGGTCGAGGTGCGGGACCGGCCGGGCCGGCCGGGCTCCTACGGCTGCACCATCCATCTGCAGCCGCATTACCAGCTGGACGAGGTCGGCGCCTCCTTCCGGCTCGTCACCGATCTCGCCGCGCCCCGCGCGGCCTAGACCGTCATGAGTTCGCATCCGCCCACTCACGATGGTCCAGGGCATTTGTTCTGTCGCAGGATTCAGACCTCCGGCGCTTTCGCGCCTGCGGTCATCCCGCATCGGTTTTGTCGCAGGATTCAGACCTCCGGCGCTTTCGCGCCTGCGGTCATCCCGCTCTAAGAAGGAAACGGATTCATGGCCACTGCGGGCGAAGCGTTCAAGGCGGGCGATCTGGCGGCGGCGGTCGCGGCCGCGCAGGCGGCGGTGAAGGCCGCGCCGCGGGATTCGGGAGCGCGATGGCTGCTCGCCGAGCTCATGCTCTTCGCGGGCGATGCCGAGCGGGCGGACCGCATGCTCGACGCCGCCGTGCTCGACGATCCCTCGCCGGCGGTGCTGGAGTTCCGCAAGCTGCTGCGCGCCGAGGTCGTGCGCCAGCAGGTGTGGAACGAGGCGCGCGCGCCGAAATTCTCCGCCGACGATGCGACGAGCGCGCAGTCGGCCGCGCTGCGCGCCGCCGTCCTGGCCCGCGCCGGCGCGACCGAGGAGGCCATGGCCGAGGCGAACGCCGCGGAGGAGGCCCGCCCCAGGATCTCGGGCGAGGCCGAGCTGGCCGACGGCACGACCATCGCCTTCGACGACTTCCGCGACGCCGACGACCTGCTGGCCCCCATGGTCGAGGTGCTGACCACCAATGGCGAGCACATCCTGGTGCCGGTGGAGCGCCTGGTGGCGCTCGACTTCGACACGCCGCGCCGCCCGCGCGACCTCGCCTGGCGCCGCACCACCATCGAGCTGAAGGACGGCACCGAGGGCGTGGTCTACATGCCCACGATCTACGCCGCGCCGGCCGGCCAGCCCGACCCCGTGAAGCTCGGCCGCGTCACCGAATGGACCGAGGATGCCGGCCCCGTGCGCGGCCGCGGCCAGCGGCTCTTCCTCATCGGCGAGGAGGCGATCGCGCTCTCCGACCTCGCCGCCATCCGCTTCGCCCCATGAGCGGCCCCCAATGAGCGGATCAGGCGAGCGCAGCTCCGGCACACGGCCGACGCAGCGCGTCCGGCTGCCCCTGCTCGATCGCCTGCTGGACGCCGATCCCGGCACTAAGGAAGAAAAGCTCCCCACGCCCGCCGAGGCGCTGGACACGCTGCGCGCCGCCGTCCGCCGCGACCTCGAGGCCCTGCTCAACGCCCGCCGCCGGCGCTGGCCCCTGCCGATCACGGGGACGGAATTGCCGATGTCGCCGCTCGGCTACGGCATCCCGGATGCGACCTCGGGCGCCTATGCGCTGCCCGAGCGCCGCGAGGGGCTGGCCATGGAGGTGGAGCGCATCATCCGCCGCTTCGAGCCGCGGCTGCTGTCCGTGCGCGTGCAGCTGCGCGAGTCCGGCAACGAGCTGGACCGCACGCTGCGCCTCAAGGTGGACGCCGTGCTGCGCACCGATCCCATCCCGGAGCCGATCAGCTTCGAGACGGTGATCGAGGCCGTCTCCCACGAAGTCATCGTGACGGAGCGGGGATGATGGCGCGCCCCGACATATCCTCTCGTTCCGCCAGGGCGCGACGGCGCGCCGCCATCCGCCGTATCGGCCGGCCGGCTGATCCCTTCGCTTCGCTCCGGGGCCGGACAGGCGCTGGCCGGCCGGCTGATCCCTTCGCTTCGCTCCGGGGCCGGACGGCATGAGCGAAAGCCTCCTCCCCTTCTACAACCGCGAGCTGGCCGCCCTGCGCCGCCTCGCGGGCGAATTCGCCGAGGCCTATCCCAAGGTCGCGGGACGGCTGCGCGTCACCTCCGACGGCACGGTCGACGATCCGCATGTGGACCGCCTGCTGGAGGGCGTGGCCTTCCTCGGCGGCCGGGTGCAGCAGCGCCTCGAGGACGAGCTGCCCGAGATCACCGACGCCCTGCTGGAGCTGCTCTCGCCGCACCTCCTGGCGCCCGTGCCGAGCATGACCACGGTGCGCCTCCAGCCCAAGGACGAGGCCCGCGGCCCGGCCGTCGCCCCCCGCGGCACGCCGCTGGAGACCGAGCCCGTGCGCGGCGAGCCGCTGCGCTACGTCACCTGCCACGAGGTCACGCTCTGGCCCGTCGTGATCGAGGCCGTCAGGCTCATGGGCCTGCCGCTCGCGGCGCCCGCCAATCCGCGCGCGCCGGGCGCGGCCGGCTGCCTGCGCATCACGCTGCGCGCCCAGGTCCCCGACCTCAACTTCTCCGAGATGGGGCTCGACATGCTGCGCCTGCACCTGCGCGGCGCGCCGCAGGTCGCCGCCGGGCTGCACGAGCTGCTGGCCACCGCCTGCGTCGGCATCGCGCTGGCCGACGGGCCGGGCGACGCCTCGCCCACCCTCATCGGCCCGGAGAAGATCCGCCCCTTCGGCTTCGAGCGCGAGCAGGCCGCCCTGCCCTGGCCGCGCCGCGCCTTCGACGGCCACCGGCTGCTCACCGAGTATTTCGCGCACCCCGAGAAGTTCCTCTACCTGGAGATCGACGGGCTGGAGGCGCGCAGCCTGCTCCAGCACAGCAACAAGCTGGAGATCTTCGTCTACCTCAACCGCGCCGCGCCGGAGCTGGAGCGCACCGTCGGCCTCGACACGCTGGCGCTGCACTGCACACCGGCGGTGAACCTCTTCCCGCAGCGCTGCGAGCCCATCCCGATGGACGGCACGCAGTCCGACTGGCTGGTGATCCCCGACGCGCGGCGCCCGGCGGCGCTGGAGATCCACAGCATCGACGAGGTGCGCGAGAGCCGCCCCGACGGCGCCCGCCGCATGGTGCTGCCCTTCCAGCGGCTGGCGCGCGACGGCTCCGCCGAGGAGGATGCCGCGCCGATGCAGTGGATCGCGATGCGCGGCCCCGCCCCTGCCTCGCTGACCGGCACCGAGACGCGGCTCATGCTGCGCGACCTCAACTTCGATCCCGACGCGCCGGCCGACGGCGTGCTCACCGTCAACGCCACCTGCTGCAACCGCGACCTGCCGGAGCTGCTGCCCTTCGGCGGCGGCCAGCCGCGGCTGCGCATCGCCGAGCCGACCTGCCCGGCCTCGCGGGCCGAATGCCTCTCCGCGCCCACCTCGACGCTGCGGCCCAGGCTGGGCGAGCGCGGCGCCTGGCGGCTGGTCTCGCATCTCGCGCTCAACCACCTCGGCGTGATGGGCGGCGACAGCGCGGCCGTCGCGCTGCGCGAGATGCTGCGCCTGCACGACCTGCGCGACACGCCCGAAAGCCGCACGGCCATCGCGGCGCTGGTGGCGGTGAATTCGGGGCCGGGCGTGGCGCGGATTCCCGGCCAGCGCCCGGGCGTCTTCGTGCGCGGGCTCGAGGTCTCGCTGACCTTCGACGCGCAGGCCTGGCATTCGGGCGGGCTCTACCTGCTGGGCGCGGTGCTGGAGCGCTTCCTGGCGCTGCAGGTCTCGGTGAACGGCTTCGTCCGCACGCGGGCCTATCTCCGTGGACGCCAGACGCCGGTGGCGAACTGGGCCCCGCGCAGCGGGACGCGCGTGCTGCTGTGAGCGACGAGGACGATCCGGAAGCCACCATGGTCGTCCGGCGGGTCCCCGCCGCGCCGGCCCCTGCGCCCGCGCCGCCCCAGCCCGAGGCCGCGCCGCCGGAAGAGTCTGCGCCGCCCGTCGTCACCATCGCCGCGCCGGAGGCCGAGGTGCTGGAGCAGCCGGCCGAGGCGCTCGCCGTCCCGCCCGGCGCGCCCGCGCCGAGCCCCATGGCCACGCTGGCCGCCCATCCCGAGCGCTTCGACCTGGACCAGGCCGCCTTCGTCATCGCCCGCGAGCGCGACGCGGTGGAGCTGCCCTTCGCGAGCGTCGCGCGCCTCGGCCTGCCGCTCTCCGAGGTGACCGCGGCCAATCCGGAGACCGGCGCGCTCACCTCGCCGCTCTTCGGCCTGATCGGCCCGGGCGGCACCCTGCCGCGGCACTACACCGCCACCACGGGCGCCGAGCTCCGCAACCGCAGCCGGGCCCTGCACGCCTTCCTCGACATGCTGGCCCGCCGCTTCACCGGCATGTGGGTCCGCGCCGGCGCCAAGTACCGGCCCGCCCGCGATTCCGGCCCGGCCCGCCGCGCGCTGGACGCGTCGATCGGCATGGGGACGGCGGGCCTGGCCGGCCGCCTCGCCGTGCCGGCGGAAAGCCTGCGCTACCATGCCGGCCACCTCGCCGCCCGCACCCGCAGCGCCGAGCGCCTGCGCGCCATGCTCGCCGAGGAGGCCGGCGCCGAGGTCGAGATCGTCGAATTCGCCGGCGGCTGGCTGCGGCTGCCGGTCACGGAGCAGTCGCGCGTCGGGATGGCGCATGGGCGCCTCGGCGTGGACGCGGCGGTCGGCGCGCAGGTCTGGGACCCGCAGGCGCGCTTCATCATCCGGCTCGGGCCGCTCGATGCCGAATCCTTCGCGCGGCTGCTGCCGGGCCAGCCGCTCTTCGAGCAGATCTGCGGGCTGACGCGGCTCTTCGTCGGGCCGGAGCAGGATTTCGTGCTGAACCCCATCCTGGCGGCCGATGCCGTGCCCGCCACCAGCACCGGCACGGGCAGCGGCGGCGGCGGCCGCCTCGGCCTCACCTCCTGGATGGGCGCCTCCAGGCCCCGCCGCACCCCCGCCCGCGACGCGTACCTCCGCCCGCCGCCGATCTGAACTCCTTCAAGGAATTTCGAATGACCTCCTGGGCCCATGGCTATGTCGCCGACAGCCCCTACACCTTCGCCTACCAGGCGGCGCAGGCCCCGGGGAACCTCGCCCTGATCTGCGCCATGATGGGCGTGGACTGGCAGCCGACCGCGCGCATGAACGTCGCCGACATCGGCTGCGGCCGCGGCTACACGGTCAACGCGCTGGCCGCTGCCAATCCCGGCTGGACGGTCCTCGGCCTCGACTACAACCCGGCCCATATCGCCGAGGCCGCGTCCCTGGCCGAGAAGGCGCAGATCGACAACGCCACCTTCGTCGAGGCCGACCTCGCCGAGATGACCGATGCCGAGATCGACCAGATCCCCGAGCTGGACGTGGTCAGCGTGCACGGCGTCTGGACCTGGGTGTCCGACCCCGTCAGGGCCGGCATCGTGCGGCTGCTGGCGCGCCGGCTGAAGCCGGGCGGGCTCTGCTACATGGGCTACAACGCGCTGCCCGGCTTCGGCGGCGACATGGCGCTGCAGCGGCTGTTCCGGCACCTGACCGCGCTCCAGCCGCTCGGCTCCTCGCCGGAGAAGGCCCGGGCCGTCATCCCGACCATCCGCGCGCTGCACGCCACCAAGCCCGCCAACCTGCTGCCCACGGGCATGCTGAAGCGCATCGCCGAGGACGAGACGGAGATGGACGCCGCCTACCTCGCCCACGAGTTCCTGACGGCCCATTGGCGCCCGGTCTTCTTCGAGGACCTCTGCGCCGACCTGGCGCCCGCCAAGCTCGACTACGTGGGCAGCGTCGGCTTCCACGAGAACGTGCCCGACCTGCTCTTCTCGCCCGAGCAGCGCGGGATCTACGAATCCCTGCCCATGGGCCCGGCGCGCGAGCTGATGAAGGACCTCGTGCTGCAGCGCCCCTTCCGCCGCGACGTCTTCGTGCGCGGGCTGCGCCGCACCGACCCCGTCCTCGCGCTGGACCGCCTGGTGCTCGGCGCCTGCAAGAACCTGCCCGAGAAGAGCCCCAGCATCGGCGTGCCGGTGGGCTCGGCGGAGCTCGGGCCGGCGCTCTGGGAGCCGATCGCCGCAGCCCTGCGCGAGGGGCCGCAGAGCCTCGGCCGCCTGCGCAGCCTGACCGCGGACCGCAACCCCAACGCCGCCGAGCTGCTGACCGTGCTGGCCGGCGCCGGCTTCGTCCTGCCCGTGCTGCGCGACGTCGGCCCCAGCGAGGCGACGCAGCGCTTCAACCGCACCGTCGCCGAGACCTATGCGCGCGAGGGCCGGCGCGGCGGGCAATACGCCATGGCCTCGCCGGTCACGGCGGCCGGCATCCCCTGCACCTGGATGGAGCTCGCCGTCGCCTGCCAGCTGGGCGATTCCGGTCCCGACCTGCCCGACCCGGCGACGATCGCGACACGCATCCTGCCCGACATCAGCGCCGAGGGCCTGGAGGCCGCCGGGGGCATGATCGAGGAGCTGCTCCGCGAGCGCCCGGCCATCTGGCGGCGCTTCGGGATCATCTGACCATGGCGGACTGGTCCCACGGCTACGTCGCCGGCAGCACCTACGGCATCGCCTACCAGCCGGCGCAGACGCCGGCCCACATGGCCATGGTCTGCGCCGCCGGCGGCGTCGACTGGCAGCCCCGCACGCGCATGACCGTCGCCGATATCGGCTGCGGGCGCGGCTATGCCGCGAACACCCTGGCCGCCGCCAATCCCGACTGGACGGTGATCGGCCTGGACCACAACCCCGTCCATATCGCCGAGGCGATGCAGACCGCCGGCCGCGCGGGCCTCGGCAACGCTCTCTTCCTCGAGGCCGACCTCGCCGCCATGGACGAGGCCGGGCTGGACCGCATCCCGCCGCTCGACGTCGTCATGGTGCACGGCGTCTGGTCCTGGGTCTCGGACGAGGTGCGCGAGGGCATCGTGCGGCTGCTGGCGCGCCGGCTGAAGCCGGGCGGCCTCGCCTATCTCGGCTACAACGCGCTGCCGGCCGCGGGCGCGGACCTCGCCCTGCAGCGGCTGCTGCGGCACCTCGCCGGCCCCGTGGGCGCGCATCCCGGCCAGGCCGAGGCGGCCGCCGCCACGGCCCTGGAGCGGCTGCGCGGCATGGCCGGGCACCTGCCGCTGCGCGAGACGGCCATGCTGAGGCGCCTGCTGGCCGATCCGCCGGTGGTGGAGCCCGCCTTCGTCGCGCACGAGTTCCTGACCGCACATTGGCGGCCGGTCTTCTTCGAGGACCTCTGCGCCGCGCTGGAGCCGGCCAAGCTCGACTTCGTCGGCAGCAGCAACCTCTTCGAGGCGGTGCCCGGCCTGGTCTGCGACCCGCCGCAGCTCGCCGTGATGGGCAGGCTGCCGGAGGGCGCGCCGCGCGAGTTCCTGAAGGACCTCTGCCTGCCCCGCGCCTTCCGCGCGGACGTCTTCATCCGCGGCGGGCGCCGCACCGATCCGGTCGAGGCGCTGGATGCGGTGGTGATCGCCGCCTGCGCTGATATCCCGGAGGAAAGCCCCATCCTCGGCACCGGCACCGGCCGCGCCGCCCTGCCGGAGCGGGCCTGGAAGGCGATCGCCCAGGGCCTCGCGGAGGGCCCCCGGCCGATCGGCGCGCTGCGGGCCCTCGCGGCCGAGGCGCTGCATCCGGGGGAGGTGCTGGCGCTGCTGACGGGGACCGAGATGGTGCTGCCCGTCTTCCGCCCGCCGGAGCGCGCCGCCGCCGCGACCCGCTTCAACCTCGTCGCCGCCGCCATCCATGCGCCCGATGGCGAGGGCACCGGCCATTTCGCCCTCGCCTCGCCCGTCGCGGCCGGCGGCCTGCCGGCCAGCGCGCTCGACCTCGCCCTCGTCGCGGCGCTGCTGGAGGGCGCCGATCCGGAGGATCCGCTGGCGCTGGCCCGCCGCCTCCAGCCGGGCCTGAGCCCCGCCGGCCAGGAGCGCGCGGCGGAGATCATCGCGGACCGCTGGGCCGAGCGCATCCCGGTCTGGCAGCGCTTCGGCGTGCTGTGACAATCGGCCCGGGAATGCCGCCGCGGCGGTTTCCCGGGCGTTTTCCGCAAGTTCCACTGCGACGCGGCGCATGTGACAATTCTTCCCATGACTTCGCCACGATCCGCTGGTTCTGTAGGCACAAGTCGATTGAGGGCCGCCCGCCGAATGACGGCCACCCAGGAGAGGCACACCATGTCGAGATCCATCCTTTACGCCACCCTCTGCGCCACCGGCGCCCTGATCGGCACGACAGCCCTGCCCTTCGCCGGCGCCGCGCTCGCCCAGGACGATCCCGCCGCCCGCCAGCTCATCGAGCGCCTTCGCCCGACGGAGGGCCAGACGCGCGGCATCCGCATGCCGGGCAGCGACACGGGCACCGTCACCGCGCCCCCGCCGACGCTGACGCCCGCCATGCCGCAGCCGCCCGCCGGGCGCGCGGACGACGGCAAGCCGGGCGGCGGCGTCGCCGTGAACCGGCCGCCGCCGGCCCCCGTGCCCCCGCCGCGCCAGACCACCGCGCCGGCCGGCGTCGCCGCGGTCTCCATCACCGTGAACTTCGCCTCCGGCTCGGCCGAGCTGACGCCGCAGGCCAAGGCCTCGCTCGCCTCGCTCGGCCGCGCGCTGAGCTCGCCCGAGCTCGCGCCCTACCGCTTCCGCATCGAGGGCCACACCGACACGGTGGGCGACGCCAACATGAACATGGCGCTCTCCCAGCGCCGCGCCGAGGCGGTCGCCGAGTTCCTGCGCGCCCAGTTCAGCGTGATGCCGGACCGCCTCGTGGCCGTCGGCATGGGCGAGAGCCAGCTCCTCGTGCCAACGCCCGACCAGTATTCGGAGTCGCGGAACCGGCGCGTCCAGGTGGTGAACATGGGCGGCTGAGCCGCGCCGGCGGCGCCCCGCGCGGGCGCCGTCCCACCGACTGGCCTCACCACCGGGGCGCGAGGAAACGGCCATGGACGAGGACGACACCGTACGCCTGCCGCGGGCGGCCGCCACGGGCCGTGCGACGGCCCCCGCGCCCTCTCCGCCCCCGCCGGAGATTCCCCGCCGGAGCCTGACCGGCCTCTGGATCGGCATCGGCGCGGGGGCCGTCGCGCTCGCCGCGGCCGGCGGCGGCGCCTGGTGGTGGCTGGGCCGCCCGGCCGGGCCGCTGCCCGAGCCGGAGCCGCCGCCCGCCCGCCCGCCCGCGGAGCCGCCGCCCCCGCCCGAAGGACCGCCCGCCCTCTCCGTCGCCGAGATCCTGGCCAACCGGGCCGTGGAGCCCATGGCGATGCGCTGGGCGTCCAATCCGCTGGTCTGGCTGCTCGACTTCCCGAATCTGGAGCTCCAGGGCCGCGCCATGAACCGCATGGCCGCGCTGCTCGAGAAGGCGCACACCCCGCGCGACCGCGTGCTCGGCGACGAGGCGCTGGCGGCCGCCATCGCCGCCGACCGCCGCACCCCCTCCACCTGGTATTTCGGCCACAACTATCGCGCCTCGGACCTCGCCCGCTTCTTCGAATGGGCCGAGCGCGACGGGGTGGCGCTCAATCCGCTGGAGCTCTGGGTGCGGGAGCAGGTGGAGCTGGCGCGGCGGGTGGACCGCTCGCGCGACGCGGCCTTCCTCACCCTTCCCGCGCTGGGCCCGCATGTGGACGCGGCCATGCGCGCCGCCATCCTGCGGCACGAGCTGGGGCACGGGCAGTTCTTCACCCTGCCCTTCTTCGCGGCGCATGTGATGCGCGTCTGGGAGCGCGGCTTCTCCGAGGCCGAGCGCGACGCCGTGCGGCGCTTCCTCGACGCCGAGGGCTACGACGTCAGGCAGGAGGAGGTGATGGCCAACGAGGCCATGGCCTATCTGCTCTACACGCCCGACCGGCGCTTCTTCGACCCGGCGCGCGATCTCGGCTGGTCGGACGGGCAGGCGGACCGGATCCGCGGGATGTTGCGGAGCGGCGCGCCCGAAGAGCCGTGAGGGAGCCGGGAGGTACCTGCCGGAATCCGGCCGCACGGCGGCCGGCGCCGCCCACTCCACCTTTCGGCCGGGCGCTCCAGCGGCGCGGCGAAGCCAAGGCGGCGGAGCCGCCGCCCGGCGTCTGAGGGCCTAGGACTATCTCGCCGCCGTCTCGATGACGAAGGGCCGGACCAGCACGCGGCGGTTCTGCGCCCGGGCGTTGCGCAGCGCCTCCCCCAGCGCGGCCAGATAGGTCTCCTGCTTCTCCACCTCGGGCCGCGGCGCGGGGAAGAGCGGCCCCTCGCTGACCATCGCCACCAGCAGGTCGGTGCCGAAGGGCTCGCTCACCTCCCAACCCGGGAAGCCGGCCCGGGGCTCGCCCAGCCGCACCGTGGCATTGGCCTGGTGCGGGGCCGAGGGCACGAGATGCGCGACCTCGCCCGAGCTCATGAAATAGGCGACGTAGAGGTTGCCCCCCCAGTCCGGCATGGTCACGTCGAAGCGCAGGAGCTGGCCGTTGACCAGCGGCAGGTTGCCCACGGGACGGACGCGCGGCGCGGCATCGGGCGGGGCGAGATAGGGGCGCAGCACGTCCGTCGCGGGGCAATAGGGCCCGTCGAAGCCCTGCACCGCGAGGCGGGTCGAGGCCAGCGGGATGTCGCGCGCGGCGAGCGCCCGGCGCAGCGACCCATCCTCGCCACGGCGCAGCACGCCCTCCAGCGTCAGGGCATCGTCGGTGGCGGAGGCGGCGATCAGGCCGCAGGCCGGCGCCGCGGCGGCCGCACGGGCGGCGGCGCGGAAGTCGAGCGCGGGGCGGGGCGCGAGGGCGAGTTGCTGGGGCGGCGTCGGCCGCTCCGCCGGCTGGAGCGGCGCCGAGGGGAAGGTGCCGGGCGACGAGGCGGTGCCCGAATTGCCCTGCGGAGCCGTGGACGGCGCCGGGCTGGGCGCGGGCGCGGCCGGCACGAGCAGGGGCGTCGACGGCGCCGGCGTGAAGGGGGTCGGCGCCGGCGCCGCGGGGGTCAGCGGCGCCGGCGCCGCGGGGGTCAGCGGCGCAGGCGCCGAGGGGGTCAGTGTCGCAGGCGCCGCGGGGGTCAGTGTCGCAGGCGCCGAGGGCGTCAGCGTCGAAGGCGGGGGCGTCGTGGGCGCCGGCCGTACGGGCGTCGGGGCCGGCGCCACGGGTACCGGCGCCGGGACGAAGGGCGCCGGCTGGACCGGCGCCGGGAGCGGCGCGGCCGGGCTGGGCTGCACGGGCGCCGGGCTGGGCGCGACCGGCGCCGGCTGCACGACGGCGACATCCGCCGGGCGCGGCGCGGGCGCCGAGGGCGGCGCTGCAACCGGCGCGGAGGGCGTCGCCGCAACCGGCGCGGAGGGCGTCGCCGCAACCGGCGCGGAGGGCGTCGACGGCGCCGCGGGCACGGGCGACGGCGCGGGGGTCGGCGCCAGCGTGACCGTCGTCGGCGCCGGCGAAGGCGCGGGCGTCGTTCCGTTGCCCAGGAACATGAAGGCCGCCGCGCCGGCCACCAGCACGGCCGCCACGCCGCCGCCGATGAGCATCACGGGCGGGCCGCTCTTCGCCCTGGGCGGCGGGGGCGGCGCGGCGGCGGCCGCCGGGGCCGGCGGCGGCGCGGCCGGGCGCACCGTGCCGGAGACCACGGTCGCGTCGGCATCGGCCATGGGCAGCGGCGCCGCGGCCGGGGGCGCGCTCAGCGCGCCGCGGATCGCCTCGGCAAAGGCGGCGGCCGAGGCGAAGCGGTCCTCCGGGCGCTTGGCCATGGCCTTGGCCACCACCGCGTCGAAGGCGCGCGGCGCCGTCACGGAGAGGCTGGAGGGCGGCGTCGGCTCGGTGTGGATGGCCTTGTGCTGCACGGCGGAGAAGCCGCCCTCGAAGGGCTTCTCCCCCGTCAGCAGCTGGTACAGCAGCACGCCCGAGGCCCAGATATCGGCCCGCGCATCCACCGGCTCGCCGCGCAGCTGCTCGGGCGCCATGTAGCTCGGCGTGCCCATCACCGTGCCCACCTGCGTCATCGAGGAGTTCTCGATGCGGGCGATGCCGAAATCGGCGATCTTCACCGTGCCGTCCGAGGTCAGCATGATGTTGGCCGGCTTGATGTCCCGGTGCACCACGCCGCGCTTGTGGCTGTAGTCCAGCCCCGCGAGGATCTGCTCCATCAGCCGGACGATCTCGGGCAGCGCGAAGCGCTCGCCGCGGTCGAGCACCTGCTTCAGCGTGCCGCCCTCGACCAGCTCCATGGCGATCCAGGCGTTCTCGTGGTCCTCGCCATAGTCGTAGACGGCGACGATGTTGGGGTGGTTCAGCCGTCCGGCCGCCTGGGCCTCGCGCTTGAAGCGGGCCAGGGATTCCTGCCCCTCGACATCGCCGGCGGCGGGCCTGGGGATCACCTTCAGGGCGGCGCGGCGCTCGATCACGACGTCGAAGGCGTCCATCACGGTGCCCATGGCACCCGCGCCGAGGCGACCGCGAATCTCGTACTTGCCGACCTGCTGGACCGCCATGAACCCTGCCGCCTCCTGTTATGGTCCAGACTACCGCCGATGCCCGCGCTTGCCAGCAGGCATTATCGGCTGGCTTCCTCGCGGTCCATCTCGGTGTCGGTGAGCTGCCCGGCCAGCAGCACCGTCGCCCCGAAGCTCTCGCGCCGGGCGGCGTTGGTGGCGACGAGGCCGCGCAGCTCCGCCGCCTGCCGCAGCTCGGCGGGCGAGGACGGCGCCGGCGTGGCAGCCTGCGCCGAGGCGGCGGCGACCAGCGCGGCATCGGCGGCGCCGATGCGCTCCGAGACATCCAGCGCCGCCTCGATCTCCTCCCGCAGGGCGGTGCGGATGCGGGCGATGCGGATCTCGGCCGTGATCCGCCAGATGCGGCCGGCGGCCTGGTCCTGGCGCACCGCGCGGGCCTGGGCGGACCGGCACTCGAACAGCCGCGAGGCCGCCTCCTGGGAGAGCAGGAGATGCAGGTTGGCCAGCCGCAGCGCGGCGATCATCTCGGGCCGGCGCGGCCCCTCGCCGGGCGGCGCGACGCCGCTGACCGCCATCTGGCGGCCGAGCAGGGCCGCGGCCGGGGCGCAGGCGTCGGGGGACGGTGCTGCGCCCGGGGCGGCGCAGGCGGAGAGGCCGAGGATCAGCAGCAGCGGCCAGGATCGGAGCAACAGGGGCATGTCAGTCGGAAGTTGGTGCCGGCGACGACAGCATGCGACGGCAAGCGCCGCAAATTACGATCGGAACAGGCCGGCGAGCTTGCGCCGCAGGGCCGGCGCCTCTTCCGGCGTGGCATGGGCGCAGAGCAGCTCCACGAAATGATCCGCGTCGGCCGCCTGGCCGACCGCCTTCTGCACCAGGACCCTGGCGAGCGGCCCCACCACGAAGGCCAGCGCCTGGGTCGCGGCCTCGCGGGTGCCGGGCGGAAGCCCGAAGGGCTGGCCGGACGCCAGGGTCGGCGTGCGGGCCGCCGTGGCGGAGGGCGGCGCGGGCTCGACGGCGGCGCCGTGCAGCCTGAGGAAGGCGACGCGCTCCTCCGGCGATTCGATCATGGCGGCGCAGGCGCGCAGCAGCTCCTCCTCGCTCGTGGAGGCGGCGACGGCGCGGCGCAGCAGCGTGATCGCCAGCGGCCCGAGCCGGCTCGCCAGGTCCGCGCGCAGGCGCTCGACCAGCGCGGGGTTGAAGGCGGACCCCGCCAGGGTTCCGCCGGGCGGCGCCGGCGGGGCCAGCACGCGCGTGGCCTCCTCGGCCAGCACGCCCCCGGCGAGCGCCGTGCGCAGCGCCTCGGCAAATTCCTGCGCGGAGGCGAAGCGGAAATTCCGGTCCTTCGCGAGGCCGCGGGCGAGCACCTCGCCCATCGTCGTGCCGGCCAGGGCGCCGAGGTCCGCGGGCTCGGGCGCGGTCAGGCGCAGCAGCGTCTCGGCCAGGCTGGGCGCGGCGAAGGGCGGCCGTCCCAGCAGGATCTCGTAGAGCATGGCCGCCGCGGCAAAGAGGTCGATCCGCTGGTCCACCGGATGGCCCATGGCCTGCTCGGGCGCCATGTAGGAGGGCGTGCCGACCACGCCGCCCGCCGCCGTCAGGGCCGAGAGCCCGAGCCGCGCGATGCCGAAATCGGCGATCTTCGGCTGGCCCTGGGGCGTCACCATGATGTTGCCCGGCTTGATGTCGCGATGGACCACGCCCAGCGCATGCGCCGCGCCCAGCCCGTCCAGCACCTGGAGCATCGCCTGGGTCAGCCGCGGCACCGCGGCGGCGCGAACCGCCGGGTCGCCGCGCAGGATGCTGGAGAGGCTGCGCCCCTGCACGAATTCCATCACGATGTAGGGCGGGTCGGCGTCATCGGCGAAGTCGTAGACGGCCACGATGGACGGATGCGCGCAGCGGCCGGCGGCGCGGACCTCGGTGCGGAAGCGCTCGAGGAATTCCGGCCGGTCCTGCGGCTCCAGCAGGTCGGCGCGGATGGTCTTCACCGCGACGGTGCGGTCGATCAGCGGGTCGTGCGCCCGGTAGACGCGGCCCATGGCACCCGCGCCCAGCTCCTCCAGCGCCAGGTAGCGACCGAAGCGCGCGAGCGGCGCGGCCTCGCTCACGGCGTCACTCGCCCAGCATCTTCACGGCCTGGTCGAGGCTGCGCCGCATCCGGGTGAAGGCACGGCCGAGCTCGGAGATCTCATCCTTGCCCGTCGCCTCGAACTCCACGGCGCCGCCCTCCTGCCCAAGGCTGACGGCGGTGGCGGCGTGCGACATGCGCGTGACCGGCCGGATCACGACCACGTGCAGCAGCGCGTTGAGCACCAGCATCATGCTCAGGAAGGTGCCGAACAGGATGGCCATGGCGCTGTGCAGGTTCCGCCTTGCATTGCCGAGGGCGACGTTCATCGGCACGGAGACGAGCTGCGCACCGATCGTCTCGTTCATCCGCCAGCCGAAGCCGTTGGCGGCGCCGTAGACCTGCACCATGCGCGGCGGCGCGGCCTCGGGCGTGGAGTGGCAGACGAGGCAGGCCTCGTCGCGGATGGTGATGGGGCGCGACAGGGTGAGCACGCGGCCGGTCGGCGTCTCGCGCTCGCCGATCATCTCCGTCAGGCCGGGCGTGTTGCGGAAGCTGTTGATGAAATCCGCCTCCCAGTCGAGCGCCCGGTCGTTGAGGTTGGTCGGGTTCAGCGCCGCTTCCTTGTAGGTGTAGTCCGGATGCTCGTTGCGCATGGTGCGGAGGTTGGTCTGCGCGGCGTAGGAGGGCACGGTCAGCGGCGCGATCCAGCCGGGATTGTTGCGCGTGACGACCGGGACCACGTCGCGCACCGTGTATTCGCGCACGGCGTTGGCGGCGCTCAGCATCACCCGGGCGTTCTGCAGCACCTCGTTGCGCGCGGTGGTGACGAACTGCCGGTCCAGGAAGACCCAGGCGGCAGCGAAAGCCAGGGCGAAGACTGCCAGAAGGCCGAGGTTGAACTTTGTGCGAATCCCCATGGCGGCGATCATGTCGGTCTGTGCGATCCACGCAAGATAGGGGAAACCTATAGGCTCCGATGTAACAATAGGTGGGAAACGGGCGGAACATGCGCCGGCTCGACTCCCGTCGGGCATGGTCTAGCATCTTTCCCAAAGATTGAGGTTCCGCCATGTCCATCGTCGTCCCGCCCTTCCGGGCCGCCGCCCTCGCCGGCGCGCTGGGCCTGCTCGCCGCCTGCGTGCCGCCCGCGCCGCCGGCCTCCACCCCCGTCGCGGCCGATCCGGCCGACCCCTGCGGGCCGCAGGTGGTGGTCTTCGTCTCGACCGGCGATCTCTTCGGCGAGCCGCCGCGCCGCACGGCCCCGCCCACGCAGGAGGAGCTGGAGGCCGAGCTGGTGCGCGAGAACGTCGCGCTGGAGCGGCTGCAGATCGCCTTCGACGCCCTGCTCTACTGCCGCTGGACCGAGGTGCGCCTGATCCGGGCGGATGCCGAGGCGGGCACCATCCCCCCCGCCGAGGCGCCCCGCCGGCTGGCCGCGGCCGAGGGGCGCCTGCGCCGCGACGTCGGCCAGGGCGGCCGGATCCGCGACAGCGTCACGGCCCGCAGCGCCCGCATCGAGGCGGCGGTGGAGCGCGTCTCGCCCGGCACCCGCGCAGCCGTCGCGGCCGCGCGTGCCGGCTCGGGAGCGCTGCCGCGGGCGGTGGTGTCCGCGCCGATCGTGCTCCGGCTGCGGCCCGACAACGTCTCGCCGATCGTGGCGCGGCTGCCGGCCGGCGCGCAGGCGACGCTGCGGCCGGGACCGGGCGGCTTCTCCTTCGCCGATGCCGGCCCGCAGGCGCGCGGCTATGCCTCGAGCTCGGCCTTCACCGTGGTGCCGCAGGTGCAGGTGACGAGCGGCTCGGCCGGCACGGACCGGCTGCGCAGCCTGGCGGCGACGAACATCGCCCGGCGCGAGAGCTTCGCGCAGAGCATCGCGCTGGCCGATCGGTCCGGAGTGGAGGGGCGGTTCGAGCCGGCGAGCTGATGCCGGACGGCCGAATTTCGCCCAACAGGTGAAGATTAAGCTCTCATATCACCCTATCGTGGTGCGATGGACAGCATGCCCATCGTCGCCGGCCCGGCTCTCGCATCCGACCTTCCCGTCGCGCCCGACCGCTATGCCGCCTTCCTCCTGGCCACCCTTCCCCAGCTCCAGGCCCTGCCCGCCGGCCGCTTCCGCCGCGACGCCTGCCTCGACGCCGCCCTCGGCGCCGGCTTCGCGCCGGGACGGCCGGGCATCGGTGTGGAGCTCGGCGTCTATCGCGGCCGCAGCCTGCGGCATGCGGCGCGCCGGCATCCCGGGCGCCGCTTCGTCGGCTTCGACAGCCTGCGCGGCTTTCCCGAGGACGGAAGGCCCGACTGGCAGCAGGACTTCGCCGTCCGGGCGCCGCCCCGGCTGCCGGCCAACTGCCGCTTCATCGAGGGCTTCTTCGATCGGACCCTGCCGGGCTTCGGCGCGGCGCTCGACGAGCCCATCGCGATGCTCAACATCGACTGCGACCTGTTCAGCTCCACGGCGACGGCGCTCGCCGCCCTGGCGCCGCATCTCGGGCCGGGCACGGCCATCCACCTGGACGAGGCGCTGAACTACGACACCTGGCTGTGGAACGAGATGCTGGCGCTCTTCGCCTTCCTCGACGGGAGGGGCCTCGGCCTGCGCTGGATCGCCCGCAGCGGCCGGGTGCGGGACCTGCCGACGACGCTCGCCTTCCAGGAAGCCGGCCGCTACCCCTCCTGGAACGACGACATCCGCGCCGGCTTCCACCGCCAGGCCGCCTGCGTGCTGACGGAGGGCGGCCTCGACGCGGCCGCCCTGGGCCGGCCGGAGGTGGGCCGACTCGCCGACCGCCTCGTCGCCCTCCACCGCGCCCACAGGCGCCAGGAGATAAAGCTGGAGCATTGCCACCCGGCGGACCTCGTCGCCCTTCCGCCGCCGCGGCCCTGGTGGCGCCCCTGGCAGCGAGCCTGAGAGGCCATCCCCAAGAGACGGCCTCTCAGGCGGCCTTGGCGACCTGGGCGGCGCCGAGGTCGATCCGCGCCTTCAGCGGCAGGTGGTCCGAGGCGAGGCGCGCCAGCGGCGTGCTGTGCGCCTCCACCCCAGCCACGATCCCCTGCGTCCCCAGGATCCGGTCCAGCGCCAGGAAGGGGAGCCGGGACGGAAAGCTCGGCGCGCCGCCGGCCAGCGGGCCGAAGACGCGCTCCAGCGCCACCAGCGAGGAGGGCACGCCCGGCCGCCACTCGTTGAGGTCGCCCATCAGGAGCGTGGGCATGGGGGTATGGGCGCGCCGGTCGCCCTCGGCGATGGCCTCCAGCAGGGTCGCGGCCTGCATGGCGCGGTGGCGGCGCATGAGCCCGAAATGGGCCGCGATCACCCGGATGCGGCCGCCCGGCAGCTTGAGCTCGGCCACCAGCGCGCCGCGCGGCTCGGCGCCCGGCAGGTCGATCCGCCGCAGCCGCAGCAGCCGCCCCTCGCGCACCAGCAGGGCATTGCCGTGCCAGCCATGGCCGCCGGGCGTGTCGGCCACCGGCAGCAGAGTGAGGCCGGTGCGCTTCTCCAGCGCCGCCGCGTCGAGCAGGCCGATGCGCTGGCCGAAGCGCCGGTCGGCCTCCTGCAGGGCCAGGACGTCGGCATTGAGCTCGGCGATGACGCTGATGATGCGGTTCGGGTCGAAGCGCTTGTCGATGCCCACGCATTTATGGACGTTGTAGGACGCCGCCATGATGCAGCCCTCCGGCCGCGCCTCGGCCGGGGGATGGTTCACCGACCCGCGGCGCCGCGCGAGCGCCCCCTGCAGCTGGCGGAAGGCGCCGTGGATCTCGATGGGGAAGCCGGTTCGGGGAGAACGGGGCGGAGCGGTCATCCAGTCTCTCTCGGTGTGGCCGCGTCGGGGCTGATTCGATCAGGAGGAATGCGCAGGAAGAATGGGCATCCGGGCGGCCCATGCCAACCGGATTCGGGAGGTGAACGCCGGGACAGGGCGAGGTTTTCATGCGCCGTCCATCCGGCCGCCCCGCCCCCCGGGGCCCTTGCATCGGTTTCAGGTTCGCGACGATGCTATCCCGATAAGCTTTCCGGACGTCCCGCCATGCCCATGATCCTCGCCGCCAACGCCAATGCCCAGGGCAGCCATGTGGGCGAGTGGCGCCACCCGACCGCCTGGGACAGGCCCGCCGCCAATCTGGAGAACGCCGTCCGCCTCTCGCAGATCGCCGAGGCCGGGAAGATGGACCTGCTCTTCCTCGCCGACGGCAACGGCGTGCGCAACCTGGACAAGCCGGACCTCTTCGCGGCCACCGCGCCCTCCGACCGTCCCGGCATCTTCGAGCCGGTGACGCTGCTCTCCGCCTTGTCGATGGTGACGCGGCACATCGGCCTCGTGGCCACGGCGACCACGACCTACGACGAGCCCTTCGGCGTGGCCCGGCGCTTCGCCTCGCTGGACCATCTCAGCAAGGGCCGCGCGGGGTGGAACCTCGTCACCACCTCCAACCCCGGCGACGCGCTGAACTTTTCCCATGACGAGCACGTGGCCCGCGCCGACCGCTACGAGCGCGCAGGCGAGTTCGCCGAGATCGTGAAGGGGCTCTGGGATTCCTGGGCCGACGACGCCTTCCCGCAGGACAAGGCGACGGGAAAATTCCTCGACCCGAAGAGGGTCCACGCGCTCAACCACAAGGGCAAGCACTTCAAGGTCGCCGGCCCGCTCAACGCACCGCGCCCGCCGCAGGGCCATCCGCTGATCTTCTCGGCGGGGCAGTCGGACGCCGGCAAGGAGCTCTCCGCCTCGACGGCCGACTGCGTCTTCGCCATCGAGGGCACAATCGAGAACGCCCAGAGGCTCTATGCCGACCTCAAGGGCCGCATGGCCAAGCACGGCCGCCAGCCCGACGAGATGAAGATCCTGGCCGGCACAACGGTCGTCGTCGGCGAGACCGAGGCGGAGGCCGACCGCATCCTGCAGGAGCTGGAGGATCTGGTCCCCGTCGCCGTGGGCCTCGACTACCTCTCCAAGATGGTCGGCGCGCGGATGGCGGACTACCCGATCGACGGCCCCATGCCCGAGCTCAAGGGCGAGCATCTCGGCCCCACGGCCATCGGCCATTCGATCGTGGCGATGGCCCGCGCCAAGGGGCTGACGGTGCGCCAGACCTACAAGACCGTGCTGCCGCAGATGGCCGGCAACAGCTTCAAGGGCGACCCCGTGCAGGTCGCCGACAAGCTGGAGGCCTGGTACCGCGGCAAGGCCTGCGACGGCTTCATGATCGCCGCGCCGGTGGTACCGACCGGCATGGAGCGCTTCACGAAGCTCGTGATCCCCATCCTGCAGGAGCGCGGCCTGTTCCGCCGGGAATACGAGGGCCGCACGCTGCGCGAGAACCTCGGCCTCGTCCGGCCGGAGAACCGCTTCTTCGTCCCGGCGAAGACGCCCGCCATGGCGAAGTGACGGCGCGCCGAGCTGGCGGTCGACGACCTCCTCCTGCGGCGACAGGACCGGACTCAACCGAGCGTGAAGCACGCGAGCATGGTCAGCCCCACGCAGAAAATGCCCAATCCGACGGCCGAGGCGGCCAGGCCCAAGTCGCTCACGAGAGGCTCCATGTCGGTGAAGATTCGATCAGTCGCACGAGGCCGGCGACGGCCATCAGGCCGGCGGCTTCATCAGCGCGTCCCAGGTCAGGACCCAGGAACGTGTCCCGGTACTTGAGAGCGTGGACGGCAGTGACAAAGGCGGCGACGAGGAGGACCGGCACAGGGCTCGCGTAGCGGCGGGTCCCTGCGGTCACGACCAGGAACCACACGGCCACCACCATCAGCATGGCGGCGAACCTGGCCAGGGCAGCGATGGAAGGCGCACTCAGCCGCGACATTTTCATCTGCATGACACGGCGTGAGACATGCGCCGCGGAGGCGATGCGTGGCCATGCGAAAGGACGGGCCCCGGCGTAAAGCTTCTGCAAGAGACCGGTCGTCCGAGGCGCAGGCGGCACAGCGGCAGGTCGCGAGCCACGGCCCCCGCCATCGGTGGCATGCGCTCGGCCATGGCGTCGGACCGGAGGCAGGGCTTCCGGCGATCGAGCATTCGGAGGTCGCGGCGCTGGTGCTGGCCGCGATGACCCGGGGCGCGCGCCGTGTCTGCCCAAACGGCTTGAACGGAAAGCTTCCTCTGCTACCGTCGTGCCTCCCGGGAAAGACCAGAAGCATGACCCTTCCGAAGCTGCCGCGCCGCGCCGTCCTCGGCGCCCTCGCCGCCCCGGCCCTCGCCGGCACCGCCAGCGCCCAGGCCTGGCCGAGCCGGCCGATCCGCGTGATCGTGCCCTTCGCCGCCGGCGGCGCCACGGACCTGATGACGCGCCTCATCGCCGAGCGTCTGGCCGGGCCGCTCGGGCAGCAGGTGGTGGTCGAGAACCGCGGCGGCGCCTTCGGCGTGCTGGGCGCGGACGCCGTCGCGAAGGCGGCGCCGGACGGCTACACGCTGCTGGGCGGCAGCCCCGGGCCGATGGTCGTGAACTCCTTCGTCTACAAGACGCTGCCCTATGTGCCGGAGCGCGATCTCTGCGGCGTCTGCATGGTGGCCTCGATCCCCTATGTGATGATCGTGCCGGCCTCGCTGGGCGTGAGCACCGTGCAGGAGTTTCTGGCCCTCGCCCGCTCGCGGCCGAATTCGGTGAACTTCGCGACCTCCGGCATGGCCTCGCGGCTGACGGTGGAGCTGTTCCGCGCGCTGGCCGGCAACCTCGAGATGGAGATGGTGCAGTACCGCGGCGGCGCGCCGGCGCGGACCGACCTGCTGGCCGGCCGCGTGCAGCTCGTCATCGAGCAGGCGCCCTCCTTCCTGGAGGATTTCCGGGCCGGCACGCTGAAGCCGCTGGCGGTGGGCGGCACGCACCGCTTCCGCCTGCTGCCCGACGTGCCGACGCTGCAGGAGGTGGGCATCGCCGGCTACGAGGCCGCGGCCTGGATGGGCTACGGCGCGCCCGCCGGCACGCCGATCGAGATCCGCCGGCGGCTGGCCACGGAAATCGACAAGATCGTGAAGCTGCCGGAGGTGCAGGAGCGGCTGCTCTCCTGGGGCTCGGAGCCGGTCGGCGGCACGGTGGAGGACATGGACCGCATCCTCGAGGAGGAGCGGCGGCGGTGGTCCGAGGTGGTGCGGATCGCGGGGATCGAGAAGGAATGACACGGTCTTGAGGAGGGCTTCGCCCTCCTCAAGCTCCACCCGGGTTCGGGAGGGGCGAAGCCCCTTCCGAAAGCCGTCAGGCCGGCAGGATGACCTTCTCGACGTATGCCATGAAATGCGAGGCCGGCGGCGTCTGCAGCCCCTTCACCTTCGCCTGCTCGTCGAAGCGCCGCAGCTGCACCGCCTCGCGATACTGCGGCACCGCCTCGAACTCCGCGATCTCCTCCGCCGACATGGGGCCGCCCTGGAGGCTCAGGCTCAGGATCGAATCCTTCGAGAGCTTGGCGAAGTAGTCCGGCTCCACCGCGCAGAGGTAGCGCTTGGCGGCGACATGCAGCCGCACCGGCTCCGTCACGTCCGGGCCGAACATGGAGACGAGGAATTCGTAGCCGAGCTCCTCGTGCTTGTCGTCCACGCCCTCCTCGGCGGGGTTCTCGCCGAGGTCATGGACCATGTGGCCGATGTCGTGCAGCAGGGCCGCCGCGATCAGGCTCTCCGGGCAGCCCTGCCGCTCGGCCAGCCAGGCGGATTGCAGCGCGTGCTGGCGCTGGTTGATGTCGGCCAGGCCGTACTGGCCGCCGGCCTTGAGCTCGATCAGCTCGGCGATGTGCGCGAGGCGCGGGTCGGTCATGGGGCGCTCCCTTGGGATGGGAGCGCCAGGTTACAGGCCGGCCCGCAGTTGTACAATCATCTAGACGATGACGTTCAGGCGACAGGCCCCTCACGCAACCGGCATCGTCCTCGCCAGCGGCGGCAGCGTCACGACCTTGGCGTACCAGGCCTCCAGCTTCGGGTGGCCCGGGCGCCAGGGCTCGTTCGCATAGCGGAAGTCGATGTAGCCGAGGGCGCAGGCGACGGTGATGTCGCCGATCGTGGCCAGCTGGCCGAGCTGGTCGGCCTCGGCCTCCAGCTTGTCGATCGCCCGCTCCACCTTGCCGCGCTGGGTCGCGATATAGTCCTTGCGGCCGTCATCCTGCGGCAGCGCGATCTCGCGGCGGCGGGGCTGGCTGGCGTCCATGATGCCGTCGCCGAGCGCCTGGAGCTGCAGCGCCTTCCAGCGCGCAGGGCCGGCCTCCGGGAAGAGCTTCGGCGCGGAGCCGACGCTGTCCAGGTACTCGCAGATCACCGGGCTGTCGTAGAGCGCCAGCCCGTCCGGCGTGACGAAGGTGGGGATCTTCGCGAGGGGATTCAGCGCGGCCAGCGCGGCGTCCGACGACTTGAGGCCGAGATCGGTGAGCTGCCCGTCGATGCCGCGGGCGATGGCGCAGGCCATGGCCTTCCGGACATAGGGGCTGGCGCCGGAGAAGGTGAGCTTCATGCGAGACGGTTCCGTTCGTTGTGGGCGGCGGAACTCTCCCCGCCGCCGCGCGATCCGGCAAGATGGCAACCCGCGGCGAAGGCCTGTCGTTGACCCGTCGCAGAACCGGAGACCGGAAGCATGGAAGCGCAGCAACTTCATCGCGGTCGGCTGATCGACCACATCCAGCTCGTCGTCGAGGACCTGGCGGCCAGCCGGCGCTTCTACGAAGCGGTGTTCCAGGCGCTGGAGATTCCGATGGGCGGCAGCGCGAACGACCACTTCTGGGCCGACGAGCTGTTCGTCTCCTCCGTCGACAGCGAGGCGGCGCAGGGCGAGCCGACGGGCCGGCATCACCTCGCCTTCCAGGCGAAGGACCGTGCCCAGGTCGAGGCCTTCCACAAGGCGGCCCTGGCGCATGGCGGCACCGACAACGGCGGGCCGGGCGAGCGGCCCTATCACCCCGGCTACTACGCGGCCTTCGTGCTGGATCCCGCCGGCAACAACATCGAGGCCGTCCACCACGGCCCGGCGACGCGCTCCTCGCCCAGCGTGACCATCGAGTTCGAAAGCTGAACCGGGCCGCGCCCGGTCAGAAGATCCCCAGCGCGAGCCCCGCCGCCATCGCGGCGCCCAGCTCCCGGCAAGGCGCGAGCTGCGTCTCCGAAAGCCGCTTGGGCGCGAGGATGGCCTCGGGCGTCTGCGCGCCGGTGAGGACCAGCACCGGCTCGGCCACCTCGCGCAGGCGCCAGCCCGTGGCGATGCGGCGCATCTGGCGGATCGCGCCCTGCCCGTCCGTGCCGGCGCAGACCATGAGCGCGAAGGGCCGGCCCTGGAGGCGGTCGAGCAGCGGGTAGTAGCAGCGGTCGAAGAGGTCCTTCATCGGGCCGGAGAGCGCGGCCAGGTTCTCCGGCGCGGCGAAGATGTAGCCGTCGGCGGCGAGCAGGTCGTCCGGCACCGCCTCCTCCGCCTTCAGCAGCCGCGTTTCCGTCTCGCCGGAAGCGGCCTCGCGCGCGGCCTCCGCCATGGCCGCCGTGCCGCCGGTGCGCGAGTGATACAGGACCAGCAGCCGCGTCATGCGCCCGCGGGGATCTCGGGCTCCGCTTCCGCCGACATCCGGGCCCGGGCGGCGCGGCGCACGTGGCGCGCGGCGAGCAGCGCGGCCAGCTCCTCGTCGCCCTCGGCGACGGCGGTGAGGATCATCGCGTGCTCCCGCCAGTCCAGGCCCGCGCGCTCCACGCTGTTGCGGCGGAAGACCATCTCCGTCCTTTCGCGCAGCGGGCGCATGAGCTCCTGCAGCGCCTGGTTGGCGCCGGTCGCGGCCAGCAATTCGTGAAAGCTGGCATTGAGCGTGGCCAGCGCGGCCGGCGAGCCGTCGGCGGCCAGCGCGTCGCCGGCGGCCAGCAGCTCCTGGATGCGGGCCACCTTGCTGCTGTCGCGACGGCGGGCGGCGAGGCGCGCCGTCAGCCCCTCCAGCACGGCGCGGACCTCGATGAGGTCCTGCGCGTCCTCGGGCGAGAGGGCCGCCACCTGCGCGCCGCGGCCGCCATCCACCGGCTCGGCGAGGCCTTCCATGGTGAGCTGCTTGATGGCCTCGCGGATGGGGACGCGCGACATGCCGAGATCGGCGGAGAGCTTTTCCTCGACGAGCCGCTCGCCCGGCCGCAACCGACCGGCGACGATGGCCTCGCGCAGCGCCTTGAGCGCGCTCTGGCCAAGCGAAGGGCGCCGCGGCGCACGTGCCTCCCTTTGCGGGGAATCGGTTCCGGATGTCGCCGCCTTGTCCAAGCCTGTCTCCTCTCGGCCGCACGGATAGGCCGGCTTCGCGCCCGGCCCAAGAGCGGGGATGGAACCTCGCTCACTTGTATACGAACAATCGCAAGCCGTATGCGATGAAATGGCCGCCTTGCCGCATCGCCCAATATACAGGCGGATTTCCCGGAGAAAATGCCCAATAACAGAGCATTTTGTGTCAAAATGGTCACTATCCCAGCCCAACGCAAAAACTCTCGCGTTGACGTCATGGATCATCGTATACGAAATCCACCGGGAACAATCCAAACCCGGAAGGTAAGAACGGCATGGCCTCCATCGGAGCGGTTCACTACGTCTACCTCCTCGGCGTCGCGGCGATCATCCTCTCGATGATCCTGCGGGCGAATGTCGTCGTGCCCGCCATCCTCGCGACCTTCGCCGTGGCGCTCACCTGGTCGGGCAACCCGATCGCCGCGACCATCGCCATCTTCAACGGCTCGCTCGTCGCGGCGAAGGAGCTGTTCAGCATCTTCCTCGTCATCGCGCTGATGACCTCGCTGCTGAACGCGCTGCGCGCGCTCGGCGCCGACCAGCGCATGGTGCAGCCCTTCCGGAAGATCATGACGAACGGCCATATCGCCTTCGTCGTCCTCGCCGCGATGACCTATGTCATCTCGCTCTTCTTCTGGCCGACACCGGCCGTGCCGCTGGTCGCCGCCACGCTGCTGCCCGCCGCCATCGTCGCCGGGCTGCCGGCGCTGGGCGCGGCCGTCGCCATCGCCATCGCCGGCCAGGGCATGGCGCTCTCCTCTGACTACGTGATCCGCGTCGCACCCGGCATCAGCGCGCGCGCCGCCGGCATCCCCGAGCTGGCGGGCGTGGTCGCGGACAAGGCGCTGGTCCTCTCGCTCGTCACCGGTGCCGTGGCGCTGATCCTGGGTTACCTCGCCATCCGCAAGCGCATCGCGCAACCGAGCGAGCAGCATCTGGTGGCCTGGCAGTCCGGCGCCACGCTGGGCGAAAGCCTCGCCGAGCAGCGGGAAGAGATCGCCCCGAACATCGGCTCCTTCGACAAGTCGGTGATCGCGCTCCAGGCCGCCGAGGAAGGCACGGCGGCGCCGCCCTCCCTCTGGACCAACCGCATGGCCATCATCACGCCGATCGTCTTCGGCCTGCTGATCCTCTTCATGCTGGCGCCGAAGGTGATCCCCGGCATGCCCGAGCTGAAGGGCGGCGACGCGGCCGCGCTGGTGGGCGGCACGGCGGCGCTGCTCATGCTGGTCGCGACCTTCGCGGCCGACGGCCCCAAGGCCATGCACACCACGGCCGACCATATCATCGACGGCCTGGTCTTCTCCTTCCGCGCCATGGGCACGGTGCTGCCGATCGCGGGCTTCTTCTTCCTGGGCGCGGCCGAGTTCTCCGGCGCCATCCTGGGCCTGCCCTCGGCCACGCGCGGGCCGGACCTGCTCTTCGAGGTCATCCGCTCCATGGAGCACCTCATCCCGCACAGCCCGGCGGTCGTGGCCTTCGCGGTGATGATCGTGGGCATGATCACGGGCATCGACGGCTCGGGCTTCGCGGGCCTGCCGCTGACCGGCGCGCTCGCCGGCGCCCTCGGCCCCGTGGCGGGCATCGAGCCCACGACGCTCGCGGCCGTGGGCCAGATGGGCGCGGTCTGGACCGGCGGCGGCACGCTGATCGCCTGGTCCTCGCTCATCGCCGTGGCCGGCTTCGCGCGCGTGCCGGTGCTCGACGCCGTGCGCATCCTGTTCCTGCCGGTGGTCGCAGGCCTCGTGGCCTCGACCATCGTGGCGGTGGTCCTGTGGTGACGCCGCCGATGTTCCTCACCCCCCAACCCCAAGGAGGCCTGTCATGACCGCGCTCATGAATCACGACGAGTTCCGCACCGCGCTCGAGAACGCCATCAAGGGCAAGAGCGCCAACAAGTCGCCCTTCAGCATCGCCTGGGCGAGCGGCAAGCTCTCCCGCGCGCATCTCTCGCGCTGGGCCGAGAACCACTACCACTATGTCGGCCCCTTCGCCGAATACCTCGCCTATGTCTATGCGCGCATGCCCGCGGAGTACCAGGAGGCCAAGGACTTTCTTCTGGCCAACATGTACGAGGAGGAGATCGGAGGCGACCGCCACACCGACCTGCTGATCCGCTTCGCCGAATCCTGCGGCACCACCGGCGCCCGCGTGAAGGATCCGGAGAACATGTCGCCCACGACGCGCGCGCTGCAGAGCTGGTGCTACTGCGTCGCGATGCGCGAGGACCCGATCGTCGCCGTGGCCGGCCTCGTCGTGGGTCTGGAGAGCCAGGTGCCCTCCATCTACCGCCGCCAGACGCCGACGCTGCGCGACAAGTATGGCTTCACGGACGAGGAGGTGGAGTTCTTCGACCTGCACATCGTCTCCGACGAGATCCACGGCGAGCGCGGCTACCAGATCGTGCTGGAGCACGCGAACACGGTCGAGCTGCAGCAGCGCTGCCTGAAGATCTGCGAGGTCGGCGCCGAGATGCGGCTGCTCTACACCACGGCGCTGTACCGCGACTATGTCGAGCACGAGCTGTCGCTCGCCGAGCTCGACATGGCGGCCTGAGCACCGCATGCCGCAGGTCACCTTCCGCAAGGATGGCGCGGACTACTCCGAGGAGATGGTGGACAACACCAACCTCGTCGTCCGCGCCGGCATCAAGAAGTTCCCCTGGCCGCACCTTCGCTACGGCTGCGGGATGGGGAAGTGCGGCAAGTGCACCTGCCTCGTGCTCGACGGGGCCGAAAACCTCGCCGAGCCCAACTGGAAGGAACAGAAGGTGCTGGGCGAGGAGCGGCTGGCCGGGGGCCAGCGCCTCGCCTGCCAGCTCTGGCTCCATCACGACATCACCCTGACCCAGGACGGGGTGGCCCTGCCGGCTCCCGTCAAGCTCTAGATTCCTTTCACCGCGTGATTCAGATCTCCGGCGCCTTCGCGCCTTCGATCATCACGCTTTAGGAGGCGCGACATGTACGTCATCCTCACCAGCAAGCCCGGCCAGTTCCGAACCGACGTCACCGAGGGCCTCGTGCCCGTGGAGGCCTATGACTACGTCTTCTCCGGCCGCGTCCGCGCGCAGTTCGTCATCGCCGAGCTGAAGACGCCCATGAAGGTGACCGTGGTGGACGAGGTCTTCCCGCCCGTCGTGAACCGCGTCCCCTCGAAGTTCCTGCCGAGCTTCGAATCCGCCGAGGCCGCGCGGCACGAGCTCAGCCACCTCACGCAATACGGCAGCGTCCGCGCCGCACTGGAGAAGGCGCCGCTGCCGGCCATCGCATGATCCAGGTCACCTTCCTCACCAACGGCAGCAAGACGGTCGAGGCGCCGGAGAACAGCAACCTGCTGCGCGTCTCGCTGCGCGAGAAGGGCGGGATTCCGTTCAAGTGCGGCGGTGGACTCTGCGGCACCTGCAAGTGCCTGATCGAGCAGGGCCGCGAGAACACCGACGCGATCAAGCCCAAGGAGCGCAAGCACCTGACCGAGGAACAATTCGCCGAGGGCTGGCGCATGGCCTGCCAGACCTTCGTGCTGGGGGACATCGCCGTCTCCTGGCCGCCACCACCGCTCAAGCCTGGAAGCACCCCTGCATGAAGACCGCCTGGAAACTGGAGCAGCGCGAGGCGCGCGCGATGGTGGACGCCGCGACCGCCAAGGCGCGCGAGATCGGCGTCGCGCAGACCGTCTGCATCGTGGACGACGGCGGCCATCCCCTGCTCATCGAGCGCATGGACGGCGCGCGCGTGACGGGGCCGCAGATCGCCTGGAACAAGGCCTTCACGGCAGCGGGCCACAAGCGCTCGACGCATCTGTTCAACACGCCGCCGAACGGGCCGGCGCTGCCCGGCAACGAGGCCTTCGGCATCCAGTGGAGCTTCGAGGGCAGGTTCGCCGTCTTCGTCGGCGGCTTCCCGATTGTCCACGAAGGCGCCGTGATCGGCGGCATCGGCCTGTCCGGCGGCAATGGCGAGCAGGACACGGCCTGCGGCGTGGCCGGGCTGCAGGCCCTGTCGGACCTGCTGGGCGGCAGCATTCTCGTCCAGGCCGACATCAAGCTGTAGGGTCCGGGGACCCGCAGTCCCTGGACCTCGCTGATGACGTTACGCCATGGCCTGGAAATCCGCGCCGCCACGGCGGCCGAGGCACCGGGCCTTGCCACCCTGCTGGCCGAGGCCGGCCACGTCATCGACGCGCGTGCTCTCGCAGAGCGGCTCGCCGCGCTGCGCCAGGGCGCCGCGACGGCGCTGGTCGCCCTGCAATGGGGCCCGCCCAGCGGCCTTCTCGTGATGCACTGGTACCCGACGCTCGAATCCGCCAGCCCCGTCGCTGTGATCACGACGCTGCTGGTCGGCGAGGAGCACCGGCGGCAGGGGATCGGCCGGCTGCTGCTCAAGAGCGCCGCGCAGGCCGCGCGCGTGGCCGGCTGCAACCGGATGGAAATTGCGACCGCAGCGGAGGCCCCGTCGCTGCACGCCTTCTGCCGGGCCACGGGCTTCACCGAAGCCGGACCACGCTTCGTCCGCTCCCTGCGCAAGCAGGGATAGGAGCCCCTTGCGGGGCTCCCTCGCCGCCTACTGGATTTCCTTCCGCACGATCGCGGCCCCATCCGCCATCGCCTTCAGCTTCCCGAAGGCGCGCTCGCGCGGCAGGTACTTCATCCCGCAATCCGGCGCGGCCACGATCCGCTCCGGCGGCAGCACCTTCAGCGCGCGGCGCAGGCGCTCGGCCACGATCTCCGGCGTCTCCACGTCCGGCGAGCTGAGGTCGAGCACGCCCACCAGCACGGTCTTGCCCTCAAGGTCCCGCAGGACTCCCAGGTCCAGGTTCGGCTGCGCGGCCTCGATGGAGATCTGCTGCGCCGTCGTCTCCGAGAGCTCCGGCAGGAAGGAGTAGCCGGCGGGCTTGCCGTCCACCATCGCCGCATAGCCGAAGCACATGTGCACGACGGTGGTGCCCGGCACGTCCTTCAGCGCGCGGTTGATGGCGGCGACGGCGAAGCGGCGCGCCTCCTCGGGGAAGGCCTGCATCCAGGGCTCGTCGAGCTGGATCACGTCCACGCCGGCGGCCTTGAGCTCCAGGATCTCCTCGTTGAGCGCGGCCGCGTAGTCCATCGCGAGCTCGGCATCGTCCTTGTAGAACTCGTTCTTCGCCTGGCGCGTCATGGTGAAGGCGCCCGGCAGGGTGATCTTGAGCTGCCGGTCGGTGTTGGCGCGGGCGAACTTGATGTCCTCCACCTCGACGGCGCGGCTGCGCTTCACCCGGCCGACGACGCGCGGCACCAGGGTCGCCTTGCCGGTGCGGCCGATCACCTCGGCATGGTTCACCGCGTCCACGCCCTCGAGCGAATTGGCGAAGTGGTTGGAGTAGCTCTCCCGGCGGATCTCGCCGTCGCTGATGATGTCGATGCCCGCGCGCTCCATGTCGCGGATGGCGAGCAGGGTCGCGTCGTCCTGCGCGTCGTGCAGGCGCTCCGTGGGGATGCGCCAGATCTCGGGGGCGCGCACGCGCGGCACGAGGCGCGAGCGCAGGGCCTCCTGGTCCACGAGCCAGGCGGGCTGCGGGTAGCTCCCCACGACGGTCGTGGGCAGGAGGGGAAGTGTGTCGGCCATGGGTGCGATCCTATCAGTGTCGAACGTCAGACGGCCGGCGCCGCGCGGCGAGGGATCGCCGAGGGGCGGTGCCGGGTTGCGGCATGTTCCAGCAGGCGCATCACGAGGTCCAGCAGGACGCCGAGCAGCAGCACGAGGAGGATGCCGACATAGACGCGCGGGCTGTCCAGCACCGTGCGGTAGGAGGTGATGAGATACCCGATGCCGGCCGAGGAGGTCAGCATCTCCGACACCACCACGCCCACGATCACCAGCGCGCCGCCGAGGCGCAGGCTCGCGATGACGGTGGGGATGGCGGCCGGCAGCACGACGTGGCGCATGCGCTGCATCAGGGTGGCGCCCATGCTGCGCGCGGTGACCAGCAGCTGCGCGTCGATGGTCTGGATGCCGGCGGCCGTGCCGAGCAGGGTCGGGAAGAAGCCGTAGATCGAGGCGAAGGCGATCTTCGACTGCGCGCCGATGCCGAACCAGGCGGTGAAGACCGGGTAGAGCACCACCAGCGGCACGGCATAAAGGCTGGAGACGACCGGCAGCAGCAGCCCGCGCAGCCGCGCGACGCTGCCCACCAGCGCGCCCGCCAGGATGCCGCCGCCGCAGGCGAAGACCAGCGCGACCGCCGCCTCGCTGAGCGTCACCGCCAGCGCCTCGACGAAGATGCGCCAGTCGGCGATGCCCACCGTGACGACCTGGCTCAGCGGCGGCAGGAAGAGCTGCGGCACGAGGCCCGCGCGCGGCAGCACCTCCCACAGCACCAGCAGGATGGCGCCGATGAGCCAGCGGATGGCGGATGGGCTCACGTCGAATGTCCGCCCTGGGGGCTCCGGATCTGCCGCCAGATGCGCTCGCGCAGCTGGCCGAAGGTGGCGCTGGCCATCATCTCGTAGGTGCGGGGACGCGGCAGCTCCACCTCGATGCGGTCGATGATGCGGCCGGGATGGGCGGACATGACCAGCACCTCGTCGGCGAGATAGACGGCCTCGCTCAGGCTGTGCGTCACGAAGACGACGGTCTTCGAGGTCCTGGACCAGATGTGGAGGAGTTCCTCGCCCATGGTCATGCGGGTCTGCTCGTCCAGCGCCGCGAAGGGCTCGTCCATCAGCAGCACCGGCGGGTCCTGCACCAGCCCGCGCGCGATGGAGACGCGCTGCTTCATGCCGCCCGAAAGCTCGTTCGGAAAGCGTGCGCCGGCGTGGCCCAGGCCCACCAGCTCCAGCATCGCGGCCGCGCGGTCCAGCCGCTCGGATTTTCCCACGCCGCGCAGCATCAGCGGGAAGGCGACGTTGTCGATGGCGCTCAGCCAGGGAAAGAGGTTCGCGTCCTGGAAGACGACGCCGACGCGGTCCGGATCGGGATCCAGCATGGGCTTGCCGTCGACGAGGATGGTGCCCTCGGTCTGCCGGCGCAGCCCCGCCATCATCATGAGCAGCGAGGATTTGCCGCAGCCGCTGGGTCCCACGATCACGCTGAAGCGCCCGGCCTCGACGGTGAGCGCGATATCCTCCAGCGCGCGCGAGGCGACGCCGCGGGATTCGTAGGTGTGGCCGAGGCCGATGACCTCGATCATCGGCCGCGCCGTCACGGGCTGCTCCTTCAGCTGCGCCAGTGGCTGCATCGGGTCTCGATCCATCGGATACCTTCGTTGATCAGGATGGCGGTCACCGAGACGATCAGCACGCCGGCGAAGAGGTTCTTCATCATGAAGCCCTCGCCCCAGCCCGCGATCTGCTGCCCGATGCCGCTGCGCGAGGCGTACATCTCCGCGAGGATGACCGCTGTCGTGGAGAAGATCACCGCGAGCCGCAGCGCCTCCAGCAGCACCGGCAGCATGCTCGGCAGGTAGACATGGCGCGTGATCTGCGCCCGCGTGGCGCCGTAGGAGCGCGCGGTCAGCACATGCTCCTCGCGCACCGAGCGCACGGCGGCCGTGGCGCTCATCAGCACGATCAGGATGGTGGAGAAGCAGCCGAAGGCCACCTTCTGCCAGAAGCTGATCCCCAGCGTGAGGATGAACAGCGGCAGGAAGATCGACTTCGGCACGCTGAAGAGGAAGTAGAGCAGCGGCTCGCAGACCTGGGCGAGCCGCTTGTTCTCCGCCAGCAGGATGCCGAGCAGGACGCCCGTCGGCACGGAGATGATCAGCGCCGCGCCGAGCTGCAGCCCGGTAATCGCGAGGTCGCCATGGATGGCGGGCCGCTGCAGCAGCTGCAGCGCCGTGACGAACACCGCGCTGAAGGGCGGCAGGATCTCGTCGTCCACCCAGCCGAGCCGCGGCAGCGCCTCCCAGATTCCCAGCGCCAGCGCCAGCAGCAGCAGCCGCACGGCCAGCATCGCCGTGCGGGACATCAGCGCGTCGGCACCGGCCGGAAGCGGGTGGTGAAGACCTCCTCGGCGGGCGCCATCTCGGTCATGCCGCTCATGCGCGACAGCTCCAGCGAATAGGCGACCTGCGCGGGGTCGATCACCCCGTCGGGGGACAGCTTGAGGATGGTCTCCTCGTACTCGATGGCCGCGATCTCGGCCGGAATCTCGTTGTTGGTGGAGATCAGCTCGATGGCCGGGCCGCGGTTCGCGCGCAGCCAGGCGAGGCCGCCATAGATGGCGTTGACGCCGCCCTGCACCGCCTGCGGCGTGTCGCGGATCATGCGGTCGCTCACGATCCAGCCGGCGGTGATGTGCTGCGGGATGGCGGTGCCGTAGTCGATCAGGCTGCGCGCCTGGTTCGCGCGGATCAGCTGGAAGCTGAGCGGCGAGTAGATCACCGCGGCGTCGACGTTGCGCGAGCGCAGGTTGGGCACCAGCCCGCCGCCGCCGACGGGCACGCGGTTGGTGGTGATGCGCCGGTCCGTCTCGGTCCATTGCGCCAGGAGGTCGGAGCCCGAGCCGCGCGAGGTGATGCCCAGCTTCTTGCCCGCCAGCTCCGAGACCTCGCGGATCGGCGAATCCGTGCGCACCATCAGGTGCCAGCCGTAATAGGCGAGCGCGCCGGCGGTCACGAGCTTGGAGCCGAAGCCGCGCTTGATCCCCGCCGCGACCAGCGCGGGCGGATCCAGGATCAGGTCCGTGGCGCCGGCGGCCAGCGCCTCGAAGCACTCGGCGCCGCCGCGGTAGATCGTGGTCTCGACCGTCAGCCCCTCCTTCTCGAAGAAGCGCTGCTGCTCGGCCGCGGTGGCGATGATGGTGGGCCAATAGGCCTTGGTCGGCACGCCGACGCGGATGCGCGGGCGGGCCTGGGCCAGCGCCGGACTCGCCAGGCCTGCGCCTGCGACTCCCGCGGCGAGCGCCCGGCGCGACAAAGCGAAGCCGGGCCGTGAGGCGGCTTGATCGGTCATCTCAGTCTCCTTGTCCAGGGCACCCCGCCTGGTCGTGATGGGTCGTTCGGATGGCAGGTCTCCTGGCTCGCGGGTCGTCGATGCAGGCCCCACCTTCCCACGGCTCTCGCCGCAGTGGCCCGTCGCGCAGGCGGCGCGACGGATGGGCCAGCGTCTCGCCGCTGACAGTTGCGGGGGCAGCTGCCGACTTGCCCCCCGAGGACTTGTCCCGGAGAACTCACGGCATTCCCTTTTGACCCGCTTGCGCGGGACCATCCGGTGCCGTCGATATCGTGGCTTGCCGGGAGAGGCAAGGCGCGATCCGTGAACATGGCGAGTCCGCCCGGCCCGCGCGCATCCGGGAGCGGCGTTCCCCCGGTCCCTTGCGACTCCCGATGCGGCAGGGCTCCGCGCCGCCGGCCTGGGGCAGGATCGGGCCGGGCCGGCACGGGCGGCGAGTCGCGCATGGCGGAGCGCATGACGTTTTCCCTCGGCCCCGTTGCTCGGAGCCTGCGGACGGACGGTATCGGTAACAGACCCGCGCGGGCAAGCCCGCTGCCGGGACGATGCGGCGCCGCACCAAACCCCTTGCCGCTGCGGCGGGCCCGGGTCACGCTCGGCGTCCCCAGGGGACCGACATGACCGAACCACCCTATCGCGGATACCACGATATCGGCGGCCTGCCCGGCGGCCCCGTGATCCAGGACGAACGGCCCTTCGAGGCCTGGCAGGCGCTCTCCGAATCCATCCGCGGCGCGCTCAACGCCCGCGGCCACAGCGTCACGCTCGACGAGATCCGGCGCAGCTTCGAGAGCTTCGGCGTGGAGCTCTACAAGACGCTCGGCTTCTACGAGCGCCGCACCGAGGCGCTGTGCCGCCTCCTCGCCGAGAAGGAGTTCTTCACCGTCGAGGAGGTGCAGGCGCGCATGGATTCCCTCGCCGCCGCGCGCGGCCAGGTGGTGGACCACGCCGCCAAGACCGTGACGGGAGGCTGAGCGTGCCGCGCTTCCAACCCGGCGACGCCGTGCGCGTGCTCGATCTCGGCAAGCCCGGCCATGTCCGCATCCCCTTCTTCGTCCGGCAGAAGATCGGCCAGGTGGAGCGCTATTGCGGCGCGCATGCGAACCCGGAAGACCTCGCCTATGGCCGCGACGGGCTGCCGAGGATCGACCTCTACCGCGTGCACTTCCGCCAGCAGGAGCTCTGGCCCGACTACGGCGGCTCCCTCAGCGATTCCCTGGAGATCGAGGTCTACGACCACTGGCTCGCCCCCGCGGAGATCGCCTGATGCCCGCACCCGCCCCCACCCGCTTCTCCGCCGGCGCCGTCGATCCCTGCCGCCCCGTCACCGAGGGCCATGGCGGCGCCGACTACTACGCCCTGATGGCCGAGGCGCTGCACCGGCTGCTGCTGGACAAGGGCATCCTGTCGCAAGAGGACACCGACAAGGTGGTCGCCGGGCTGGAGGCGCCCAACGTCACCTGGGGCGCGCGCATCGTGGCGCAGGCCTGGCGCGACCCGGCCTATCGCGAGCGCCTGCTGGCCGACGGCTCCGCGGCCGCGCTGGAGCTCGGCTACCGCATCAGGGAGGCGAAGCTCATCGTCGTGGCGAACACCCCGGCGCTGCACAACGTCATCGTCTGCACGCTGTGCTCCTGCTACCCGCGCTCGCTGCTGGGCCAGCCGCCCTGGTGGTACATCTCCAACAGCTACCGCGCCCGCACGGTGCGCGAGCCGCGCAGGGTGCTGGCGGAGTTCGGGCTGGAGCTGCCGGAGGAGGTCGAGCTCCGCGTGCATGATTCGAACGCGGACATGCGCTACCTCGTGCTGCCGATGCCACCGGAAGGCAGCGAGGACTGGCCGGTGGAGAAGCTGGTGGCCTCGGTGAGCCGGCACATGCTGATCGGCGCGTCGGCCTGAGGTGGTTCTGCGAGGGGCTCTGCCCCTCGCGCTCCCCGCCAAGGGGCAGTGGCCCCTTGTAACCAATCCCCATGTGCCGGTTTCCCAAGGCCTCTCGGCCTTTGGTAGTGGTCTGCGGGGAACGAAGTCCCCCGCAGACCACCTACGGAAATCCGACGAACACGTAGCCGAAGGTCCTGACCGCCTGGATCGAGACGAACTCGCTCGCCTCCGGCTCGATCTTCCGGCGCAGGTTCTTCACGATCGTGTCCACCGCGCGGTCCCCCACCCGGAAGGGCCGGCCGAAGACCTGCCGGCACAGCTCCGCCCGGCTGACGGGGTTGCCCTTCGCCGCGTGCAGCATCTGCAGCGTCTCGAACTCCGCATTGGTGAGCGCGCAGATCGCGCCGCCCGGCTGCCGCAGCACCCGCCGCTCGGTGTCCAGGTGCCAGCTCGGGCGCGCGGGCTCGGCCGGCCCGTCACCCTCGCGGCGGCGGCGGCGAAGGACGGAGCGGATGCGGGCCAGCATCTCGCGCGGCGTGATGGTCTTCTCCATCTCGTCATCCGCGCCGATCTCGAGGTTGACGATGCGGTCCATCGTCTCGGAGGCGCCGGTGACGATGATGCAGGGCACGTCGGAGACCGCGCGGAGGCCGCGCAGCACGTCGGTCCCTGAGACATGGCCGAGCCGCTGGTCGAGCAGCACGAGGTCGGGCGCGAAGGCCGCGACGGCCGAGCGGAACTGCGGCTCGTCCCGCGCGGCCTGCACCTGGCAGCCGTGCAGGCCGAGATAGTCGCCGAGCAGCTGCG
The DNA here is from genome assembly GCF_058806835.1 of Roseococcus sp. GW821-FHT12F05. NCBI lineage: Bacteria > Pseudomonadati > Pseudomonadota > Alphaproteobacteria > Acetobacterales > Roseomonadaceae > Roseococcus > Roseococcus sp. GW821-FHT12F05. Next base: position 156,964 of record NZ_JBXAQB010000008.1, read on the forward strand.
CGAAATCGGCGTCGTCGTCCACGACGAGGATGCGGGGGGGCTGGGGTGTCATCCGATATGCCCCATCTCGGCGCGGCTCCGGGCAATGGGCACCGGCTGGACCTCCGGCGCCGGCTCGACGGCCTCGGCCGGATAGGCGAGGCGCAGGCGGATCGCCACCTCGGCGCCGCCGCCGGGCCGGTTGCCGAGGGTGATCTCGCCGCCGAAGCCCAGGATCGTGCCATAGGCGATCGAGAGGCCGAGGCCGGTGCCCAGGCCCGGCGGCTTGGTGGTGAAGAAGGGCTCGAAGGCGTGCTGGACGATGCCCTCCGGCAGGCCATGCCCGTGGTCGCGCACGAAGATCGAGATCCAGTCGGCGCCGCCCGGCCGCTCGACGGAGATGGCGACCACGCGCTGCTCGGCCGGCAGATGCGCCATCGCGTCGCGCGCGTTGACGAGGAGGTTCACCAGCACCTGCTCCAGCGGGACGAGACGGCCCTGCACGCGCGGGAGGTCGTGCAGGTCGGCGACCTCCACCGTCACCCCGTCCTTGCGCAGGGACGCGCCCACCACGTCCAGCGCGCCCTGGACCACCTCGTCGAGCCGGACCTCGTCGAGCGGGCCGTCATCGGTGCGGGAGAAGGTGCGCAGGTGGCTGGCGATGTCGCGCATCCGCTCCACCTGGCGGAGGATGTTCTCGACATAGCGCTGCGCCTTCGGCGCATCGCCGGGGGCGCCGAGATGCGCGAGGCTGATCTCGGCCGCGATGGAGATGGCCGAGAGCGGCTGGCTGATCTCGTGCGCGATGCTCGCCGCCATCTGGCCGAGCACGGTGAGGCGCGCGCCCGCCTCGGTCTGCGCGCGCATCTGCCGCTCCTCCTCGATGTCGGTCACGACGCCGACCACCTCGGCCTCCGTGGGCGAGATCCACGCGGCGATGCGGCAGCGCTCGCGGATCCAGAGGCCCGAGCCGTCGGGCATGCGCAGGCGGTACTCGCGGACATGCTCGCCGAACTCGGCCACCCGGCGGAAGAAGGCGCGGCGCGCGGCGGGGCCGCCGGGCATGACGGGCAGGTCGGGCCCGCCGGTGATCCGCAGCATCTCCGGGCCGACCTCCTGGCCGTAGAGCCAGCCTTCGGCGTCGATCGTGCCGTGATAGGCGGCGCTCGGCTGCGGCTCGAAGGTGGAGAGCATCCGGGTGTGCTCGGCCTCGTCGCGCTCCAGGCTTTCCTGGACCCGGTCGAGCTCGGCGAGGCTGCGGCGGCGGTCGAGGAAGACGGCCGCCGCCATGCAGGCGGCCAGCAGCGCCGCCACGCCGACGGCGAGCAACCACAGGATCATCCGCCGTCGCTTGGCCGCCTGCGCGAGATAGGGCGTGGGATCGATGCCCACCGCGACGATCATGGGCGTCTCGGGGATGCGGCGCCAGGCGGCGTGCAGGGGCCGGCTGTCGATCGCGCTGGCGACCCGACGCAGGCCCTGCGGCTCCAGCAGCGCCTCCATGGCGCGCGGCGGCAGGACCGCGCCGACATGCAGGCGGGGGTTCTCGCTGCGGGCAAGGATGGCGCCGTCGGCGCGCAGCAGCGTCGTGACGCCGGCATTCTCGGCCTGCCCCTCGCGCAGGCGCATCGAGAGCTGCTCGGCGTCGAAGACGACGGCGGCGTAGCCGACGAGCTCCCCCGCCGGGCTCCGGAGCGCATGGCGGAGACAGATGACCGGCTGCTGAAGGGGCGCCGCGCGGCGCGGACGGCCGACCTGGATCTCGTCAGGCCCGCCCAGGTGGTCCCAGCAGGCGGTCACCGTTCCGCGCGCCTGGGGCCCGGCCGCGGCGCCGGCGGACCAGATCGGCGTGCCCGTGGCGTCGAACAGCACGAGGTCGGCGAGCTCGGGTCGGCCCTGGATCATCTCGCGCAGATGGGTCTCGAGCGCCTCGCCGGGCGTGGCCAGCCGGCCGGAGCGCGCGACGAGCTGGGACTGTGCCAGCGTCTGGAAGGACAGCAGCGTATCGGCCGCGCGCTCGGCCTGGGCGCCGGCACCCGCGCGGGCCACCCGCGCGAGGGAGTCCACGTGCTCCAGGGCGAGACGGTCACTGGAGGCGAGGGCGCGCCAGGCGATTCCGATCGCGACGCCGGCACCCAGCAGGAAGAGCCCGAGCATCGCGAGGTGGATGGCGGCGCCGTCCGTGAGGCGCGGGCCGCGCCGGGCTGCTGCGACGGCGCTCACGGCTGGAAATCCCGGACTGGTGCTTGGCCCCCACCCCCGGCTTCCGTGGAGACATCAGGCCCCCCGACCCTGTGACGAACCACGTCCAATCCCTTTCATTCCCAAGAATACAATTTACATCCTCGCGCCGAGAGCACTCAACCGGAGCAGAGCTGGAGGACGAGCAACACGCGCCATACGGCTGTTTGCCTCGCATTTGCCCGCATAGGTTGCATTCCTTGGCATGAGAAGAGCTTTGTCGAGTTTTACGCCTTGTGCATAGGTTAACTTCGCATGCTTTGAAGTCAACAAACATTGCGATGTCGAAGGTTGTAACGTTGGAAGGACCGACGCGTTCCCTTCCAAACGAAAATAAATCCGTGCCGCCCTCAACCAAAGGCAATTGGCGGAAACCCGCACTGAGGACCGAGCCCTAACCTGCTGAAAAATCGCCATACCCCGGCGGCAGGACGCCCTTCGGCCGAGCCTCTACAAAACCCGACATATCACCCTTTGCACAACCTTTGCGGGCATTTCATTCCTTAACATACGAAGAACGGTGGTCCATCCCGCCGGCCCGGAACCCCTCCAGGTCGACAGGCCCGCCCCCCCGTCCGCCCCGACGCCGGGCCATCGGGGCCAGAGAGCAAAGGAGTGTCGGCCATGGTCGCCAAGAAGCTTCGAGAGCCTCCCGTCAGCGCCGATGCCGCCGACCTCGCCCTGGGCGTCAGGCTCCGGCAGATCCGCGAGGCGCGCCGCATCTCCCGGCGCATCGTGGCGGCCGGCCTCGGCGTCTCGCCGCAGCAGGTCGAGAAGTACGAGACCGGCCTCACCCGGCTCTCGATCGGCCGGCTCCTGCGCTTCGCCGCGGTGCTCGACATCTCGCCGGCGGCGCTGCTCATGAACCTCCATCCCGGCGCCGACGCGGACAGCCCCGGCCCCGACGATCCCATCTTCGCCGATGCCTGCGCGGCCTTCGGGCACCTGGCCCGGATCCGCGAGCCGGGGCTGCGGAATGCCATGCTGAACGTGCTGGCGGTGCTGGCAGCCCAGGCCCCCGCCGCGCCCGCCACGGATCAACATGCGAAGGAATTCAAAATACCCCCACCCGAGCGCAAGGACCCGAACACGGCATCCTCAAACCGGAGCTTCGCCCATTCCACCGCGGGAACGGCGACAAAACTCTACGCCCTGCCGGGACATAGACGCTACCGCGAGCCCGAGCCCGAAGATACAATCTCTTAGTGATTTCACGAGCCGTCGCTCAACCATGGCGAGATGGGCATGCAGATTCGGCGCCTTGCGGCGGCATCCTCCAACGGCCCGGCCCGCCACGGAAGCGCGGGGCGAGCCGCCCTGCTGGCAGCCTGCCTCGGCCTGATCCTCGCCGCGGGCGCCCTCGCGGCGGGCGCCCAGGCGCAGACCTCGCGCGCCCCGGCCCAGGCCCGGACGGCCCCGCAGCCGCCGGCCCAGCCCGGCCCCATCCGGATCAAGGTGATCGGCGGCCTGGCCGGGGTGAGCCAGTACCTGCGCTACGAGGCGCCCTTCTGGCAGCAGCGGCTGTCGCAGATCACGCACGGCCGGATGACGGCCGAGATCGAGCCCTCCGACCGGAGCGGCATCCGCGCCGCGGAGATGCTGCATCTCATGCGCCTCGGCGTAGTGCCCTTCGGCACGCTCCTCCTCGCCGTCGCCGCCGCTGACGAGCCGGAGCTCGCCGGCGGCGACCTGGCCATCCTCAACCCGGACATGGCGCGGCTGCGCGAGAACACCCGCGCCTACCGGCCACGCATCCTGCGCAACCTCGCCAACAACTACGACATCGAGGTCCTGGCCATCTACGCCTATCCGGCGCAGGTGCTGTTCTGCACGCGCCCCTTCACGAGCCTCTCCGACCTCGGCGGCCGCCGGATCCGGGCCTCCAACGTAGGCCAGGCCGACATCATCGCCGCCCTCGGCGCCATCTCCGTCCTGACGCCCTTCGCCGAGACCGTGAACGCGGTGCGCAACGGCCAGGTGGAATGCGCCATCACAGGCTCGCTCTCGGGCAACGCCATCGGGCTGTCGGAGGTCACCGGCTACGTCCACCGCATGGCCATCACCTGGGGCCTCAGCGTCTTCGGCGTCCATCGGCCGAGCTGGAACGCCCTGCCGGCCGACCTGCGTCAGATCCTGCGCCAGGGTATCGCCGAGCTGGAGGCCGAGATCTGGGCCGCGGCCGAGCAGGAGACGGAGGACGGCTTCGACTGCAACGCCGGCCTGCCCTCCTGCCGCGGCGGCCGGCCGGGGCGGATGCAGGTCGTCCCGGTCAGCGAGGAGGACGAGCGCCGGCGGCGGACCCTGCTGCGCGACGTGGTCCTGCCGAACTGGATCGAGCGCTGCGGGCCGAGCTGCGCGGACGCCTGGAACGAGAGCCTCGCCGCCTCGATCGGCATCCCGGCGCGCCCATGAGCACGAGCATGGCCAGGCTGCCCGACGCGGAGAGGGCGCCCCCGGGCGCCGCGGCCATGCCGAGCCCCGCGCGCCGGATCCGCTTGTCCATCATCCTCGGCGTGAGCCTGCTGCTGGTCGCCCAGGTCCTGGCGGTGTCCCAGCTCATCACCAAGGCACGCGACACGGCCATCACGGCCGCGACCGGCCTGGCCGACCGCGTCGGCCGCTCGGTCGAGGGCGCGGTCAACCGCGCCTTCGTGCAGGTGGACGCGACGCTGGTCGGCCTGCCGCTGCTGCTGGCGCCGCTGACCGACGGGGAGAGGCTGAACATCGCCGGCGTGAACGCCGCGCTGCGGCAGATCAACAGCCAGAACTTCGCCTTCCGCGACCTGCTGCTGATCGGCGCCGACGGCCAGCCCATCGCGGCCGCGCTGCCGGCCTCGCGCCGGCGCGGGCTCCCCGTGCCGCTCGGGCCCGACTACGAGGATGCCGGCCTCTATGCCGGCGGGCTCGCCATCGGCGGCCCCGCCCTGAACCCGGCGACCGCCGAGTTCTCGCTCTTCTTCGCCCGCGCGCTCCAGCTGCCCGGCTTCGGCGCGGTTCACGGCGTCGCCGAGGTGACGCTGCCCCAGCTCGCCACGCTGCTCAACGCCGGCGGCGAGGCGCCGGGGCTGCGCGTCTGGATCGAGCGCACGGACGGCACCCTCCTCGCCTCCTTCCCGCTGGACAATGCCCGGCTCGGCCAGCGCATCGCGGACCCGCCGGAGCCCGGCCCCGCCGCGATCCGCAGGTCCCGCCTCGACGGGCGCGAGGTCATCTCCGCCACGCGGTCCACCATCTATCCGCATATCCGCATCGTGGCCGAGATGGACCTCGACCCCGTGCTGGCCGACTGGCGCGACGACCGCGACCGCGCGGCGCTCTTCTCCGTCGCGCTGACGCTCGTGCTGGTCGCGCTCATGATCTCGCTGCTGGTCTGGGTCACGCAGCGCAGCAAGGTGGAGGCGGAGCGGCTGCGCTGGCGCCTGCGGCTGGAGAGCGCGCTGAACAGCATGACCGACGGCTTCGTCATGTTCGACGCCGAGGACCGGCTGATCGTCTCCAATCAGAGCTACCGCGAGATGTACGACCTCTCCGCCGACTTCATCCGGGAGGGGGCGCGCTTCGAGGACATCGTCCGCGAGGGCGCGCGGCGCGGCCAGTACCCGCAGCTCAAGGGCGACATCGACAGCTTCATCCGCGAGCTGCAGGAGCAGCGGCGCGCGGGCGGCCTGATCGTCGAGCGGCTGCTGCCCGGCGGGCGCTGGATCCTGATCACCGAGCGCAGCATGCCCGACGGCGGCACCGTCGGCATCCGCACCGACATCACCGCGCTCAAGGCCGCCATGACGCAGCTCGCCGCCGCGCGCGACGACGCGGAGAAGGCCACCGTGGCGCGCGGCATGTTCCTCGCCCGCATGTCGCACGAGCTGCGCACGCCGCTCAACGCGGTGCTCGGCTACGCGCAGATCGTGCTGCAGGACCCGCGCATCGAGGACGAGACGCGCGAGCGGCTGCGCCTCATGCACGATGCCGCCTCGCATCTGCGCGATGTGGTGAACACCCTGCTGGACCTCACCAAGGCGGAGGCCGGCAAGCTGGAGCTGCGCCCGGCGCCCGCGCCGCTGCGGCCGCTGGCCGAGGCCTGCATCGCCCTCCTGATGCCCGAGGTCGAGCGCAAGCACATCGCCGTCGCGCTCGACGCCGAGGCCTCGCTGCCGGCCACCGTCTCGGTCGACGCCATGCGGCTGCGGCAGGTGCTGCTCAACCTGCTCTCCAATGCCGTGAAGTTCAGCCCGCAGGGCGGCCGCGTGGTGCTGCGGCTGCGCGCCACGCAGCGTCCCGGCGTCGTGCGCTTCGAGGTGGAGGATTCGGGCCCCGGCATCCCGGCCGAGCAGCGCGAGCGGCTGTTCCGCGACTTCAGTCAGCTCCAGGCCGGCACGGAGAGCGGCGTCGGCACCGGCCTCGGCCTCGCGATCTCGGCGCAGCTCGTGGCCGCCATGGGCGGGCAGATCGGGGTGGGCGACGGTGTCGGTCCCGGCGCCATGTTCTGGGCCGAGGTGCCGCTGCCCGCCGTCGAGGCCCCGAGGGCGAGGACCGTGCCGCCGATGCCGATGCCGTCCGCCGGTTCCCGGCCGGCCCCGCAGGAGGCCGAGCGGCCGCTGCGCCTCCTCGTCGTGGACGACATCGCGGTGAACCGCACGCTGGCGCGCGTCATGCTGGAGCAGGCCGGCCATCAGGTCACGCTCGCCTCCGACGGGGGCGAGGCGCTGGCCGCCGTCGAGGCCAACACCTACGACGCCGTGCTGATGGACGTGCAGATGCCGGTCATGGACGGGCTCGAGGCCGCGCGCCGCATCCGCCAGCTGCCCGGCGAGGCGCGGCGCGTGCCGATCATCGCGCTCACCGCCTCGGCCATGACGGACCAGGTGGAGGCCTGCCGCGCGGCCGGCATGGACGCGCACCTCGCCAAGCCCATCAACCGCGCCGAGATGCTGGCCGCGGTCGCCGAGATCGGGCGGCGCCGGCACGAGGCGGGGGGCGCCACGCCCCTGCCCGCCGAGGCCCTGGACAAGCTCCGTGCCGAGCTGGGCACAGGCGCGGACCGCGTCATCGCCGAGCTCGTCCAGGAGATCCGGGCAGGGCTGCACAGCCTTCCTTCCGCCGCCCAGGACGCCCCCGGAATGGCGGCGGCCGCGCACCGGCTGCTCGGCCCGCTGCGCGCGCTGGGGGCGGAGCCGCTGGCGGAGGCGACCGCCGCGCTGGAGGCCGCTGCGCGCGAGAGCGGCCCCCTCGACCAGCCCCTGCAGGCCTGGCGCGCCGCCGCGACGGCGCTGGAGCCGCATCTCGACGCGCTGGTCCCCTCCGGCGCCCCGCGCGAGCCCCAGCCCGCGATGCATCATCATGGCTAGCGCGCTGCAGGACCGGCGGCCCGCGACCCCGCCGGCCGCAGCCGGGCCTCCGGCGCCGATCGAGGAGGATCCCCTCGCCGATGCGCTGGCCATCGCCGGCATCGGCACCTGGCAGGTCGACATCGGCACGCGGAAGGTGCGCTGGAGCCAGGTGACCCACCGGATCCACGAGGCAACGGACGAGGGCGAGCGGGACGTCGACGAGGCGCTGGGCTTCTACCCGCCGGAATCGCGCGGCGAGATCGCCGCCGCCGTGGCTCTCGGCATCGCCGAGGGGCAGCCCTGGGACCGCGAGGTGCCCTTCGTCACCGCGCGCGGCCGCCGGCGCTGGGTGCGCGTCTCGGGCCGCGCCGTGCTGCAGGACGGCCGGCCCGTGCGCCTGGTCGGCACCTTCGAGGACATCACCGCGCGGCGCGAGATGGACGCCGCGATGGGGCTGGAATCCGCCCGCCGCACCGCCGCGGAGACGATGCTGCGCGAGGTGCTGGACGCGCTGCCCAACGCCGTCGTCGCCTATGACCGGAACGAGCGCGCGATCCTCTTCAACCGCGCCCATGCCCGCATCTTCGACCGCACCGCGCCCTGGATCGGCGTCGGCGCGCGGCTGGAGGACGTGCTGCGCGCCGGCCTCGCGCACGGCCAGTACCCCGATGCCGGCGACACCCTCGCCGCCCGCGAGGCGTGGATGCGCGACGAGATCGCGGCGCACCGCACGCCGGGCCCCTCCCGCCTGCTGCGGCTGCCGGACGGCCGCTGGCTGCAGCAGCGCGCGCGGCGCTTCGCCAACGGCTCCTTCATCTCCATCGGCACCGACGTGACGCGCGTGAAGACGATGGCCGAGACCGCGCAGCGCCGCGCCAGCGAGGACCCGCTGACGGGCCTCGGCAACCGCGCGCTGCTGCAGCGCCGGCTGGGCGGCCTCGTCGCCGGGCGCCGCGCGGACGATCCGCCCGCCGCCTGCCTCGTCTTCTTCGACCTCGACCACTTCAGCACGGTCAACGACACGCGCGGCCACGACTGCGGCGACGCGATGCTGCGCGCCCTGGCCGACCGGCTGCGCGGCCTCCTCCGCGCCGAGGACACCATCGTCCGGCTCAGCGGCGACGAGTTCGGGCTGCTGCTGCCCGGAATCGCCAGCGCGACCCAGGCCGCCGGCTTCATCCGCCGGCTGCGGCAGGAGCTGGAGCGGCCTTACCAGATCGGCAAGACGCGGCTCTCGCCGTCCTTCTCCATCGGCGCCGCGCTCTACCCGGCCGATGCCGCGGATGCGGACGGGCTGTTCCGCTGCGCCGACACGGCGCTCTACCACGCCAAGCGCGAGGGCATCGGCGGCACCGCCTTCTTCGAGCCCGCCATCACCGCCATGCTGGCGCGCCGCGCGCATCTCGCGACGGCGCTGCGCGAGTCCATCGAGGCCGGCGGCATCGAGATCGCGCTGCAGCCGCAGGTGCGCCTCGGCGACGGCGCTCATGTCGGCTTCGAGGCCCTGGCCCGCTGGTCGGATTGCGAGAAGCCGGTCCCGCCCGCCGAGTTCATCCCGGTCGCCGAGGAGATGGGGCTGATCGTGCCGCTGGGCGCGCGCGTGCTGAGCCTCGCCCTCTCGGCGGTGACGCGGCTGCGCGGGCGCGGGCTGGAGCCGGGCCGGGTCTCGGTGAACGTCGCGGCCCCGCAGCTGCTGGCGCCCGACTTCGCCGGCTTCGTGCGCCGCGAGCTGCGCGCGCATGGCGTGGAGCCCGCCGGGCTCGAGATCGAGGTGACGGAGACCGTGCTGCTCGACCGCGCCGCCGACCGCATCGCGCGGGTCCTGGCGGAGCTGGAGGGCCTCGGCGTCTCGATCGCGCTGGACGATTTCGGCACGGGCTACGCCTCGCTCGCGCACCTCACGCGGCTGTCGGTGCACCGGCTGAAGATCGACCGCCGCTTCGTGCGCGACATCGGCACGGGCGGCGTGCCGAACCCGATCGCGCGCACGGTGATCGGCCTGGCGCACGGGCTCGGCATGCAGACGGTGGCCGAGGGCGTGGAGACCGAGGCGCAGCGCGACTACCTGGCCGCGCATGGCTGCGACATCATGCAGGGCTACCTGATCGCGAAGCCGCTGACGCCGCAGGAGGCCGAGGCGTATCTCGCCCGGCGCTGAATCCGCTCAGTCCACGCGGGCGCCGGAGGCGCGCACCAGGGGGCCCCACTTCACGACCTCGTCCTGGACGTAGCGGGCGAAGCGCTCGGGGGTCCAGCCCTTCATGCCGGGCGTGCCCATCTCCTCGAAGCGCGCAGCGATCTCGGGCTGGCTCAGCGCGTCCTCCACGGCGGCGGCCATGCGGTTCACGATGGGGCGCGGCGTCGCGGCCGCCGTGAAAAGGCCGAACCAGGAATAGGCGTCGTAGGGCGGCACGCCGGCCTCCTGCATGGTCGGCACCTCCGGCATCAGCGGCGTGCGCTGGTCGGCGGTGACGAAGACGCACTTCACCTGGCCGGAGAGGTGGTAGGGCCGCAGCAGCCCGTAGATGTCCTGCACGAACTGGATCTCGCCGGAGATGAGCGCCGCCAGCGTCTGCGCGCCGCTGCGGTAGGGCACGTGCTCCACGCGCGCGCCGATGCGCGTGACGAAGTTCGCATTGGCCAGGTGGCCCGTCGCGCCCACGCCGTTGGAGCCGTACTGGTAGCGGTCGGGATTGGCGAGCAGCGTCCGGATGAGCTCCTGCGCATTGCCCACGTTCCAGCGCGCCTGCGTGATGCAGAGCGTCAGCGGCACGTAGACGGTGGGTGCGACCGCGGCGAGGTCGCGCACGGGGTCGTAGGGCAGGTTCGGGTAGAGCGCCTGGGCGATGCCGGTGGAGGAGAGCGTGCCGTGCACGAAGACGCTCCCGTCCGGCGGCGATTTCGCCACGTAGTCGGTGCCCAGCGTGCTGCCGGCGCCGGGTCGGTTCTCGACCACGATGGTCTGGCCGAGGAAGGCGCTCATGCGCGGCACCATCAGCCGGATGGTGACGTCCGTGCCGCCGCCGGGGCCGTAGGGCACGATGATGCGGACGGGCTGCGTCGGCCACTGGCCCTGGGCGTGCACCGCCGGCGCGGCGAGGCCGGCCAGGGGGGCAGCGACGATCGCGCGGCGCGGGAGGAGGAGGCGGTCGGTCATGCGGCTCTGGCCTTATAAGGAATGGCTGACATGGCTTGCTGCTTCGCCGGCACGATAGCTATCATGGCCGGCAAGCAAAGCAGCGCGGGAAAACGTCCCATGGATATCGGCGAAGCGGCGATCCGGAACATCGAGGACGGGACGGCCCGGCTGGCGGCCTGGTGCGCGGAGGTGCCGCGCGCCTGGCCCGCCGGCAGCCTGGACGGCGCGCGGCGCGCCTTCGTCGATACGCTGGCGGTGATCGTGGCAGGGCGCGACGAGGCCTGCACGGTGGCCACGCGCCGGGCCGTCGCGGAATGGGGCAGCGGGCCCTGCCACGTGATCGGCGGCATCGCGCAGGCCGCGCCCTGGGCCGCGCTGGTGAACGGCACCTCCGCGCATTCGCTCGACTACGACGACGTGCTGGACCCGGCGCTCTCGCATCCGAGCGCCGCGCTGGTGCCGGCGATCCTGGCGCTCGGCGAGGCGAAAGGCTCCTCCGGCGCCGATGCGCTCGACGCCTTCCTGGTGGGCTTCGAGGTGCTGGCGCGGCTCGGCGAGGCGATGAACCTCGAGCACTACCGGCGCGGCTGGCACACGACGCTCTCCATCGGCAGCATGGGCGTGGCGGCGGCCTGCGGGCGGCTGATGGGGCTGGATGCCGGGAAGATGGCCATGGCCATCTCGCTCGCCACCAGCATGGCCGGCGGCTCCAAGCGGCAGTTCGGCAGCATGGCCAAGCCGCTGCATGCGGGGCTGGCGGCGAAGAACGGGATCGTCGCGGCGCAGCTCGCCGCCTCGGGCGTGACCGGCATCGAGGAGCCGCTGCAGGGGCGCTGGGGCTATATCGAGCTGATGGCGGGCCACGAGGTCTTCGGCCTCGACGCGGCGCTGGAAAGGATCGGCGCGCCGGACGCCATGGCGCAATACGGCGCCTGGCAGAAATTCTACCCCTGCTGCGCCTCGACGCACCGGCCGGTGGAGGCGCTGCTCTCGCTCGGCCTGCGCGCGGAGGACATCACGGCCATCCGCGCCGAGGTGTCGGAGGTCGCCGCCGCCAACCTGCGCTACCGCACGCCCCGGGACGCGAACGAGGCCCGGTTCAGCCTGCCCTACTGCATGGCCGCCGCCCTGGAGGAGGGCACGCTGACCAAGGGCAGCTTCGCGCCCGCGGCGCTGGCCCGGCCGGAGCTGGCGCACATCATCGGCTGCGTGGAGATGGTGGTGGATCCGGAGCTGACCGCCGATCGTCCCATCACGGAAAGCTTCGAGCGCGGCACCGTGGTCGTCACGCTGCGCGACGGCAGCGAGCGCCGTGCGGCGGTGCTCGATCCGCGCGGCCATCCCAAGGCGCCGCTGAACGATGCCGAGCTCGCGGAAAAATTCCGCGACTGCGCGGGCGGCATCCTGACGCCGGCCGCGATGGAGGCCGCGCTCGCTCACCTCGCGCGCTTCGGCGAGCTGGAGCGGGTCTCCGAGCTGATGGCGGCCCTCGACTGACCTACTCCGTCCGCGCGCCCGAAGCGCGGACGATGGGCGGCCAGAAGAGCCGCTCCTCGGCGATGAAGGCGTTGAAGCGCGCCAGGTCGTAGCCGAGCATCGGCGGCATGCCCTGCTGGTCCAGCCGCGCCTTGATGCTGGGATCGGCCAGCGCCTCGCCCATCACGGCGGACATGCGCCCGGTGATCTCCGGCGGCAGGCCGCCGGGGCCGAAGATGCCGAACCAGGAATAGGCCTTGAGCTCCGGCAGGCCGGCCTCGGCGTTGCTCGGCACGTCGGGGATCAGCGGCTGGCGCTCGGGCGTCGCCATGATCGTGCGGATGCGGCCGTCGCGGTAGTAGGGGCCGTGCAGCGCCGCGATGTCGAAGGCGAACTGCACGTCGCCGGTGACGAGCGCCGTGATGGCCTCGGCGCCGCTGCGGTAGGGGATGTGCTCGGCCCGGCAGCCGGTGAGGCGCAGCAGGTTGGCGCCGGCGAGGTGGCTGGTGGCGCCCGTGCCGTTGCTCGCGAAGCTCAGCGCGCCGGGGCGCCGCTTCATCTCGTCGATGAGCTCCTGCAGGGAGGTCACGTTGAGGTTCTGCTTCGTCACGGAGAGGCAGAGCGGCACGAAGACCGTCGGCGAGATGTTGGTGAGGTCCTTCTCGGGATCATAGGGCATGCGCGCATAGAGCGTCTGCGCGATGACCACCGAGGAGACGGCCGCGTGCACGAAGCTGTAGCCGTCCGGCGGCGACTTCGCGACGTTGTCGGTGCCGACCAGGCCGCCGCCGCCGACGCGGTTCTCGACGACGATGGGCACGCCCAGCATCTCGCCGAGCTTCGGCGCGAGGATGCGCATCACGATATCGGTCGCGCCGCCCGCGCCGAGCGGCACGACGAAGCGGATGGGACGGCTGGGCCATGTCCCCTGCGCCTGCACCGCAGGCGCCGCCAGGGCGCCGGCAGCGCCGAGCAGCAGGGGCCGGCGGTGGATCAGACCGGTGGTCTCAGGCATGACGATTGCACCTTCTCAACTCATCGACGGGTTCAACCGGACTCTGGCTTGTTGTTGTTCTTTATAATCACTCGGCCGCCATGCGGGGACGCAATTGCGGCAAGCCATCCACGATGACCTGCCAGGCGGCCTGCACCTCGGCCTCGCCGCTGCCCTCCGCCTTGATCGCCTCCATCAGCTTGCGCTTCACGAAGTAGCGCCAGTGGATGGGCAGGCTCGCGAGGATCGCGGTCATCGCCTTGTAGGCGGAGGGCGTCCAGATGCGCTCGAAGGCCTCGCGCTGGGCACCGAAGTGGAAATGCGGATGCGGCTCGTTGGTCCGCCGGCTGCTGCGCAGCGCCTCCGTCGCGGCCTCGTCCACCACCTCGTCGCGGATGACGACGCCGTAGTCGGCCTCCGCGGCCGCCGGCGTGATGTAGGCGCAGACGACGTCGCGCAGCACGCGCGCAGGCTCCCGCTCCAGCGGGTCGCCACGGCCGCCGCCGCCGGGCGAGGTGATGCGGATGATGTCTCCGGGGCCCGCCGTGAAGGTGTCGATGTTGTTGAGCAGCTTCATGTCCGCCCGGCCGGGATTGAGCATCATCTCCGACGCCTTGCCGGCCTTGCCGCCCAGGATGCCCCAGGCCTGGAAGCGGCAGCGGTCACGGTTGCGCGCGGTGATGCGCGTGTTGGGCGTGAAGACCTGGAACTCCATCTGCGTCGCCATGCCGCCGCGCCAGCGGCCCGCGCCGCCCGTGCCGGAGGCGAGGCCATAGCAGCGGAAGCGGATGGGCACCTCGGCCTCGGTGATCTCGATGGGCGTGTTCTTCAGATAGGCCGCATCGGCGCCCGAGCCGTCCGTGCCGTCGCCATGCGGCATGCCGCCACCGCCGCCCACCACCGGATTCACCGCCGCAATCAGCGCCTCGCCCGTGCGGTCGTCATGCGTCATGACGTTGACGATGGAGCTGGAGCCCGCGGGCGCCGCCGGCATGCGCTCGGGCATGGCGAGGCCGAAGGCGCCGAAGACCAGGCTGCGCAGCCGCGCGCAGGTCAGGCTGCGCATGCCCACCGCCGCCGGGAAGGCCGGGTTCACCATCGTCCCTTCCGGCAGGATGCAGTGGAAGGGGCGCACCAGCCCGTAGTTCAGCAGCAGGCCCGGGTTGAGCGAGTAGAGCACGTAGTACACGCCCACCAGCATCAGCGTGTGGTGCGGATTTCCGCCCGTCGGCACGTTCAGCGAGGAGGTCAGCTGCGGGTCGGTGCCGGTGAAGTCCAGGATGGCGGAATCGCCCTGGATCTTCAGGTTCACGCAGAGCCGCGCGGGATAGCCCTCCGGCCCGTCCTCGTCGGCATAGTCGGCGAAGAAGTACTCCCCGTCCGGGATGGACTTCAGGATGTTGCGCGCCTGGTGTTCGGCATAGTCGAGCAGCGCCCCCATGCCCTCCGTCAGCGTGGCCGCGCCGAACTTGGCGATCATCTCGCGCACCTTGCGCTCGCCCGTGTTCATGGCGCCGACGAAGGCCTTGAGGTCGCCGAGATTCTGCTCGGGCTTGCGCACGTTGAGCATCATCACGTCGACGAGCTCCTGGTTCAGCACGCCCTCGCGGTAGAGCTTGGAGGGCGCGAAGCGGATGCCCTCCTGGTGGATCTCGGTGAGCGCGCGCGACAGGCTCGCCGGCACCGCGCCGCCCATGTCGGTGTTGTGGATATGGCCGGAGCAGAAGCAGATCAGCTCGCCCTCGTGGAAGATGGGCTTCCAGATGTTGAGGTCGGGCGTGTGGGTCGAGAGGTAGCCGGAATAGGGATCGTTGGTGAAGCCGATGTCGCCCGGCTTGTAGCCGCCCTCCACCATCGGGATCGCCTGGCTGTAGTCCAGGCCGGGATACCAGGTGGCGCCGAGGTCCAGCGGCACCGCGACGGTGTAGCCGTTGCGGTCCAGCAGCTGGATGGTGAAGTCCTCCGTCTCCTTGACGAAGGTGGAATGCGCCGTGCGGTAGAGCGTGTAGGCCATGTTCTCGGCCGCGGCGCGCGTGTGGTTGGCGAGGATTTCCAGCGTGACCTTGTCGATCGCCATGACGCTCACTCCGCCGCTTCGAGGATGATGTTGCCGGTCGCGTCCACGACGGCGGAGAAGCCGGGCGGGATGCAGCTCGTGGTGTCGTCCTGCGCGACCACGCAGGGGCTCGTGAAGCGGTGACCGGCCGCGAGATCGGCGCGCCGGTAGAGCGGCACGTCATGCCAGCCGTCGTCGAAGAAGACGCGCAGCACCTGCGCAGCCTTCGGCGGCTCGGCGCCCGCTTCCGGCAACCGGCGCAGCGTGGGCTTCACGGAGGCGCCGGCCATGACCAGCCGCAGATTCACGATCTGGACGGGCGCGCCGCGATCGCAGAAGTCGTAGATGCCCTCATGCGCGTGGTGAAAAGCCTCGGCGATCGCCGCCATATCGGTCGCCTCGACCCAGGCGTGCTGCAGCGGCACCTCGATCTCGAAGGACTGGCCGCGGTAGCACATGTCGGCGAACCAGGAGGGCGCGGCCTCGCCGGCGAAGCCCTGCTCGTCGCGCAGCCAGGCGAGGCCCTGGGCGTGCAGCGAGGCGGCCTCCTTGCCGAGGCGCGGCGCGTCGGCCTTGTCGGCTGCGATGAAGAGCGTGCGGATGAAGTCGTTCTTCACGTCGGCGACGAGGCCGCCGAGCGCGCTCACCACGCCGGGCCGCGTTGGGATCAGCACGCGCTTCATGCCCAGCTCGCGCGCCAGGAAGCAGCCCAGCATGGGGCCGGCGCCGCCGAAGGTGAGCAGCGCGAAGTCGCGGGGATCGACGCCGTAGCGCGCGACCATCTTGTTGACCTCGGCGAACATGCCGGAGATGGCGATGCGGATGATCGCCTCCGCCGTCTGCTCGACGCCGAGCCCCATGGGGCCGGCGACCGTCTCGATCGCCTTGCGCGCCAGCGCCACGTCCGGCCGGAAGGCGCCATAGGCCAGGTCGTGCTGGCCGAGGAAGCCGCAGACCGCGAAGGCGTCGGTGATGGTGGGCCGCGTGCCGCCGCGCCCGTAGCAGGCCGGGCCGGGCTGCGAGCCGGCGCTCTCGGGGCCGACCTTCAGCACGCCGAAGCCGTCCACCCAGGCGATGGAGCCGCCGCCGTCGCCGATCGAGGAGACGGAGACGCTGGGAATGTAGAGCGGCAGGTCGCCGATCTTCTCGCCCAGGCCGAATTGCGGCTGCCCGTCGATGATGAGCGCGACATCCGCGCTGGTGCCCCCGATGTCCAGCGTGATGACGTCGGGGATGCCGGCCTCGCGCGCCGTCCAGGCCGCGCCCATCACGCCGGAGGCCGTGCCGGAGAGCACCATGCCCACGCAGGAGCGCTTGCCGAGCTCGGCCGACATGATGCCGCCGTTGGACTTGGTCACCAGCGGCTGCGCCGTGACGCCGCGGCTTTCCAGGCCGCCGATCAGCCGGTCCAGGTAGTCGCGGATCTTGGGATGGACATAGCCGTTGATGAGCGCGGTCGTGGTGCGCTCGTACTCGCGGATGACCGGCCAGACCTCGCTGGAGCGGAAGACGAAGAGGTCGGGCGCCAGGCGGCGGACGATCGCGGCCACCTTCTCCTCATGATCGGGGTTCCGGTAGGCGTTGAGCAGCGAGACGATGACGCCGTCCACGCCCTTGGCCAGCACCTTCGCGATGGCGGCCTCGACGGAGGCCTCGTCCAGCGGCGCTTCCACGGTCCCGTCGGCCAGCACGCGCTCCTTCACCCCGAAGATCTTGTCGCGCGAGACCAGCGGCGCGCCGCGGCGGGAGAAGAGGCTGTAGGCCTCGGGCATGCGCAGCCGCGCCAGCTCGATCACATCCTCGAAGCGCTCGGTCGTGATCAGGGCGAGGTTCGCGCCCTTGCGCTGGATGACGGTGTTGATGCCGACCGTGGTGCCGTGCACGAAGCTGGTGATGTCGGCCGGCGCCACGCCGTGCCGCTCCTCCAGCAGGTCCAGTCCGCGCAGCAGCTCGGCGCCCGGCGTGTCCGGCGTGGTGAGGACCTTCAGGCTGTGCAGTTCTCCGACATCCTCGTCCCAGAGGCAGAAATCGATGAAGGTGCCGCCGATATCGACGCCCACGCGGTGACCCATGAGAAAGCCAAGCTCCACTGTCGAGGCGGGCAGTATGGCGGACCCGTGACGGCGGTCGATGGAAAAGGTACGAAGATATCATAACCATCGGTTATGGGTTTTCGGGGATGCCATCATGAACGCACGCCAGCTCGAGATCTTCCACGCCGTCATGCGCAGCGGGACGCTGACGGGGGCGGCGGCCTTCCTCGGCATCTCGCAGCCCGCCGTCAGCAAGGCCATGCAGCTCGCCGAGCGGCGGCTGGGCTTCCGCCTCATGCGCCCCATCAAGGGCCGCCTCTATCCCACGCCGGAGGCCGAGCGGCTGATGCCGGACGCGGACCGCATCATGCGCGACATCTCCGCCTTCCAGCGGCTGACCGGCGAGATCCGCACCGGCGGCGCCGGCCTCGTGCGCGTCGCGGCCTCCTCCACCAGCGCCACGGCGCTGCTGCCCATGGCGATCCAGCGGTTCCGCGGGACGCACCCGGCGGTGCGAATCTCCTCGCACCTGAAGTCGGCCCGCGGCGTGGCGGAGGCGGTGGCGGCGGGCGAGGTGGATTTCGGCCTGGCCCTCTCGCCGGAGCAGCTTCCGGGCCTCTCGGTGCGCAGCCTGGGCGCGCCGGAGATGATCTGCATCATGCCGCAGGGGCACGCCCTGCTGGAGAAGACGGTGGTGACGCCGGTGGACCTGGCGCCCCACCCGCTCATCTCCTTCGGCTCGGACACCTATTTCGGCCAGTTGCTCGACCAGGCCTTCGAGAGCTCGGGCATGAAGCGCGACACCGCGTTGCAGGTGGAGATGAGCGTGGTCGCCGCCTGCCATGTGCAGCAGGGCACCGGCCTGGCGGTGGTGGACCGGTTCATCCGCCATCTCGGCCTGACGGGCATCGCCTGGCGGCCCTTCCGCCCGACCATCCTCCTGCCGGTCACGCTGATGACGCAGCGGCAGCCGCTCTCGCGGCTGTCCGCCGAACTGGTCCGGGCGGTGCAGAAGGTGCTGGACGAGGACCAGAAATCACCGGCCGGCCGGCCCCGGTCAGTCGAGCGTCGCGCCTGAACTGCGCACGAGGTCGGCCCAGAAGGCGACCTGGGTCTGGACGAAGGCGTCAAGCTGCTCGGGCGTGCTTGATGGCACGGGGTCGAAGCCGGCGCGCTGCAGGCGCTCCTTCAGCCCGGTGCTCGCCAGCGCGCGGCCGAAGGCGGAGCGGAGCAGCGTCTGCGTCTCGGCCGGCAGGGCGCGCGGACCGGCGATGCCGTACCAGACATCCGTGTCGCCGAAGCTCGGATAGCCCATCCAGACCAGGGTCGGCACGTTCTCCAAGGTGGAGGGCCGCGGCCCCGTCGTGCCCAGCGCGCGCAGCCGCCCGTCGCGGATCAGCCCGACCACGGAGGGCACCGAGGCGAAGCCGAAATTCGTCTCGCCGGCCATGAGTCCCGTCAGCCCCTCGGCCGGGCCGCGATAGGGCACGTTCTCGACCGTGATGCCCGTCAGCGTCGCGAGCTGCGCGCAGGAGAGGTGCTGAGACGTGCCGTTGCCGGGCGAAAAATGCCGCAGCGGCGGCTGGCCCGGCCGCTTCCCGAGGGCGATCAGCTCGGCGAGGCTGCTGATGCCGCTCTGCGCCGAGACGACCAACGCATTGGGCGTGGATCCCGCGATGACCAGCAGCGTCAGGTCGCGCGCGGGATCGAAGGTCAGGTTGCGGTAGAGCGCCTTGTTGATGGGGATGGAGCTCGCCGAGACCAGCGCCAGGGTCAGCCCGTCCGGCCGCGCGCGCACCACCTGCCCGATGCCGAGCGTCCCGCCGGCGCCGGGACGGTTCTCGACCACCAGGGTGTGGCCCAGCAGGCTCGACACCTCGGGCGCCACCAGCCGCGCGATGATGTCGTTGGTCGAGCCCGCGCCATAGGGCACCACGATGCTGACCGTGCCCGCCGGCAGCCCGCCCGACTGCGCATGCGCGGCGGCCGCTCCGAGGGCGGCCGCGCCTCCCAGCAGGGTCCGGCGGCCGAGCGGATGCGGGTCGGACATGGGCTTCGGCCTCCGGCTGATGAAACGCTGCGGTCGTCATCCTGCGGCAGGCGTCTCGACGGGGAAAGCCTCTTCGGCGAATATTCGGCAGGAAGTTATAAGGAATACCCCATGCCCATCACGCCCATGGCCGGCACAGCCATGCCGATGCAGCCCATGGTCGCGGGCAAGCGATGGATGGTCTCGGCCGGGCACTACCTGGCCACCGAGGCCGGCGCCACCATGCTCGCCTCGGGCGGCAATGCGGTGGACGCCGCGGTCGCGGCCGGCATCACGCTCGGCGTCGTGCATGCGGACCAGGTGCAGGTCTCCGGCGTCGCGCCCATGCTGATCCACATGAAGGAGCGCGGCGACGTCGTCGCGGTCAGCGGCCTCGGCACCTGGCCCCGGGCGACGCGGCCGGAGGTCTTCGTCCCGGAGAACCGCATCCCCCTCGGCCTGCTGCGCACCGTGGTGCCCGCCGCGCCGGACGCCTGGATCCTGGCGCTGGAGCGCTTCGGCACCATGCCCTTCCACGAGGTGGTGCAGCCGGCCATCCGCGCCGCGCGCGAGGGCTTCTGCGTGCACCCGATGATGGCGCAGTTCATCGCGCAGTTTCAGAACCAGTACCGCCTCTGGCCGCAGAACGCCGAGATCTTCCTGCCGAACGACCGGCCGCCCGAGGAGGGCGACCTCTTCGTGCAGACGGACCTCGCGGCCTCGCTGCAATACATGTGCGACGAGAGCGAGGCGGCGACGGCGCGCGGCGGCCATGCGGCCGGGCTGAAGGCGGCGCGCGCGGCCTTCTACACCGGCGACATCGCGCGGACGATGGTGCGCTACCACGAGGAGAACGGCGGCTGGCTGGCGATGGAGGACCTCGCCGACTACCGCTCGGAGGTCGAGGATTCCGTCTCGATCGAGATATCAGGCACGCGCATCTTCTCCTGCCCGCCCTGGTGCCAGGGCCCCACGCTGCTGCAGATGATCCGCACCGTCAGCGGCCTGGACCTGCCGGAGCTCGGCCACAACAGCGCGGCCTATATCCACGCCATCGCCGAGGCGATGAAGCTCTGCTTCGCCGACCGGCACCGCTGGTTCGGCGACCCGCGCTTCGTGGACGTGCCGCTCGACCTCCTGCTCTCCGAAGCCTACGCGGCCGAGCAGCGCCGGCGCATCGACCCGGACAAGGCCTATCCCGAGATGCCGCCGCCGGGCGTGCCCGGCAACATGGCCTCCTCCGTCGTCGGCGCCGTGCCGCCGGTGGAGGGCGACACCTCCTATGCCTGCGCGGTGGACCGCTGGGGCAACGCCGTCTCCGCCACGCCGAGCGACACCTCCTATGAGAGCGAGGTGATCCCCGGCCTCGGCTTCGTGCCCTCCTCGCGCGGCTCGCAATCCTGGGCCGATCCCTCCAGCCCCTCCAGCGTGCAGCCGGGCAAGCGGCCGCGGCTGACGCCCAACCCCTCCATGGCCATCCGCGCCGGCGAATTCGTCATGCCCTTCGGCGGCCCGGGCGGCGATCTCCAGCCGCAGGCGATGCTGCAGGTCTTCCTGAACCACACTATGTTCGACATGCCGATCCAGGCCGCGATCGAATCGCCGCGCTTCGTCACGCACTCCATGCCGCACACCTTCGAGCCGCATCTCTACCAGCCGGGGCGGCTCGACCTCGAGGCCTCGCTCGGCGCCGATGTCGCGGAGGCCCTGGCCGCGAAGGGACATCTCGTGCACATGCGGCCGGCGATCTCGACCAACGTGTCCGGCGTCTGCGCGATCCATGCGGATCTCCGCTCCGGCACGATCTATGGCGGCGCCGACCCGCGCCGCGCCGCCCGCGCGATGGGATGGTGACACCGATGCAGCGACGTTCCCTCCTCGCCGCGCCGGCGCTGCTGGCCGGCCTCCCTGCCCTCGCGCAGGAGACGCGCACGCTCTCCGTCGGCGTCGCCGCGCCGGTCACGAGCATGGACCCGCATTTCCACGACGCCGCGCCGAACAAGGGGCTGGCCTCGCACATCTTCGACGGACTGACCGATCTCGACGAGCGCTCGCGCGTCATCCCCGCCCTCGCGGAATCCTGGGAGCGCGTCGAGGACCGCCGCTGGCGCTTCCGCCTGCGCCGCGGCGTCCGCTTCCATGACGGGCAGGATTTTTCCGCCGACGACGTGGTGGCCAGCATCGCGCGCACGGGCCGCGTGCCCAATGCCATCGCGCCCTTCACCACCTACACGCGCAGCATCGCCGAGACCCGCGTGGTCGATCCGCACACCATCGAGATCGTCACCAGCACCGTCGAGCCGCTGACGCCGGGCAACATGGCGCAGGTGAAGATCCTGCCGGCCCGCATCGCGGCCAGCGCCACGACCGAGGAGTTCAACCGCGGCACCGCCGCCATCGGCACCGGCCCCTTCCGCCTCGTCTCGCACACGCAGGGCGCCGTCACCGAGCTCGCGCGCCACGACGGCCACTGGGGCGGGACGCCGCATTGGGAGCGCGTCTCCTATCGCCCCATCACCGGCGCCGGCCCGCGCATGGCCGCGCTGCTCGCCGGCGACGTGCAGCTCGTGGACGCCGTGCCCAGCGGCGACCTGGAGCGGCTGCGCGGCGAGCGCGACGTCACCATCAGCGAGACCGTCGGCCTGCGCCTCATCTACCTCTGGCTCGACCGCCGCTCCGCCGAGCGCACCGCCGCCATCGCCGGCCCGAACGGCGAGGCCCTGCCCCGCAACCCCCTCGACGACCGGCGCGTGCGCCAGGCGCTCTCCATCTCGATCAACCGCCAGGCGATCGTGGACCGCATCCTCCAGGGCGCGGCCATCCCCACCGGCCAGTTCATGCCCCCGGGCGGGACCTCCTACGATCCCGCGCGCCCCGTCCCCGGCTTCGAGCCCGACCGCGCGCGCGCCCTGCTGGCCGAGGCCGGCTATCCCAACGGCCTGCGCCTCACGCTCAACGGCCCGACCGACCGTTACCTCAACGGCGGGCAGGTGATGCAGGCGATCGGGCAGATGTGGCAGCGCGTCGGCATCCGCACGGCGGTCGAGCCGCAGCCCTGGAACCTCTTCGCCGGACGGCTCAACCAGGGGAACTATTCCGTCGCCCTCGGCGGCGTCGGCAATGCCAGCGGCGATTCCTCGCTGGCGCTGCGCATCGTCGCCGCCAGCTTCGCGCCGGACCGCGGCTTCGGCACGCTCAACTACGGCCGCTACAGCAACCCATCCCTTGACGCCCTCATCGAGCGCGCCGTCTCCGAGCCGGACGATGCACGCCGGGAGGCCCTGCTCCGCGAGGCCGTCGGCGCGGCGATGGACGACGTGGCCCTCATCCCGCTGCACATCCAGAAGAACATCTGGGCCACGCGCCGCGGGCTGGCCTACACCGCCCGCGCGGACGAGCAGACCCGGGCCTGGTTGGCGCGGCCGGCCGCGGCGTGACGGCGCGATTTCGCCGGGCACCAGGGCGCCCAGGTGGCGAGCCGCCCCGGATTGGATAAGGAGGCGGCCGGCGGCGCCTCGCGGCGCCGCCGGCCAGTCGCTCAGGGCGTGGTCTCGAGCGCGGGGCGGCCGGACGGATCGGGCGCCCGATGGTAGCCGATGATCGGGCGGCCGTTGTCGATGCGCTCTACATAGGGCGTGCCGCCCGGGGCCAGGTCGCCGACGCCGGGGCCGACGAAGGAGAGGCGCGGCGCGCCGTCCCGGCCGATCTGGCCGATCACCGGGGTGCCGGCGGAGGTGCCCGGGCTCACGCGCGGGCCGAGGGTCACGGTCTGGTCGCGGCCGTTGAGGTTGAGGCGGAAGGCCGTGCCGGGCGGGGTGTCGCGCACCTCGGATTCGGGCAGGTAGGAGACGATCGTGCCGGTCTCGTCCAGCAGCGCCCGCATCGGGCTCTGCTGGGTGCTGGTGCAGGCACCGAGGCCGACGACCGCGGCGAGCGCGGCCAGGATCTTCATGTTGTGCATCTCGGCAGTTCCTTCGGTTGAGGGTGGTTCCGGTCTGAGCCGCTCCATCGGCGACGAGAGAAACCTAGGATTCCACCCGGCCGTTCCTCCATTGTCCGTGCGTTTCGATGGGCTGCTTCGAGGTGTGGCCCGCCCTACACCTTGGTGTAGGGACCGGCGTGCCGCCCGCCGCCGATGGGCGTGGACGCGCCTCGCCGCATGGCGATATCGTTACGTTCAAACCAAGGTTGGGACGATCGATTGGAACACGGAGCTGGGTCGCCCCGGCGCCATCCCGCGACCTGGATCGCCGGCTGGCTCCTGGGCCTGTCGGTCTTCCTCGTCGACAGCCTGACGCCCATCCAGAGCGCCGTCGCCGTCCTCTACGTGGTGGCGATGATGCTGGTGGCGGGCGGCGGCAGCCGCCGCGCGATCCTGACGGCGACCGCCGTCTTCCTCTCGCTGACGCTGCTGTCCTTCGCCATCTCGCACGGGACGCAGGCGACCTTCCCGGCCGTCCTGCGGATGCTGGTCGCGCTGGCGGCCATCACCGTCACCGCGGGGCTCCTGATCCGGGACCAGGCCTCCCGCGAGCGGCTGGTCCGGGCCCATGAGGCCCTCACCCGCAGCGAGCGGCGCTACCGCGCCATCTTCGCCCAGGCGCCCTTCTCGCTGTGGGAGCAGGACTATTCTCGCGTCTGGCAGAAGCTCGAGGCCCTGCGGTCGCAGGGCGTCACGGACATCGCCGAGCACATCCGCACCCATCCCGAATTCCCGCGCGAGATGAGCGAGAGCATCGTCACCACCGACGTCAATGCGGCGACCCTGGAGCTGCTCGGCGGCACCAGTCCGGCGGATGTGCTGGGACCGCTCCAGCCCTTCCATGTCGAGGGCGAATCCGTCCTGCCGGGCGTCCTGCAGGCGGTGTTCGAGCACCGGGACGGCTTCGAGGGCGTCGGCCGCATCCGCGGCGTCGACGGAAGGCTGCGGAAGATCCTGATCGGCATCGGCTTCCCGCCGGACCCCGACGGCTTCGACCGCGTCGTCGTCAGCCTGGTCGACATGACCGCGCGCGAGGAGGCGCAGCAGGCGCTGCTCGCCGCCCAGGCCGAGCTGGCGCGGGCCTCGCGCGCCGCGACGGTGGGCGCGCTCTCCGCCTCGATCGCCCATGAGCTCAACCAGCCGCTGGGCGCCCTGGTCATGAACGCGCAGACCAGCCTGCGCTGGCTGCGCCGCGACCCGCCCGACCTCGAGAACGCCACCAAGGCGATCGAGCGGACCGTGCGCGACGGCAACCGCGCCAGCGAGATCGTGCGGCAGACCCGCGCCTTCCTCGTGAAGGGGCAGAAGGAGCGCGAGCCCATCGACCTCCGCGGGTTGTGCGAGGAGGCCGTCGCGCTGCTGGAGCACGAGCTCGGCCAGAGGTCGGTCACGGTCCGCATCGAGGGCGGAGAGGGCATCGCGATCCGCGCGAACCGGGTGGAGATGCAGCAGGTGCTGATCAACCTCCTCGCGAACGGCGCCCATGCCATGGCCGGCACGCCGGGGCCGGAGCGCGTCATCACCGTGACGATCGGGCGGGACGGCCCCGACCAGGTCCGCCTCGCGGTGCGCGATCGCGGAACCGGGATCGGCGAGGAGGATCTCGGCCGCCTCTTCCACCCCTTCTTCACCACGCGGGAGGGCGGTATGGGAATGGGCCTCGCCATCAGCCGCTCGGCGATCGAGGCCGAGGGCGGCCGCCTGACGGCCGAAAACCACCCCGACGGAGGCGCCGTGTTCGAGATCATCCTGCCGGCCGACGACGGGAGGGAGGCGTGATGGCCAAGGCTCCCGCCGCCACGGACGAGCCCCTGGTCGTCGTCGTCGACGACGACCCCTTCATCCGCGAGGCGCTGACGGAGCTGCTGCGCTCGGTGGGCTTCGAGGCGCTGAGCTTCTCCTCGACGCGCGAGCTCCTGTCGGCCGCCCTGCCCGACCGTCCCGGCTGCATGGTGCTGGACGTGCGGCTGCCCGGCATGAGCGGGCTGGACCTGCAGGCCCAGCTCACGGCCCGCGGCAACGACCTGCCCATCATCTTCATGACCGGGCATGGCGACATCCCCATGTCCGTGCGCGCGATGAAGGCCGGCGCGGTGGACTTCCTCACCAAGCCCTTCCGCGACCAGGACATGCTGGACGCGGTCGCCGGCGCCATCGAGCGCCACCGCGCGGACCGCCGCAGCCGGGCCGAGGCGCAGCAGGCCGCCGCCCTGGCGGCCACGCTGACGGTGCGCGAGCGAGAGGTCTTCGACCGCGTCACGGCAGGGCTGCTGAACAAGCAGATCGCCTTCGAGCTCGGCATCAGCGAGATCACGGTGAAGCTGCATCGCGGCAGCATGATGCGGAAGATGGGGGCGTCGTCGCTCGCCAACCTCATCGACAAGGCGCGGCTGATCCCGAAAGCATGACGCCGTGTCCACTCACGGGACCTGGATGCCAGGCCGGAACGACCTAGACCATCGTATGATGTTTTCTTGGCCCCGCGGGAGCCAAATGAGGGCTCCGGAGTTCATCCGGCACGTCATTCCGAGGCATCTTTGTCAGACCAACCCACCATTGCCGTGATCGACGACGACGAAGGCATCCGCGAGGCCCTCGAAGGCCTGCTGCACGCGCTCGGCTTCCGGGTGGTGCTCTTCGGCTCGGCCGAGGCCTTCCTGGAGACGGCGGGCGAGGTGGCGCCAGCCTGCCTGATCGTGGACATGATGATGCCGGGCCTCACCGGCCTGCAGCTCCAGGCCGCGCTCAACGCGCTCGGCCGGCATCCGCCGATCATCTTCCTGACCTCGTATCTCGACGAGCCCACGCGCCTGCGCGCCCTGGCGGGCGGCGCCGCGGACTTCCTCGGTAAGCCCGTGAACGACGAGGTGCTGATCTCCAGCATCCACTCCGCCCTCTCGGGCCCCGCGGCGCTTCACTGACGCCGGCCCGGCCGGGGCGGCCCCTCCGCCAGGACGGCATCCCCAGGCGGCCCTCGAGGGAGCCATCCCCCTATCATCGCGCCAGGCCACCCGCGGCCTGTCCGGGCATCGCCGCATGAACGGCCACGCCCTGGGGGCTGGCGGCGGGCCTAGGCTGCAGCGGTCGGAGCGGGCGAAACGGCTCCGGGGCGCGATCCGCAGATCCGGATCACGCCCCGGCCCTTGCCGGAGGGGCGGCGCTCCCTGCGGTCAGTAGTCCTGCTCCACCACCGTCTTGCCCCGGAACACCCAGTAGGTGTGGGCCTGGTAGGCGAGGACGATCGGCAGCACCACCAGGAGGCCGACGCCGACGAAGCGCAGGCTCTGCGGATCCGCCGCGCCCGCCCAGATGGTGACGCTGCGCGGGACCACGAAGGGCCAGAGGCTGACGATCAGCCCGCCGAAGCCCAGCAGGAAGATCGCGATGGCCAGCAGGAAGGGCCGCAGCTCGCTGCTGCCCCAGAGGCTGCGCCAGGCCGCCCAGAAGACCAGCGCGGTCACCACCGGCACCGGGGCGAGCCAGGCGATGTTCGGCCAGGAGAACCAGCGCGCCGCGATCTCGGGCTCCGCGAGCGCCGTCCAGCCGCTGACCGCGACCATCATGAAGGCGGTGAGCAGCAGCGCCGCATGGGCGATCTCGCGCGCGAAGACCTGCGTCGCGCCCTCGGTGCGCCAGATCAGCCAGCTGGAGCCGAGCAGCGCGTAGCCGCCGACCAGCCCCACGCCGCAGAGCACGCCGAGCGGGCTCAGGAAGCTGAAGGGCCCGCCGGAGAACATGCCGTCCGCCATCGGCACGCCGCCGATCACCCCGCCCAGGACGAGTCCCTGGCAGAAGGCGGCCAGGACCGAGCCCGCGGAGAAGACGCAGTCCCAGGCGAAGCGGAAGCGCGAATTCGCCCGGTTGCCGAAGGCGACGCCCCGCAGCACCAGCGACAGGAGCATCAGCATGACCGGCAGGTAGAGGCCCGGGAGGAACACGTAGTAGGCGACGGGGAAGACCGCCCAGAGCAGCGCGCCGCCCATGACGAGCCAGGTCTCGTTGCCGTCCCAGACCGGCTCCAGCCCGGCCATCATCACGTCGCGGTCCGCCTCGCGCGGGGCCACGAGGAAGATGATGCCGACGCCGAGGTCGAAGCCGTCGGCCAGCACGTAGACGGCGATGGTGAAGGCGGCCAGCGCCGCAAAGAACAGCGGGTCGGTGAGCATCAGCGGTCTCCTTGAGGGGCGGCGGCGCCGGCCGCCTGGGCCATGGCGGGCGCCGTCGCGGCGGGATATCCGAGGGCGGCCGGCTCGCCCCGGGGCGCGTCCTTGCCGCAGACGGGCCCCCGCAGCATCAGCCGGGTCGCGATCCACACGAAGGTGAGGAACAGCAGCGCGTAGACCGCGATGAAGGCGAGCAGCGTGGCGCTCACCGCGCCGGCGGCCACCGGCGAGACGGCATCGGCCGTGCGCAGCATGCCGTAGACGACCCAGGGCTGCCGCCCGGCCTCGGTGACCGTCCAGCCCGCCAGCACCGCGAGGAAGCCGAGCGGCGAGACGGCGATCGCCAGATACTGGAAGCGGCGCGAGGTGTAGAGGCGCCCGCGCCAGCGCAGGAACGCGCCCAGCAGCGCGGTGCCGAGCAGCAGCATCCCGATGCCGGCCATGATGCGGAAGGCGAAGAAGACGATCGGGACATAGGGCCGGTCCTCGCGCGCGACGGAGGTGAGGCCCTGCACCTCGCCGCTCCAGGAATGCGTGAGGTAGAGGCTGGCGAGGTGCGGGATCTCCACGGAGTAGCGGTTGGTCTCGGCCTCCATGTCCGGCCAGGCGAAGAGCACGGCGGGCACGTTCTGCCGGGTGTGCCAGAGCCCCTCCATCGCCGCGATCTTGACCGGCTGGTGCTGGCGCGTGTTCAGCCCGTGCATGTCGCCCAGCACGATCTGCAGCGGCGCCAGCACGAGCGCGGCCCACATCGCCATGGAGAAGGCCCTTTGCGCCGCGCGCGGATACTTGCCGCGCAGCTGGAAGGCGGAGACGCCGGCGACGAGGAAGGCGCCGGTCAGAAAGCTCGCGCAGACCATGTGCATGACGCGGTAGGGGTAGGAGGCGGTGAAGATCACGTCCGCCCAGTTGTCCACGTGGAAGATGCCCTGCGCGTCCATGGTCGCGCCGGCCGGGGTCTGCATCCAGGAGTTGGTCGCGAGGATGAGGCCCGCGCTCAGCAGCGTGCCGAGGCTCACCATGCAGCAGGCGAAGAAATGCGCGGCCTTGCTGACGCGGCCCTCGCCGAACAGCACGATGCCGATGAAGCCGGCCTCGAGGAAGAAGGCCGTCAGCGTCTCGTACATGAAGAGCGGGCCGAGCACGTTGCCGGTCGCGCGCGAGAAGCCCGCCCAGTTGGTGCCGACCTCGTAGCTGAGCACGATGCCCGTGACGACGCCCATGCCGAAGGAGAGCGCGAAGACGCGCGACCAGAAGCGCAGCAGGTCGCGGAAGACCGGATCGCCCGTGCGCCACCAGCGGAAGCTCAGCCAGGCGACGAAGGCGGCGACGCCGATGCTGAAGGTCGGCCAGAGGATGTGGAAGCCGATGGTGAAGGCGAATTGCAGCCGGGAGAGGATCAGCGCGTCCATCACGCGGCCTCCATGCCGTGCCCTTGGGCCGGCGCGATCACGACCGGGATCGCCTTGTAGGCGGGCGTGAAGCTCTGCGGGTCGTAGCCCTGGAGCGGCAGCAGCGGGTTCGTCTCGGGGTAGTAGGCCCCGCAGCAGCGGTCCGGCAGGTTGTAGGAGACCAGCTTGAGGTTGCGCACCGCGCGCTCCACGCCGTCGGGCGAGATGGAGACGAGATCCACGCGCTGGTCCGGCTTCAGCCCCCGCCGCTCGATCTCCTCCGGGTTCAGCAGGACGATGTCGCGCTGGCCGAAGATGCCGCGGTAGCGGTCCGACAGGCTGTAGATCGTGGTGTTGTACTGGTCGTGGCTGCGCAGGGTGGTGAGCCAGAGCGCATCCGGATTCGCCTCGTGCTCGTCCTCGTCCACGCCCGCGAAGACGTTGAGGTTGGCCTTGCCGGAGGCGGTCTTCCAGATCCGGTCGCGGGCGGGGGATTCGAGGTGGAAGCCGCCCGGCACCCGGATGCGCGCGTTGTAGCCCTGGAAGATGGGCAGCACGTCCTCGATCGCGTCGCGGATGCGGTCGTAATTCGCGATCATCTCCTCCCAGTTCACCTTCGACGCCGCGCCCAGCGTGGCGCGGGCCATGCCGGCGACGATGGCGGGCTCGCTCTTCAGATGCTCCGAGGCCGGCGTGTTGCGGCCGGCGGAGGCATGGACCATCGACATGGAATCCTCGACGGTCACCGATTGCGGGCCCTCGGCCTGGATGTCGATCTCCGTGCGGCCGAGGCAGGGCAGGATCAGCGCCTCGCGCCCGTGCACGAGGTGGCTGCGGTTGAGCTTGGTGGAGATCTGCACGCTCAGCGCGAGGTTGCGGAAGGCCGGCTGCGTCGCCTGCCAGTCGGGTATCGCGGCGGTGAAGTTGCCGCCCAGGCCGACGAAGACCCGGGACTCCCCGCGGATCATGGCTTCCAGCGCCGTCACCACGTTGTGGCCGTGCGCGCGCGGAGGCCGAAATCCGAAGCGCCGCTCCAGCCCGTCGAGCAGCGGCGCCGGCGCCTTCTCGTCGATCCCCACGGTGCGGTCGCCCTGCACGTTGGAATGGCCGCGCACCGGGCAGATGCCCGCACCGGGACGGCCGATGTTCCCGCGCAGCAGGGCCAGGTTCGCCATCTGCTGCACGGCCTCGGAACCGCGCCGGTGCTGCGTGATGCCCATGCCGTAGACCAGGATGGCGCTGGGCGCCGCGGCGTAGATCCGCGCGACCTCCGCGAGGCCGGCGCGGGTCAGGCCGGACTTGCGCTCGATGGATTCCCAGGAGGTCGCCTCCAGGTCGGCTTCCAGCGCCGCGAAGCCCTGGGTGTGGCCCTGGATGAAGTCGAGGTCGAGCAGGCTCGGCTGCCGGTCGGCGCGGGCCGCGCGGTCGGCCTCCAGCAGCGCCTTCATGATGCCCTTCAGAGCCGCCACGTCGCCGCCCACGCGCACCTGGAAGATCTGCGAACTGATCGGCGTCGAGGTCAGCGTCGCCATCTCGATGGGATTCTGCGGCGACTGGAAGCGCTCCAGCGCGCGCTCGCGCAGCGGGTTGAAGGAGAGGATGCTGGCGCCGCGCCGCGAGGCGTTGCGCAGCGAGGTCATCATCCGCGGGCTGTTGGTGCCGGGATTCTGGCCGAAGATGAAGATGGCGTCGGTCTTGTCGAAATCCTCGAGCAGCACCGTGCCCTTGCCGACACCGATGGACTGCGGGAGCCCGACGCTCGTGGCCTCGTGGCACATGTTGGAGCAGTCGGGAAAGTTGTTGGTGCCGTACTCGCGCACGAAGAGCTGGTAGAGAAAGGCCGCCTCGTTGGAGCTCCGGCCGGAGGTGTAGAACTCGGCGGCGTCGGGCGTCGGCAGGGCGTGCAGGTGGCGGCCGACCGTGGCGAAGGCCTCGTCCCAGCCGATCGGCACGTAGCGGTCGGTGGCCGCGTCATAGGCCATGGGATGCGTGAGCCGGCCCTGCATCTCCAGCTCGTAGTCGCTCCAGCCCGCGAGCTCCGTGACGGTGTGCTGCGCGAAGAATTCCGGCGTGCAGCGCCGCTCCGTCGCCTCCCAGGCCACCGCCTTGGCGCCGTTCTCGCAGAATTCGAAGGAGGAGGTGTGCTTGGGGTCCGGCCAGGCGCAGCCGGGGCAGTCGAAGCCCTCGGGCTGGTTCATGCGCGCCAGCGTGCGGCTGCCGCTGAGCGCGATGCCCTGGAGCCGCAGCGCGTCGCCGGTCGCCTTCAGGGCGCCCCAGCCGCCGGCGGGCTCGTTGTAGTGCCGGATTTCCTTTCGGGTGGTCATGCTGGCCTCGCTGCACCGGTGGTCGATGACGGGCAGGAAGCCGAAATCGCCGCCGCGGGTCTTTCGCATTCGCCCGTGCCTTGCGGATCCGCCGCCCCCGCGACGCCGGCGTGCCGCCCGGGACCGTGGCAAGCCGCCAAAGCCCGGCGTTTTGGAAAGACCGGAAGGCCCCGACCCCCGAATGCTGCACCCGCGGCCAGACAACCGGGCGAATGGCCCGGCCGACGGCCTGCTTCCTTTCGGCAGAACAGCAGGAGCATCACCATGGATTCACTTCTTCGCCGCAGCCTCCTCGCCTATGGCGGCCTGGGCGGCGGCGCCCTGATCGCCTCGCAGGCGGCGGCCCAGACCTTCGGCAACCCGGACCTGCCCGCGCAGGGCGCGGTCAATGCCAGCCCGCAGGCGCTGCGCGACCCGGGCCCGCGCTCGGCCCCGCTCGCGGACCAGTTCCCCTCCGCCACCAATCCGCCGGCGACCGACGTGGGCTCGCAGCCGCCCTTCTGGTCGTCCTTCAACATCCAGACCCGCCGCATCCAGGCCGGCGGCTGGGCGCGGCAGGTGACGCAGCGCGAATTCCCGCTCGCGACGACCATCGCCGGCGTGAACATGCGCCTCGCGGCCGGCGGCATCCGCGAGCTGCACTGGCACCTCTCGGGCGAGTGGGCCTACATGACCAACGGCCGCTGCCGCATCACCGTGCTCGACGAGAAGGGCCGGCCCTATGTGCAGGACGTGGGCGTGGGCGACCTCTGGTTCTTCCCGGCGGGCCTGCCGCACTCGCTCCAGGGGCTCGGGCCGGACGGCGCCGAGTTCGTCCTCGCCTTCGACAGCGGCAACCAGTCGGAATACGACACGCTGCTGGTGACGGACTGGCTGGCCCACACGCCGCCCGAGGTGCTCGCCGCCAATTTCGGCGTGCCGGCCGAGAGCCTCCGCTCCATCCCGCTGCACGACCTCTGGATCTTCCAGGGGCAGGAGCCCGGGCCGCTGGCCGCGGACCAGGCGGCGGTGGCCGGTGCCGGCGAGCCGGTCAATCCCTTCACCTACTCGCTCGGCGCCAGCCGGCCCTTCAAGGAGAGCGCCTTCGGCTCGATCCGCCTGGCGGACAGCTCGATGTTCAAGGCCTCGACCACCGTCGCGGCCGCCATCGAGACGGTGAAGCCCGGCTGCATCCGGACCATGCACTGGCACCCCAATGCCGACGAGTGGCAGTACTACCTGCAGGGCACGGGGCGGATGACGGTGTTCGGCGCGGGGCCGCGCGCGATGACCTCCGACTTCCGGGCGGGCGACGTGGGGAACGTCACGCGCGCCAGCGGCCACTACATCCAGAACACGGGCGACACCGACCTGGTGTTCCTGGCGATCTTCCGGACCGCGGAGTACCAGGAGGTCGGCCTCGCCGACTGGCTGGCGCGCACGCCGCCGGCGATGGTGGCGCAGCACTTCAACCTCGATCCCGCGGTGGTCGCGCGCTTCCCGAAGAACAACCCGCCCTTCGCGCGGGTCTGAGGGATCCGCTGCCGCGGGGTTACGCCCGCGGCAGCCGGACGATCCCGATCGAATACGGCCACCGCAAGCATGCCTGCGGTGGCCGTATCCGTTCTGTGCGGCCTCCGCGTCGAGCCTGTCCCGCGGACACCGTCCGTCGCCTGCGGCACGGGGCGCCGATCCATCAGCGCGCGTCCGTCCGGCTGCGCTCATGAAGCCATCTGGCCACCCACCCATCCACCGACACCTCGCCGGGGCCGAGCGCCAGGACCGCCGCCGCCAGCGCCGCCCAAGACAGGTGAAAATTCGCCCAGCCCTCCGGGAAGACGAGCTGGATGACGCCCGTCATCACCAGAAGCGCCAGGGCCGAGAGCCGGGTGCCGAGCCCCGGGAGGAGCAGGAGCGGGAACACGATCTCGGCGACCGCCGTCAGCAGCGCCAAGGTGTCAGGCGCCGGGAAGTCGTAGATCCCACCGAGGATGTGCAGCTTGAACTGCTCCTCGAAGAGATACGGCGTGCCGATGGAGAGCGACGGGAAGCCGTCCCAGCGCGTCAGGCCCGAGCGGAGAAAGGGCAGCGCGAGCGCGATCCGCAGCAGCGGCGGCGCCGCGAAGCGCGCGATCCTCTCGATCCGCCCCATGACGTGCTGGCCGAGCCGCCCGGCTCCGGCCAGGGAGGAAGGGGCGGCAGCGCTCATCACGGGTTCCTGTGGGCCCGGCCGCAAGACGAAGGCTCAGGCCTTGGGCGACAGGCTGCCCGGCCCCCGCGGGGTGGAGATGGTGGTGCAGGTGCCCTTGGCCACGAGCCGGAACGCATTGCCCTGGTAGTCGCTCGTGCTCGTGCCGGCGCAGGTCGTGCCCGCGCCCGCGAAGCAGTCGTTCTGGCCCCGGAGGGCGACGCCGAAGCAGGGCTCCACGGAGCCGGAGCGGACCCGGGTGGTGTTCTCGGCCTGGATTCTCTGCTGCTGCGCGGTGAACTGCTGCGCATGGGCGGGCACCGAGGTCAGGGCGCCGAGCGCGGCGGCAAAGGCGCCGGCGATGAGCGCCGGCATCGTACGATCAGACATGCTGTTTCTCCGAATTCAGGATGAAGCCACGCGTCGGCCGCAGCAGCGAAAGCAGGACGTCGAACCGGTCCATGCTTGCCGTTGCGGCACCGATGCTGGCTATCACCCGACCAAGGTCGCCGATTGCGCGAAGCTGCGCCGCTTGGTCTCGGATTGCTCGCGGCCGACTTTCCCCGCAACGCGGGGCCGGTCCTAGCCGAGGCGGGCGGACCGCCTCCCGAAGCGTCGGCGACCCTGGTCCCGCCCATAGGCCGCCGGCGTGCAGCCGGTGTGCTTGTGAAAGCGCCGGGTGAAGTGGCTCTGGTCGGCAAAGCCGGTCATCAGGGCGATCTCGGCGAGCGGGGTATCGCTGTCGGCGATGAGCGCCTTGGCCCGCTGGATCCGGCACTGCTCCACATAGCCGATGGCCGTCTTGCCCGTGCTGCGCTTGAAGATCCGGGCGAAGTGGAAGCGGCTGACGTTCACGACGGCCGCCAGCTCGGCCAGGCTGATGGGGCGCTCGATATTGTCCTCGATGAACTCGTCGATCCTGGCGATGTCCAACCGGCCGAGCGGCGGCGCCTCGCAGGGCTCGGGCGCGTCGAAGGTATTGTAGCTCCGCAGCAGATGGGCCGCGAGCGCGCAGGACAGGCCGTCGACGATGAGGGCCTGGGCCGGGTGCGGCTTGCGCTCCATCTCCGCCAGCAGCGTGACCGCCACGCGCTCGATCACCGGATCGCGCATCTCGAAGACATTGCGGATCTCGAATCGCGTGGCGCATCGCCGCCCGAGCTGTTCGCCCGCGGAGTCCACCAGCGATACGGGGATGCGCAGCCGTGCCGTTGCGGCCGAATCACCCTCCCATGTCGAAGCGAGGCCGGCGGGCATGAGCAGCGACGCGCCCATGGACATCACGCTGTCGTGAGCGACACCTGCGCGCTTCTGGATCATCCGCGCCGCCCCCGAGGGGAAGTACGAGATCACATGATGGTCGAGTCCCGGGTAGCTTTCGGAACGGTTCAGGCGGGGGCGATACAGATCGACCGTGACGCCGCTCCAGCCCCGCTCCCGGGTCGTGGCCGTCGGCCTGAGCAGCGGCACGTCGACGATGTCGTCGATGGAGATCAGCTTCGGTCGCTGGGGGAACTCGCGTCGCGGTTCCGTCATCACGGTGCACCTCCTGCCGGGCCGGCGGAAAGAACGGAGCGCGGCGGCGATGGACGTCGCGCAACCGGCCGGCACCAGTGTCATGCAACGGAATACGACGCCTTTGCGCCATCACGAAACAGGCATCGCTCGACCCGCGCGAAACCCGGCGGAGGCCCCCCGAACCGCCTCACTTCCCCACCGGCGCCGTGAACGGCCCCGGCGGCGTGCGCTTCATCAGCGCCAGGACGACGAAGCCCGGCACGACCGCCAGAAGCGTGACCCAGTACCCGTCGATATAGGACAGCACGGTCGCCTCCCGCTGGACCACCGCGGCCAGCTCGCCCACGGCCGCCCGGGCCGGTCCGCCATGCGCCCGCAGCGCCCCGGCCCATTGGGCCAGCGCATGCACCGTGTCCATGCCGCCGACGATGACGTGCTGGCCCAGCGTGTTCGAATGCATCTGCTCGCGGATCCTGAGCCAGGTCGTCATCTGGCTGACGGCCATCTCCGCGCCGCCCAGCCGCACGACCTGGATATAGGCCGCCAGCGCGACGGCGCGCCTGGGATCGGCATTGGACAGGATCAGCGCGATCCCCCCCAGGAAGGCGAAGGCATGGCCCACCGCCTGGGCCAGCGCCATGGGAATGAAGTCGTCCGCCGCCCAGAAGTGCGTGAGCCGCGTCCCGAACCAGCTCGCCAGCCCGAAGGCGAGCAGGCCGATCAGCATGACGATCCGGACGTCGATGCGGCGCAGCAGCTTCACGGCGACCACCAGCATCACCACCACGGGCAGGACGGACCAGAGCAGGAGCATCCCGCCGAACTGCTCGGGCCGCAGCCCGGCCACCGAGGTCAGGAAGCCCGTCATCAGCAGCGAGCCGGAGAGGCTCGTGAGGATGTAGACGAGGACGAAGATCACGCCGAGCGCGACGTTGCGCGTCAGCAGCACCGAGGCATGCGCCCAGGGCTGCTCCACCAGCGCCTCGTTGACGAGGAAGCCCGCGATCATCAGCCCGCCGCCGACGAGCATGCTGGCGATCATGCCGTTGTGGAACCAATCCAGCCGGTTCCCCTGGTCCAGCCCGACATAGACCATCGCCATGCCGCCGCCGAGCAGCAGCATGCCGCCCCAGTCGGCGCGCTTCACGAGCTCGCGGTTGACGGGCTCCGGCGGCGCGCCGATCCAGAGGAGCAGCGCCATCAGCGGCGCGACGATGGCGTCCTGCCAGTAGAGCCACTGCCAGCCGAGATGCACCACGTAGAAGCCCTCGAGGCCGACGCCGCCGCTCTGCGTGATGGGAAGCCGCGCGACATAGATCGCGATCCCGGCCAGCCAGAGGCGGGGCGGCAGGTAGCGGATCACGATGCCGATCGTCGCCGGCAGCAGGATGCCGAGCAGGATGCCGCGCAGGAAATGCAGCACCAGGATCGCCATGTCGTTCTGCGCGA
This sequence comes from Roseococcus sp. GW821-FHT12F05, assembly GCF_058806835.1. Lineage (NCBI taxonomy): Bacteria > Pseudomonadati > Pseudomonadota > Alphaproteobacteria > Acetobacterales > Roseomonadaceae > Roseococcus > Roseococcus sp. GW821-FHT12F05. The sequence goes on from NZ_JBXAQB010000008.1 coordinate 193,232, forward strand.
GCGGGGTGACCACCGAGATCCCCGCATAGACGAGGCACGGCACGATCAGCGTCCGCCGCAGGCCGAAGGCGGTGACCAGCCAGACCGTGGCGGGCGCGAACAGGATCTGCGGCGCCGTCGCGATGGTGTTCAGCCAGGAGCCGTCGTCGAAGCCCAGATGCAGCGCGCCCCGGAGGTCGGGCAGCCCGATGGAGAGTAGGCGCGTGTCGGCACCCACCAGGAAGGAGCCGAGCAGCAGCGCCGCGACGGCGAAGCGGAGGCGGACGGGCGGGGCGGCCGCCTCCGCCGGCGCCGCGGCCTGGGCCTGGCCGCTCATCGGCCGGTCGCGGGCGGGGCGGCCTCCGCGGCCATCTCCCTGACATGGACGGAGGCCGTGACGGAGCTCCCCGGCCTGAGCCGGTCGATCAGCGGCTGCCCCGGGTCGAGCAGGATCCGCACCGGGATGCGCTGCACCACCTTGGTGAAGTTCCCCGTCGCATTGTCCGGCGGCAGCAGCGAAAACGTCGACCCGCTCGCCGGCGAGGTGCGGTCCACCCGCCCCAGCAGCACCGCGCCGGGGAACATGTCCACCGTCACCTCCGCCCGCTGCCCCACCGCGATGTGCGTCAGCTGCGTCTCGCGGTAGTTCGCCGTCACATAGACCAGCGGCAGCGGCACCAGCGGGATCAGCGCCGTGCCCGGCGTCACGTAGTTGCCCAGCTGGACCTGCCGCGCCCCCACCATCCCGTCATAGGGCGCCACAATCCGCGTGTAGCCGAGCTGCAGCCGCGCCGTCTGCAGCGCGGCCGCCGCCGCCTGCTGCGCCGCGAGCAGCTCCGCGCCCTGGCCGTTCAGCACCTCCAGCTGCCGGCGCTGGGCGACGATCGCGGCCTCGGCGGCGTTGAGGTCGGCCACGGCCTTGTCGTAGGCCGCCGTCGCCTGCTCGACGAGCTGGCGCGTGCCCGCGATGCCGCCGGCGAGCAGGGTGACCTGGCGGTCGCGCTCCTTCTGGGTGACGACGCGCTGGGCGACGGCGGCGTCGCGCTGGGCGATGGCGGTGGCGATGGCGGCCTCCTGCAGGGCCTTCTGGTTCTGCAGGTTGGCCAGCGTGGCGGTGGCGCCGGCGAGCGCGGCCTCGGCCTGGGCCACGGCCGCCTGGAAGTCCGCCGGGTCGATCTCGACCAGGAGGTCGCCGGCATGGACGCGCTGGTAGTCGGTGACGCCGAGGCGCAGGATGTTGCCCGCCACACGGGCGCTGAGCTGCGAGATGTTCGCCTGGATCGAGGCGTCGTCCGTCGTCTGCACCGACTCGTCCCCCAGCCAGGTCGTCCAGTAGGACGACACCACCACGACGCCCGCCACGGCGAGCACCGTGCCGAGCACGGGCAGGGCCAGGCGGCGCAGCGTCGCGCCGACCGTCGGGCTTTTCGCGGCTTCTGTGCCCGACATGGTTCAGCTCCTTCCGAGGGAACCGGCCTGCCGGCGCCATTCCTGGGGCGTGGCGCCGGTGAAACGCTTGAAGACGGTGCTGAAATGCGCCTGCGTCCGGAAGCCGACGGAGAGCGCCACGTCCACCAGCGGCACCTCCGTGGCGGCGAGATGGTCCTGCGCCTGCTCGATGCGGCGCCGGAGCATGTACTCATGCGGGCGGAAGCCCGTGGCCGCGCGGAACTGCGCCGCGAAATGCATGCGGCTGAGCCCCGCGACCTGCGCCAGGTCGGCGAGCGAGACCGGCTGGTCCAGGTTGGCGTCGACGAACTGGGTGACGCGCCGCAGGCGCCACTTCGGCAGCGGCGCGACCCCCGTGCCGGACGGGCCCGGAATGCTCCCGTTCTGCCGCCCGAGCAGCCGCGAGACGATTGCGAGGCCCAGCGTCTCCGCATAGAGCCGGCCGAACTCGCCGGCATCCTCCACCCGCAGCAGCGCATGGGCCAGCCGCTCGATCACGGCATCCTGCGCGAAGGTGGGATCCTGCAGCTCGACCTGGCCGTCGAGGTCGCCGATCGCCTCGCGGCACTCGGCCAGCAGGGAATCGGAGACGAAGAGATGGAGCAGGTCGAAGGCCCCGTCGAACATCGCGCCGACGCGCTCGCCAGGACGGGAGACCTGGACCATTCCCGGCACCACCCGCCCGTCGTGGAGAAGGCGGCCGTTGACCGTGAAGGCGAGGCTCATGTGCCGCAGGGCGATGGCGATGGTGTGATAGCCGGCGGGGCCCGTGGCGCTGACCTCCCTCTGGCCGGCTTCCGAGGCGCGCCAGCGGGAGGCAAGGACCTTGGCCGAGGCCGGCCGATCGCCCCCGATCCCGGCCGGGCGGCGCCAGCACGCCTCGTCCTCGATCACCGCGCAGGCGCCGCCGGCCCCGCGCATGCCGTTCAGCCGGGAGGGGCGAGGCTTCGAGCCCAAAGGGGAGCCCAAGGGTGTGGGGGCCCCGAAGGATGTCGCATGCTGCCGCCAGACGTCCGCAGCGCCGTGTTCCCATTCACTCGCCAGCATCGCCATCTCCTTCGGGTCGCGATCAGCACGGGGCTGTCTCCACGAAGACGAGATTGGCAAAGGGGCCCGCCGCCAAACCATTCTACCTGCGGGCGGCTGCGCTTCCCCGCAGGTCTATCGGACCTATACGAAGGTTTGACCGCGAGGTGCCGGGGGCATCCTCGAAGGTCAGGGCGCGAAGCGCGTGAAGACGTAGTCGTGGCCACGCACGCGCGCCTCGTGGCAGGCGAAGCAGGTCTCGTGCTGCGCCGCGTCGACGGGCCGGCCGTCGACGAAGCGGCCGAAGCCCCAGCCGCCGGTGGCCGCATATCTCCGGGAATCCTTGACCATGACCTGGACCGTCGTGGCCGCGCCGGGGACGGAGGCGGGCTCGAACTCCGGCGACGGGACATGCCGCCAGGCCAGCTTCACCAGGACGGTCCCGTCCGGAAAGGGCAGCGTCCCCTCGTTGTAGGCGCGGATCGCGGCGGCATTGCCGAGCACGGCGCGGAGCTCGTTCAGGGGCTCCGCCTCCTGCGCCGGCGCGATCAGCTGCCACTGCCGGTATCCGCGCGGGATGGTCACGCCGTAGATCGGCGAGGCGTCGTCAACATTCCCCTCCGCGGGGCCCGGGACGAAGGCCGCGGCGGCCCCCAGGGCGAGCGCCGCCGCGCCCGCGAGCCATCCGGCGTGACGCGGCACCATCCGCCTCAGAACCCGTCGACGTCGACGATGGCCTGGGCGAAGGCCGTGGGCGCCTCCTGCGGCAGGTTGTGCCCGATGCCGCCCGTGACGAGCCGGTGCGCATAGGGGCCCGAGAACTTCCGGGCATAGGTGCCGGGATCCGGATGCGGGGCGCCGTTGGCATCCCCCTCCAGGGTGATGGTCGGCACGCCGATCACCGGGCCGGCGGCCAGCCGCCGCTCCAGGTCGTCGTATCGCGCCTCGCCCTCGGCCAGGCCGAGCCGCCACCGGTAATTGTGGATGACGACGGCCACGTGATCCGGGTTGTCGAAGGAGGTCGCGCTGCGGTCGAAGGTGGCGTCGTCGAAGCGCCATTGCGGGGAAGCCAGCCGCCAGATGAGCTTCGAGAAGTCGCGCCGGTACCGGTCGTAGCCGATCCGGCCGCGCTCCGTGGCGAAGTAGTACTGGTACCACCACGACAGCTCGGCCGCCGGCGGCAGCGGCGTCCGGTTGATCTCCTGGCTGCCGATCAGATAGCCGCTCACGGAGACCAGCGCCTTGCAGCGCTCCGGCCAGAGCGCCGCGACGATGCCGGCCGTCCGCGCGCCCCAGTCGCAGCCGCCGAGGGTCGCCCTCCCGATCCCGAGCGCGTCCATCAGGGCGATGACGTCGACGGCGACCACCGCCTGCTGGCCGTTCCGCGCCGTGTCGGCGGAGAGGAAGCGCGTCGTGCCGTAGCCGCGGAGATAGGGCACGATCACCCGGTAGCCCTTCGCCGCCAGCAGGGGCGCGACATCGACATAGGTGTGGATGTCGTAGGGCCAGCCGTGCAGCAGGACGACCACGGGGCCCCCGGCGGGGCCGAGCTCGGCATAGCCGATATTCAGCGCCCCGGCTTCGACCTGCTTCAGCGCCCCGAAGGACGTGTTCGTCCCCGCCGGGATCGCGGGGATGATCGCCTGCGCCGGCCTGCCGGACTGCGCCTCCGCGGGGCCGATGCCGCCGAGCCCGGCGGCGGCTGCGGTCATGACCGCGGCGCCCAGCAGGCGGCGGCGATGGGTGATGTCGTCGGACATGGCGGATCCCTTCCTCATCTCGGGCACCGCCGCCCCGCAGGCTGCCGCCCGCAGCGCCGCGCGCCCTGACGAGGAGGATGTAGGCCGTGGGCCGCCGTCCGGGATTGTCCAGGGTGACGGTCTCTTGTCCGCGATTGCCGGCTTCGACGAGACCCTACAGGGCCATGCCGCCGGAGACCTCGATGCGCTGGGCATTGACCCAGCGGTTCTCCTCGGAGAGCAGCGAGGCGACCATCGGGCCGATATCCTCCGGCAGGCCGGCCCGGCCGAGCGCCGTCATGTCAGCGACGCGCCGGTTCAGCTCGGGATTGTCGCGCAGCATGCCGCCGCTGAAATCGGTCGCGATGGCGCCGGGCGCGACGGTGTTCACCGCGATGCCGCGCGGGCCCAGCTCCTTCGCGAGGTATCGGGTCAGGACCTCGACGGCGCCCTTCATGGCGGCATAGGCGGCGCTGCCCGGAACCGTGATGCGGGTGAGCCCGGTCGAGAGGTTCACGATCCGGCCGCCGTCCCGGATGAGGGGCAGGAGCTTCTGCGTCAGGAAGAACACGCCCTTGAAATGGACGTCGTACAGGCCGTCCAGCTCCGCCTCGGTCGTCTGGTCGAAGGCGGCGTGGTGCGAGATGCCGGCATTGTTCACGAGATAGTCGAAGCGCTCGGCGCCCAGCTCCGCCAGGGCGGACCGCACGCGCCCCACGAAGCCGTCGAAGGCGCCGACGTCGCCGGTGTCGAGCTGCAGGCCGACGGCCCGGACTCCCATCGCGCCGGCCGCCGCGACCACCTCGTCGGCGGCCGCCCGGTTGGCGTTGTAGGTGAAGATCGCGTCGACGCCGCGCTCCGCGAGGCTGAGCACCGTGCTGCGGCCGAGGCCCCGGCTGCCGCCGGTGACGAGGGCGATCCTGTCCATGGCATCCCACTCCTGCTCTCCGGGCCGCGCCGCAGTCGGCCGGCGCGCAGGCGCCTTGGGCCGCCCGCGCGCCGGAACCGATGGAGGTCGCGCGCCGCCCCTCGGAGGCTGGCGGCACCCTTTCGCCCTTCGCCGGCCGGGGTCGGGGCGCCCTCCATATGGCGAGACTGGCAGGCGGGGCGGCGGCGGGACCATTCTACGCAGGGGTGGTTCGCCCCCACTCCTGGTCTGGTCCCCCCATATGAAGGTTTGGGGGGGCCCGGATGGTCCGGGCGCGTGATTCAGACCTGCGGCGCCTTCGCGCCTCCGGTCATCACGCTCGCTCGGACGCGTGATTCAGACCTCCGGCGCCTTCGCGCCTCCGGCCATCACGCTTGTTCGGACGCGTGATTCAGACCTCCGGCGCCTTCGCGCCTCCGGCCATCACGCTTCAGCCGGCCCGGATCCCCCGCTCGCGGATCAGGCGGCCCCAGGCCTCCATCTCGTTGTTCAGGAAGCGCTGGAGGTCCTCGGGGCTGCCGCCGGGGGCGTCGATGCTGAGCTCGGCGAGGCGGCGCTGCACGGCGGGGTCGCGCAGCGCCGCGGCAAAGGCGGCGTGCAGGCGCGCCACGGCGGCGTCCGGCGTGGCCGCGGGCACGACCAGGGCCGACCAGGCGACGGCGTCGTAGCCGGGCACGCCGGCCTCGGCGATGGTGGGGACGTCGGGCAGCGTCGCCGAGCGGGTGGCGGAGCTGACGCCGAGCGCGCGCAGGCGGCCGGACTGGATATGCGCCAGCGCCTCGGGAAGGCTGACGATCATGGAATCCACGCGTCCCGCCATGATGTCGGGCAGCGCAGCGGTGGAGCCGCGATAGGGCACGTGCTCGATGGAGACGTTGGCCATGGCCTTGAACATCTCGCCCGCGAGGTGCGAGGCGGAGCCGACGCCCGAGGAGGCCATGGTGAGCTGCCCCGGCCGGGCGCGCGCCAGGGCCAGGAACTCCGCGACATTGGCGGCCGCGACCTGCGGCCCGACGACGAGCACGTTGGGCACGATGCCCCCCATGATGACGGGCCGGATGTCGCGCCGCGGATCCCAGCCGAGATTGTCCATGAGGTAGAGGTTGGAGGCGCAGCCCAGCGTGCACAGCAGGATCGTGTGGCCGTCGGGATTGGCGCGCGCGCCCGCCTGCATGCCGATGTTGCCGCCGGCGCCGGTGATGTTCTCGGCCTGGACGGGCTGGCCGAGCTCGGTGCCGGCCCTCTCGGCCAGGACGCGCGCGACGATGTCCGGCGCGCCGCCGGGCGCGAAGGGCACGATGATGCGCAGCGGCTGCGTGGGGAAGCGAGGCTGCGCCAGCGCAGGAAAGATTATAATGACTGAGAATGCCAGGACGAGGGCGCGACGAAGGCTCCGCATGGTGGACTCCTTATAAGGCCCGGCTTCACAAGGCGGGCGTTCTGATTGAAGCTTGCCACGGAAAAACGCGTCAAGGACGGCATGATGGATACTCTCACGAATTCGGCGAAAGCGCTCGCCGCCATCGACGAGACGGCGATGGTCGAGCTGCTGCGCCGGATGATCCGGATTCCGAGCCAGCACTTCGAGGAAGGCCCCGTCATGGACTTCATGGCGGAACGCATGGGCGAGGCCGGCTTCGAGATCACGGAGATGCCCGTGCAGCACCCGCTGCAGAAGGAGCGCATGACCCGCCAGTCCATCGGCCGCCTGCGCGGCACCGGCGGCGGGCCCACGGTGATGATCAACGGCCATCTCGACGTGAACGTGATGATGCCGGGCTGGACCGTCGATCCGCACGAGGCGAAGTACGAGGACGGCTGGATCTGGGGCCTCGGCGCGCAGGACGACAAGGGCAACCTGGCGGCCTCCTTCTCCGCGATCCTGGCCATCCAGAAGGCCGGCATCCGGCTCAGGGGCGACGTGCTGTTCTGCCCGGTGGCGGCGCACAAGGTCGGCGGCACGGGCACGCGCACGCTGGTGAAGAACGGCGTGACGGCCGACTACTGCATCAACCTCGAGCATTCGGCGAACACCATCGGCTCGGTGATCGTGGGCTCGGTGCGCGTGCGGCTGCGCACGAAGACGCCCGGCCTCTTCTTCCGCTTCACCGACGAGGCGCGGGCCGGCTACTTCAACCCGATCGAGCAGCAGGCCCTCATGGTCGGCGCCTTCGGCCCGAGCCTCTCGCCGCTGCCGCACAACGGCTGGGCGAAGTTCCGCGCGCATCCGCAGCTGCCGGGCTTCCCGATGATCCGCTACGACGCCATCGGCAAGGACCATTACGGCACGGCGAGCGACCTCATCTTCCAGGTCCGCACCGTGCCGGGCATGACGCTGGAGAGCGTGACGCGCGACGTGGAGGCGGTGGTCACCGGCCTCAAGGCGCAGCATCCGGCGCTGGATTGCGAGGTCATCATCCCCGCCAACGGCCCCGAGGATCCCTTCTTCATGGACCCGACCGAGCTGCCGGACGAGCATCCGCTGGTCGCCGCCATGATCCACGGCTACCGCGCCGCGACGGGCGAGGAGCCGCAGGTCGGCGGCGTCGAGCGGATCGGCAATTTCGGCGACGGCAACATCATGACGGCGGCCGGCATCCCCTCGATCCAGTTCGGCGCGGGCGACATCAAGCGCTACCCGGAGTGGCCGGCACCGGACGAACGGGTGCATGTTACGGAGCTGTCGACCACCGCGCGCACCGTCGCGCATGCCCTTGTGGAGCTTTGCGGATGACCCTCCTCGCGCCGCTGCAGCGGGACGAGCTCGCGCATGCCTCGCCGTCCCAGGTGCGCGCCGCCGTCCGCGCGGGGCGCTGGACCGGCACGACCAAGCGCATGGCGCTGGGCTACCACCAGGCCAACGTCACCATCGTGCCGGAGCGCCATGCCTTCGACTTCATGCGCTTCTGCCAGCGCAACCCGCGCGCCTTCCCGCTGCTCGACGTGACCGACCCGGGCGAGCCCTTCGCCCGTCTCGCGGCCCCCGATTCCGACCTGCGCACGGACATCCCCGCCTATTGCATCTACCGCGACGGCGTGATGGTCGATCGCGTCGCGAACCTGCGCGAGACCTGGCGGGACGACCACGTCGCCTTCCTCACCGGCTGCAACCTCTCGCTCGACGCGGCCATGATCGACGCGAAGATCCCCTTCCCCCACCTCGTCCGCGAGACCGCCTTTCCCGCGCAGTACCGCTCCAGCATCGCGACGCGCCCCGCCGGCGTGTTCCACGGCCCCGTCGTCGTCTCCTACCGGGCGGTGCCGACCCATCTGCTCCAGCGCGTGATCGAGCTCACCTCGAACTACCCGCTCTGCCATGGCGGGCCCGCGCATGTCGGCGACCCCGCCGCCATCGGCATCGCCGACCTCGGCGCCTGCGACTGGGGCCGCACGCCCGAGCCGGAGCCGGGCACGACGCCCTGCTTCTGGGCCTGCGGCATCACCGCCCAGGCCGCCGCGCTGGCCAGCGGCATCCCGGAGATGATCACGCATGCGCCGGGGCACCTCTTCCTGACCGACCTTCCCATCTCGGACCGGAGCCTCGGATGATGCGACGCCTGCTGCTTGCCGCCTGCCTGGCGCTCACGACCGGCGCCGCCTCGGCGCAACAGCCTGTGTGGCCCACGCGCACCGTGCGCCTGATCCTCCCCTTCGCCGCCGGCGGCGCGGCCGACGTCGTGGCGCGCATCGCCGCCCAGGCCGTGGGCGAGAGCACCGGCCAGAGCTTCGTCGTGGAGAACCGCACCGGCGGCAGCGGCAATATCGGCACCGAGGCCGCCGCCCGCGCCGCGCCCGACGGCTACACCTTCCTCGTGGGATCGCCGGGCACGCTGGCCATCAACCCGCACATGTACGCGCGGCTGCCCTACGACGTGGCGCGCGACTTCGTCATGGTCTCGCATGTCGCGAGCTTCCCGCAGGTGCTGGTCGTCCACCCCGGCGTGCCGGCCAATACCCTCCAGGAGTTCATCGCCCTCGCCCGGCGCGAGCCCGGCCGCCTCGCCTACGGCTCCAGCGGCAATGCCTCCACCGGCCACCTCATCACCGAGATGTTCCGCAGCGAGGCCGGCATCCAGCTGGAGCACGCGCCCTTCCGCGGCGGCGCGCCGGCCGCGCAGGCGCTCGTCGCCGGCACGGTGCAGATGGTCATCGACGGGCTGCCCACCTGGCTCAGCTACATGAGCGGCAACCAGATCCGCATCCTCGCCGTCACCAGCGCCCAGCGCTGGCCCGGCCTGCCGGACGTGCCCACCATCGCCGAGGCGGCGATCCCCGGCTTCGACCTGGGCTCCTGGGTGGTGCTGGCGGCGCCCACCGGCACCCCCGCGCCCATCCTGGAGCGCTTCGCCGCCGAGGTGGACCGCGCCGTCCGCCGCGACGACGTGCGCCAGCGCCTCGCGACCGTCGGCGCCCTGCCCGCCGGCGGCACGGCGGCCGAGGCCCAGCGCTTCCAGCAGGCCGAGCTGGAGAAGTGGCGCCGGGTCGTTCAGGTGTCCGGCGCCAGGGTGGACTGACCTCGGCTACCAGCGGCGATAGTAGCCCCGGCCGTAATAGCCGCGACCATAGTAGCCACGGCCGTAGTAGGGCCCGGAGGAGCTGGCGATCGCGGCGCCGGCGGCCACGCCCACCAGGCCCGCGGCCACGGCGGTGCCGACATTGGCCGCCTGCTGGTTCTGGGCGCGCTCGGCATTGGCGGCGGGCGCCAGATAGGCCGCCTGCTGGCAGGCCTGGTAGTAGCCCTGCTGGCAGGCGATGTTCGCCTGGGTGGCCTGCTGCTCGACGGGGCCCGGGGCCACGGCGCAGGCGGTCATGCTGGCGGTCGCGAGCACGGCAAGGACGCGGAACGCTCGGCTCATGGCGGTCTCCTCTCGATGGCGGGGCACGGTCGCGTGACCGGCCGTTTCGATGGGAACGCTTCTAGCCGTTACATGTCGCATCATAGTGTCGCTGCGGGGTTCCCTCCATCGCGTCTGTCACGCGGAGAGAGGACGGGGACACAGGCCCCCGCCCCTCCCACCTCACCGCCGCGGCAGCAGCGCCTGCACCTCCGCCGCCATCCGCGTCAGGCCGGCCTCCGGCTCCGCGCGGCGCGCCACGACCGACTGCAGCCCGTCGTTGATCACGTCGGTGATGCGCAGCGCGTTCTGGCCGGGGAAGGCGTACCAGCCGGTGATCACATCCTGCTGGCGCAGGCTGATCATGTGGTTCGGGTTCTCGCGGTAGAAGCGGCCCAGCAGCTCCTCGCGCTCGGCCGGGATGGTGCTGGCGGGCATGTAGCCAGTGTGGTTCACCATCATCGTCGCGCCCTCGGGGCCGGTGGCGAACTTGATGAACTCCCAGGCCGCGCGCTGCCTTTGGGCATCGCGGGTGAACATCATGGCGACATTGCCGCCGGCCGGCAGGCGGGCGTTGGGCCCGGGGATGGGGAAGCGGCCGCAGACCAGCGGGAAGCGCCCGCCGATCTCGCGGTTGAAGCGACCAAGCTGCGCGGTGGACTGGATGGTGATGCCCAGCCGCCCCGCGAAGAAGTCGCTGAAGGCGGTGGCTGCGCGCAGGTCCGGCATGCGGCCGACCTCCAGCATGGTCTTCAGCGCGGCCATGCCGCGCTGGCCGTTCGCGTCGGCGAAGGCGACCCGGCGCTCCTCGGCGTCGAGCATGGTGCCGCCATGGCTGAAGACCAGCGCCTGCCAGCACCAGTTGCCCGTGACGGTCCAGTCGAAGAACATCCCGTTCACGTTCTCGGCGCTGCCGTGGACGGTGCGGGCGAGCTCGGCGATGCCCTGCCAGCTGCCGGGCAGGTTCTCGGGATCCGCGCCGGCGCGGCGAATGAGATCGACGTTGTAGTAGACGATCGGCGTGGAGATCGCGAAGCCGATGCCCGTCTGCGCCTCGCCGACCTGGCCCATGGAGAGCAGCGTCGGCGAATAGCCCTGCGCGGCGATATCAGGCTCGGCCTGCATGAAGGGCTTCAGGTCGACCGGGATGTTCCGCTCGGCCAGCGTGCGCTGCCGGTTCAGGCCGTGGAAGGCCACGTCCGGAAGCTGGCGCGTGACGGCGTCGCGCAGGTTGCGCTGGAGGATCGCCTCGTAATCCTGCTCCGGCGCGCGGAAGGCGACGCGGATGCCCGGATTCTTCTGCGTGAACTTCGCCCCGAGCTCGTCCATCAGCCCCCGAAAAACCTCGGGGATGGAATACTGCACGGAGAGCTCCACGCCCTGCGACTGCGCGCGGGCATGGAGCGGGGCCGAAAGTCCGGCGGCGGTGGCACCCAGAAGGGCGCGGCGTTCCAGTCGCATGGGGAGTCCTCTCAGCTTTGGGGGAAAAGTCCGGGGTACGGCTGGTCCTCGCCGGCGAGCGGCTTGTAGAGGCCGATCCCGCCCATCCGGAGCCAGTTGCCGATGTCGATGTTCAGCAGCGCATGGGGCTCGTGCCAGGTGAGGACGGGCGCCGATTCCATCACGGCCGTGACGAAGCCCACGCGCCGCCGCCCACCGCGCGAGACCTGCCATTCGCAGACCGCGTCGTTCACGAAGGCGAGGCCCGGCAGCCAGAGATGCCGCGTGCCGGAGACGATCCGGTCGCGCGCCTCGTGCAGATGGCCGCTGACGAGAAGCTGGATGCGGCCATCGCGCACATGGCGCTGGATGAGCTCGCGCGTGTTCGGGAACCAGCAGGTGGTGCTCGGCTCGGCCTCGAGCACGTCGTGCTGGCAGAGCGGCTTGTGCATGAAGATCGCGACGCGGCGGGATTCGGCGCCGGCGACGGCGGCGTCGAGGAATTCCGCCTGCTCCGTCTCGGCGCGCATCCCGCTGCCGCAGATCAGGCTGTCGAGGCCGATCAGCCGCCAGCCGGGAATGTCGATGGACCAGAAGTCGCTGGGAAAGTGACGCAGCCAGGCGTCGCGCAGGTGGTCGTCCACCACATGCTCACCGCGCGCGTCCGGCGGGTTGCCGCCGACGTCGTGGTTGCCGGGCACCGCATGCCAGGGCGCCGGCAGCCGATCGAGCTGCGCGCGGGCGAAGGCGATATCATCCTCGCGCGAGGGGCCGTCCAGCGCGAGGTCGCCGGTCACGATCACGAGATCCGGCTTCGGCATCTCCGCGATCGCGCGCAGCATCAGCTCCCAGTTCGCGTGGAAGTACGGCCGCGCGCGGGACAGGTGGATGTCCGAGAGCAGCAGGATCCGGGCGGCGGCGCTCATGCGCGCCGCCGCGGCAGGAGGGCGGTGATCTCGCGGGTCATGGCGGTGGCGGCGTCCTGGGGCGTCTCGCGGCGGGCCACGATGGCCTGCGCGTGGTCGTTGATGAGGTCGGTGATGCGCAGCGCGTTCTGGCCGGGAAAGGCGTACCAGCCGGTCATGACGCCCTGCTGGTCCAGCGAGACCTTGTGGTTCGGGCTGGCGCGGTAGAAGGGCGCGAGCAAGTCCTCGCGCTCCGCGGGCACGGTCGTCGCGGGCATGTAGCCCGTGTGGCGGACCATGAGATTGGCGCCGTCGGGGCCCGTGGCGAGCTTCAGGAACTGCCAGGCCAGGGATTGCTTTGCCGCGTCGCGCGCGTGCAGCACGGCGACCGCACCGCCGGCCGGAACGCGGCCGCCCTCGACCGGGATCGGGAAGGGCGAGCAGACCATCGGGAAGCGCTCGCCGATGCCGCGCGTATAGGCGCCGATGCGCGCCGTGCTGCCCATGAAGAGGCCCAGGCGTCCCGCCATGAACTCGGTCTCGGCGGGGGCGAGGCGCAGGTCGGGCATCGCGGCCTCGTCCACGAGACGGCGCAGCACGGAGAGGCCCGTCAGCGCCGGCGCATCGGCCAGCGTCACGCGGGTCTCGGCCGCATCCATCATCGCGCCGCCCTGGGCGAAGACGAGGGCCTGGATCATCCAGTTGCCGGTGACGGTCCAGTTGAAGAAGAGGCTGCGGACCTCCTCCGAGAGCGCGTCGATGCGGCGGCCCAGCGCGATGACGCCGTCCCAGTCGCGCGGCAGGCTCGCGGGGTCGCCGCCCGCGCGGCGCACGAGCTCGGCGTTCCAGTAGAGGATCGGCGTGGAGATGGCGAAGCCGACGCCGCTCTGCACCACGCGCCCGCCCGGCGCGGGCGCCTGCCCCATGGTCAGCAGGGTCGGCGAGTAGCCGAGCGTGGGGGTTTCAGGGTCGGCGTCCAGCAGCGGCTTGAGGTCCACCAGCAGGTCGCGCTCCAGCAGCGTGCGCTGCCGGTTGAGACCCTGCAGCGAGAGGTCCGGCAGGCTGTTCGTCACCGCGTCGCGCAGCGTGCGCTGCAGCTGGACCTCGTAGTCCTCCTCGGGGGCGCGCAGCGTGACCTTCGCGCCGGTGCGGCTCTCGAAGAGGGCCGCGATGCGCTCCATCGGCTCGCGGAAGACGACGGGGTTGCAGTAGCTGACGGTGAGCGTGGCCGACTGCGCGCGCGCGACGGCAGGCACGGCCAGGCTCGCGCCGAGGAGGGTGCGGCGAGGAATCATGGGCAAAGGCTCCTTGTTCACTTGACGCCCGTCATGGTCACGCCGGCGATGAAGGCGCGTTGGGCGAGGAGGAAGGCGATCGCGAGGGGCGCGGTCACGACGCAGGCCGCCGCCATCAGCGGCCCATAGGCCGTGCCCGCCTCGTTGTTGGAGAAGAAGGCGATGCCGAGCGGCGGCGTCATCAGGTTCTCGTCCTGCACCGCGAGGAACGGCCAGAAGAACTCGTTCCAGTTCCAGATGAAGGAGAGGCAGGCGAAGGCCGCGATGGCCGGCGCCGCCGTCGGCAGCATGATGCGCCAGACGATGGCCAGCTCTGACAGCCCGTCCATCCGCGCGGCCGCGATCAGGTCGTCGGGCACGGTGCGGAAGAACTGCCGCATGAGGAAGATGCCGAAGACGCTGATGGTGCTCGGCAGGATGATCGCCGCGTAGGTGTTGAGCAGGCCGAGCTGCCACATCCCGATGTAGAGGGGGATGGCCGGCACCTGCGGCGGCACGAGCAGCGCCAGCAGCACCAGCGCGAAGGTCGTCTCGCGCCAACGCCAGCGCAGCTTGGCGAGCGCATAGGCCATGGGCAGCGCCGTGATCGCCTGTCCCGCGAAGATGCAGAAGGTGACGATGAAGCCGTTCAGCAGGAAGCGCGCGAGCGGCACCTTGGTGAAGGCGGCGTGGTAGTTCTCCCAGGCGGCCCATTGCTGCGGCCACAGCGTGAAGTGCGGCGAAAAAATCTCGCCCGGCGACTTCAGCGAGAGCGAGATCATGAGGACGAAGGGCGCCAGCATGACGACGGCGCCCGCCATCAGGACGGTGTGGCGGAGCGCAGCCTTAACCATAGTGGGCGCGCCTGTCCAAAAGCTTCGTCTGCGCCAGCGTCACCAGCAGGGTGAAGGCGAGGAAGACGATGGTGATCGCCGCGCCGTAGCTGCTGCGCAGGAAGGTGAAGCCCTGCTGCACCATGGTGTAGAGCAGCACTTCCGTGGACTTGCTCGGCCCGCCCTCGGTCAGCACGGCCACCGTGTCGAAGACCTGGAAGCTGCGGATCGCGGTGATGGCGACGACGAAGACCAGCGCCGGCCCGAGCATCGGCCAGGTGACGCGCCGGAACCGCTCCCAGGCGCCGTCGGCGCCGTCCATCGCCAGGGCCTCGTAGAGGTCCGGCGGGATGGATTTCAGCCCCGCCATGAAGAGCACCATGGCCAGTCCGAGATTCTGCCAGACGCCGATCACGATCAGCACGTAGAGCGCCGTGTCCGGGTTCTGCAGCCAGTCGTCCGTGGGCAGGCCGACCAGGCGAAAGGCCTGGTTCACGAAGCCCACCGTCGGGTGGAACATGAACTCCCAGACCAGCGCCATCGCCAGCAGCGTGGAGGCGACGGGCAGGAAGTAGGCGGCGCGGTAGAAGGCGCGGCCACGCGCGCCGCTCTCGATGGCGATGGCCGCGGCGAGGCCCAGCCCCACCGTCAGCGGCACGGCGAGGCCCACATAGATCAGCGTGTTGCGCAGCGAGATCCAGAAGACGCGGTCGCCCCAGAGCTCCTCGTAATTGCCGAGCCCGGCGAAGGCGATCGTGGGCTCCCCGAAATTCCAGTCGGTCAGCGAGAGCAGCGCGACGGCGACCGCGGGCCCGAGCAGCATCGCCCACATGAGCAGGAAGGCCGGCGCGGCGAGCGCATAGGCGGCGATGGCCTCGGCGCGGTGGGGGCTAGCCAAGGGCCACCTCCCGGATGGTCGCGTGCATCGGCAGGCGGAGACCACCCGGCCCGAAGAGCAGCGCGCGCGAGGCGGCAAGGCGCAGGCTTTCGCCCTGCGTCAGGCCGCGTGCGACTTCCGGCGCCACTCGGACGATGGCGGGGTGGCCACCGACCGTGACGTGGATCAGCGTCTCGGCGCCCAGATGCTCAAGCCGCGCAACATCAGCGGGAATGCCGTGTCCAGCAGGCTGCCAGGATTCCGGCCGCACGCCGAAGGTGACGGTGCCCGGCGCCCCCTGCCCGCGCCACGGCAGCAGCGTGCCCGCGACCTCGATGGCGCCGTCCGCGTGCATCTGCGCCGGCAGCGCGTTCATCGGCGGCGAGCCGACGAAGCGCGCGACATCCAGGCTCGCCGGCTCGTCGTAGAGCTCCTGCGGCGGGGCGAATTGCAGCACCCGGCCGGCCTGCATCACGGCCACGCGATCGGCCATCGCCATGGCCTCGTTCTGGTCGTGCGTGACGTAGAGCGTGGTGACGCCGAGGCGCTGCGTCAGCGAGACGATCTCCGAGCGCGCCTCGCCGCGCATGCGCGCATCGAGATTGGAGAGCGGTTCGTCCATCAGGAAGGCGGCCGGCCGGCGCACCATGGCGCGGCCGAGCGCCACGCGCTGGCGCTGCCCGCCCGAGAGTTGCGCGGGCTTGCGCGCCAGCAGCGGCACGAGGCCGAGCGGCTTCGCCACCGCCTCCACCTCGCCCGCGATGGCGCGGCGCGCGGCCCCCGTCCCCGGCATCAGCCGGCCCAGCAGCGGCACGCGCTGCAACGCCGAAAGCCGGCGCATCTCCAGCGGCAGAGCGATGTTCTGCCCCACCGTCATGTAGGGGTAGAGCGCGTAGGACTGAAACACCATCGCGAGGTTGCGCTGCTTGGGCGGCAGCGCGTCCATGCGCTTGCCGTCGACCCAGACCTCGCCCTCGTCGGCCGTCTCCAGCCCCGCGAGGATGCGCAGCAGCGTGGACTTGCCACAGCCGGACGCGCCCAGGATCGCGAGGAACTCGCCCTGCTTCGCTTCCAGCGTCACGTCGCGCAGCACATCCGTTGCGCCGAAACGCTTGTGGATGCCGCGCAGGGCCACTCCTGACATCGTGCTCACCACCTCCGTGCTGCGGGGGGGTGGTTACGGGTGCTTCATGTCAGCGACGCAGCACTTCGATGAACGTCCGGCGACAAGGGACAAGGCCGGGTTCAGGCTGGTTTTCCCGCCTCACCCCTCGCCGGATTTGTCGAGACCATGGTCGCGGGATTCAGACCTCCGGCGCCTTCGCGCCTCCGGTCATCCCGCTCAGACCACCCGTCAATCCGGGACGCCGTGCCCCCCGCCGCCGGGGGTGGCGAGCAGGATGGTCTCGCCCTTCCGCAGCACGTATTGCCGCTTGGGATCGACCTTCTCGCCGTTGATCCGCAGCTCGCCGCAGGCGCCGGCCGCGCCGCCCTCGATGCCGAAGGCCGGGATCACCGTGCGCTCCGCAAGGAAGGAGACGGCGATGGGCGTCTCGCTGCGCGTCTCGATCAGGATCTCCTGGCCCAGGCCGCCGCGGTGCTTCCCGGCGCCGCCGCTGCCCTCGCGCAGGCGCTTGTGGTGGAAGCGCAGAGGCGCGATGTGCTCGCTGACCTCCACCGACGTAGAAGATACGTTCGACGGCCAGGAGAGACAGGAAATCCCGTCCCCGGCGCCGTTCGCCCCCATGCCGCCGTTATAGAAAAACATGTTGGCGTAGGGCTTGAGCACGCCGGGCGCCAACTCGCGCACGCCGGACTGGTTCATGCCCCACATGGGCGAGCCGCAGGCGGCCATCACGCGCTCCGGCACGATCTGGCCGAGGCAGCCGAAGACCAGCATCGGCAGGTAGTGGCCGATGAGCATGCGCGAGCCGCCGGAGGCCGGAAACACCGGGTTCACGATGCAGCCGGCGGGCGCATCCACGCTGATGGGCCGGAAGGCACCCTCGTTGTTCGGCAGCGAGGGCTCGGTGCAGACCTTCACCCCGTACATGCACATGGCATAGGTGTAGCACATGGCGCAGTTGATCGCGCGATCGACCTGGGCATCGCTGCCCGTCATGTCCATCGAAATCGTGTCGCCCTTGATGGTCAGCGCCATCTTCAACGTGATGGGCGTGTCGAGCACGCCATCCGTCTGCAACTCGCTGCGATAGGTGCCGTCCGGCAGGGCCGCGATGGCGGCGCGCATCGCGCGCTCGCAGCGGCCATGGATCTCCGCCGCGAGATCGGTGAGGTCGGTCAGCCCGTGGCCGCGCATGAGGGTGAGCAGCCGCTCCTCCATCACGTCCAGCGCCACGACCTGCGCCCAGAGATCGCCCAGCGTCTGGTCCGGCGTGCGGACGTTCTTGCGCAGCAGCGCGACCAGCGTCTCGTCCGCCTCGCCGCGCCGCATGAGCTTCATCGGCGGGATCTGGAAGCCTTCCTCGAAGACCTCGCGCGGCTCCGGGCTGCGGATCTTTCCGCCGATGTCCGGCGCATGCGCGGTGGAGGCGCTGAAAGCCACCAGCCGTCCATCCAGAAAAATCGGCTTGGCGACGGTGATGTCCGGCAGGTGCCCCGTGCCGAGCCAGATGTCGTTGGTGACGAGCACGTCGCCGGGCTCCAGCTTCTCCGGCGGGAAGAAGTCGAGAAAATGCTTCACGGTGGCGGGCAGCGTGCCGATGAAGCTCGGGATGCTCTCCGTCGCCTGCACGAGCGACTGCCCCCGCACGTCGGTCACGATGCAGGAGAAGTCGTAGCTCTCGCGCACGAGGGTGGAGAAGCTGGTGCGCACCAGCGCCGCTGCCGCCTCGTCGACGAGCGAGATGAGCCGGCGCCACAGCAGCTCCAGCTCGATGGCATCGAAGGTGCGGGTCATGGCGCGGTCTCCTCGGCGAGGATGCTTCCGTCGGGCAGCAGGCGCGCGGTGGCGCCGGGGCCGATGATGAAGGTGCTCTCGTTCTCCTCGAAGACCGCGGGCCCCTGGATGACATCGCCGGCCGACAGCGCGTAGCGGTCGTAGACCGAGGCTTCGACCGGCGCGCCCGACTCGGAAAAGTACACCCGCCGCTTCCCCTTCAGCGCCGCGCCCTTCGCGTGCCGCGGCAGGTCCAGCGTGCCGCCCGCGCCGGGCATGGGCGCGGTGAGCGAGAGGCGCAGCGCCACGAACTCGACGGCCGCGCCCGGCGGCGTGCGGCCGAAGAGCCGCCTGTAGGACGCCTCGAAGCCGGCGCGGACGCCGTCGCGCGAAAAATCATCGGGCAGCGCGATGGTGAGCTCGCTGCCCTGGCCGACATAGCGCATGTCCGCGAGCCGCGTGGCGGCGCGTGCCTCGATCTCGGCGCCGGTGCCCTTCAGCACCTCCAGCGCCTCCCCCTCCAACCCGCCGAGAATGGCGCCCATGTCGGCCGGCTCGGCCGCATCGAGCCGCGCGCCGTAATGCGCCACGCGATCCACGCGCGCCGGCGCCATGAGCATGCCGATGGTGCTGCCCGCGCCCGCCCCCGGCGGGCAGACGACGCGCGAGATGCCGAGCCGCTTCGCCACCGCCCAGGCATGCACCGGCCCGGCGCCGCCGGTCGCGAGCAGCGCATAGTCCTGCGGCACGCGGCCGCGCTCGGCGATGGCGACACGGGCCGCGCCGGCCATGTTCTCGTTCACCACGTCGTGCACGCCGATGGCGGCGCGCTCCTCCGCGACCTCGAGTTTTTCCGCCAACCCGCGCAGCGCGGCATCGGAAGCGGATTTGTCGATGCGCATCTCGCCGCCGAGGAAGAAGCCCGCGTCGAGATAGCCCAGTGCCAGGTCGGCATCCGTCACAGCCGGCTCCGTCCCGCCGCGGCCGTAGCAGGCCGGCCCCGGCTGCGCGCCGGCCGATTCCGGCCCGACCGCGAGCGTGCCCAGGCCGCTCCGCCGCGCCAGGCTGCCGCCCCCCGCGCCGATCTCGATCAGCTCCACCGTCGCGATCTGCATCGGCAGCCCGCTCCCGCGAAGAAAGCGCTTTTCCCGTGCCGCCTCGAAGCCCCAGGCGACCAGCGGCTCGCCGTCATCCACCAGCGCGAGCTTGGCCGTGGTGCCGCCCATGTCGAAGGCCAGCACGCGATCCAACCCGGCATTCCGGCCGAACCAGGCGCCCGCCAGCGCGCCGGCGGCCGGCCCGGATTCCAGCAGCTGCACCGGCGCACGCCGCGCCTCGGCCACATGGGTGAGGCCGCCATTGGACAGCATGAGGAAGAGCCCGCCGGGAATGCCGGCCTTGCGCAGCTCGGACTCCATCCGCGCGAGGTAGCGATCGGCCAGCGGCCGCACATAGGCGTTGGCGACGGTCGTGCTGGTCCGCGGATACTCGCGGATCTCCGGCGCGATCTCCGACGAAAGCGACAGCGACAGCTCCGGAAAGCGCTTCGCCACCGCCTCGCCCAGGGCGCGCTCATGCGCGGGATTGGCATGCGCGTGGAGAAACACGATGGCGAGGCTTTCCGTGCCATCCTTCACCAGCGCTTCGACCTCACCCATCGCCGCATCCAGATCGAGCGCGATCTCCACGCTGCCGTCCGGCGCCAGCCGTTCCCGCGCCTCGCGCCGCCAATCGCGCGTCACCAACGGCTTCGGCATCGTGAGAAAAATGTCGTAGAGCTCGTACTTCCGCTCCCGCCCGATCTCCAGCACGTCGCGGAATCCCGCGGTGGTGATGAGCGCCGTCTTCGCGCCCTTCCGCTCGATCAGCGCATTGGTGAACAGCGTCGTCGCATGCACGACGCGCCCGACCTCGCCCGGCTCGCGCCCCGCGCGCCGCAGCACCTCCAGCGCGCCGGCCAGCGCGCCGCGCGCGGGATCGTCCGGCGTGGTGCTCTCCTTCCAGATGGTGGCGCGGCCGGAGATGGGATCGTGCAGGACCAGATCGGTGAAGGTGCCACCGATGTCGATTCCCAGAGACAGTGACATGCGTTCCTCAATCGGCGCGGATATTTCCCTGCGCCGCGACGCGCGCCCAGCGCTCGCGGTCACGTCGGATTCGGGCGGCGAAGGCTGGACCGACTTCCGGAATCGCGTCCATCCCCCGCGCGGCGAGAATGGGCTGCGTGGCGGGATCGGCCAGCGCATCCGTGAAGAGATGCCCCACCTGCTGCACCAGCTCCGCCGGCATGCCGGCGGGCCCGATCAGGCCGAACCAGTTGTTCATGTCGAGCGCCGGGTAATCGGCGGTCAGCAGCGGCATGTCCGGTACCATCGCGCTCGGCTTCGTCGCCGCCAGCGCGAGGCCGCGCACCTGCCCGCCGCGGATCAGCTCCACCACCTCCGCGATATTCGCGAACATCAGGTCGATGCGCCCGGCCGCAACGTCGAGCGTCGCCGGCGCGCCGCCGCGATAGGCGACATGGACGAAGCGCAGCCCCGCCTCGGCCCCGAAATGTTCGGCGGCGAGCTGGTTGGTGGAGCCGTTGCCCGTGCTGGCATAGCTGAGCTCGCCCGGCCGCGCCTTCGCGCGCGCCACGAGGTCGGCAACCGTGCGGTCCGGCGAATTGCCGGGCACGATCAGCGCCATCGGCGTGCCCGTGAGGTTGCAGACGGGCGTGAGGTCCCGGTCCAGATCCAGCGGGATCTGCGAGCCGGGCACGGCGGGCGCCACGGACATCATGCCCATGATGGCCGAGGCGAGCGTCAGCCCGTCCGGCGGCGAGCGCGACGCCGCCTGCGCGGCCAGAAAGCCCAGCGCGCCGCTGCGCGTCTCGGCGATGACGACGGGTCCGCCGCGCCGCGCCACGGCATCGGCAGCGATGCGCACCGACTGGTCCACCGCGCCACCCGGCGCGAAGCCCACCAGCACGCGGATAGGTCCACGCGGCTGCGCGATGGCCGGCGTCGCCAGCAGCGGCGCGGCGAGGATCAGACGGCGTCGGATCATGCGAGTTCCACCACGAGATTGCCGCAAGCCTCCAGCGTGGCGCGCGATCCCGGCGGCAGCAACAGTGTGGACATGCCGTCCTCCACCACCGCGGGGCCGTCGATCCCCTGCCCCGCGCCCAGCGCCTCGCGGCGATAGGCGGGGACCTCCTGCATCGCCTCGCCGAAGCGGACGCGGCGCATCGCACGCGGCGTGGCGCTGCCGGTCGCGGCGACGGCGGGATCGAGGCGGCCATCGCCCGTGGCCGCCGTGACGGCGAGGCGGATGTTCACCACCTCGACCGTGGCGACGGGCGGCACGCCCGCGAAGACCTCGCGATAGGCGGCCTCGAACAGCGCGCGGATGGCAGCCGGGCTGGCCGCGTCGTAGGGGCCGGGCGGCAGGACCGTGACCAGCTCATGCCCCTGCCCGGCGAAGCGCAGATCGGCCGTGCGCTCGATCTTCACCTCGGCGCCAGCGCCGAGGGTGACGGCGATGATCCCGCGCGCGTCACGCTCCAGCGCCTCGAAGCGCGCCTCCAGCTCCTCGGGCGGCAGCGAATCCAGCGTCCGCGCCAGCGTCGCCACGCGATCCACGCGCGCCGGCGCCAGCAGCATGCCGAGCGCCGAGGCCACGCCGGCCGCGGGCGGGCAGATCACGCGCTTCAGGCCGAGGCGCCGCGCCACCTCCGGCCCGTGCAGCGGTCCACCGCCGCCGGTGACGAGCAGCGCGTGGTCGCGCCCCTCGCCGCCTTGCTCGGCCAGGTGCACGCGGGCCGCTGCGGCCATGGTCTCGTTCACCACGGCCTGGATGCCGGCGGCGCCGTCCTCCATCCCCATGCCGGCCGCCGTGCCGAGCGCACCGAGCGCCGCCTCGCTGGCCTCGATGTCGAGGCGCATGGTGCCGCCCGCGAAGCCTGCCGCATCGAGGCAGCCCAGCGCGAGATTGGCATCGGTCACCGTCGGCTCCGTGCCACCGCGGGCGTAACAGACCGGCCCCGGCGCGGAGCCTGCACTGCGCGGGCCCACCTTCAGCAGCCCGAGCGGGTCGAGCGCCGCGATGCTGCCGCCACCGGCGCCGATCTCGATGAGCTCCACCGCGGAGATGCTGAGCGGCAGCCCGCTGCCCGTGGTGAAGCGCCGCTCGCGCGCGGCCTCGAACTTGTGCGCCACGCGCGGCACGCCGTCGCGCACCACCGCGAGCTTGGCCGTGGTGCCGCCCATGTCGAAGGCCAGCAGATCCGTGGCCCCGCTGCGCGCGCCCAGCACCGCGGCGGCCAGCGCGCCGGCGGCCGGCCCGGATTCCAGCAGCCGCACGGGGATGCGCTTGGCCTCGTCGATATGCGTGAGCCCGCCATTGGAGAGCATCAGGAACAGGGGTGCGCCGATGCCCAGCGCGGAAATCTCCGCCGCCATCCGGTCCAGATAGCCGGAGGCGAGCGGCTTCACATAGGCATTGGCGACCGTCGTGGAGATCCGCTCGTACTCGCGAATCTGCGGCGAGACATCGCTGGAGAGGGACAGATGCAGCGACTGGTGCCGCCGCGCGATCAACGCCGCCGCCTGCCGCTCATGCACCGGATTGGCGTAGCTGTGCAGGAAGCCGATGGCCAGCGAGGTGACGCCCGCCTCCACCAGCCGGTCCGCCGCCGCCAGCACCGAAGCCTCGTCCAGCGCGATCTCGACGCTGCCATCCGCCCGCAGGCGCTCCTTCGCTTCCAGCCGCCAGGCGCGGCGCACCAGCGGTGCGGGCAGCGGCAGGAAGAGGTCGTAGATCTCGTATTTCCGCTCGTGCCCGATCTCGAGGATGTCGCGGAATCCCTCGGTGGTGAGCAGGCCCGTCGGCGCGCCGCGGCGCTCGATGAGCGCGTTGGTCAGCAGCGTCGTCGCATGCACCACGCGGGTGATCTGCGCCGGCGCGACCTTCTCCCGATCGAGCAGCGCCCGGATGCCGGCGATGACGCCGCGCGCGGGCTCGTCCGGCGTCGTCAGCTCCTTATAGGCACTGAAGCGGCCCGTATCGGGGTCGTGCAGCACGAGGTCGGTGAAGGTGCCGCCGATGTCGATGGCGAGCGCATGCGAGGAGCTCAAGCGTAACCGTCCAATTTGTCAGCTTCGGTCAAGGCGGGGTCGCGTTTCGCGGGGTCGCCGTGCCCGCCGCCGCCGGGGGTGCGCATCTCCACCGTGCCGCCGGGCATCACGATGTGCTGGCGCTTGGGATCGACGACGGCGCCGTCGATGATCACCGCCCCGGGCGCGCCCGGCCTGCCGCCCGCAAAGCCAGGCGCGGCCGAATTCTCCTGCGTGCGCTCGGCCAGGAAGGTGACGGCGATGGGCTGGTCCGAGCGGCTCTCGTAGAGCGTCTCCTGCCCGGTCCCGCCGCGATGCCTTCCGGCCCCGCCGGTGCCCTCGCGCAGCCGGCGGAAGCGCACATGCCAGGGCGCCGTCTGCTCGATGGTCTCGACCGAGGCGGAGGAGACGTTGGAGGGCCAGCTCAGCACGTTCGCGCCGTCCATGGCGGCGCTGGCGCCGTAGCCGCCATTGAGGAAGAGCGCATTGGCGATCGGCTTCCCATCCGCGCGGAACCCCGAGAAGCCCAGGCACCACAGCGGCGAGCCGACGCCGGCCACCACGCGGTCCGGCAGCGCATCGGCCAGCGCGGACATCACCAGCGCCGGCAGGAAGTGCCCCGTCAGCGCCCGCGCGCCGCCGGCCGCGGGATGGGTGGAGTTGAGGATGCAGCCCTCCGGCGCCGTCACGGTGAGCGGGCGAAAGCTGCCCTCGTTGTTCGGCACCGCGGGGCAGAGCACCGCCTTCACCGCGAAGGCCGTGTAGGCGAAGGTATAGGCGAGGCAGACGTTGATCGCGCGCGCCACCTGCGGGTCCGAGCCCGCATAATCCGCCACGATCTCGTCGCCGGAAATCGTCAGCGTGAGCTGCAGCTTCAGCGGCTGCTCCAGCCCGTCCGTCTGTACCGCGGCGCGATACACGCCATCCGGCACCGCCGCGATCGCCGCGCGCGTGGCGCGCTCCGAGCGCGACTGAATCTCCTCGGCGAGACCGGCGAGATCCGGCAGATCATGTTCCGCCAGCAGGCCGAGCACGCGCCGTTCCATCAGGTCCAGCGCGGCGAACTGCGCGTGCAGGTCGCCCAGCACCTGGTCGGGCACGCGGGTGTTCTTGCGCAGCATCTTCATGAGCGTCGCATCGGGCACGCCGGCCGCGACGGCCTTCATGATGGGGATCTGCAGCCCCTCCTCGAAGACGTCGCGCGCCTCGGCCGAGCGGATGCGCCCGCCGATATCCGGCGAATGCGCGATGGATCCGGCGAAGCCCACCAGCACCCCGTCGCGGAAGATCGGCTTGGCCACCGTGATGTCCGGCAGGTGGCCGGTGCCCATCCAGATGTCGTTGGTGATGAGGATGTCGCCCGGCGCCAGCGTCTCCGGCGGATACTCCTTCAGGAAGTGCCGCACCGTGTTCGGCAGGGTGCACAGAAAGCTCGGCACGGAGTCCGTGGCCTGCACGATGGACTGGCCGCGCGCATCCGTCAGCACGCAGCCGAAATCGTGGCTCTCGCGCACCACGGTCGAGAAGGAGGAACGGAGCAGCGCGGCGGCCGCCTCGTCCACGATGGAGACGAGCCGCGTCCAGAGCAGCTCCAACCGTACCGGATCGAACATCAGTCGAGACGTATCCCTGCAGAAGACACGACGCGCTGCCACTTCACCGATTCGTCGGCGAGGAAGCTGCGGGTCTCGTCGAGATTGCCCCCGATCGGCGTCGCGCCCAAGGTCTGGAAGCGGTCGCGGATGGCGGGGTCGGTGAGCACGGCGCGCAGGTCGGCGTTGAGCCGCTCCATCAGCGGCGCCGGCGTCGAGGCGGGCGCGGCGATGGTGAACCAGGCCGTCGCGACATAGCCGTCCACGCCGGCCTCGGCCGCCGTCGGCACGTCGGGCAGCGCGGGCGAGCGCGTGGCGCTGGTGATGGCGAGCGGGCGCACGCGGCCGTCGCGCGCCACGGGCGGGATGGTCGGCAGGTTCTCGAACATCATGTTGATGTTGCCCGCCATGACGTCGTTCAGCGCCTGGGAGGAGCCGCGATAGGGCACGTGGATCAGCCGCAGCCCCGTGACGAGCATGAAGAGCTCGCCGGCCATGTGCGTCGAGGTGGAGTTGCCGGCGGAGCCGAAGGTGATGGTGCCCGGCCGCGCCTGGGCCAGTGCCACCAGCTCGCGCAGGTTCTGGGCCGGCACCGAGGGATGCACCACGATGACGTTGGGGAATTCCGCCAGCATCGTGACCGGCGTCAGCTCGTCCTTCGGGCTGTAGGGCAGGTTGCGGTAGACGGTGTAGGCCGCGTGGATGCCGATGCTGCCGAGCAGCAGCGTGTGCCCGTCGCCGGGGCTGCGCGCCACGTTCTCGCCGCCGATATGCCCGCCGGCGCCGAGACGGTTGTCGATCACCACCGGCTGGCCCCAGCGCGCCGAGAGCGCCTGGGCGGTGATGCGCGCCAGCACGTCGGCCGAGCCGCCGGCGGCGAAGGGCACCACGATGCGCACCTGCCGCGTCGGCTGCGCCTGCGCCATGCCGGCGAACAGGACCAGTCCCAGCAAACCCATCCAGCGGACAGCGCGCATGCTCATGCTCCGGTCACGATCCCAGGCCGGCATTGCGGCATGCAGGGTCCGCCGAGGCAAGACGCGCCGGCCCACTCCCTGGCCCCGTCCAGCGACGGAATGCCTCATCCATGGACGCCGCTGCCTCCCTTGAAGTCATTATACCGTCTATCGGATTCCGGATTCCGCATAGGGTTCGTCGTCGAGGACGCGCTGATAGCCCATGCGCGTCAGGTCGAGCGTCCGGTACCCGCCGTGCAGGACGAGCTCCGACAGCGCGCGCCCGACGGCCGGCGCATGCATCAGCCCATGGCCGGAGAAGCCGCAGGCGACGAAGAAATTGTCCAGCTTCCCCGGCCAGTTGCCCAGGATCATGTTGCCGTCGAGCCGGTTGCGGTCGTAGTGGCCGACCCAGGAATCCCGCAGCTTCAGCTCCTCCATGATCGGAAAGCGGTGCGCGATATGCGGCCAGACGACGCGCTGGAAGTAGTCGTGGTCGACCTCCCAGTTCTCGCCGGCGGGGATGCCGAAATCCACGACGCTGCCGGCATAGCCGCGGTCCCAGTTGTGGAAGCCGAGGCCGTTGAGGTCCTTCACGAAGGGCAGCCGCGGCATCTCCGCGCGGCATTCCCAGAAATGGTCGTGGCGCTGCATGGGCTCGACGGGAAGGAACATGCCGACCATGGCGGCGACGTCGGCCGACCAGGTGCCGGCCGCGCAGATCACCTGCTGCGGCCGCAGCACCTCGCCGCTGGAGAGCGTCACGCTGCGGACGGCGGTGCCTTCGGCCGTCATGGCGACGACCTTTTCCGCCAGGTATTCCGCGCCCTGCGAGCGGGCCTTCCGGCGAAAGCCCTGGAGCGCGCCATTGGGCTCCAGGCAGCCATCCTCCGGCGCGTGCGAGGCGGCGCCGATGTCCGACACGTTCATCGCGGGAAAGCGGCGCTGCAGAGCGTCGCGGTCGAGCAGGTCCACCTTCACGCCGAGCGAGGTCTGCAGCGCATGGTTGCGCTCGATGATGCCCACCCCCTCGGGCGGGACAATGAACAGGTAGCCGTCGCGGCGAAAGCCGATCTCCGGCGGCTCGCCGTCGACGGTGCAGTGCTCGGCGAAATTCTCGTAGAAGGGGATGCTGTAGTTCGACATCTCGATGTTCTCGGGGCACGAGAACAGCCGCCTTGCGCCGCCCGAGGCCCGCGGCGTCGCGGCCTTGCTGTAGAGCGGATCGGGCTCCAGCACCGTCACCTTCCCGGCCTGGCCGCTCCCCGTGAGGAAGAAGGCGGCGGCCGAGCCGATGACGCCGCCGCCGATGATCAGGATGTCGGTCATCAGTTCGCCGAAAGATTGGCCGCGCGGATCACCGCCGTCCACTTCGCGAGCTCGGCCGCGACCAGCTCGCCATAGGCCTGCGCCGTGCTGCCGCGCGCCGTGGCGCCGAGTTCCGCCAGGCGGGTCTTCACCGCCGGGCTGGCCAGCACCTGCTGCAGCTCGGCATTGAGATGGCTGACGATCTCCGGCGGCGTCCCCTTCGGCGCGCTCATGCCCGACCAGGAGGTGCCCATCAGGCCCGGCATCCCCGCCTCGGCCGCGTTGGGCACCTGCGGCGCGAAGGACATGCGCTCCACGCTGGTGACGGCCAGCGCGCGCACGGTCCCGGTGCGGATGTGGTCCGCCGAGTTCGGCACCTGGTCGAACATCATGTCCACATGGCCGGCGATCACGTCGGCCAGCGCCGGGCCGTTGCCGCGATAGGGCACGTGCACGATATCCGTCCCCGTCACGTGCTTGAACAGCTCGCCGTAGAGATGCGTCGAGGTCCCCGCGCCGGCCGAGGCGAAGGTGATGGTCCGCGGCGCCGCCCTGGCCGCCTCCGCCACCTCGGCGAGCGTGCGCCAGGGACGGCCCGGATTCACCACCACGACCTGCGGCGTCTCCAGCAGCAGCGAGACGGGAACGAGGTCGTTGGGGATGTCGATCGGCAGGTTGCGGTAGAGCGCCGGATTGATGGAGACGATGCTCATCGTCGAGAGCAGCAGCGTGTAGCCGTCGGGCGTCGAGCGGATCACGCGCTCGGTGCCGATATTGCCGCCGGCGCCGGTGATGTTCTCCACCAGCACGCGCTGGCCGAGGCGGTTGCCCAGATGCTCGGCGATCACGCGGGTCATCACGTCCGTGCCGCCGCCCGCCGCGAAAGGCAGCACCACGCGGACGGGACGGTTGGGATACCCTGCCTGGGCCCGGACCGCAGGGGCCGCGGCGCCCGCCATCATCAGGCCGAGGGCGGCGCGTCTGTTGGCATGGGGCATGGGCGGCTCCTGTCCGGCGGTACATACAAATCCAACAGGATTGGATCCAAGAGTCAAACTTTACATCCAATCCGGCGATGCGCTAACGCTTGATCACGCCAGGGATGCAAGAAATTGACCGAAGCCCAGCCGGCCTCGCTGGCCATCACCTCCGCCCTCCGCGCCGAGATCATGTCCGGCGCCATCGCCCCCGGCGCGCGCCTGCGGCAGGACGAGCTCGCCACGCGCTTCGGCACCAGCCGCATCCCCGTGCGCGAGGCGCTGCGCCAGCTCGAGGCCGAGGCGCTGGTCATCCACGACACGCATCGCGGCGCCCGCGTGGCGCCGCTCACGCTCGACGAGACGCTGGAGCGGATGGAGATCCGCATGGCGCTGGAAGGCCTGGCGCTGAAGCTCGCCGTCCCGAACATGAGCGAGCTGGACTTCGAGCACCTGGAGGGAATCCTCGCCGAATACGACCTGGCCGAGGATCCCGCGCAGTGGACCACCTGCAACTGGCGGTTCCATACGGCGCTCTACGCGCCCTGCGGCCGGCCGACGCTGCTCGGGCTGATCGAGGCGAACTTCGCCAATGCGGACCGGTTCCTGCGGCTCCGGCTCTCGCAGGCCACGGGCAAGGAATGGCCGCAGATCGAGCATCGCGAGATCCTGTCTGCCTGCCGCGCGGGCGATGCGGCGAAGGCGGCCGCGCTGCTGGAGGCGCATATCGCCAAGTCCCGGAAATCGCTGGCGGCCTCGATGCGGCTGAAGAAGTGAGGCTGGCCTACGCCGAGCTGCACGCGCTGCTGGCGCGGGCCTTCGCCAAGCATGGCATGCCCGAGGCGAGCGCCGCGATCCTCGCCGGCGCCGTCGCGCAGGCCGAGCGCGACGGGGTGCACAGCCACGGGCTCTTCCGGGTGCCCGGCTACCTCTCCTCGCTGCGCAGCGGCTACCTGGACGGCGCCGCCCTGCCCGTGGTCGAGCAGCCCAAGCCCGGACTCATCGCGGTGGACGGCAACGGCGGCTTCGCGCAGGTGGCGCTGGAGGCCGGCCGCGCGCGGCTGCTGGAAGCGGCGGCGGCCAACGGCATTGCCTGCGCCGCCATCCGCAACGCGCATCACTATGCCTCCCTCTCCACCGACATCGAGCCCTTCGCCGAGTCCGGCTTCTTCGCCCTCGCCATGGCCAATGGCCGCAGCCGCGTGGCGCCCTTCGGCGCGCGGAAGGCCGTGCTCGGCACCAACCCGATCGCGCTGGCCTGCCCGCGCGCCGACGGCCCTCCGCTCCTCTGGGACATGGCGACCAGCGCCATCGCCAATGGCGACGTGCTGATGGCCGCGCGCGACGGCCGCGCCATTCCCGCCGGCGTGGCGCTCGACCGGCACGGCGCGCCGACCACCGACCCGAAGGCGATGCAGGACGGCGGCGCGCTCCTCCCCTTCGGCGGCCACAAGGGCGCGGCGATCGCCATGATGGTGGAACTGCTCGCCGCCGCGCTGACCGGCGGGCGCTTCGGCTTCGAGGACGAGGCCTTTCGTTACCCCGGCGCGCTGACGGCCAATGCCGGGCAGATCGTGATCCTGATCGAGGGTCGCCACGATGCGGCGGCCCGTGTGGACCTGCTGGTCTCCCGGCTGATGGAGGCCGGCGCCGAGCGCCTCCCCGGCCAGCGCCGCCTGCAGGCGCGCGCCGAGGCGGCGGCGCATGGCATCGCCGTCACGGAGGAGCAGCTCGCGCTGCTGCGCTCACACCAATAGGGCGCCGATCTCCTCCGCCTCCGCGCGCAGCACCGGCAGCGCCCTCTCGCGCAGCGCCTCGGCGGTGCCGCGCTCGGTCTGCATGCCGAGATTCAGCGCGGCGATGACACGCCCGTCGTAGCGCCGCAGCGGGACGGCGAGCGAACGAAATCCGATCTCCGCCTCCTGGTCCACCAGCGCGAAGCCTTCGGCACGGGCCTCCAGGACGCGGGCGCGGAGCATCCTGGGATTCAGTTCCGTCTGCGGCGTCAGCGCCTGCGGGCGCACATTCGTGAAAAAGGCCTCCAGCTCCGCATCCCCCAGCCCCGCCAGCAGCACGCGGCCGAGCGCCGTGCAGAAGGCCGGCAGCCGCCAGCCCACCATCGTCGTCACGGAGACCATCCGCGTCGGCTGGCCATAGGCCACGAAGACGATCTCCTCGCCGTCCAGCACCGCCGCCGAGCAGGGCCCGCCCAGCGCCAGGCTCAGCCGCTCGCAGCGCGGCTGGAGGATGGTCGAGGCGCCGTTGGAGCCGAGATAGGCGGCCGCCAGCCGCAGCACCCCCGGCGTCAGGCGGAAGAGGCGGCCATCCGTCTCCACATGGCCGAGCTCCGTCAGCGTGATCAGCGCGCGGCGCACCGTGGCGCGCGGCAGGTCCACCTCGCGCGCCACCTCGGCCAGCGTCATCTGCCGGCGCTCCGGCCCGAAGGCCTGGAGCACGGCGAGGCCGCGCGCCAGCGCCTCCAGGAAGTCCGGGCTGGTCGACTGCCGGCGTTCCGCATCCTGTGCGCGCAATCGCGCCATGACAGCATCCTTGTTGCGTCATCAAAGCGACGCTTGCTATCATCGCACAAGTGTTCGGTGATCGAACAGCCCTCGGAGCCTAGCGCCATGATCTCCGCCGAACAGAACGAGCGCCTCACCCGCGTCGGCCCCGGCACGCCCGGCGGGAAGATGCTGCGGCACTACTGGCAGCCGATCGCGCTGCTGGACGAGCTGGAGGGCAAGCGCCCCGTCCGCCCCGTGCGTGCGCTGGGCCAGGATTTCGTGCTGTTCCGCGACGAGAAGGGCCGCCTCGGCCTGCTCGACCGCGACTGCCCGCACCGCAATGCCGACCTTGCCTTCGGGCGGCTGGAGCATGGCGGTATCCGCTGCTCCTTCCACGGCTGGCTCTTCGACGTCGAGGGAAAGTGCCTGGAGACGCCGGCCGAGCCGGAAGGCAGCACTCTCTGCTCGCGCATCCGCCAGCGCGCCTATCCCGTGGTCGAGCGCAGCGGCATCGTCTTCGCCTATCTGGGCGAGGGTGAGGCGCCCCCCTTCCCCGCCTTCGACTGCTTCGCCGCGCCGGAGACGCACACCTTCGCCTTCAAGGGCCTGATCGAGTGCAACTGGCTGCAGGCGCTGGAGGTCGGCATCGATCCCGCCCACGCCTCCTATCTGCACCGCTTCTTCGAGGACGGCGACGCCGCCGACGCCTACGGCAAGCAGTTCCGCGCCACCTCCGACGGCTCCGACCTGCCGATGACCTATGTGCTGCGCGAATTCTCCCGCCCGCGCATCGAGGTCGAGAACACGGATTACGGCCTGCGCCTCTACGCCCTGCGCGAGATCAACGAGGCCACCACGCATGTCCGCGTGACGAATCTCTACTTCCCGCAGGCCTTCGTCATCCCCATGAGCTCGGAGATGACCATCACCCAGTGGCACATGCCCGTGGACGACACGCATTGCTATTGGATCGCCATCTTCACGAGCTTCGCCGGCCCGGTGGATCGCGAGCAGATGCGCAACCAGCGCCTCGGCTCCTACACCATGCCCGACTACATCCCGATCCGCGGCCGCGCCAACGACTACGGCTACGATCCGCACGAGCAGGAGAGCTCGACCTACACGGGCATGGGCGACGACATCAACACGCACGACCAATGGGCCGTGGAATCGCAGGGCGCGATCCAGGACCGCACGCGCGAGCACCTCGCCAGCACGGACAAGGCCATCGCCGCCAACCGCCGCCTGATGCTGCGCGCCATGGCCGCCGTCGAGGAAGGCAATCGCCCGCCCCTCATGCAGGACTCTCGCGCCGCCGCCCTCACCGGCCCCAGCACCATCGACGGCATGGCGCCCACCGCCAACTGGGAG
This sequence comes from Roseococcus sp. GW821-FHT12F05, assembly GCF_058806835.1. Lineage (NCBI taxonomy): Bacteria > Pseudomonadati > Pseudomonadota > Alphaproteobacteria > Acetobacterales > Roseomonadaceae > Roseococcus > Roseococcus sp. GW821-FHT12F05. Next base: position 225,220 of record NZ_JBXAQB010000008.1, read on the forward strand.
CAGCACTGGAAGGACGCGGTGACGCGCCGGCGCTCCGCCGCCCCCTGGGCCCCGCCGGCGCTCGCCGCAGAGTGACTTTTGTAGAGCGACACGGCCTCCACACGGAGGAGGCCCGCGCCGAGGTGCTGCGCCGCATCGAGGCCGATCAGATCGGCGTCATCCGCCTCGCCTTCCCCGACCAGCACGGAATCCTCCGCGGCAAGACCATCGTCGCCGCCGAGGCCGCGAAGGCGATGCGCGACGGCGTGGCGCTGACCACGACGCTGCTGCTGAAGGACACCTCGCACCGCACGGCCTTCCCGGTCTTCACGGCCGGCGCGGGCATGAACGACCTCGCCTTCCAGGGCGCGGCCGACTTCCTCATCATCCCCGATCCCGCCACCTTCAAGGTGCTGCCCTGGGCGCCGCACACCGGCTGGATCCTCTGCGAGGCGCATTTCGCCGACGGCCGCGTGGCCCCCTATTCCTCGCGCGGCGCGCTGAGGAAGCAGCTCGCCGAGGCGGAGGCGCTGGGCTTCGACTACGTCACGGGCATCGAGGTCGAGTTCCACCTGTTCAAGCTGCTCGACCCGAAGCTGGCGCCCGAGGATTCCGGCCAGCCCGGCGCGCCGCCCGAGGTCGCGCTGCTCACCCAGGGCTACAACTACCTGACCGAGCTCCGCTACGACCAGCTCGACCCCGCGCTGGAGATCCTGCGGCGCGAGATCCAGGCGCTCGGCCTGCCGCTGCGCTCCATGGAGGTGGAGTACGGGCCGAGCCAGGTGGAGTTCACCTTCCAGGCGCTGCCGGCCCTGGCCTCGGCCGACCTGATGATCCTGTTCCGCTCGGCGGTGAAGCAGGTGGCGCGGCGGCACGGCTACCACGCCACCTTCATGTGCCGCCCGCGCATCCCCAACGTGATGTCGAGCGGCTGGCACCTGCACCAGTCGCTGGTGGATCGCGACACCAGGCGAAACGTCTTCATCGGCCAGGATGGCGCCCTGCTCTCGCAGACCGCGCTGCACTTCCTCGGGGGGCTGCTGCACCACGCGCGCGCGGCCTCGGTCTTCTCCACGCCGACCATCAACGGCTACCGCCGCTACCGGCCCTATTCCCTGGCGCCCGACCGCGCCATCTGGGCCGTGGACAACCGCGGCGTCATGGTGCGCGCGCTGGGCACGCCCGGCGATGCCGCGACCCGGCTGGAGAACCGCGTCGGCGAGCCCGCGGCCAATCCCTATCTCTACATGGCCTCGCAGCTCGCCTTCGGCCTGGATGGAATCGCGGAGAAGCGCGATCCCGGCCCCTCCGCCGACACGCCCTACGAGACCCAGGCGCCCATGCTCCCGCGCAGCCTTGGCGAGGCGCTGGCGGCGCTCGACACCTCCGAGGTCGCCCGTATCAGCTTCGGCGACGCCTTCGTCGACTACATCCTCCGCCTCAAGCGCGCCGAGATCGCCCGCTTCGAGGCCGAGGTGACGGAATGGGAACACCGGGAGTATTTTGAACTCTTCTGAGGCTGCGGAATCGGGCACAAGACCCGGAACGCAGCGAGCGCGCATCACACGGCCGCAACAGGGTGGGTTCATGGATTTCCTCGAGCTTGAGGCCGTCACCAAGGAGTTCCCGTCCCGCTCGGGCCCACCCGCCCGGGTGATGGACCGCGTCTCCTTCTCGGTCCGCGAGGGCGAGTTCATGGCCGTGCTCGGCCCCTCCGGCTGCGGCAAGTCCACCCTGCTGCAGATGGCCGCCGGCCTGCTGGCGCCCACCTCCGGCGAGGCGCGCATCGCCGGCCGCAAGGTCACGGGACCGCCGCCCGAGGCGGTCTATGTCTTCCAGCAGTACACGCGCTCGTTGCTGCCCTGGCGCAACGTGCGCGACAACGTCGCCTTCGCCGTCGAGCACCGCGTCGGCCGCCGCCGCGCGCGGGACGCCGCGGAAGTCCAGCTCGGGCAGGTCGGCCTCGCCGGCTTCGGCGACCACTTCCCCTGGCAGCTCTCGGGCGGCATGCAGCAGCGCGTCGCCATCGCCCGCGCGCTCGCCGCCGAGCCCGCCATGCTGCTCATGGACGAGCCCTTCAGCGCCGTGGACGCGCTGACCCGGCTCGACCTCCAGGCGCTCATCCTCGACATCTGGACGCAGCGGAAGCTCACCGTGATGCTCGTCACCCATGACGTGGAGGAGGCGATCTACCTGGCCGACCGCATCGCCATGCTGACCAACCGCCCCACCACCCTCGCCGAGATGGTCGAGGTCGGCCTGCCGCGCCCGCGCGACCCCATCACCACGCGCGAGCTGCCGCGCTTCCTGGAGCTGCGCCACCACCTCCTGGGCAAGCTGCTGAACCGCCAGGCTGCCCCGGCATCTTCAGGTCCGGCGAGGCCTGGCGACCCGGAACATGCGCCCGTCCATCAAGCTGGACAGGTTTCCGGATGACTGCGTCAGCCGGAAACCTGTCCAGGCGCGTTCTCTCCTGGCTGCCCGGGCTGGTCGTGCTCGGGCTGATCGTCGTGGGCCTGGAAGTGGCCGTGAATGCCGGCTGGATCCGCCGCGCGCTGATGCCGCCGCCGACCGTGATCGGCCTCGCCCTCTGGGACCTGCTGGTATCCGGCGAGTTCGTCGAGCCCCTGCTCGCCACGCTGAAGCTGGTCTTCTCCGGCTTCGCCATCGGCAGCGTCCTCGGCATTGCCGCCGGCCTCGCCATGGGCTGGTTCCCCGCCGCCTTCCGCCTGCTGGAGCCGCTGGTCGAGCTCATGCGGCCCATCCCCAAGGCCGCGCTCGTGCCGCCGCTGATGCTCTTTCTCGGCATCGGCACGACGATGAAGGTGACCTCCGTCTCGCTCGCCGTGCTCTTCCCCGTGCTGGTGAACACGCTGCAGGGCGTGCGCGGCACCGACCGCGTGATGCTCGACGCCGCGCGCACCCATGGCTGGAGCACGGCGCATACGCTCTGGCACCTGGTGCTGCCCTCGGCGCTGCCCTTCATCCTGGCGGGGATGCGCATCAGCCTCGGCCTCGCGCTGGTGCTCGCCGTGCTGGCGGAGATGCTGTCCGGCCAGGGCGGGCTGGGCTTCCTCATCCTCGACATGCAGCGCAGCTTCCTCATCCGGCAGATGTACGCCTGGCTGATCATCCTCGCCGTGCTCGGCCTCGCGCTGAACGGGCTTTTTCTCGTTGCCGAACGCCGCGCGCTGCACTGGCAGCCGGCCAATCGATCCTGAACGAACGGAGACTCCACGAATGAGCCAGATCACCCGCCGCACCGCCCTCGCGCTCGCCGCGCTGCCGCTTGCCGCGCCGCCGCTGATCGGCCAGACGCTCACCAGGCTGCGCGTCAGCGTCATCCCCGTGCTGGACGTGGCGCCGCTGCACGCCGCCATCCGCGAGGGCTACTTCGCCGCCGAGGGCCTGGAGATCGACACCTCCACCACCGCCGGCGGCGCCACCGGCCTGCCGGGCATGGTCGCCGGCCAGTTCCGCCTCGTCTTCTCCAACACGGTCTCCATCCTGCTCGGCATCCGCGAGGGGCTGGACTTCCGCTTCGTCGCCGGCGCCTCCGCCGGCACCGCCAGCCCGCCCGACATCTTCGCCATCCTCACCCGCAAGGGCACGGGCATCGCCACGGGCAAGGATCTCGAGGGCAAGCGCATCGCCTCCAACACGCGCAACAACATCGTCTGGCTGCGCGGCATGGCCTGGGTGGAAAAAACCGGCGGCGACTGGCGCAAGGTCACCACCGTGGAAGTCCCCTTCCCGCAGATGGCCGACGCCCTGGCCGGCGGGCAGATCGACGCCGCCATCTTCAGCGAGCCCTTCGTCGCCGGCGCGCTGGCCTCCCACGGCGATCGCCTGGAGCGCATCGGCTGGCCGATCTTCGAGACCGCGCCCGGCTCCACCGTCGCGCAATACGTCGCGATGAAGGAGGACCTGGACCGCAACGGCGAGGTCTTCGACCGCTTCGCCCGCGCGCTGTTCAAGGGCGTGGACTGGGTGACCGCGCGCCGCACCGACCCTGCCCTGCTCGACCTCATCTCCGCCTTCAGCCGCGTGCCGGTCGAGCGGCTGCGCCAGGTGGCGCTGCCGGCCTATCCCAAGGCGGTGACATCGGCCGAGGTGCAGGAGGTCATCACCACCATGTCGCGCTACGGCATGGGCGGCCGCTTCCCCGCCCCGGCCTCGCTGATCTTCCGCACCGCCAACGCCTAGGTGCGCGCCGTCCGGCTCTCTTCCGGCGCCCTGCTGATCCTGGGCCTCCTGCTGCTGTGGGAGGTCTCGGCGCGGCTCGACTGGATGCACACGCCGAACTGGCCGCCGCTCAGCACCGTCCTCGCCGCGCTGGCGCAGGACATGTTCAGCGGCGAGCTGCCGGTGCTGGTCGGCGGCACCCTCTGGCGGATGTTTTCCGGATTGCTGGCGGGCGGCGCGGCGGGCGTGGTGGTCGGTCTGCTCTTCGCGACGCTGCCCCTCACCGCGCGGCTCTTCAGCCTGACGGTCGAGCTGATCCGGCCCATCCCCATCCCGGCCGTGATCCCGCCCCTGGTCCTCTTCCTCGGCCTGGACAACACGATGAAGGTCACCGTCGTCGCGCTGACCGCCTTCTTCCCCGTGCTCACCAACACCATGCAGGGCGTGCGCGCCGTGGAGGCGGATGCCGTCGCCATGGGCCGCACCTTCGGCATCGGTTTTTTCCGCCGCGCGGTCCACATCATCCTGCCGGCCTGCCTGCCCTACATCTTCGCGGGCTTCCGGGTGGCGCTGGCGCTGGCGCTGGTCGTCACCGTCGTTGCCGAGATGATCGCGGGCGAGCAGGGCGTGGGCCACTACCTCGTCCTCATGCAGTTCGCCGGCCGCGCGCCGGAGATGTACGCGACCGTCATCCTGCTCGCCCTGCTCGGCTACGCACTCAACCGGGGGTTTCTCGCCTTCGAGCGCCGCGCCATCCACTGGTACTTCGCCCTCGGCCGGCTGGCCGATTGAAAGGTCGCGCATGCACATCGCGGTGATCGGAAATGGCATCGTCGGCACCTGTGCCGCGGCCTGGCTGCAGCACGAGGGGCACAAGGTCACCTTCGTCGACCCGCTCGGCCCCGCCGAGGCGACCTCCTTCGGCAATGCCGGCTCCCTCTCGCCCTCCGCCTGCCTGCCGGTGGGCATGCCGGGGATGTGGAAGAAGGTGCCGAAATGGCTGCTCGATCCGCTCGGTCCGCTGACGGTGCGCTGGTGGTACGCGCCGGTGGCGGCACCCTGGCTGATGCAGTTCCTGCGCCATTCCTCACGCGAGGAGGTGGTGCGGATCGCCACCGCGCTCCGCGGCCTGCTGGCGCCGATCTTCGAATGCTACGAGCCGCTGCTGCAGCGCGCCGGCGCCATGGGGCTGATGACGCGCAGCGGCTGCCTCTACGTCTATTCCGGCGAGGAGGCGGCGAAGCAATGGGCCTGGGGCATGGGCCTGCGGCGCAAGCTCGGCGTGGTCATGCGCGACGTCGGCGAGGAGGAGCTGGTCTCGCTGGAGCCCGACCTGAAGGGCCGCTTCCGCTTCGGCATCCTGGCGCCGGAGAACGGCTCCACGGTCGATCCCGCGGCCTTCACCCGCGCGCTCTTCGCGCAATGCGAGCGCGACGGCGCGCAGATCGTCCGCAAGCGCGTCACCGGCTTCCGCCAGGCCGGCGGCTCCGTGACCGGCGTGACGACGGAGGACGGCGAGACGCTCGATTGCGAAGGCGTCGTCCTGGCCGGCGGCGCCTGGTCGGCGCGGCTGACCTCGCAGCTCGGCACCTCCATCCCCCTGGAGACGCAGCGCGGCTACCACGTCACCGTCGAGAGCACGAACCTCGCGCTGCGCCACACGGTGATGGCTGTCGAGCACAACATCATGGTGAACCCGATGCGGATGGGCCTGCGCATCGCCGGCTCCGTGGAGTTCGCCGGCCTGAAGGCCGCGCCCGACTACCGCCGCGCCGATGTGCTTCTCACCCGCGCCAAGGACATGTTCCCCCACCTCGACACCTCGCGCACCACGCAATGGATGGGCCACCGCCCCTGCCTGCCCGACAGCCTCCCGGTGATCGGCCGCGCGCCGAAGGTGGACAATGCCTGGTTCGCCTTCGGCCACGGCCATGTCGGCATGTGCGGCGCGGCCAGCACCGGGCGCGAGATCGCCGCGCTCGTCGCGGGCCGCACGCCGCAGATCGATCTTTCCGCGTTCTCGCCGACACGCTTCGCGGCATGATGATTGCAGGGAACAACGACGAATTTCCTCGGAGACCGGGATGACCTTCGCCCTCACGCGCCGCACGCTCGCGGCCGGCCTGACCGCCCTTACCGCGCCTGCCTTTGCCCCATCAGCCTTTGCGCAGGCCTGGCCCACCCGCCCGGTCCGCATCGTCGTCCCCTTCCCGCCCGGCGGCAGCACCGACGTCCTGGCGCGCCGCCTCGCCGAACGCCTCTCGCCCGCCTTCGGCCAGACCGTGCTGGTGGAGAACCGCCCCGGCGCCGGCGGCACCACCGGCGCGGACTACGTCGCGAAGTCGCCGCCCGACGGCACCACGCTGCTGATGGGCGTGACCGGCAGCAACGCCATCGCGCAGAGCCTCTATCCCAACCTGCCCTACGACACCGTGCGCTCCTTCTCGCCGGTCTCGCGCGTGGTCTCCGCGCCGCTGGTGCTGGTGGTGACGAACTCCATGCCCGTCACCGACATGGCCGGCTACATCGCCGCGGCCAAGGCCGCGCCCAACACCATCACCCACGCCACGCCCGGCAACGGCACCTCGATGCACCTGACGGGCGAGATGTTCGGCCAGCAGGCCGGCGTGCAGCTGGTCCACGTCCCCTATCGCGGCTCGGCCCAGGCGACGACGGACCTCATCGCGGGCCAGGTCCTCTCCAGCTTCGGCGACGTGCTGGTGATGCTGCCGCAGATCCGTGCCGGCGCCGTGCGGCCGCTCGCGGTCTCCTCGCTGACGCGCCACCCGCTTCTGCCGGCGGTGCCGACCATGGCGGAATCCGGCCTGCCGGGCTTCGAGGCCTTCTCCTGGCAGGGCCTCTTCGCACCGGCTGGCCTGCCGGCGCCGATCCTGGACCGGCTCTACGCCGAGGTCGCGCGCGCCATGCAGGCGCCGGAGATCAAGGACAGCTTCGCCCAGCAGGGCTTCCTGGTGGAGGCCACGACACCCGCGGATTTCGCGGCCTTCGTGGCGTCGGAGACGGCGCGCTGGGGCGCCGTCGTCCGCGCTGGCAATGTCTCCCTGGGATAGGACGCCTCAGGACTCCGCCTCGCGCCGCGCGGTCGCCTGGGTCTGGCGCAGCTGGATGGCCTCCAGCGCCGAGGGGTCCCGGGTGGCGGCCGCGGCCGCCTCGGCCGCCATCTGGGCATGGCGGCGCAGCGCCTGGCGGCGCCCGGGATCGGGCTCCACGGCCTCGACCTCGGCCAGCACCTCCAGCAGGCGGATCATGACCGAAGGCTGGCTCGCCGCGGCCTGGCGGAACATGTGGAACATGGCGTCGAGCAGGCCACCATAGTCGGTCGCCGCCCGTTCGAGGCGGATGCGCCCGTCCCGGCGGGTGACGCCGTCCGGCAGCGCCCGCCCCACCAGGCGGCACAGCGCGGCGCCCAGATGGTCGAGCACCGCGATGGCGGTGAAGGGATCGTTGATGCTGGGCGAGAGCGCCCGCAGCGCCACCTCCACCAGCTGCCGCACCACGTATTCCAGATCCTGCTCGGCGCTCCGGGCGCGCCCGAAGGCCATGGCGCCGCGCAGCATCTCCTCGGCCGCGCCGGCCTTGTCCGCGGGAAGGCAGCGGCCGATCCTGCTGCCCGGGAAGACGAAGTCCCCCGGCCGGACGCGCAGTTGCAGCGCCGCGTCGTGCTCGGCGGCCCAGTCCGCCGCCGCATCGTCGTCCAGAACGCGCAGGTACCCCGCGCCGGGCGCCCGCAGCGGCGCGGCCTCGTCCCAATTCCGGTCCGCGGCCGCCGGCGCGGCCTTCTCCGGCTCCTCGCGCCGGGGCAGCGATCGCATCACGGCCGAGAGATCGTCCGCCACCAGGGCCGTGACCTGCACGACGTTGATGGACGCCGCCACGTGGTGCAGGAACCACACCAGGATTCCGACGCAGACGAAGGCCAGGGCCAGCCCCACCGTCACCGCGATCTGCGGCACGAAGGCCGCGCCCTCCTCGGCGCCGCGGACCGAGCGAAGCACGACGAGCGTGTAGGCGAAGGTCGCGAGGAAGGTGCCCAGCGCGTACTGGTTGCCCGCATCCCGGGTGAAGTTGCGGAGCAGCCGCGGCCCCATCTGGTTGGACGCGAGCGTCAGCGCCGCCACGGTGATCGAGAAGACCGTGCCGGCCACGCCGATCGTGGAGCCCGCGACCACGCCCAGCACGTCCCGCGCCCCCGTGGCGCTCCCCGCATAGACCCAGCCGGCGGTCCAGCCGGGCATGGCGGCGTCGCCCTCCAGGCCGACCAGCACGTGGCCGAGCAGGACGGCCCCAGCACCAGGATCGAAGGCCGCAGCCAGAAGGAGGCCAGCAGGTCGGCCCAGCCCTGGCGGATCCGCGCCACGCCGATCATCGGCGATCCCAGGCGGTCATCGGGGCGTCGGGTTCATGGGGGCGTCTCCTCCGAGGGCAAACGGCCGCGCCGCCCCCGGGTTGACGCCCTGGCAGCTTTCCCGCCCGGCTACTCCAGCGCGCCGCGCCCCAGCCAATGGATGTGCCGCGTCACCGAGGCGTTGAGCGCCGCCCGCCCGCCGCGCGGGATCACGCGGTCCCAGAAGGCGCCGTAGATCGCGTCGAAGGCGAAGGCCGACACGCTGTCCGCCACGCGCTGCACCGCCGCCGCCCCGAGCGGGATGAAGTTCGGGTAGGAGCGCATGAAGCCCAGATACTTCGAATCCGCCGTGACCTGGAGGATGTCGCCCGTCAGCAGCGCACCGCGGGCTTCCGGCCCGCCGCGGTCCCAGTGGAGCACCGTGCCGCCCGGATAATGCCCGCCGGCGCGGATGAGCGTCAGGCCCGGCAGGATCTCCTTCGTCTCGCCCTCCCAGAACTGCACGCATTCGTCCGGCCGCATCACCCATTGGCGATCGGCGGCATGGAGGTAGACCGGCGCATCGCCGAAGCGCCGGCTCCATTCCACTAGGCTCGTGTAGTAGTGCGGGTGCGAGATCGCGATCGCCTGGATGCCGCCGAGCCCCTTGATGAGCTCGACCATCGCATCGTCGATGAGCGAGATGCAGTCCCACAGCACGTTGCCGTAGGGCGTGCGCACCAGCAGCGCGCGCTGGCCGATGCCGAAGGACGGCGCCGTGCCGATGCCGAGCACACCGGCATCGTGGCGGAAGGTCGCCATGACGGTCTTCCGCATCGCCTCCAGCGTGGTCCAGCGCTGGCCGGCGGCGGGCACGTATTGCCGCTCGTCGGCGCAGATCAGGCAGCGCTCCGGCGGCGCCTCCGTCTCGGCGTGCTGCGTCCCGCAGGTCATGCACAGAAAGTTCGCCATCAGCCCCGCCTCTTCTTCGCGCGGAGCAGCCCCAGCAGCGCCACGCCGATCACCAGGAAGGACAGCGCCGTGCTCGCCGTGCCGAGCGCATAGAGCACCGGCGTCGTGACCGTCGTCGTCATGCCGAGGATCTCGAGGGGCAAAGTGTTGTCCGTTCCCGCCGTCAGCAGGGTGCGGGCGAATTCGTCGAAGGACAAGGTGAAGCCGAAGAGTGCAATGCCAATGACACTTGGCGCCACGATCGGCAGCACGACGTGCCAGAAGCTCTGCCAGGCGGTGGCGCCGAGGTCGCGCGCCGCCTCCTCCCAGGCCTTGTCGAAGCGGTTGAACACCGCGAGCATGATCAGCAGCCCGAAGGGCAGCGTCCAGGTGAGCTGCGCCCCGAAGCCCGAGCTCCACCACATCGGGTCGATCTCCGCGCGGTTGAACAGCAGCCCTATGCCGAGGCCGACCAGGATGGAGGGCAGGATCAGGCTGGCGATCGTCACGTAGAACAGCCCCGCCGAGCCCGGAAAGCGCCGCCGGAAGGCCATCCCGGCGGAGAGCGACACCACGACGGTTGCGATCGTCACCATCGCCGCCAGGACCAGCGATCGCGTGATGGAGGCGCCGAAATCGCCCACCGCCTGCTGCTCGAAGAGCCGCCCGAACCAGTGCAGCGAGACGCCGTTCATCGGGAAGGTCAAGCCGCCGTCCGGCCCCTGGAAGGAGAGGACGGTGATGGTCAGCGTCGGCCCGTAGAGGAAGAGCACGAAGGCGAGGAACAGCGCCGTCAGCAGCCCGCGGCCCAGCTTGCCCGGCATGGCCTACAGTTCCTTCCTGATATCGACGGCGCGCAGGATGGCCGCGACCATCATCAGCACGACGATCAGCAGCACGACCGCATTGGCCGCAGCCGCCGGATACTGCAGCAAGGAAATCTGGTTGCTGATCATCAGCCCGACCGAGGCGCTCTGCCCGCCGCTCATCAGCCGCACCGTTGCGAAGTCCCCCATGACCAGCACAACGACAAAAATGCTGCCGATGGCGATGCCCGGCTTGGTCAGCGGCAGGATCACGTGCCAGACCACGCGCCAGAAGCCCGCGCCGGCATCCACTGCCGCCTCGATCAGCCGCCGGTCGATGCGCATCATCGTGTTGAAGATCGGCACCACCATGAAGAGCGTGTAGAGGTGCACGAAGGCCAGGATGACCGCGAAGTCCGAGAACAGCAGGAACTCCAGCGGCTGGTCGATCACCCCCGTGCCGATCAGCGCCCGGTTCAGCAGCCCGTTGCGCCCGAGGAACGGCACCCAGGCGATCATGCGGATCAGGTTCGAGGTCCAGAAGGGAATCGTGCAGAGCAGGAAGAGCAGCGTGCGCGTCCCCGTCCCCTCGATGACGAAGGCCAGGTAGTAGGCGATCCAGAAGCCGACGAGCAGCGTGATCGCCCAGGTGATCCCCGCGAACCAGAAGGTCTTGGCGTAGGTGCGCAAGGTCACGGGAGATCCGAAGACCTCCACGTAGTTGGTGGTCACGAAATCCGGGATGATCCGCACGCTGTCGTAGTCGTAGAAGCTCACGACCACGAGCACGCCGAGCGGCAGCACCAGGAAGACCGCCAGGATCAGCGCGAGCGGCGCCGCCAGGAGCCAGGAGACGACGCCGCGCACGATCCTAAGCCGCGATGAACTCGTTCCACTTCTGGACCATGTAGCGGTCCTCGGTCATCACGGAGTTCCAGCAGGACACCTTGCCCATGCGCTCCACGAACGAGCCGCCGTCGCGCACCGTGCCGGCCTTCTCCATCAGGCGGCCGTCCGGCGCGAGGATGTCGGCCGCGGCGGGCTTGCCCTCCATCCAGAAGTCCCATTCGGCCGGCGACATATGGGCGCGCGCCGTCTCCAGCACCGCCGAGTAGTAGCCCTGCCGGTTCAGGTAGGCGCCCGTCCAGCCCGAGAGGTACCAGTTCAGGTACTCATAGGCCGCATCCAGCTGCAGCCCCGAGACGTGCCGCGCGATGCCGAGGCCGCCGCCCCAGGCGCGATAGCCCTCCTCCAGCGGCTGGTAGGTGCAGGCGATCCCGCGCGAGCGCACCGCCGCCACCGCCGGCGACCACATGGACTGGATCACCACCTCGCCCGAGGCCATCAGGTTCACGCTCTCGTCGAAGGTCTTCCAGAAGGCGCGGAAATGCCCCTGCCGCTTGAGATCGATGAGGAAGGCGGTCGTGCGGTCGATCTCCGCCCGCGTCATGTTGCCCTTGTCGGCGTAGCGGACCTGCCCCAGCGATTCCATCACCATCGCCGCATCCATGATGCCGATGCCCGGGATGTTCAGGATCGAGGCCTTGCCGCGGAAGGCGGGGTCCACGAGGTCCTTCCAGTTGCGGATGGGACGGCTGATGAGGTCCGGCCGGATGCCGAGCGTGTCGGCGTTGTAGATGGTCGGGATCAGCGTCATCCAGTCCGTCGGCGAGGTCTCGAAGGCGGTCGCGGTCCGGTTTGCCACGAAGCCCACCGTATGAGGCGCCGTGCCCTGCGCGATGGTGCTGGTCGGCGTCAGCCGGCCGTTGATGAAGATGGGCACGATCTTGTCGGCATTGGTGATCCGCTTGCGATCGATCGCCTGCATCGTGCCGACGGGATAGACCTTCTTGATCGTCATGTACTCGATGTCGGCGATGTCGAAGCTGCGCGGCTGCGTCGCCGCGCGCTGGGCCAGCGCATCGGTGTCCATCACCGTGAGCTGCAGCGTGATGCCCGTATCCTTCTTGCACTGCTCGGCGATGGCGTTGAGGCCGGAGACGCCCGTGCCCGCCTGGCGCAGCGTGACATTGCGGATGTTCTGCGCCCAGATCGTCGGAAAGCCCGTGATGGCGCCGGACCCCGCGGCGGCGCCGGTCAGCGCGAGCGCGCCGCGCCGCGTGATGGAGGCGGTGCCGTTCTTCTTCGTGTGGTCGGTCATGTTTCTCTCCTTTGACGATCAGGCCGCGAGCGCGTGCTCGTCGGCCGGGTTCCAGGCCAGGGTGGCGGGCGCGCCGAGCTCGGGCGCGGCGGCCGTCTCGGGCAGCAGGGCCTCGGCCTCGGTGCCGTCGGGGGAGACGACCACGATGCGGACGGCATTGCCCAGATATTCCAGCGCGCGGATTTTTCCCTCATGCCGCGGCCCCTGCGTGGAGGCATCCAGATAGCATCGGTCCGTGCGCACCGAGATCGGCCGGCCCTCGCGCGTGAGCACGTTGTGGCCGCCGATGAAGCGCGCCACGAAGGCCGAGGCCGGGCGCAGAAAGATCTCGCGCGGCGGGGCGGCCTGCACGATGCGGCCCTGGTCCATCACCACGGCGAGGTCGGAGAGCGCCATGGCCTCCTCCTGGCTGTGGGTGACGTGGATGAAGCTGATGCCCAGTTCCCGCTGCAGCCGCTTCAGCTCCTCGCGCATCTTAGCGCGCAGGAAGGGATCGAGGGCCGAGAGCGGCTCGTCCAGCAGCAGCACGCGCGGCTCGGTGATCAGCGCACGGGCCAGCGCCACGCGCTGCTGCTGCCCGCCCGAGAGCTGCGCCGGCAGCCGGTCCGCGAGGTGGCTGAGCTGCACCAGGTCGAGAAACTTGTCCGCGCGCGCCAGCCGCTCCACCTTCGCGACCCCGCGCATGCGCAGCCCGAAGGCCACGTTGTCGCGCGCCGAGAGATGCGGAAACAGCGCGTAGGATTGAAACATCATGGCCGTGCCGCGCTCGGCCGGCGGCAGCAGGGTCACGTTGCGGCCGGCGAGCAGCACGTCGCCCGCGCTCACCGTCTCATGCCCCGCGATCATCCGCAGCGTGCTGGTCTTGCCGCAGCCCGACGGCCCGAGCAGGCAGGTGTAGGAGCCCTCTGGTATCGCGAGGTCGACCGCATCCACCGCGATCGCCGCGCCATAGCGCTTGGTCACGGCGACCAGCTCGACATCGTTCACGCGGTTTGGCCTCCCGGGCGGTTCAGACCCAGGCTATCGGCGCCAAGGCGCTGACGACAATGGAGGATTTCGTTCAGAAAGAGCCGGCTGGCGCGCCACATGCCGCACAAGGGCGCGGCGCGCCCAATTTATGCGCATTCAGAAATTCCGGCGGAACACCGCCACGAAGCGCGCATGCGGCGGACGAAAGGCACCGCCGCCACGAAAGCAACAGCCTCCCTGACCCAGCACCGGGGAGGCCCGCTCACCCTTCGCCCCGGCCGTTGCCGCTCAGCGGCCCTGCGCCGACTTCACCGCGTCATGCAGCCGCATCGCGAGCGGCGCGGCCGCATAGGCCCCCGTCACCACCTCCACATAGGCGCCCCCGGCCGCGCGCCCCGCCCGCTCCAGCGCCAGGTCGAGCTCGCCGCAGGTGGCAACGCGCGCCGCGTACCAGCCCTCGCAGCCCAGCGCGCGCGGCAGCTCCGCATAGCGCCACGCGGCGATGTCGTTGTAGGCGAGGCCCGGGTCCCGGCAGAGCAGCCGCTCCAGCAGGTAGCCGTCGTTGTTCAGCACGAAGACCACCGGCTTCAGCCCATAGCGCCCGAACTGCCCGACCTCCTGCGCCGTGGCCTGGTGCGCCCCGTCGCCGGTCAGCAGCACGACGCGCGCGCCCGGCGCCGCGACGGCCGCGCCGAAGGCGGCCGGGGTCGCCCAGCCGGCCGCGCCCCAGAGCGTCTGGTTGTGGAAGCCCGCGGCGGCCGGCAGGCGCGCGACGCCGAGCCCCATCGACACGGTCCCCGTCTCCGCGACCACGATGTCGCCCGGCCGCAGGAACTCCGCCCAGCGCGTGTAGAGCGCGGCCGCCGTGATGGGGCTCGCCCCCGTCCCGGTGACGGGGCCGAGCGGGCCGGCCACGATCCGCTTCCAGCTCCGCCAGGCCCCGCGGGCGGCGAGCGTGGCCAGCAGGTCGCCCATCTCCACCCCTTCGAAGACCCGGCCGTCGAGCTCCGCGCCATGCGGCATGATTCGGATGGTCCGCGCCGGGTCGAGCCGCGCCGTGAAGGCGCCCCTGCCGCCCTCGGCCGTCAGCGTGCCAACCGCCAGCACGCGGTCGGCGCCCTCCACGAAGTCGCGCACCTCCTCGCTCATCAGCCGCGCGTCGTACATGCCGACATAGGCCGGCTGCTGCTCGTCCAGCACCGACTTGTCCATGAACATGGTCGCGAAGGGCAGGCCGGAGACGGTGAGAAAGGCCTGCATCGCCGGCTGCAGACCGGCCCGCGCCACGAGAATGCCGGGCAGCGCGCAGGCCGTCCGCGCCCCGGCCAGCGCCTCCAGGATCGCGGCCGCCGCGGCCTCCAGCGCCGCGGGGTCGCTGCGCGGCAAGGGCCTGGGCTGCGCCTCGCCCAGCGCCGGCCGCTTCGCCAGATCCGCGGCGAAGCCCATGCGCACGGGGCGGCGGTGGCGCAGCGCCGCGGCGATCAGCCGCTCGGTCTCCTCGGCCACGTTCTCCGGCGTCATCGCGGCCTGGGCGCAGACGAAGGACTCCGCCATGCGGCGGAACGGCTCGGAGGCGCCGTCGCCGGGCGGCACGCCGACCAGGTGGAAGAGCGGCAGGTGCTCGGCATGGGCGCCGGCGATGCCGGGCAGCGCGCCGAGCTCCCCCGCGCCATGGGTGGTGCAGAGCGCCGCGGCGCCGCGGATGCGCGCATAGCCGTCGGCCGCATAGGCCGCGTTCAGCGCGCTGGAGCAGCCGATCCAGCGCATCCCCGGATCGCCGCAGATGGCGTCGCAGAGGGGGAAGGAGAACTCCCCCGGCACGCCGAAGACGTCCGTGACGCCGATCTCCCGCAGCCGCGCGAGGACATGGCGGATGACGCTCCGCCCCGGCCGCGGCGCCGTGCCCGCGCTCCGCCCGCTGACGACGTTCATCCGGCGTGGCCCGCGCCGCGGCCATGCGCCGATGGCCGCGGCGCATGGCAGAGCGCGGCGGGGAAGATTCCGATCATGATCACTCCGGCGGCCTGGATCGCGGCCGTCGCCGTCCTGATGGCCCGGCGATCCGTGTCCCGAAATCCCCAGAACTGGTCACGCGACAGATGCGACGAAGATTCATCTTGCCGCGCTGCAACAATGGGGGGATGGAAGGAGGATCGATCTCCGGTGCGGAGTTGGCTGTGCGATCACCCGATCTGACCGAGCTTGTGGGCGCCGTCTACGACGCCGCCGGCGGCACCCTCGCCTGGAGCCGCTTCGGCGCCGACCTCTGCCACATGCTGCAGGCCGAGCGCGCCTATCTCGGCCTCCCCCGGGCGGACGGCACGCTGCCCAACCTGCTCCATGCCGGCGACCCGCTGGACGACGCCTATGCCCAGGTCTTCCACCGGATCGACCCCTTCCGCACCCTCGCGGCGAAGACGCCGCCCGACGCGCCGCGCGTCCGCCGCGGCAGCGACATCGTGTCCGCCCCCGAATTCCGGCGCAGCGCCTATGTGGCCGACTATGCCCGCCGCCGCCGCACGCCGCATTCCCTCGGCGGCCAGATCGACGGGCGGGGGCAGCGGCTGCTCGGCATCTTCCGCAGCTCGAAGCCCTTCGACGACGCCGAGATCGGACAGGTCGAGTTCCTGCTGCCGCATCTCCAGCGCGCGCTGCAGCTCCGCCAGCTGCTCGACGCCCCCGGCAAGAAACAGCCCGGTGCCGGCCTCGCCGCGCTCGACGCCCTGCCGCACGCGACCCTGCTCGTGGACGGCGCGATGCGCGTCGCCTTCGCCAATGCCGCCGCCGAGCGGATGGCGGCGGATTTCCAGTCGGGCCTGCGCATCCGCCGCGCCGGTCCCGAAGGCGGCAGCGTCCTCGTGCCCACCCATTCCGCCGACACCGCGCCGCTGCGCAAGCTCGTCGCTGCGACGGCCGCAGGCGGTCCCGGCGGCGGCGTCCGGCTGCGCTCCCCCGATACGGTGGACGGGCGCGCGCCGATCCTGACGGTCCTCGTCTCGCCGGCGCCGGCCTCCCTGACGTCCGACAGCCCGGCCGCGGCGCCGGAGGGCGTCGCGCGCGGGCTGGCGATGGTGGTGGCCCAGAACCTCGCCCGTCCCCTGGCGCCGCCGCCGCAGATCCTCTCGGACCTCTTCCAGCTCAGCGCGGGGGAGGCCGCGGTCGCCATCGCCATCCTCGGCGGCGCGACGGCGGAGCATGTCGCCGAGACGCGCGGCGTCTCGCTCAACACCGTCAGGCGGCAGATCCAGACCGTGCTGCGCAAGACCGAGGCGCAGAACCTGCGCGACCTGGAGCGCATCGCGGCGTCCCTGGCCGCCATCCGGCAGAACTGAGCGCCGGCTGCCCAAAATCGCGCCGCGGACGGGCAAGGGCAGCGCTTTTCCTCATAAGGACCGCTCGCCGTCCGCCCCCCGCCATGCTGGACTGCCTGTCATGAATGGCGGGGACGACAGGATGCAGAGGCGAACCCTTCTGGGCACGGCGGCCACGCTGCCCATGCTCGGCACACGCGCGATGGCGCAGGGCTCCGGCCTGCCGGGCTGGCCCAGCCGCCCGGTGCGGATGCTCGTGGGCTTCCCCCCGGCCGGCCTTCCCGACGTCTACGCCCGCCTCCTCTCGGAGCGCCTCGGCGCCATGCTCGGCCAGGCGGTGGTGGTCGAGAACCGGCCAGGCGGCGGCGGCACGCTGGCCAACGAGCTGCTCGCCCGCACGGAGGACGGACACACCTTCATGTCCACCTCCATCTCCATGACCGCGGGCGCCGCGCTGCGCGCCGGCCAGATCAACTACGACGTGCTGCGCGACATCGCGCCCGTCTCGCTGATCTCCGTCGTGGCCAATGGCGTGCTGGTGCATCCGAGCGTGCCGGCGCGGACCATCGAGGAGTTCGTCGCGCTGGCCAAGGCGCAGCCCGGCCGCATCACCTGCGCCTCGCCCGGCAACGGCACCTCGGGCCATGTCACGCAGGAGTACTTCAAGCTGCGCACCGGCACCGACATGGTGCACGTCCCCTACCGCGGCAGCGGCCCCCTGCTGCCGGATTTCCTGGGCGGGCAGGTGCAGTCCGTGATCGACAACATCCCCGTCTACATGCCCCATGTCCGCGAGGGCCGGCTGCGGCTGCTCGCCGTGACGACGCCGCAGCGCTGGCCGAGCGAGCCGGCCGTGCCGACCCTGGCCGAGACGGTGGCGCCCGGCTTCGACGTCCGGGCGTGGTTCGGGGTGGTGGCACCGGCGCGGACGCCGGCGCCGGTGCTGGAGGCGATGAACCGGCTGGTGGTCGCGGCGCTGAACGAGCCGGGGGTGGCGCAGAGGATCCGGGAGGGCGGGGCGGAGCCGGCACCCACCTCGCGGGCGGAGTTTGGGACGTTCATGCGCGAGGATATGGAGCGGTGGACGGAGGTGGTGCGGGTGTCCGGCGCCAAAGCCGATTGAGGTGGAACCGGGAGGCGCTTACCTCCCGGACCCTCTGCTGGGAGCCACGGGCTCCCCAGACCCCTGCGGACACTTGGCGACGGCCTAAGACCGACCTCGATCATCTGGTCGATGGCTTGTCGTTAAAGTTTAGGCGTTATTATGCTTAGCGCGCCCGTTATCGCGCCGACTCGTGATATAAGCATCGCGACGGAGAGCGATATGGCGTGGGCGGTACCCCAATACACACCCCAAGAGGTGAATGCGGCTGGCAAGGCTCTTGGGAAGACGGCGTTTCCGGTCACCACGACGGAAGGTCACGATGCCCTGGCTGTCATAAACAACTGGCGATCATCCCATGCCTATCCGCTGAACACCTTCCAGATCACGTTACGAAATCGCGCTCGCAGGATCGAACATAACGTGATTATCGCTCAACGCGAGAAGCGGCTGGACTCAATTCACCGCAAGCTGGTCGCGAAGACGTCAATGCGCATGACTCAGATGCAGGACATCGCGGGCTGCCGCGCGGTGTTCAGCAAGCTAACCGACGTTTACAAGCTAGTTGAGCTATACAAGAATCGCCAATTCGAACACAAGTTTCGCGGGGAAAAGGACTATATCCAAAACCCGAAGCCAGACGGCTACCGGTCTTACCACTTGGTTTACGAGTACGTTGGATCTGGACCGGGAGCACCCTACACCGGCCTAAGAATCGAAATTCAAGTTCGCACGCAAGTTCAGCACGCGTGGGCGACTGCGGTAGAGGCGGTTGGTATCTTCACCCGGCAGGCGCTGAAGTCAAACCAAGGCGATGCAGGCTGGCTCCGCTTCTTCGCGTTAATGGGAACGGCAATCTCTGCGATTGAAGGGACGCCCTGCGTCCCCAACACGCCCATGACTAAAGGTGAGCTTCTTACAGAGTTGCAGGCTCTGGCGAAATCACTCAGCGCGCGGGACATGCTCAAGGCCTACAATACGACCTTACACACCTTAGGTGCTGCGAAAGACGCCAAGTACTTCATTGTTGAGCTTGACCCCGATGCAAATCAAGTAACCCTTCGGCGGTTTAAAGCCAAGGAATCGGCAGAGGCCAACCGGCAGTACACCGAACTTGAAAGCCAAATCCCGGACGATTCCCGCCGTCAAGTTGTTCTCGTGTCAGTCGCGGATATAAATGCACTGAAACGAGCATATCCAAATTACTTCTTAGATACAGCCCTGTTCTCCCGTCTAGTGGACAAGGTGCTTAAGGGGGATTTTCCCGCTCTCCGTGCAGCTCAAACCGATGCTGATGCAGCTTAGCAACCCCTCTATCGCGCGTTCTATCGTAGCTTGCCCATCTCTGTGGGGTTTAGTTCGCCAGCGGCTTCTAGGCGCTTCCAGCACCGAAGCTGCCGTCGGGCTTGGCCCAACAACGAAGGCGCGCAGCCTAACCGGCGTTGAGGGCAACAGCCTCACGAGATCAACACATCCACGCCGACGCGCAGCGCCTCGGCGATCTTCTTCAGGGCCGCGACGGACCCGGCCTTCTTCCTCTTCTCGATCTCGTTGATATAGCTGGCTGAGAGGCTGGCCGCCTCCGCAAGGGCTGCCGTGGTCATGCCGCGGTGCTCGCGCCAGACGGCAACCGGATGATCGCCTGCGATGAGGCGCCGGACGGCAGCAGCCGGCAGCGTATCGGCCAGCACGGCACCCATGCCGCGCTCGGCCACGTCACGATCGAAGGCCTCGGACGCGGCCAGATCGATACGGTCCTCGGCGGCCTCGACGAGCGCCTCGAAATCAGCTCGGGACAGGGTGACGCTGGTCTTCGTCACCTTCAGAGGCTTGATGAGGCTCATTCGTAAATCTCCCTGCGGTGACCGAACGCCAAGATGATGATGCCATCCGGACCGATAATGTAGATCGCCCGGTCGTCGCCATGGCGCACGCGGAGGCGACCCTTCGGCGCGCCCTTGAGAGGCTTCACCGAGGCACCTTGGCTGGCGCCCGGATCAGTGGCGATGCCCTCCAGCCCATAGCGAACAAAGTGTCCGCAGGGGTCCGGGGAGCCCGTGGCTCCCCGGCGGGGTGCGGGGCGACGCCCCGCTCTTCCCCTGAATCTTCTTGATTTGTTCTTGATTAATTTCCTATCCTGACCGGATGCCCTCTCCCCTCCGCATCCCCCACTGTAGCGCGCCAATTGCTTTCGGAGTGTTCGCCAATTGAATCCGGAGCCACTTTGGCCCGTGTCACCTGGGCGAGATGAGCACCTCCCCCACATGCTTCCCCCGCCCTCCCGAGATGGAATAGTGGGTCGGCACTGCCTCTATCCGGAACCGCGCGAAGGTCCGCCGCACGCCGGCGACGTCGTTGAGGCTGAGAAGCCACCGCCCCTTCAGCCCTGCCAGGCGGTCCGCCAGGTGCTCGAAGTCCATCCGGCCGAAGAGCCCCTCCCCATAGTCCGTCTCGTTCCCCCAGTAGGGCGGGTCCAGGTAGAAGAAGGTGCCCTCGCGATCGTAGCGGTCGAGCAGCTGCGGCCAGGGCAGG
Source organism: Roseococcus sp. GW821-FHT12F05 (assembly GCF_058806835.1). NCBI lineage: Bacteria > Pseudomonadati > Pseudomonadota > Alphaproteobacteria > Acetobacterales > Roseomonadaceae > Roseococcus > Roseococcus sp. GW821-FHT12F05. The sequence continues at coordinate 245,561 of NZ_JBXAQB010000008.1, forward strand.
CACTCGATCGAGACGCCGCTAAGACGCTCATGTACGCCCTCTAAGAGGGCCGTAAGCTTGGTGATGTCGAAGCGCGCAGGGGCCGTCACGGAGACGCCGAAGTTCTGGCCGGCCACCTTCCCACCGAAGGCCGTGCGCTGGAGGTAGAGGAACCGGGCCGCCCGCTCCAGGTCGGACAGGGTGGCCGGCGGCGAGGCCTTCAGCCGCTCAAACTCAGCCCGGCTGGTGAGGCGCCACTTCAGCTCATCCATGAACGGCACGTAGTGCCGCTGCAGGATCCGGAAGAGATTGGTGACGTCCCCGCTGATGTCGTTGATGACCTCCGCCCTTGCCCGAAAGGGACGACGGAGGAACACGCCGCCCATGCCGACGAAGGGCTCCACATAGGTGACATGGGGCTCCCGGCGGATGCGGGCGATGACGCGGGCAGCGAGGCGGCGCTTGCCGCCCAGCCAAGGGGCGATGGGCTCCGCCGGCTCGGCGGAGGTGAAATCAGTCTGGGACTCTAGACGCACGGTCATGCTCCGATGCCCCGTCCTCGGCCGAGGATGGCGGGGCGGTTTTCCGTGCGCGGTGCGAGCCGCGCGGCCTTGGGCGCTGCAACGCCCTGGGCCCCCGTCTCTCAGGAGGCGTCGATCATGGGACCTCCTTCACCGCCGCGTCCGCATGGCTGCCAAGCCGGCATAGGCGTCGTGCCCGACCGATTCCGCGGCCGTCTGGTCGCCGCCGATCACCAGCATCAGCTTGAACGTGTGGGTGGTGGCGCCGAGGTTCTCGAGGAAGGTCGCCTTGCCAACCACCCACCCGACGAAGAACCACTCGCTGATGCTCGCGTCGTAGCGCATGAGCGCCAGGCCCACGGACTGCTCGAAGAGGTCTGTCGGTATCGCCATCAGCCCGACCCTCCTCCGCCGTACTCGCCGCTGCTTCCCGCGCCGCCGCCGGTCCCATCCGGCCCCGCGTAGAGCGTCAGCGCGTTCAGCCCGCCGCGCTGGTTGGGGTCGACGAAGACGATCACGGTTCCACCCTCACCGGCCGGCACCGTCAGGGCGATCGAAAGCAGGTCGTAGGAGGCATAGGTGCCTGAGCCGGGCTTGTTGACGATCACCGGGCCGAGGTAGTCGGAATCCGACACGGCGTGCGTGATCGCCCCCGCCGCGATATCGCCCGTCACCACATGGCTGGCCGTCGCGCTGACCTCGCCGGTGTAGCCGGAGGCGTTGCCGGACCGGTCGAGCGCGCGGATGCGGTACCAGGCGGTGACCCCGGCCGCCAGGTTGTCCCGCACGAAGAAGTTGCTCTTGCTCTCGCCCACCTTGGCGAAGCCGGCGCCTCCGCCCGTCGCGCTCTCCTCGACCTCGATCCGGTCGAAGTCGGCCGCGGTCGGATTCGTCCAGCGCAGCGCGATGCCGTTCACCACGCCCTGCGCCGCGAGGCCGGTCGGCACCCCCGGCGGCGTCGTGTCGGGAGCTCCGGTGGCGAGGCTCGAGGTGACCCAGGGGCCGCGGACCAGGCCCGCGACCGGCCGCACGCGGACCTCATAGTCCTGGCCGGCCAGGACGGAGCGGACGGTGAGGAGCGTCGTCGGCATGCGGACCTCCTGGCCAACCCAATCGCCGAAGGGCACGCGCCACTGGACCTCATGGCCGGTCACGAAGGGATGCGCGGCCGCCACCCAGCTGACGTCGAGCACGGGCAGTATCCCGCCATCCGGCTGCAGGACGGTGCCCGGTGTGACCGTGAGGCCCGAGATCGGCGGGATGACCAGCGGGTTCACCAGGGTCGTGTCGGGCACCGGGGGGATGAAGGCGCCGGCGTCCCACCACCAGGCGTAGTTCGCCGCGTTCTCCTCGCGGAAGGTGACCCAGAGCTGCCCGGTGGCGGGCTCGAAGCGCCAGCTCTCCACGCGGAAGGGCTTCGCCGACCAGCCGAAGTCGGCGACGCTCAGCGCCACCATCTGCCAGACGGCCAGGCGCAGACCGGCATAGCGCATGGGCGCCTTGAGCCGCAGGCTGTCGCGCGAGGTGAAGAGCGCGATCTTGGCCAGGCGCTGCGCCCGGGTGCCGTCGATCGTGAAGCGGAGCGCGAGGTCGCTCCAGATCTCCTCGCCGTCCTGCGCCTCGAATTCCGGCACCCGGAAGGGCGGGAACTCGCGGGCCTGCCAGGCGCTGCCCGGGTCGATGTAGGTGCCCCGCACGGCGTTGAAGAGCGATCGGCGCGGCGGCCGCGTCTCCAGCTCGATGTCGCCGGCAAAGTCGCTGGGCGTGAGCGTGACGGTCGGCGTGCTGTAGGCGCCGCCATAGAGCCGGTACTGGCCCTGCACGTAGACCAGGGTGCCGGCGCCGGCGGCGAGCAGGCCCTCCATGACGTCCAGCGGGGCGGCGTCCAGGCTGAAGGCCCCGTCGATGCCGTAGCGGGCCTGGAACTCCGTGGCCGCCTCGTTGAGCTGCACCGCCTCGTCGGAGAGGTTGGCCGCGACGATCATGCTGGCCATGTCGATCTCGTCCGGGCTGCAGGCCAGGCCGTGATCGCCGCGCAGGTAATCCAGCACGCAAAGGGCCCAATTCGCCGTGTAGCCGGAGGTGGAGGTGCGGGGATCGAAGACGTCGCTCTTGCCGCGCACGATCGCCGAGACGTTCTGCAGGCCGGAGGGGAACTTGTCCTGGTCGTTGACCAGGCGGAGCGCGAGATAGGTGCAGCCCAGCAGCTTGTGGTCGGCCGACCAGCCGTCCGGGCTCTCGGAGATCAGCGTGGCGTCGGCGGCCGACTGGTCGCCGAGATAGATGCGGATGTCCGCGAGGCCGGCGAAATTGCCGCCCGTGACGGCAGAGCCGGTCATCTGCGTCGCGACGTCGATCGAGACGTCGTTGAGGATGATGGTCTCGACGGCCTGGCAGCGGTGGCCGGCGAGCACGACGACCAGGTGCAGCACGCTCTGGTCGCTGCCCGAGGAGGCCGCATAGACGATGACGCCGCCGACCCTCGCCCAGCCGTAGACCACCTGGCGCGGCTCGATCCCGCCGCGGATGGACTGGCGGCGCTGCTGGCTCTCGGCCGAGGGCGACGGCGTCTTGGCCGCCTTGGGGCTCAGGATGCTCGACATCGCCACGGACGCCACGGTGGCGACGACCGTGCCGATGAGCCCGGCGACAAGCGACGACGACAGCGACACACCGAGGATGGTCACCGTGGCCGGGAGCCAGGCGCCGGCGGCGAGTGTCGCTGCCGCGCCGATGATGACCGGGATGAGCTGCGGCACGGCTCAGATGCTCCAGGCGCGCACGATCGCGCTCGCCGGCAGGAAGGCCAGGCCGGCCGGCCCGGGGCCGGCCACGATGTCGCCCAGCACCACGGTGACGGTCGGCTGGTTGCCCATGAGCACGAGCGCCAGGTCCCCGCGCTGCACGAAGGCCGGGTGGCAGGCGCCGGCGCCGAACTCCGCCAGGGCGGTGGCCACCAGCTCCTCGAGGCCGTCGCGAATCAGCACGGCCGCCTGGTCCTCGCTCGCATAGCCCCGGAAGGCGGCCGCGGGGTCCGCCCCCGTCATCGCCAGCACGGCGTCGGCCGCGAAGAGGCAGCAGTCGTTGTTGCCCCAGGCGAAGGGGGCATCGCGGCGCGCCTCCACCAGCTCGGCGAGGCGCTCCGGCCAGTCCTGCAGGCGGGCTCTCAGGGGCCTCTCGCGCAGGCTCATGTCTGCGTCCAGCCGCCGCCCGAGGAGGGGCCCGATCCGCCGCCCGATCGCGGCGACCAGACGATCTCCTTGTCGGCCGTCGCGCTCACGAAGCTGAAGCCGCGATCGCCGGGGTGCTGGTCCTGCTGGTCCTCGTCCGTGTAGCGGCGCAGGCGCGGCCGCTCCCAGTCGGAGAGACGGTTCTCGCAGCCGACGACGACGGTGGCGGTGGCGCCCAGCGTCACCTTCATGGTGTCCATCCGCCCCCGGAAGACCACCACGGGATCGGCCAGGACCGTGTAGGCGTCCCGGTGGAAGAGCACCTCCCAGACGGTGGCGCGGCGGCCCTGATAGGTCTCGGCCAGCGCCAGCGCCACGGCATCGCGCGGGATGCCGGAGAGCTGCAGCGTCAGCCCGTAGGAGCGCAGCTCGGCGCTTTCCTCGCTGGCGCTGATCGCCCCCAGGCCGCCGATGCCCAGATAGGTCTCGCCGGCGATGACGATGTCGGCCGGGCTGCCGTTGAGCCGCACCACGCCGCCGGGGAAGTCGAGCTCGACGGCCGCGGTCCGCACCACGACCTCGGCCTGCACGGCCGCCAGCACGGCGGCTGTCATGGTCCTCACCAGATGGCCTCCTCGATCTGCAGGGTGCCGCCGGCGATCAGGCCGCGCCGGATCCGCAGGCCGTTGCCGCGGTCCTGGGACAGCCGCCAGATCGCGTAGGGCGCGGCATAGTTCACGGCGCCGCCATGGGGCGGGCTGCGCCGCAGCGCCGGCGAGACGGTGAAGGCGCATTGCCCCGCACCGTTGGAGGCGACGTCGAGCGCGTTGCCCGCGGGGTCGGCCACGACCTGGTGCAGGGCCATGCGGCCGGTGCCGTCGTCCCAGGAGAGGAAGTCGCCGATGCGGGCGCAGACCACGGTGGCCGGCCAGCCCGCGGTGGCCAGCACCTTGCCCGTCTGGCCCGCGCCGAGGATCGTCACGGTGCCCGTGGCCGCCGCGCGGCGCGGCAGCGGCGGCGCCCAGGAGAAGCGGCCGGAGCGCCCGTTGAGCCGGCTGAGGAAGGCGAGCAGCGGCCGATGCTCCTCCTCCGGCAGGCCCTCGAAGGCAAGCTCGGCCGTCCAGGGGCTGCCCGGCAGCTCGAGCGTCTGCTCGGTGCCGTCGAAGGGGCTCTTGCCGCCGCTCTGCGTGTTGCCGGCGAGCTCGAGGTTGAAGTCGCTGGGCAGGATGCCCGTGGGCCAGGGGATGATGGTCATCTGCGCCCCACATCGCGGCTGTAGGAGCCGCCGCGCCGCGCGAGATCCGCGACCTGGCCGGTGGCCGTGTTGACGATGCCCGGCGCCGCGGCGCCGATCTCCTGGCGGACGACGCCGCGCAGCCCCTCGATCAGGCGCGCGCGATCGCGCTCCGAGCCGGCATCGCCGGAGAAGTCGATGTAGAAATTCGCGTCGCCGCGGCCGCCGAGGGCACCCATCTGCTCCGGCGTGAAGACGAACTCGTCGTCGCGGAGAACCGCCGGGATCTCGCCGGCGGCGAGACCGGGAACGCGCCCGTCGTGGAAGCGCGGAGCGTCGAGAAACCATGTGGGATCGACGGCGCGCGGCGTGCCCCTGCTGGCTCTGCCGCCACCGTGAAGCTGGTACCCCATGGCGAAGTTCATGTTATCGAGCGAGCTCGCCCCCGAGATCGTCGACGTGCCGGAAGAGCCCCCGAACAGCCCCCCCAGCCCCGTGCCGAACAGCCGGGCGCCGACATCCAGCAGCGTCGCGTTGTTCTGGCCCAGCAGCAGATTCTTGAGCGGGTTGAGCAGCGCAAGCTTGAGGAACCACTGGTAAAGCTCCGATGCGACGGCGGTGCCCGTGTTTCGCAGGATCTCCATGGCGTTCTTGCCGTCCATGGCCGCGCGCGTCGCGCCCTCGCCGATGCGGTCCCAGATCTGGTCGACCTCCCGGCCGAACTCGTTGTAGGCGGCCTGCTCCCGCTGGAGGCTGAGCACGCTCTCCGCCCGCCGCCTCTCCTCGGCTCTATAGGCCTCACCGACGGAGCCGGTGGCGCTGATGCCAGCGCCGCGCAGGCGCTCGCGCGCAGCCGCATCCGCGTCGGACAGGGCGCGCTGGACGGAGCCGGCGCCGATCAGCCCGCGCTGGCGCTCCACCTCGCCAGCGCCGCGCTGCTGCGCCGAGAGCAGCGGGCCGAGCGCCGCCTGGTCCTGCGCCTCCTTCACGCCACGGAGCGCGCTGGTCAGGCGCTCCAGCGCCCGCTGGTAGGCCGCGCTGCCCTCCTCGCCGTACTTCAGCGCCTCGGTGCGCGCCTGCGTCGCGATCTGGTCCTCGCGCGCCGCGGCGGTGCCGTCGCGCTGGACGGCGACGCCGGCGAGGATGCTCTGCCGCTGGCGCTCGTAGCCGCGGACAGCCTCGTCGAGCTGGCCATTGAGCTGCTGCTGCGCAGCCGCGCGAGCCTCGGTGGCCGCGGCGTCCTGCTGCCCAGCATCGCCACCGGCGCGCCGTGCCGCCTCGCGGGCCGTGAGCTCGGCCTGGGCCAGGGCCCGCGCGCCCTCGCCGGCGATGCCGGAGATCCGCGCCTGGTCCCGCAGGCTGCGGTTGACGTCCTCCAGCGGGTTCTCCAGCGCCACATACTGGCGGCGGAGCTCCTGGAGCTGCTCGACGGTGCGGCGGGTCTGCTCCGGATCGAGAGTTCGGCTATCCAGATCGCCTTGCAGCACGTCGATCTGGCCGCGTAGCAGCTGCGCATCGTCAGACCGGGTGCTTCTCGCCCCCTGAACGCGGAGCCGGCGCTCCCGGGCGGTGCTGCCCTCGGGCGGCAGGAACTCATCGCCCCGATCTCCGGGGGGTACCCATAGGCGGCCATTGGGGGCCGCCAAAGGCGGGCCCATCCGGTCGACTTCCCGCCAGAGATTACGCCGCGTGCCACCATTTCCGTCCGGCACCATCTCTGGGCCGAGCTCCGGCCGGCGAAAGGTCGACCCCACGGGATCGCGGCCCGGAACGCTGTTGTAGAGCGCCTCCGATTCAGCAACCGAGCCGCTGCGCGCCGCGCCCAGGCCGCCCCGATACCGCCCCGTGCGGCCGTCCAGGCCGAGCGCGCCGCGCATGCCCTCCCACGTGAGGAGCGACCGGCTGCCGGAGCGCACGATCTCTGGATCCTGGTCGCCGGTCCGCTGCTGATCCGCATAGGACTGACCCTCGGGGCTCTGCGCCACCCGGCCAGCGCGCAGGATCACAGAGGCCACCGCCTCCCCGACCGCCTCCAGCCCGGACGTGATGCTGTTCATCAGCGTCGTCCAGGCGGACTGGACCTGGGTCAGCTCGCCCGCGGCCCCGCCGGCGGCACGGCCGAAGGCCTCGAGCACCGTGGTGGTGGCGCGGCCGGCGTCACCGCTCGCCTGCAGGCGCTGCACCTGGCGGACCAGCGCCTCGTCGAAGCCGCGCAGGCCGCCATCCGCCGCCTCGCGTGCCGCCCGGGCCGGGTCGGCGATCGCCTTCGCGACGAATTTCTCGGCCGCCGTGGGCACGTCCACGCCCATGACCCGAGCGAGGTCCGCCGAGAGCCGCGTCAGCCGCTCGATCTCGGCGGAATCGCCGGAGAAACGGCGCTGGCCCGCGATGATCAGCCCGGCGTCGCGCGCGTCTCCGGTGGAGAGCGAGGTGCTGCCGGAGATCCGCCGCGCCGCCTGCTCCACCGACGACGCGAGCGACACATAGTCGTCCCGCGTGCGGCGCAGCTGCACGGAATTGGCGATCAGCGCGCGCTCCTGCCGCTCGGCCTGCAGCGCGATCGCGCCGAGGCCCGCGGCCGCGCCGAGCGCCGCGATGCCCACGGGCCCGCCCAGCAGGCCGGCCACCGCGCCCAGCGTGGCGCGCACGCCGCCGAAGATCTGCGTGATCTGGCCGCCCTGCGCCGCGAGGATCATGAGCGGCGACTGGCCGAGGGCCAGCTGCGTCAGGACGTCGTTGATCTGCGGCGCCAGCTGCCGCATCTGGTTGGAGGTCAGGGCGGTGGAGCGGGTGACCTGGTCCGCGCCCGCGGCGAAGTCCCGCGCGCCGGCGGCTGCGCGGCGGGCCCCCGCCTCAATGCCGGCGAAGGCCGGCGTCGCGACGCCACCAGCCTGCTGCGCCGCCGCGCCGAGCGAGCCGATGTCGGCCTTCGCGCCGGCCACCTCCGCCCGCATCTGGCCGGCATCGCCCGTGATGCGGAGCGCGAGGTTGAGGATGCTACCGGACATGGCGTGCCCGCAGCAGCTGCCCCGCCTCGGCCTCCATCACGCGCAGGCGCGCCAGCAGGTCGGCGTCGGCCGGCACGCCGAGCGCGCCGGCGATCGCCGGCAGGGCGGCGTAGTCGAGGCCGACCGGCACCCCGCTCATGCCCGCCCGCCGCCACTGCGTCCCCATGGCCAGAAACACCCGCACCGCCCCCCAGTTCTCCTTCCAGATCCCGACATGCTCCGGCGCGCCGCGGGCGGCCGTCCGCTCCATGGCGGCCAGCATGTCCGGGGGCAGCCCGAGGCCGCGTGCCTGCTCGGCGAGGGAATTCACCTGGGCGGGGGAAGAGGCTCTGCCGCGGGCCCAGGCGGCCGCGGCCTCCCTCAGTTTCCCGCCGCGGCCTCGGGCGGCGCGCCTGTGAGGGCCCGCATGTAGCTGTTCAGCAGGCCGATGCGGATCCACGGCACGGCGATCATCGCCTCGAAGAGCTCGGCGGAATGCGGCTGCAGCTCGCCGGCCTCGTCCGTGATGTCCAGCACCTTCACCACGCACTCGCGCAGCAGCTGGTCGGCCCCGTCCGGCGAGGCGTCGAGCTCGCGCCGGCGCTCCTCCGGGAGGAGGCGGAAATGCGCGCGGAACTGCCGCTCCTCGAAGCCGGCCTCGCTGGGCACCCGCACGACGACGGGCCAGGTCCATTTCGCCTCGGTCTCCAGCTTGAACATCAGCGCACCACCATCGAGAATTCGTCGTTGCCGGCGAGCGTGGGCTCCGGCCGCGCGCTGAAGGTCAGATAGGTCTGGCCCTCGTCGCCGCGGCTGTAGCGCGGGTTGCCCTGGATGCGCGCGCGCACCGCGAGCTGGATGATGTTGCCCGCGACCTGCCCGTGCTGGACGGCGAGGTTCTGGACGGTGCCGCGCAGCGCGAAGAGATCGGGGTTCACCGCGTCCGGCGCCTCGACGGTGAACTCGAGCGAGGGCGTGCGGCCGCTGATGATCACGCTCCTGGCGCCCGGCAGCTCCCGCCGCGTCACCTGGTTGCCGTGGGTGTAGCGGAAGCTGGTGAAGGGCAGCTCCGTGGCGCCGATCGAGAGCTTGGTCGTGTTGGTGAAGTCGACCGGCACCGGATCCTTGAACGCGGTGAGGGTGGGCACCGGCATGGCCAGGCCAGTGGGCGCGACATAGAGGCCCATCATGTTGAAGGTGAGCCGCGGATGACCCTTGTTCGGGAGCTCCAGCGAGAAGTCCCCGCGCACGCCGAGGCCCTTGTGCACGGAGCCGTCGAGGAAGTGGTAGAAGGCCTCGCTCTCGAAGCCGCTCGAGACGGGCGAGTAGGTCACGCTGGTCGATGCGACCACGACCGCCGCGAGGCCGCAGGACCGCGCGAAGGGGCTCCAGCCTGGCGCCAGGCCGGCCGTGCCGCTGCCGGCGAGGTCGATGGAACCGGCGAGCCCGCAGCGGTGCGCGACCAGCGAGAACGGGTCGTTGCCGTGATGCGGCAGCACCATGGGGCGCGCCGCCTCCTCGGCGTCGACGGTCCAGGTCACGTCCTGCATCAGGATCGCATGCGTGGCGGCCGCCGGGATGGGATCGACGCCGTAGCTCGCCTCCTGGCGAGCCAGCACGACGACGCGGTCATACTGCGCCATGGCTCAGCCCTCCCCCTCGGCCGGCGCCGCGGGCGGCGGCGCCGGATCCGCGGGCGCATCCGTCGCCTCCACCAGCGCGAGCGAGCCGTCCGGCCGCCGCTCGTAGAGGCCGCCGCGGGCGGGCATCTCGCCCGTCGGCACGGGCTGCTCAGGGGTGGTCAGGGGCTTCTTAGCCATCGTTGAGGCCTCGCTTAGAGCTTGGTGATGAGGGCGTCGGAGCGGAACAGCTGCTGCCAGACGACCAGGCCGTCCGAGGCGTCCAGCAGCTTGCCGGGGCCGAGCAGCAGGGGGCTTTCCTGCCCCTCGGGCTTCCAGCCGAAGAGCGCGCCGCAAACGGCGGGCAGCAGCACGTCGATGTCGCCCATCGCCGCCTCGCCGCGCGCATCGCGCAGGTTGGCGGTGCAGATCGCGACGCCGATCGTCTGCGTGATGCGCTGGCGGAATCCGCCGGCGGCCAGCAGGTTCGGGCCCGGATCGAGCACCATCGGGAAAACGTAGGCGCAGGGGCGGCGCGCCGAGGGCGGCGGCGAGGTGAGCGCGGCCCATTCGGCGGCGCCTTCCACCATCTTGAGCGTGTCGGGCACCAGCAGCGCGCGCAGGCGGTCGCGGACGAGCTGGATCATGCGGGGCTGCCCCCGGGCGGCGTGCTGGCGGCGCGCAGGTGGTCGATCGCGATGTCGCGGATCTCGTCCCGGTCCTCGGCATCCAGGCCGAGGAAGGCGCGCCGGGGCAGAACGACGCGCTGCACGGTGGCCCAGCCGCCCGCCGTCTTGAAGCGCAGGGCCTTCTTCGTTTTCGGGCGGATGATCGCGCCGAACTGATGCGCCGGCGCGCGCCGGTCGTTGGTGCCCACCAGCACCTGGTTGGCCGAGACCTCGAAATGGATGCTGTCCCGCAGCAGGCCGCGGTCCACCAGCGTCTTGCCGCCTTCCTCCTCGGCGCGGCGGCTCTTCTTCCAGGGGATGCCGTCCGGCCCTCTGCCCGTCTCGAAGCGCAGCTTCGTGCTGGCCACCAGAGCGCCGCCGATATCCTCCATGACGGGGGTGAGATCACCACCGAGCTCAAGGATCTGCGCGAAGGTCGCCTGCGCCTCGGCGACGTTGGCCGAGATCTCGATGCGGGCGCCGCTCATCCCAGGTAGTCCGAGAGCGAGGGCCGATCGAGCCGGCGGCACGGCGCCGAGACGCGCGCCGTGCCGCTCCCGATCGCCGGCGTCCCCCCCGGTGGCGCCGGCGCCGCGCCCACGAGCACGGCCCGCCCCTCGGACAGGTCGCGCAGCGTCTTCATGGCGTCCTCATAGGCCTTGCGGACGGCCTCGCTGGCCGTCTCTCCGCGCAGCAGGAAGCGCGCAATGTCGCAGGCCAGGCGGAGCAGCAGCTCCGGCACGGGCGAGACGGGCACCGCGTATCGGGGGCCCAGGTAGCTGTCGATGATTCCGCCGGCGTCGGCCAGCGCGGCCGCCACCACCACCTCGGCGATCTGGCCGACCTGCAGGCGGTCGGTGAGCTGGATCAGCTCCTCGTCGCCAAAGCGCCGGGTCAGATCCGCCTGGGTGGCGTAGGGCATGGCGCGCGCTATTCGTCCGGCTGGCCGGCCGCGCCCGCGAGCACGAGCGCCGCGGCCTGCTTCTCCGGCAGGGTGAGCTCCTTGCCGATCGCGATCTCCTCGCCGTCGTGCTCGACGGGCGAGAGGATCTTCACGGTGATCATGCGCGGCTCGGCCGCAGGCGTCTCATCCGCGGGCGGCGCCTGGGAGGCGTCATCGCGGGCATCGGTCCCCGCCGCATCCGAGGCGGCGGGGGGGACGGGTTCCGGCACGCTGGGCGTGCCTTCCCCCGTCGCTGGGGTTGTGGGTGTCTGGACGGCATTGCTGCCGGCCTCGGCGCCGGCGGCCGGATCGCTCCCGCCGCCGGCGTCGCCCGCCCCTTGGAATTCGGCCGGCGCCTGCTGGGGCGCCGGCGTGCCGGCGGCCGCGGCCGCCTTCGGCGCCTTCGCCACGTCAGGCCACCGCGTTGGTGAAGAGGTAGCCGAGGTCGGGCGCGGCGACCTGCTCGTCCACGCTCTCGTAGCAGCGCACCTTCGTGCCGCCGCGCACGCCCATGTTGGGATCCGCGATGGTTCCGGTGGTGGCCTCGTCCCAGACCGCGGTCCAGCCGAAGCTCATCTTGTCCTTCGGCCCGCCGGCGGGATCGAGGTAGTACATCGCCGCGTGCTTGCCCCAGACGCGCGAGAGGGTGGCCGCCTGGCCCGGCCGCGCCGTGTTGAGGAAGCTCCGGCCGATCAGCAGCTGGTTGAGCTCCAGCAGCTGGCGCACCGCCTCGCGCGAGGCGATGCCCTGCGTGCCGGCATTGCCGAGCACGGCGGAGACGACCTTCGGATGCTGACGCAGCTTGGTCCACACCGACTGCCCCAGCACCATGACGTTGGGCCGCATGATCAGCCCGTCCATCGCCGCCAGGATCGCGGCGACCGGATCAGAGTTGGTGAAGTCGGACCATTGCGACGTGCCGGACAGCGTGACCTTGTTCGACGCGCCATAGGTGCCGGCGCCGAAGATCTTCCCCGCCACGCGGACCTCGCGGTCCAGCGCGACGATGTCGCGGGAGACGAGGGCGGCCCGGCCCTCCGGATCGGCCACGCGGCGCGCGTTCGCGTCCGCCTGGCCCTGGTTGTTCCTCACGTCGGCATTCGGCACCGGGATGTCGATGCCATAGTCCTCCGTCTTGCTGGTCTCCTCGGTGGACGAGGGCTCGTACTGCCGCGGCTGGCCGGTGCGGCCGACGCGGGTGTCCGGAATGGTGAGACCGTCCGCCAGCGTGTACTTGAGCCAGAGGTAGGTCTGAGTACCGCCGGTGGGCACGCGCGGCAGGGCCTGATCCTGGATCAGCTCCTCATTGCGGTAGCCCAGCGAGATGGCGGTCAGGCGCGGCTGGACGACGAAAGGGGTGTCGGGCATGGCTCAGGCGGCTCCCTGCATGGTGTGCGGCGCGAGCTGCACGTCGATGATGTCGCCGGCGGCGGCCGAGGGCGTGAGCATGAAGCCCACCACCAGCAGGTTGACGCCGGCGGCCGGCGCGGCTGCGACAACGGCGCCGTTGGCGTCCGCCGCGACCGGCCCCGGGGCGCTGATCGTGCCGCCGGCCACGATGGGCGCGATGCCGTCGTGCTGGACGTCCACGCGATCGCCGGAAGCGGCGCCGCCGGGCTGCCGGCAGACGCCGAACCAGGTGCCGGCCGTGCCCTGCACGACCTGGCCGGCGGTGCCGCCCGCCTTGACCACGCGGTTGGCGCCGATCGCGCCGCCCGCCCGGTAGTTGAGAATGGTGCCGGAGCCGATCATGCGACTTTCCCCTTCATGACATGGTCCACGGCGTCGATGATGGTGACCTCCCGGCCCTGGGCGCGCTCGCGCTCCTGGTAGGCGAGGGCCTCGCGGTTGATCGCGACGGGGTCGCTCGCGTCGACGCGCGCCTCGCCCTCGCCCGGCGCGAGCTCGCCCAGCGGCACGATCTTCGGCAGGCGGCCGAGCAGCGCGTGGAAGGCCGCGCGCGGCGTGTGCTTCGCGCCCCCTTCGGCGAAGGCGATCGTCGCCTCGTCGGGCTGCAGGCCGGCCATGAAGGCCAGCGTGTCGGGCTTCATGGCGGGGATCAGCCGCCCCTCGCCGACGAGCCGGTCCACGAGGGCCACGTCCTCGGCCCGGCGGTCCTGCGCCTCGCGCTCGGCGAAGCCGTGCTCCTTGGCCTGGAGCTGCTGCTCCTTTGCCGTGAGCTCGCGCTCCTTGGCATCGAGCGCGGCCGCGCGCTCCGCGGTGGTGTCCGTCACGTCGGGTTCCTTGCTGGGTTCGGAGTAGGCGGGAAGCGCGGCGGCATCGGCCTCGCGGCCGGCGGCCTCGAGATCCTCGATCGCGTAGGAGGGGAGCACCTGGTCCGCGGTCTCCAGGTCCCGGTCCGCGATCAGCCGCTCGCGCAGGGCGCGGAAGAGGCGGCCGATGGAGGAGAAGCGCCAGGCGGCGCCGGGCTCCATGAAGGCGATCTGAACGGCCTCTTCGTCGGCGCTGAAGGCGATGGTCTTCAGCCCCTGCAGCGCCGGCGGCTGGGCGCCGAGGAAGCCGACGTGCTTCAGGTAGTAGGCGTCTGCGCTGGGGTTCCCGGACGCACCCGGCGGCAGCAGCATGACGGAGCGGTTCGGGAAGCGCTTGGTCCGCACGAGCTCGGCGAAGGCGGGCTCGGCATCGACCGGATGGGCCCAGAGCGAGCCGTCGCGGGCCTCGAGCCGCTCGACCCAGCCATAGGCCGGCGCGTCATGCTTGGGGTGGCCCACGACCAGCGGCGCGGCGCGCCGTGCGGGATTGAAGGCACTTGCCATCGCCGCGATGTCCGCGGCGGAGAAGGTCAGCTCGCGGCCACCCATGTCGAGATGGGTGCCGGCGCGGAAGACCTCGAAGGGGGGTAGCGATGCGGCCATGGCCGCACCTATGCCGGGTCAGAAGCGCGTCATCGGCCCGGAAGCGCTTCCGGGCCGGCGATCAATCGGCGCGGCCGGTGATCTGGATGCGAGCCGCGAACAGCAGATGCGCCAGCTCGTCGTCGCCGACAACCAGCCGGTCGAGCATGTCCTTCATCTCGGTCATGTCGGAAAAGGACTGGAAGGGAGTGTCGTTGCCCTCGATGACGAGCACGGCGATGGCCAGCGCCTTCTTCACTAGGAAAAGCTCGCGGTCATGGAACTCGGCCATGTGTCGACCCTAGCGCGACGCTTGCTTCGACGGGAAGCTCTCCCTACGTTCGACCTCACGACGGCGAGAGGTCGGGGCCGCCCCCGTTAACCCTCGCCCGGTGGCGCTTCCGGCGGCGGACTGACGCCCTCCTCCCTGACATAGACGAGCTGGCCGACCCGCACGCGGTTCAGCTCGCCCGGCCGCCTCAGCGGGAAGAACGTCCACGCCTCCAGCCTCCCGTTCATGGCCTGCACGACGGCCAGGTACCCACGGGCCGGCCCCGTCGCGAGCCGCGTCACGAAGCGCTGCCGCAGCACCACCTTGCCGGTGCGCTCGTGCTGCTCGAATTGCAGCCACACCTCCTCGGGATCGAAGATGACCTCCGGCAGCAGCGGCACGAAGGGCGCGCGGTCGAGCGCCAGGTGCGCCGCCAGCGCCTCGGCCGAGACGTGGACCGTGTGCCCGATCGGCGTGGGCAGCGCCGCCGTGTCGCCGCCGATCGCGCGCGCCACCGCCGCCACCATGCCGGCGAGATCCGCCACGCCCGGCCCGATCGCCGCCTGCGCCTCGCGCGCCGGCAGCTGCTCCGGCCGGCCGGCCGACTGCCAGTCGCCGGGCGTGAGGCTCTTCCAGGGGCGGGCACCTTGTCGCGCCGCCTCGTCCATCGCCTGCCGGTCGAGCTGCTGCCCATAGGCGGCCAGGCCCACGTTATAGTCCCAGCCGTAGCCGATGCCGGGCGGGAGCTCGACGATCGCCGAGGTGCCGTCGCTGCGCTCGACGCGCCGCGGCGCCGTGCCCGAGGAGGGCGCGGGGTCCGTCACCTTCCAGCCTCGCCGGGCGAGATCCCGCTCCGAGACGGTGATGACGGTGCAGCGGCAGCCCCAGTCGTTGGGCGGGTAATGCGTCTTCCACCAGGCGTGGTCGATCGGCAGGATGGTGCCGTGCCAGGCGCGGTGCAGCGGCCGCGTGCGCCCATCCATGACGGCCGAGTAGCGCAGGTACGGCCGCGTCGCCTTCGTGCGCTGCAGCTGCTCCCAGGCGCCGGCGGCATAGGCGGTGCGCAGGTTGGTCTCGAAGATGACGCGCGATCGCCAGCCGGGGGAGCCGCGGTAGCTCCAGCCGTGCCGCTTCACGATGGCGTCGAAATCTCCCCGGAAGTCGGCGAGCGTGCGGCCCTCGGCGATGGCCTGGCCCACCGCCTTGCGGAAGTCGGACAGCAGGTCGGAGTTCATCGCACCGGCGATGGTGAAGGCCACCGCGTGCTGGCCGCGCATGATCGCGTCCCAGGCCGGGGTCTGCAGGTCGAGCTTGCGGCGGAAGAAGTCGATCGCGGGCGCGAAGGGCAGAGCCAGCGCGGAGGGCGCCGTTCCGCTCATGATCCGCGTCCGGCGGCGTGCCGGCGGGCGAATATTTCCAGTCCGGCGCCGGAGAGGAACACCCAGTCACCCTCTCTTTCGACAAGAGGGCAATCCGCCGCGGCCAGCTCGGCCAGCGCCCGACGTGTCGAGGCCTGCAGCTCGGACAGGCGCCGTGGCCCGCCCCTCAGCAGCTCCAGCACGGATTGGGGCGCGGGTCGGGGGCTCATGCGTCCTTATGGAAAGGTTATCCACACATGACCTCCTCAGGACCCCAGATCAAGCATCGCGTTGCGCCCCTCGAGCGAGGCGAGGCCGAGCGCCTGCTGCATCAGCTCGGCGAAGGCCACGTCATGCATGCGCGGGTAGAGTTGGGCCAGGCGGTCCGCGAGATCGGGGAGATCCTTCGCGGCGCCGAGCTCGGCGCGCAGCATCTCGATCTTCCGGTCCTGCGCGGCGCCGGCGGCGCGGTCCAGCTGCGCGGCCAGGCGCGAGGGCGCGTCCGTGTCCTCCGCCTCGGCGAAGGCGGCGAGCTCCTCGGGTGTGGCCGCCGGCGGCCGGCCTGACGGCGGCTGCACCGGCTCCGGCTTCGCCTCCCACCCCTCGCCATAGGTGGCGGTGATGTACTCAGGCGTCGGCTTGTACCCCAGGGCGAAGATCTTCCCGTCGCGCTCCGCGCGCTTCGTCAGATCCTCGGGCGGCGTCATGTCCCACCAGAGGCGCGGCGCGGCCTTCTCCGGCAGGCCGTTGAAGACGGTGATCCAGCTGATCAGGCCCTCGTTCAGCGTGTCCGAGAGCTTGTCTCCGTCGCCCTGCGAGAGCTCGAGGCGGACATCGTTGTGCACCTCGCCCAGGGCGCGGCTGCCGTTGTCCCCGGAATCGGTGCTCAGCGTCTCGCCCAGAACCACCTTCGAGATGGCCTCGTCCATGTAGCGGGCCAGCTTCTCGTAGGAGTCGAAGCTGCCGGCGCGCTTCGCCTCCAGCAGCTCGGCCGCCATGCCTTCGGGAATTGCGACGGCCGATTCCGAGGCGATGGCGCGGAGCACGTCCAGCAGGTCGTCGATCTGCTTGTCCGACGACCCCTGCGGGTACTTCCCGAGCACGGTTGGCTGGCCGAACTTCTCCAGCGCCGAGAGCCAGAAGGCCACACCCTGCCGCTTGAAGAAGACGGGCCAGAACAGCCGCTGGCCGAGGCCGGCGCCGTAGGGGTCGCCGTACTTGCCGCCGTGGCGGTGGAGGACGAACTTCCGGTCCGGCAGCTCCTCGCCGTCGATCGGGGCCGCCTTGGTCAGCAGCCGCAGCTGCGGCGCGCCCGGCGCGTCGTGGAAGGTGAAGCGCTTCGGGTTCTTCGCGTTCAGCGCGGCCGGCAGCAGCAGGTTGCCCTCGACCTTCCAGATGACCTCGAGGACGGAGTAGCCCTTCATGACCGCGTCGAGCAGGTCGTGCACGGCCTGGTTGAAGGCGATGCCGTCCAGCGCCTGCTGCACGATGGCGAGCGCCTGCTGCGCCTCCGGGCTTTCGTCGGCCGCCTCGAGCGTCCACTCCCGCCCCACCACGGCGGCCTTGCGCTTGTCGAGCACGGTGC
Organism: Roseococcus sp. GW821-FHT12F05; assembly: GCF_058806835.1. Taxonomy (NCBI): domain Bacteria; kingdom Pseudomonadati; phylum Pseudomonadota; class Alphaproteobacteria; order Acetobacterales; family Roseomonadaceae; genus Roseococcus; species Roseococcus sp. GW821-FHT12F05. The sequence goes on from NZ_JBXAQB010000008.1 coordinate 262,751, forward strand.
CGACCTGGTCGTCGCGCTCGAGGTCGTCGTAGAGGTCGAGCCCGCGGCCGCGGCCGCGGCTGGCGATGACGACGTCCGAGCTGGCGATCCGCTTGCCGAAGAGAAACTTCAGCGGGTCGTTGGCGAGGGTGGCGATCTCGCTCTTCAGCGCGACGCGGCCGATGCGGCCGGCCAGGCGCTGCGGGGGCTGTGTGGTGTCGCTCATGCTACCCGCCCATCTCCGGCTCCGGCGCGTCCACCGTCAGCACGCCCTGCAGGGCCGTGATCGTCTGCGGCCGATCGTCCAGCAGGCCATCCGGCAGCTCGCGCGCCTCGGCGGAGAGGAACGAGATCGCGGCCAGCCCATCCAGCACGCGCAGCGGCTCGCCGATCGGCGGGATCAGGACCCCCACGACGGCGCTGTCCTGCGGCAGGGCTTGGCGCGCGGCCTCGACCAGCTCGGCGGGGCCATACCAGCGAAGTTCGATCCAGTCGGGCATGACGTCCTCCTCAGACGGGCAGAGTGGCGAGGGCCGCATCCACGCGAGCCTCGCTCATGGCGAAGGGGTACTCGTCCAGGTAGGCGGCCGACCCGAACATTGAGGCATTTCCAGCGACGTTGTTCATCGCCCTCATCCCGGTCAGGGCCGTTGCCGCACCGGCTACGGTCTGCCAGACGCCGCCGCGCATCTTGGCCCAGGCATTGCCTTGGCCGTCCCAGGTGAGCGCCAGGGCGGCAATGCTCCCTGGCGTCTGAGTGCCGAGATCGAGGCTGGAGCCGCTACCGCCTACGGTGCGGGTGAGACGGATGGTGTTACTGCCTGCTAAAGTGCGCAGCCAAAGATTGTTGGCATCCGTCCCGTCATGCACAGCAACGAATGTCTGTTGAACGCTGCTCGGCGCCGCCTGCCCTGGGCGAGCCGCGAGGACGATGGTGCCGGGGCCGCCGGGCCGCAGGAGGGGGGTCGCGATGGTGTCAGCGCCTCTGGTGACAGAGGAGGGCGAACCAATGGCCGGGAGAGCGAGCGTGGAGGCGAAGGCCGCCTGCTCCATCTGCACAGGACCGACCAGAAGTTGGCGGCCGGTTCCGACATAGGCCTGGAGACGCGTAGCGCTGGCAGATGGCGTCATCACGACCGCAGCCGTGGTGCTGGCCGTGGCAGTAGCAGGAGCCACAGCTTCCGCCAGGAAGTACCCCCCGCCGATGTCCTTGAGGGAGGCCTTCGTTATTGCGGCACCCAGTGTCCCAACCGCCCCTGTGCTGAGGTTGAAGTTGGCGAAGGCAGTTGCCCCGAAGGCGCTGGACGGGAACGCTAGCTGCGCGGTGGGGCAGGTATCTGCCTTCAACACTGCAGAGATCGCGTAGCTCAATCCGGAAGTGAAAGAGATGGAGGGCAAGATGGCGTTGTGCGAGGCGTTCGCGGTGTCTTCCACCAGGGCGAAGGCGGACCCGGCCACGCCGTCAGGCCCGGTGACGGCCACCACAGAGGCGAGGGCGGTACTGGTCCAGCCCGCGCCGGCGGGCGTGCGAGGGGCTGGGTTGAGGTTGGTCCGTTGCCCCTCGCCGATCGGGTAGCCCGAGATGTCGAACCTCGCGGCGTCCGTCGCGACGTCGAACCTGGGGACGCCGTTCGTCCACCCCGTCGCCGGCCCGGTGCGCGTGTAGGCGACGCGCGGACCGAGATACCTCGGCGCGACGTGCCGCAAGCGCTGGTCGCCATCGAGCAGGAGCCGCCGCATCGTCAGATCTGGTAGAGGAGCAAGGTGAAGTCGCGCTGCGCCGTCTGATTCACCGCCGACGCCGCAAGGCCGGAACGCAGCCGCAGGGTGGCCAGGCCGAGCAGGCTGCGATACGGCAGCGCGATGCGCCGGACCGCCGCCGTCGGCATGACGCCGATCTGCAGTTCGCCCCCATACTCGTCGTAGAGGTCGAACCAGGTGCTGCCGTCGATCGTGCCGCGGAAGGTGAGCGCGGCCGCGTCCCAGCCCGGCGGCGTGAGAAGCCCGATCGGGACCAGGCCGTTGAGCCGCGGCTCGGCCGCGCTGATCGACTGGCCCGAAGGGATGGTGACCTTGATGTCCATGATGCCTCTTCCCCTGTCCTGCTACCGGTCCATTTCGCCGTTCATGACGGCGCGTGCGACGGACGCCGCGGTCTGAATGAAGGTCTCGCCCTGCGCAGTCGCCTGGGCGAGGCTTCCCAGCACCACGCCGAGCGCAGCCGCCATCGCTCCGGGATCCTCGCCGATGCCAGCGGCCTCGAGCGCAGCCAGGATCCCGCTGGAAGCGACCTCGAGCTGCGCTGCCCTTTCGACCTGCTCCGTGCTCATGCCGCCCCCAGGAAGTCGCGCAGGCCCGAGGACTGCCGCTTCACGCCGCTGCCGCGGCCGCCAATCGGCAGCGCCGGCTTGTCGGCGGCGGCGATCGCGAGGAACAGGGCCCAGGCCCGGTCCGCATGGCCGCCCTCGTCACGCTCCGCCATGAAGCGCGGAATACCGGTGGGACCGACGACCTTCTTCACCTTGTGTAGGTCGGAGCGGTAGAGCGCGTGCCCCTGCTGGATCCGCACACCGCGGTCCTCGAACGTCTCCTTCGCGAGGGTGGCCATGCGCAGCTGAGCGGGCGCGGTCATCAGCACGCCCTCGACACGCGACATGCCATAGAGCCGTTGCGCGTCCTCGACCGGCTTTTCGCCCATGCCCGTTTGATCCATGCAGCATCGGACCACGCGGTACCGCTCGAAGAACTCAGCCAGCGCCGCATCCTGCTCCGCGAACTTCGCCGCCTTCAGCTCGACGCGCTCGCGTTCGACGAGGACATCGCCGACCAGCTCGAGCGCAATCTGCACATAGAGATCCTTCCGGCGCCCAATATCGACGCCGAGATAGACGGGGCCGCCCTGGTAGAGCTCCGGCCGGCTGGCGTCCTCGTGCTCGCAGGAGGAGATGAGCTCGTAGGTGAGCCAGGCGCTCGCTTCGTCCAGGAAGCGGATCATGAACTCCTGCTCCCAGGCGTCCTCGTCGTTCAGCGCCGCCTTCATCTCCTCGATGTTCCGCGGCAGGCCATCCGCCACGGCCTGGACGATGTTGACCTCGTGACGGCTCCAGCCGTCACCCTTTCCGGTGATCAGCTCGTGGAACTTGTTGCCGAGGCCGTTCGGCGTGCTCGTGATCCGCAGATCGAACCCATTCGAGATGACGGGAAAGAGGGCCTTCCAGATGGCTCGGCTGTCCTGGTGGAAGGCGAACTCGTCGAGAAAGACATTGGCGCTGAAGCCACGGGCGGTGTCCGGGTTGGCGGGCAAGGCCGTGATGCGGCTGCCGCCCGGGAGGGTCACCTCGATCTGGGTGTACTTCGTCTCGCCGAAGAGCTCCTCGGTTTCGATGGCCTCGAAGCCCATCTGATACGCCTTCAGGTGGAGCTTCACGCCCTCGTCCATGGCCTCCTTCGCCTGGCGCGCGCCACGGCTCAGGATGACCCAGCGCTCGCGGCGGCCGCTGACCTCCGCCTCCATGACGCGATCGGCGATCTCCAGCGTGGTGGTGAAGGTCTTGCCGGTCTGCCTCGCGAACATCCCGATCTTGAATCGCGCCTTGTCCGACAGCCACCGGCGCTGGTAGCCGTAGAGCTCGATCGCCGGGGCGAGGACGGTCATGACCCACCCGCCGAGGATGCCGGATAAGAGCCGTAAGAGCCCGCCAAGAGGTGCCTGTCGCCTCCCGGGGGCACACAGGTGGCCGCGCCGGCTCCAGCCGCCTGCACGGCCGTTCCAGAGCCTCGCGGCCTGCTCATGCGAAGACGCCGCTCGCGACGACGCGATCCCAGTCGGCATTGAGCACGGTCACGGGATTGCGGCCCGACGCCTCCAGGTCCTCAACGGCGCCGCGGCAGACCTTGAACTTCGCGGCCGTATCGAAGGCGGTGGACCAGAAGGCGTTGCCGACGCCCACGTGCCACGACTTGCCGGAGAGGTTGTCGACCGGCTTGAGGTTGGCCGGGTTGACGCCGGCGATCTCCGTGCGGCCCGCGTTGCGCCAGCGCAGCGTGGCGCCCGAGGCCGTGCGATAGACGGCGATCTGGGTGAGCTTGCCGTACTCGTTCGCGTTGGTGTTGGTCCCGCCGAGCGTCTGGTAGGAGCTGCCGCTCGCGACCTGGGCGGTGATGCGGCGGAGGCTGCCGGACGCGGTCATGTTGACCATGACGAGCTCTTCCTCGGCGGTCCAGCCGCCGGCGGCGGAGGTGAACGTCCACAGGGGATGGGTGATGGTGGCGGTGGGCCAATCCGCATCCGCCGGCAGGATCGCGTACAGCAGCATGAGGTAGTAGCTGTTGACCTGGGCCTGGATGTGCTCGGCGATCGCGGGCGGGAAGACGATCTCGCTGCCGCACTGCGTCAGGGCCGAGAAGTTGAAGCCGCCATTGGCATAGCCGGGCAGCTTGACGTTGCCTTCCGTCGGCACGGCGCCGATGCGGTTCACGACGCCGTGGTTGCCGCGCCCGGAGAGATCGCGGACGATCGACCCCGCGACAGGCGCGACGCCCCCCACCGCCCCGTCATACGACCCGTCGTAGGAGAGGTCGAAGAGGCACAGCGTGCCGCCGTTGTGGTCCTCCAGGTACGGGTCGTCCAGGACGACGGGCACGTCCGGATTGGTGATCGTGCCGCACCGGTAGCTGAGCATGTCGGGCATGGGTGCCTCCTATCGGGCCGCGTTCATGAAGACCTGGCGGATCCACGCCGTGATCAGCGACCGCCCCTGGGGCGCGAGCGGGTGGATGCCGTCCGGGGTCAGGAACGGCCGCGTGGTCCCCGTGGCGTAGTCCTCCCAGCGCTCGCCGAAGGCGTATTGCAGGTCCAGGTGCGCCACGGTGCGCTCGCGGGCGACCGTGCGGTCGACGAGTGCGTAGTCCCGCATCGGCGCGTAGGAGCTGCTGGCGACGCGGACCTCCGGCTGCGTGATCAGCAGGATGTCGATGTCCGGATTGGCCTCGCGCGCCCGGTCGATCAGGGTGTTCTGCTTCGTGTAGTATTGGCTCGGGCTGACCGCGACGACGCCGTCGTTGAACTGATCGTTCACCCCGTGCGCGATGTGCAGGTAGTTGATGCCGAGGTGCTGGAGGCCCGCGATGAAGCCTGCCTCCGGGATGGCGACCCAGTCGCCCGTGTCGGTCCCCGCCTGGCCCAGGTTGTGCCAGCGGATGCCGCTGCTGGTGTTCTGCAGGTCATAGCCGTGCAGCTCGATGCGGCCCGACACGACCTCGATCCGCAGCGTCCCGCCTCCCGCGAGGACCCCTGACAGGTCCAGCGGCGTCGGCAGGGCCGCGTCGATCGTGTGCGGCGTCCACGCGCCGCCGTTCCACTGCCTGCGGATCTCGCCGGTGCCGCCCAGGTACGCGAGGATATTGGTGGCGCCGGCCGGGAAGGTCAGATCGGCCCACTCGCCCGCCGTCGACGTCTCGATGCCCAGCATCCACGCCGAGGCATAGAGGTTCTGGACCCAGCCCGCCGAGGTCTGGATCGTGCACTCCTGGTTGGCCCCCGCGGAGTTGTAGGCGGACGCGCGGACCTGCGCCCGGACGAGGCCGAGGCCCGCGGAGCCGTAGGCGTCCGTCAGGGCCTTGTGCAGCTCCAGCGAGCCGTTGGCGAGCGAGTTCCAGCTGTTGCTCAGGGCCGCGCAGATCAGCTTGCCGCCGCCGTTGTTGGGCACGCCGGCGCGCAGGGAGAGGATCTGCTGGCCGATCGCGGTGACGTTGCGGAGCCGCCAGGCGCCGTAGATGGGCCCGACGTCCGTGACGGGCGTGCCATCCCGGGTGCGATGATCGCCCAGCAGCGCGCCGTCGCTGCGGATGCGGGCGGCCTGCCGGCCCGAAGCGTCCCTGACATCCCAGATCGTGTCGCGCTGGCCGGACGGCGCCTTGGTCCTGATGCCCACGGCATCCACGACCTCTTGGACGTCCGCTGCCGAGGAGTAGGGCGTCCCGTCGCGGGTGCGATGATCGCCCAGCATCGCGCCGTCGCTGCGGATGCGGACGGCCTGCCGGTTGGACGCGTCCTTGACGTCCCAGATCGTGTCGCGCTGGCTCGAGGGCGCCTTCCTCTTGGCGCCGAGATCGTTCACGTGCTGATCGACGGCGCCGAGGGTCGGCGATTCGTCGACGTAGCCGGCCGTGCCGACGCCGGGAGAGCCGGGCGGCCGCACGGTCCACCAGCGGTAGTTCCGGCCGATATCCAGCACGCTGTAAAGGCGCCGGTCGACGCCCGTGGCCGGCAGATCGCCCAGCGAGGCGACGATCGCGGTGTCACCCGTGAGAGCGGCGCCGACGGTGACCGCAGCGCTGTTCGCCGCATCGCGGGCGGCGACGGCCTCGGTGCGCGCCGCGGAGGCCAGCTCGGCGGAGGTGCCAGCCAGCGCCGCGTCGGCCGCTGCGGATGCGGCGCTGTTCGTCGCCGCCCCAGCCTGGCCTATCGCCGTGCTGGCCGAGGCCGCCGCCTGGCCGGCCGAGGTCGCCGCGGCGTCCTGGCTGATCTCGGCCCCGTCGCGCGCCGTGCCGGCCGCGGTCGCCGAGGCCGCTGCATCGGACGCCGCATCAAGCGCGGCGCCGGCCTGCGTCGTTGCCGTGCCCGCGGCCGCGTCGGCGGAGGCGGCGTGGCTCAGGGCCGCGGAGGCCGATTCCTCGGCGCTGGCGGCCGAATCCGCCGCCCACCCCGCGGCGGTGCCGGCCGCGCCGGCGGCCGCGGTGGCGGCGGTCGCGGCTGTCGCCGCGGCGCCCGCCTGGCCCGTGGCCGTGTCCGCCGAGGCTGCGGCCTGGCTGGCCGAGGTGGCGGCCGCATCCTGGCTGATCTCGGCCTCGTCGCGCGCCGTGGCGGCGGCTGCGGCGGCCGTGGCGGCGCCCGATGCTGCGGTTCCCGCAAGGCCCGCCTGGGTGCTCGCGGTCGCGGCGCTGCCGGCGGCCGCCGTCGCCGAGGTGCCGGCAGCGGTCGCGGATCCTGCGGCGCTGGTCGCGCTGCCCGCGGCCGCCGTGGCGGAGGTGCCCGCCGCCGTCGCGGCCGTGCTCGCGGTGCCCGAGGCCGCGACGGCCTGGTCCTTCGCCGTGCCGGCCGTCGTCGCGCTGGCCGCGGCGTCCGCGGCGCTTCCGGCCGCCTCCTCGCTCGCGGTGACCGCGGCGGTCCGCGCCGTGCTGGCGGTGCTGGCCGAGGCAGCTGCAGCCGTTGCCGAGCTGCCCGCCGCCGTCGCGGCCGTGCCCGCCGTGCCCGCGCTGCCGGCCGCGGCCGTGGCCGAGCCGCCCGCAGCGCTCGCGCTCGCCGCAGCAGCATCGGCCGAGGCATCGGCCGCCAGCGCCGAGGCGCCGGCATTGGTCTCTGAGGTCGCGGCCTCGCCTGCCGCGGCGACCGCCTGGTCCTTCGCCGTGCCGGCCGTGGTGGCGCTGCCCGCCGCTGCCGTCGCCGACCCTGCAGCGGCCGTCGCGCTGCCCGCCGCCGTCGTGGCCGAGCCCGCGGCCGCCGTGGCGCTGCCCGCGGCTGCCGTCGCCGAGCTGCCCGCCGCCGTCGCGGCCGTGCCTGCCGTGCCAGCGC